>JANOBZ010000181.1:0-70163 GCA_031411895.1 Acidobacteriota bacterium | reverse complement strand
AGCGACTTTGCGCCTTTGCGGGAGAAAATCGTTTCCCGCAAAGGCGCAAAGTCGCAAAGAAAAACAAATAAATTCTGATCCGCGAAATCCGCGTTTATCCGCAGCTAAAATAAATCTAGGCGGCGGCGGATTTTGCGGTTTGCAGAACTTTTTCGTAAAACGAGATGTATTGCGGAATGATGAGTTCCGAGCCGTAGCGCGAAACGGCGGATTCACGCGCTTTTCTGCCGAATTCGAGGCGCATTTCTTCGTCTTTTAAGAGCCGCATCACGTCGTCCGACATTTTATCCGTGTCGCCGATGTCGCTCAAAAAACCGGTTTCGCCGTCGGTTACGACTTCCGGAATGCCGCCGATACGCGTCGCGATCACCGGAACTTCGCAGGCTTCTGCTTCGAGCGCCGCGAGACCGAACGATTCGAGTTCGGAAGGCAAAAGGAAAACGTCCGCGACGCCGAGATAGTCGGCGATATTCGCCTGTTTGCCGACAAACGCGACCTCGTCTTTGACGCCTAACTGTTCGGCGCGGTAGCGGCAAGCCGATTGTTCGGGACCATCGCCGACCATCACGAGCCGCGCTTTTCCGCCTTTTTTCTTCACTTGCGCGAAAATCTCGACGCAGTCCAGCGGACGCTTGACGGCACGAAAGTTCGAAACGTGGACAAGCAGTTTTTCGCCCGCCGGCGCTAATTCTTCGCGCAGCGGCGAATCGGGAAGTTTCGTGTAATGACACGCGCAGATAAAATTCGGGATGACTTCGATCTCGTCAAAATCAAAGGTTTCGATCGTCGCTTGTTTCAAAAATCTCGAAACCGCCGTCACGCCGTCCGATTGCTGCAATCCGTAGCGAGTGATCGGCAAATACGAACGGTCGGCACCGACCAGCGTGATGTCCGTGCCGTGCAAAGTTGTAATTACCGGAACATAACGTTTCTGTTTGATTGATTCACGCGCGAGAATCGCCGAAATCGAATGCGGGATCGCGTAATGAACGTGCAGTAAATCCAACTTTTCCGAACGCGCGACGGTCGCCATTTTCGTCGCGAGCGCGAGATCGTACGGCTGATGCTCGAAAAGCGGATAAGTCATCATTTCGACTTCGTGAAAATGCACGCGCTCGCCGAGCTCGACGAGCCGCGTCGGCAAGGTTGACGAGATAAAATGGACGTTGTGCCCGCGCGCCGCCAATTCGCGCCCGAGTTCCGAGCCGACAATTCCGCTGCCGCCGTAAGTTGGATAAACCGTAATTCCGATGTTCATACTTTTTTGTTAATCGCCTATTGTTCCAATTTACCATTTACAATTAACCATTAACAATTAACTCGATTTTTTTCTCACGAGATAGACGATTCCGCTGTAATCGTCGGTGAAAAGAAACGAATTTTCGCCGAGTTTCATAATATCGCACGGTCGCCCGACGACTCTTTTGTTGTGCAGAAATCCGCTGACGAAATCCTTTAATTTCGCGCCTTTACGGAAAATTACGATTTTGTAACCTTTGCCCAAATCGCGGTTCGTCGAGCCGTGGAGCGCGACGAGAAACGAGTTTTTTAAGTTCGCGTCCGTCGCGTTTTCGTCGAAATAATCAAAGCCCATCGCCGACGAACGCGCCGGAAAAAAACCGTACGAACGCGGAACTCCGGCGCACGATTTCAGGCGATCGGTCGGTTTTTTTATTTCGCTTTCCGGCGTCCGGTCGCGATAAACTCTGCCGTTTGACTGGTAACACGAACCCCAGCCGTAATCCGCGCCGCTTTTTAATGAGTAAAATGTTTCGTCCGGTTTGTTCAAACCGAGATGATCCGCGCCCTGATTGGTCGCAAACAATTCGCCCGCGAGCCATTTCAGCCCGACCGCGTTTCTCAAGCCTTTCGCGAAAATCCGCTGTCGCGTACCGTCCGGATTCATCTCCAAAACCGACGCGCGCTGTTTCTCTTTTTCGTCGCAGGCGTTGCAGGATGAGCCGACCGAAACGTAAAGTTTGCCCGCCGGTGAAAAAGCGATCGTCCGCGTCAGATGCCAGCCGCCGTATTTATAGCTCAAACCGTAATCGGGAAAAGTCACCAATATTTGCGGCTTCGTGTCGGTCGGCTTGGTTTCATTCCGCGTAAATTTGCGGCGCGTCAGTTTGTCGGTTTCGGCTAGGTAAATCCAGTCCTGCCCGTCGGCGTCCGTGTAAAACTGGACGCTGTTCGGATTTTTCAGATTCGTTATGTAGGGAATTACTTTTGCGAATTTGCCGGTTCGAGCGTCAAACTCGTCGAGAATGTAAACGACGCCTTTTTTATTGTCCGTCAAATCGTGCATATCCGTCACGAAAATGCGTCCGTCGGGCGCTTTGGCGAAAAACCGCACGCGTTTTAATCCTTCGGCGGCGGGAATTATTTCGTAACCGGCGGGCAGATTCAAGGAAAAGGTTTTCCCGCTTTTAAGCGTGATTTTTTGCGGCGCGAGTCCGGTTTGCGAAAACGTCTGAAAAGAAAATGTAACTAAAAACAGGCTCGGAATGATTAAATTTCGGAAGCGGAATTTAGTAAGCGGCATCGGGTTTTCTCCTTGTGGTTCGAAAAAAAATTTTAGCCGAAAACGGGTTTTCAATCCAAATCGAAAAAAGGATTCGCGCGCTTATCGAAAGACGAGCGCGCGAATCCTTTTTCAAGGCGCGTTTTCCCCAAAACGCTTTGAAAATGAAATTTTTAAAAGGAGCAAATGGTGAGGCTAAACAGGATTTATTGGTTACAATAAAAAAAGCGCTCGCAGCGCGTGAAGTGAAAAATTTGCTCTCATCAATAAACGCAGATTTTTTGTCGAAAACAGGTCAAAATTTTTGAAAGAAACGGAGAAATTAAATGAACTACGATGATTTTCGGATAAAAGAAAGAAGGAAAGCGCCTCGATCTTAAAAGTCATAAGACCGGTTTTACGGGCGATTATACGGACAAACAGGCGGCAAAAACCGATCTGGAAAAAAACGTTGCGCGTCTGGCGGAATTGCAGGACGTTCTTTACGCGCAAAGTACGCATTCTCTGCTGGTGATTTTTCAAGCGATGGACGCCGCCGGCAAAGACGGCGCGATCAAACACGTAATGAGCGGCTTGAACCCGCAGGGCTGTCAGGTTTTTTCTTTCAAAGAGCCTTCACACGAAGAATTAGACCATGATTTTCTCTGGCGCTGCGCGAAAAACACGCCCGAACGCGGGCGCATCGGAATTTTCAATCGTTCGTATTACGAAGAAGTTCTGGTCGTGCGCGTACACGCGGAAATTTTGCAGGCGCAGCCGCTTCCTGCCGATATAAAAAGCGATAAAAATGTCTGGCGCAAGCGCTTTGCGCAGATCGACAATTTTGAAAATTACTTGGCGGAAAACGGCGTCCACGTGCTCAAATTTTTTCTTAACATTTCGAAAGAAGAACAAAAGAATCGTTTCCTATCGCGCATCGAAGAACCGGAAAAAAACTGGAAATTCTCCGCTTCGGACGCCAAAGAACGCGGCTTTTGGAAAGATTATATGAAGGCTTACGAAGAAGCGATTTCGGCGACTTCGACCGCCAAAGCGCCGTGGTATGTGATTCCGGCGGACAAAAAATGGTTCACGCGCGTCGCCGTTTCGGAAGTTATCGTGAAAAAGCTCGAATCAATGGATTTGCAATATCCGAAAGTAACCGAGGAACATCGCCAGAGTTTGTTGAAAGCGAAAGAGTTGCTCGAAAACGAAGCTTAAATTTTACAGCTTAATACTCAATTCCTAATACTTCACTAATAATTTCGACTCTGTAAGGATTTGAATAGCGTTTTCTCTTTTTCTCCGTTTGCTCTGAAAAAAACACAAAGGTTAGTTTTACTTCGCGGATTTCATCACTTTCTGCAACTTCAAACAAACTTTGTCTGGCTGCATCTGCGGAAACCTTTCGCAAAAGCGGATGACCGCTGACGGCTTTTGCCTCAGCGACCTTTCCTTCTCTATCGATTTTAACTTCGACGACGACTTCGCCGATTGCGCGAACCGCTCGGGCGGCGGCAGGATATGGCGGTTTCGCTAATTTCGTAATTTTCGGATAAGGCTTTTCCGTCGAATCGCCGCAGCAAACCCGGTTCGGTTCGACGACGAATTCGACGTTCTGCGGGTTCAAGCCGTTTTCCTGGATGAAAATAAAGGCTTTAAACGTTTCGGAAATCGTTTTTCTGACCGTTACTTCATAATTTCCGGGCGCAAGCGGAATCGAAAATTCGCCGTTGATGTCGGTCGAAACAAAATCTGATTTGTCGCCGTTTTTGAAATATAAAGGAATTCCCGCAAAACCCGAATCGTCCGGAGTTTTCACGACGCCTTTGAATTCATACTGTTTTTCAGCCGGTTTTTGCTGCGCGAGATTGGTGCTAATTAAACAAAAAATGGAAAGGGCAACCGCAAAGAGAAAATTTTTCATAAACTTTTTATCGTTTCGAATTTCTCTCTGAGATGCCCGGAATTTTAGATTTGGTTGCAGCGGCGGGAAACTAAACCGCGTTCAGGACGACGATTTCGGAGCGGCGTTTCGATTCGTCGAGAAATTTTTCGATGTCCTGCGCGATCTTTTCTTCGGTCAGAATCTGGTTGATCTCGACGCGTTTTTCATCGAGCGTCGGGACGATCACGCCAGGGAAACGGCGGCGAAAATCGGGAACGTATGTGTCGCGGTAATATGTCGCTTCCGTTTCGGGCGTGATGACGACGAACGAGCGAAAGCGGAAATCTAAGTATTTTTCGATCTTCACGCGCTGCGCCATCATGCGCACGAAATTATCGTCCTTGACCGAATCGAACCCGACCTGCCGCAGACGTTTTTCGAATTCGGCGGTCGACGGGAAATTTGCGAGAACTTCTTTGATCTTGGCGTCTATTTCGGCTTCGTTAGGCTCAGAGCGCGGCAGGCGTTCGGCTTCGAGCGCGATCAGACGCTGGTTGATAAGTAATTGCAGGGCGCGGTTTAAGTCTTCCGAGCTTGGCGGCGTAATCGAAACATTCGGCTGCAGGGCAAGCTGCCAGAGCAGATCGGAATATGTGATTAATTCAGGCTGCCCGACGCTGTCGTCAACCGTCGCGATCGTGCGGTCAACGATTTCCTGCGCGCTCGATTCCTGTGCGCCCGAAAAGAAAAACGGCAGAATCAGCAAAAGACACAAGACAAATTTTCTTACCCGCAAAAAGTTCATTTTCATAACGCTTTTTCTATTTTCGTTTTATCGCCGAAAACTGTCAAATATTTGTTTTGCACAATGTGTTAAAACCATTGACAAAAAGTTTAAAATACTTTTTAATTTAGTAGGGAGTTTTTTACAAACTTGTCGCTTTCCGAATATCCCTTCTATCCTCTCTGATGACAAATTCTCAGTAAAGATTTGTCAAAATTTAATAAATCAATAATGTTATCCCCTAAGCCGATAAATAAAGCATCGAAATCCTTCTCTTTGATGGCGAAGGAATCCGAGGCTTCTTCAGAATTAAAATTCATTACCGAGCTTGGACGAAGTTTGCTCGTCACGGTTCACCCGAAAAAGGTCGCGTTGCGCGTCGCGGAAGCGATTTGCCGCGAAACGCGCGCGAGTGTCTGCGCGGTCGTTGTCGAGCTCGAACAGATCGGTTTGGTGAGCGGCATCTTTACGGCGGCGAGCGAAGCGGGAAAACAAGACATTCTGCATCGCAAACGCTTTGAAAAATGGCTCGAAATTCTGCCGGCGCAGATTTCGGTCTGGACTGAATCGGACGCGGAATTTTTTCTGAACGAGAATGCTCACGAGTTTGAATACGTTTCGCCGCTGCATATCAACGGCGAGGTGAAAGGCTCGGTGATCGTCGGTTTTCGGGCGAAAAAAGATTGCGGCGAGATCGCTAAACGCTTGATTGACGCGGCGACGCAGATGGCGGCGATGAGCATCAATCTTTCGGCGCATTACGAATCGGCGATCAACGTTTCGATCAATCAGGCGCGCGAAGAACACCGCAAATTTACCGAATCCGTTCTGGACGCGCTGCCGGTTTCGATCTACGTCATTGACCGGGAATTTAAGATCGTGACGTGGAACCGGCAAAGAGAAATCGGCGCGCAGGGAATGCCGCGCGAAGCGGTGATCGGGCGCAATGTTTTTCAGGTTTTCGCAAAATATCCGCAAAGCCGCCTCAAGCAGGAATTCGAGCGCGCCTTCAGAACGGGACACATCGAGCGCATCGAACAGCAGACGGTTGACCAATCCGGTGCGACGCAGCATTGGATGGTCAGCAAAATTCCGATGCGCGACGAAACGACGAACGAAGTAACGCACGTAATCACGGTCGGCGAAGACGTGACGATGCGCGTTGATGCGATTCACGCCGCCGGACGCGCCGAAAAATTGGCGGCGGTCGGACGCCTTGCGGCAGGCGTCGTTCACGAAATAAACAATCCTCTCGCGACGATTTCCGCCTGCGCCGAATCCTTAGAATCGCGCGTCGAAGAAGGCGCGTTCGGCGAATCAACGGAGGTTGACGATCTGCACGAATATCTCGGGCTGATCCGGAGCGAGGCGTTTCGCTGCAAGGCGATTACCAACGGATTACTCGATTTCAGCCGCGTGCGGACGAGCAACCGCCTGATGACTGACGTGCCTGATTTAGTCAAATCTTCGGCAAATCTCGTCGCGCATCAAAAACGCGGCAGCGACATCAATATCAAATTCGAACTCGAAGAAAATCTTCCGCAGATCAACGCCGACCACGGGCAGATTCAGCAGGCGATCATCGCGCTCGCGACCAACGCGATTGACGCGATGCCGAACGGCGGAACGCTCACTTTTCGCGCGAAGCCTTCGAACAACCGCGTGATTATCGAAATTCAGGATTCGGGTGTCGGCATCGCGCCCGAAAATCTTTCAAAAGTTTTCGAGCCGTTTTATACGACCAAAGAGGTCGGCAAAGGAACCGGACTCGGATTAGCCGTTTGTTACGGCATCGTTACCGAACACGGCGGACGCCTGTCGGTGCGTTCAAACGTCGGCGTCGGCACGACCTTCACGATTTTTCTACCACTCCAGAAACAATGGTAAAGAGTTCTTTGAGTTCATAGAGTTTATTGAGTTTGTAGAGTTCATAGAGTAAATGAACTTCTTCAACTCTATGAACTCAAAGAACTCAACAAACTCAATAAACTTAAACAATTATGGCAAAACTTTTAGTAGTTGATGATGAAAGCAATTTGCGCCTTGTCGTGCAAAAGGAATTGAGCCGTCAGGGGCACGAGGTCGAAACGGCTTCGGACGGCGAAGCGGCTTGGGAATCTCTTGAACACGAAGATTTCGATGTCATTTTGTGCGACATAAATATGCCGCGCCTCGACGGTCTCGGACTTCTGCGCCGTCTGCGCGACAAATCGCAGAATCCGCCCGAAGTGATTATGCTGACCGGACAGGCGACGGTCGAATCAGCGATCGAGGCGATGAAGCTCGGCGCGTATGATTATTTGACGAAACCCTACCGCATCACGGAACTCGCGGTGCTCGTCCAGCAGGCGGCTGAAAAACAAAAACTCAAGGTCGATAATCAGCGCCTGCGCGCGCAGATCGAGCGCACCACACAGGGATTGCCCGAAATCGTCGCTGAATCGTCGCAGATGAAAGAAGTTTTGCGGCTCGTCCAGCGCGTCGCGGTTTCCGATACGTCGGTGCTGATTACCGGCGAATCCGGGACGGGAAAAGAGCTGATCGCGCAGGCGATTCATCGTTTGAGCCGCCGCCACGATAAAACGTTTATTGACTTAAACTGCGCCGCTTTGCAGGATAATCTGCTCGAATCCGAACTTTTTGGACACGAAGCGGGCGCGTTTTCGGGCGCGCGCGGGCGAAAATTAGGCTTGTTCGAGATTGCCGACAGCGGTTCGCTTTTCCTCGACGAGATCATGGAAATGCCGATGAATTTGCAGTCGAAGCTTTTACGCGCGCTTGAAACGCGTTCGTTTTTCCGCGTCGGCGGCGTCAAAAAGGTCGAGGTTGACGTGCGGCTCATTGCCGCGACGAATCGCAACACGAAACGCGCCGTTGCGGACGGAATCTTCCGCGCCGATCTGCTTTACCGCGTCAACAGCTTCGAGATTCACATTCCGCCGCTTCGCGAACGCCGCGAAGATATCGAGCCGTTAGCCAAACATATTCTGCACAAGCTCGCCGGTGCGAACGCGCCCGAACTCGCGCCGCAAGCGATCGACGCGCTTTGTTCGTTCAACTGGTCGGGCAATGTTCGCCAGCTTCGCAATTGTCTCGAACGCGCCGCGCTTTTGTGCGATAACGGTCGCATCACGATCAAGGAACTGCCGCCCGAAGTCGTCTATAAAATGACCGAGCCGAGCGTTTCCGTCAGTTACAACGAACCGAGCGAACCCGCGATCAGCTCGTTTCAAAACGCTTCGTCGCCGACCGCTCTGCGCGATGTCGAGCGCCAGCAAATTATCCACGCGCTCGAAAAAACCGGCTGGCATCGCGGCAAAACCGCCGAACTTCTGGGCATTTCGCCTTCGACGCTTTACCGCCGCCTGCGCGAATACGATTTGGAAACAAGATAATGAAAGAAAGTTTTAAAGAAAATCTGAAGCCCTTCATTTTCATCGCCGTCGTTCTCTTTCTGACCGCGATTTCCGCTTACCCGCAGCGGAAATTCGCCGGAATGGTCACGGAAGTGATCGACGGTCGAACCTGCGTCGTTCAAATGTCGGGCAGAAAGGTCACGGTGGTTTTGCAGTATATCGAAATTCCCGACCCCGCGCAGCCGCTTTATCAAACCGTCAAAGATCATCTGCAAAAACTCGTGCTCGGTAAAACGGTCGAATTTCTGCCGCGCATCGTGATGAAAGACCGCACCGCCGGACAGCTTTTGATCAAAGGCGTCGACATCAGCCAGCAGATGCTGCGCGACGGAGCGGCGTGGTATTCGATTCCCGAACAAAGCGGTCAGGACCCGGCGGAAAGCCTCGTTTATATAGACAATGAATCGCAGGCGAAGGCGGAAAAACGCGGCGTTTGGAGCCGGACGGACTTACAGCCGTCGTGGGAATTTCGCGCCGAACAAGCCGCTATTCAGCGCCGTAAAGACGCGGAAGCCGCCAAGCAAGCCGCCTTTGTTCGCGAAATGGAAAGCCGGAAGAAAGTTCCGGTGCGCCCGCAGGTGATGCCGCAGATGGAAATGTGGGCGGACGTCGGCGGCGCGAACGATTTCGACCAGCCGCTCGGTTTCGGCGGTCTGCGCGCGGGCTACGACCCGACCGACCGGATCGGTCATATTTCGACGCCGAGCATTTATCTGGATTTTCCGAACTCAAACTTTTTGCAGAAAGTAGACAGCCGCCTTTTTTACCTTTACCGGGGCGATAAAACGAACATCGAAGAGAGCATATATGTCGTCGGATTCATCATTACTGCGAAAAATTACCAGTTCGTTAAATCGAATAACCTGATAATTTCGGCGGACTCGCAAAAATTCGCGCTCGGCAAAGCCAAACGCTTTACGCGCGAAAATATGAACTCGGTTTCGGAGCTTCTGATTTATAAAATCAAGCGCGCGCAATTGCTGCAAATCGTTAAAGCGGAAAAAATCGGCGTCCAACTCGGCGCTCACAAAGGCGGAATTTCAGCCGACTCGCTGATGATGATTAATAATCTGCTGAACGCTTCGTAAGCAAATATTTATCAAAGTAAAAAGGCGCATCGTTTTATAAAACGATGCGCCTTTTTACTTTACTTATTATAACTCGATTTTCCGAGGTTTAGTTCGAGCCGATCTTGACGCCGCCGTTAGTGGTTAGGATTCGTACCAAAGCGCCGCCGCCGTTGATGTCGCGTTTGATGTCGACGCCCGGGCGACGATAGCCGTTTTCGTCTTCATTTTTTTCGACCGCGAGCGCGGCGATGTCGGATTTGAAGCCGCCGTTGACGGTGCGGGTTTCGAAACGCGCCGCGTAGGTTTCGCTCATCGAAAGATGAACGCCGCCGTTCGTGGTTTCGACGTCAATGCCGTTTCCTTTCCAGGTATTGCCGGTCAATTCGATGTGCAGACCGCCGTTGGTCGTTCTGCCTTTCACGTCGCCGGCGAGATTGCTCAGGTGTATGCCGCCGTTTTTGGCTTCGAATTCGATCGTTCCTTCGACGTCGGCGATCGAGATGCCGCCGTTCATCGTCGTTAATTTAAGATTCGTATTGCGCGGAACGAGAATCTGGTACGAAACCGACCAGCCGTTTTCTTCGCGTACGCCTTCGGCGCGCACGGTTCCGCCGGTTTCGATGCGGATGCTTTTTGCTAATTGCGCGGCTTCTTCCGCCGAACTGCCCCAGGTTTGAATACAGGCGCGGATCAAAATATCCGAGCGGTTTTCGCCTTTGACGCGGATTCCGCCGTTGCGTTTGCCGTCAACCGTGAGGCTTCCGCCCGAAACGGTCGTTTCGCGCAGTTCGCTGCCCGAAACCTTGTCGCCGTTCGACCAGTTGTTCGAGCAAAACTCATTGCTGTAACGCGATTTGTTTTTTTCTTTATCTTTATCCTGCGCGGAAACGTCCACGCCCGTCAAAACAAAAGCAAGCATTAAGAAACCATAAAAGCAGAAACGTATTTTATTTGAATTAAACATCACAAAAAATCCCTCCAAGTTTATAAATTATTTCTTCGCAGAATGTGCGTTCTGTGATGAAAACACCGGCGGCGGGAATTTTGTGACAAAATTTTTCGCGAAGAAGAAACAGGAATTAGCCACGAATGGCACAAATAACACGAATAAAAACTAAAGCTTTATTCGTGCTATTTGTGCCATTCGTGGCTAATCTAAAAAAAACTTATAAACGCACGGCTTCGACGATCTGCATCGGCGAAGTCGTCGGGATAACGCGGGTTAATTTGAATCCGGTTTTTTCGAACAATGCGGCGTATTCGGTTGCGGTGCGCTCTTTGCCCGAGGTCATCGCGAGCATATTTAAATCCATTACTTTGCTCATCGAAGCAATCGAATCGTCTTCTTCGACGACGGTTTCGACGAGCAGAAGCCGCGCGCCCGGTTTGGCTGATTCGGCGATATTGCTCAAAATCCGGATTGACTGCTCGTCGTTCCAGTCGTGAATGATGAATTTCATCAGATAAACGTCGGCTTCGACCGCAACCGATTCGAAAAAGTTGCCGCCGATCGTCGAGACTCTTTCGGCGACGCCTTCGACTTCTAAAATTTTGCCCGCGCCTTCGACGACCTGCGGCTGGTCGAACAAAATTCCTTTCGCGTCCGGATTTGTTTTTAACGCCGTCGCGAGCAAAAGCCCGTGCCCGCCGCCGATGTCGGCGATCGTTTCGGCGTCGGAAAAATCGTAAACGGCGGCGACTGCGGCGGCGACGGGCGCGCTGAAGCTCGTCATCGCGTTATCGAAAATCTCGGCAACTTGCGGGTTTTCGGCGAAATACGGGAAGACCGGCATTCCGAAAGTGTGATCGAAAGCGGTTTCGCCGGTTTTGACGCTGTGCAGCAGATTGCCGTGCGAATTCCAGTGTTCGCGGTCGCAGATCATATGCGCCGCCGCGCGCAGCGAATGCGGATTGTCCGAACGAAGCGTTTCCGAGAGCGGCGAATTTTCATAATGCCCGTCCGAATTCTTTTGAAAAACGCCGACGCTCGTCAAAGCGCGCAAAAGGCGATAAAGCGACGGCTCGTGCGTATTCGCGGCGGCGGCTAGCTGGCTAAGCGTTTTCGCGCCGTCGGCGAGCCGGTCGGCAAGATAAAGTTTGGCGGCGACCGAAATGCCCTGCGAAACGATAAAGCCCATCATCATCTGCATCATCACCGCTTCGGGCGGCATTTCTGGTTGTTCTAATTGCGGGGAAACTGCGTCCATTGTTATAAATCTCCTTTGAAAACAAAAATATTGCCGGATAAATTGTCCGGTAATATTTAACGCGCAGATTGATTATAGAAAGTATCAAAAAATATTAGCCGCGGACCAGCGCGGATTAGTATTTTAACTCTTTCTTAGCGTCTTTGCGTCTTTGCGGGAAAAAAGTGATTATTTCCCGCAAAGACGCTAAGTTTTAATCCGCGCTGGTCCGCGTTGATCCGCGGCTAAAAAAATTACGAATAAAGATTCATCGGGCGGGTTAAAAGGGAAATCGGGTCTTCGACGTTTAAGACTTCGCGAACGAAAAACGGTTCGCCCGCCGCAACTCCGATGAGGCTTCCGAAATAGCGCGAGCGGTTTTCGAGTTCGACGATAAAATCCTTACTCGTCAGGCGCGTTTCCGGCTCGCTGGAATCGGGATTGTAAAACTGCGACGAATGAGCGCGAATGGCGGCGGTTTTTTCGTCCATAAATTCTGAAATATCCACAATAAACGACGGCTCGACGCGCTGCGAAAAAATATTGTGCGCGACCATCGGAACTTTTATCCGTTCCTGCCCGAAAGCGCCGTCGTATTTCTGCATCGAGGCGAGCCGCGCCGCTTCGCGGACGAGATGCGCGATGTGATTATGATCCGGGTGCGGGTCGTCCAGTTGATGCGTGAGAAGAACTTTCGGCTTCAAACGCCGCAAAACTCTGACCATCTGCGTACGTTCTTCGTCGGTCACGAAAACGTGCCCGTCGGGAAGTCCGAGATTTTCGCGCACGTCGAGTTTCAAGATTCGCGCCGCTTCTTCGGCTTCTTTCGCGCGAATCTCGACCGTCCCGCGCGTCCCCATTTCGCCCTGCGTAACGTCCAAAGCGCCGGTTTTATAGCCGAGAGATTTCATTTTCAAAAGCGTTCCGCCGACCGTCAGTTCGACATCGTCCGGGTGTGCGAAAATCGCAAGAATATCAACTTCATTCATAGTTACAAATTTACCACAGTAAGAAATCAGCCACGAATGACACGAATCTCACGAATTATTTTTTCCGGCTATTCGTGCAATTCGCGTCATTCGTGGCTAAAATTTGTTTATGAAACTTACAGTTTTAGGTTCAGGTTCGGCGGTTCCGCACCCGGAGAGAAGCAGTTCGGCTTACTGGCTCGAAACTTCGTCGGGCACGATTTTGATGGATTTTGCGGCGTCGGCGATTCACCGGATGGCGCAGGAAAATCTCGGTTGGGCGAATTTAAATTCGATCTGGATTTCGCATTTTCATCTCGATCATTGCGGCGGACTCGCGCCGTTTCTGTTCGGGACGAGAAACGCGCCGCAGATGCAGTCGCGCACCAAGCCTTTACGGATTTTCGGCGCGCAGGGAATCGAAAAACTCGTTAAATCGTTTGACGAAGCGAACGATTACAAACTTTTCAAACAGCCGTTTCCGCTCGAAATCCGTGAAGTCGAAGCGGGCGAAGAGTTCGAGATTTTGCCCGAAACGCGCGCCGTGACATTAAAAACGCCGCACACTCAGGAGAGTCTCGCGATTCATATCAGGGATAAAAACGATGAAACGATCGTTTATTCGTCGGATACGGGTTTTACGAAAACGCTCGGCGCGTTTGCCCGCAATACTGATCTATTTGTGCTCGAAAGTTCGTTCGTGAAAGATAAATCGGTCGAAAAGCATCTCGAACTCGAAGAAGCGATGTTTCTGATTCGTTATGCGAATCCCCGAAAAGCGCTGCTGACGCATTTTTACGCCGAATGGGACGCCGTGGATTTCGGCGCGGAAGTCGAAAAATTTAAGCCGTCCTGCGAAGTAATTCAGGCGCAGGACGGCTTAAAAGTCGAAATATAATTGTGTGTTATCTGACTGAGACAGTCAGCGTAAAGTTCGTTGCGCGGGTGCCGTGATTGTCGAGGCTGAAAACAACGTCGCCGTCGTCTTCGATGACCTGCGAATACTGCGTGTCTTCATATTCGCCCTGCGTAAAATCACACTTGCCGTTGCCCGAACTGAGCGTTGCCGTCAAGGTCTGACCGGCTGCCGCCCGCAAAACATATGAACGAACCGAATTGCCCGGTCTGAGCGTTCCCGAAATCGTCGTCGAAGTGCGTCCGCGGGCGAACCGGATTCTCGTCTGTGCCATTACGTCCGAAGACGCCATCAAGGCAATCATTGCCAAAACCAACATTTTTACACCAAATTTTTTTAACATTTCCTTCTCTCCTTTAAAGTTGTAGATTAAAAATCTGCAGAACTACGACGCAAACATAATACGAATTTGCGGTGAATTGCAAATAAATTTTCGGAAAAAGTAAAGGGTTTTACAGAAAAAAAATGCCGGCTGAATATCATTTAATTCAAAAGCGCGCGAAAGCGCGAAACGACACTAAATTTGAGAATGGTTTTTTGTGTTGTTTCGCGCTGTTTCGCAGCTTCAAATTAAAGGAAGATTATTTTCTAAGCCGCGCTTCGACGTTGTTTGCCTTGAGCGAATTTCCGGTCGCGCGCTGCAAATCGGCGATCGCTTTGTTGAGTTCGGTCTGCGCGCGAAGCTCGTTGCTGCGCGCCGTAATCAAAGCCGTCTGGCGTTCGAGAACCCGGAAAACGTCGGTTTGTCCGGCATCGAGTTTGCGCTGTTCCGATTCATACTGGCGCTGCGAATTTTCGCGCGAAATCCCCGCGCTTCGCAGTCGCGCTTCCGCCGTCCGAATCGCCTGCAAAGCGTTGCGCACCTCGACCTGTATGTTCTGTTCGAGCTGCGTGCGCTGCGTGCGAATCTGTTCGCCCTGCACGAGCGAGCGTCCGAGATTAGCCTTCGCCGTTTTATCGCCGAAAAGCGGCAGATTAAACTGGACGCCGACCCGCAGCGTCGGGTAACGATTCGCAAAAAGATTTCCCAACGCCGTGCCTGCGCCGCCGATCAGATTGTCGGGCAGCGTCGGCGACGGACTAATTGGAATCTGGTCAATCGGCGGCAGCGGTGGGTTGACTTGCGCCGACAATATATTGACGTTGGCAATTACCTGATTTAGCGTCGGCGTCGTATTGCCGCCGATCGGATTGACCGCATTGGGATTAAACGTTCCGGCAGCGCCGGTCAGCGTATAATTGGCGATCAAATCAATCTGCGGTTTGGTCTGCTCGCGATTAAACCGCTGTTCGAGCGCATTAATGTCTCTTTGAACATCGTTGATATCGATTTCCGGGCGATTTTCGAGCGCGAGCGTCAAGGCTTCGGGCAGCGTCGTGCGCGGCGCTTCGAGATCGACCGAATCGGTCGGCACGAGCGCCTCGCTCCAGAGCGAATCGTTTTTGCTCTGGGCGATCAAATTTTTCAAAGAATTTTCGGCGCGCGTCACGGCTTCGAGCGCTTCGTAAACGAATTGCTCGATATTGGCGACCTGCGTTTCGGCGGCGACAATATCAATCGGCGCGAGCTGTCCTTCTTCGACGAGCCGCCGGTTATGATCGAGCTGCTGTTTGGCGTCGCGCACGCCGTCGCGCTGAACCTGCAAATTTCGCAAAGAATAAACCAGATCCCAGTAAGCGCGCTGGACGTTCGTGATAATTTCGATCGAACGCTGGCGAAACTGCGTGTCCGTGAGACTCAGATTGCGCTTCGCGATTTCGATGTTCCGGCGCGGCTGGTCGAAGGTTCGCCCGCGAAGAATCGGCTGCGTAAACTGAAAGCGCAGGTTCGTCGTGTAGGTCGGGTTGACGGTCGTAAAAAGATTGTTCGTCGTTCCGCGCGAGCTGTCAGCCTGCACGCTGAAGGTTCCGCCTGTTTGACGAATCATGCCTTGCAAACCGGCGTTGCCGACAAAACTCGAAGTCGTTAAAGAGCCGTCGGAGCCGCCGCCGAAAAAGCTGAAAACCGGAGTTTTGGCGCGCTCGTAATAAGTTTGTCCCGAAAAGCGCGGCTCATAAAAACCGTTCGACGATTGAAGCTCGAATTCGGCGATCCGCACGTTTTGGCGCGTTACCTCGATATCCTTGTTATTTTCGAGCGCGAGCGTGATCGCTTCCCGGAGCGATATCGGTTTCTGCTGGAGCATATCAACGCCGACGCGTCCGAGATCGGGCAGCGATTTGTCGTCCTGCCGGTAATCGGGCGCAATCGTCGGCACGCCGTTCAGATTTTCCGGCTGAACGTTCTGCTTGTCGTCAACGTTGTTTGGAACGGTCGGCGACGGCGACGGCTGTGGCGTCGGAGTTGGAGTCGTGTCCTGCGCGCGAAGCTCGCCGAACGCCGCGAATGTTAAAATTAAAATGAATAAATATAAATGCCGTTTCATAAAATATGAATTTTGGTTTTGGGTTTTGGGTATTCGGTTTTTGCAAAAACCGAATACCCAAAACCGAAGACCGTCTATAAAAACTGCGTATAAATAAAACCGCCCATAATCAATAAAAATCCGCCGATCTCGCCCGCGATCAAACCGTACATAAACCACGTCGTGACGAAATTTCTTTCCGTAAACATATTTTCCGTGCGGTTCAAATAGCCTTCCCTGATATATCCCGCGACCGTTAAAATAAAATATAAAATTGGCACGGCGACAATCACGATCTGCTGAAAACTGCTGAACGGCGAATACTCGATCAATTTGGCGATCACCAAACTCGCAAAACTGTAAAAGAACGACGCGCGATGCGCGATATCAACATAAACCGGTGCTTGATGTTCGGCAGACTGCATAATCCGTGCGTATTTCCAGATGCCGGTCAGCATTCCCGAAAGCAGAAATAAGCCCGAAGCCAGAAGCGCGATTTTTACCGATAAAGCCATCATTCGATTTCGGATTTTCGATTTGGGATTGCGGATTTGTCTTTGCTCGAATTTTAATCCGAACTCCGAAATCCCAAATCGAATAACTTTAATTTTTCGTAAACAGCGAGCTTGTCGCCGATGCGAATTTGCGTTTCAGACCGCCGAACGCTCTCGACGAGAGATTGCTCACGCCGCGAAATAGTCTAAACTCGCTGACGTCGTCGAAAATCGAGTAAAACACCGGCACCGCGAGAAGCGTCAAGAGCAGACACAAGCTCTGACCGCCGACGACGAGCACGCCGATCGAGCGGTTCGTGCCCGCGCCCGCGCCGGTCGAAATAACGAGCGGAATCATCCCGGCGACAAGCGCGATCGTCGTCATCAAAATCGGACGAAGACGATCGCGATTCGCCTGAATAATCGCGTCGTAGCGATTCATTCCGCGTTCCCGAAGCCCGTTCGTATGGTCAATCTGGAGAATCGCGTTTTTCTTGACGACGCCGAACAATAAAAGCAGTCCGAGTCCCGAAAAGATGTTCACGGTCTGACCGGTAATCAGCAAACTCAAGATACCGAACGGAATCGAAAGCGGCAGCGTCAGCAAAATCGTGACCGGGTGAATAAACGATTCGAACTGCGCCGCGAGCACGATATACATAAAGATGAACGACAGCATGATCGCGAGCAGAAAATAAAAACCCGCTTTGTTCATTTCCTTCGACTGTCCGACGTAGCCGGTCGAATAACCGAGCGGCATTTTCAATTCCTTGACGTATGCGTCAATCGCCGACGTGATGCTTGCCGCCGAACCGCCGGGTTTGGTGTTTGCCAGAAGCGTTACCTGACGCTGGCGGTTAACGCGGTCAACCGAACTCGGTCCCGTGCCTTCCTTGACTTTGATCAGACGATCGAGCGTGACGAGACCGACTTTGGCTGAGGGCACGACCATTCGTTTCAAACCTTCGACGTCCGAGCGGAAATTATTGATCGCCCGCACGCGAACTTCGTACTGTTCGGTTCCCTCGTTAAAGGTCGTCGCTTCCTGTCCGGCGACCAAAGTGTTCAAAGCCTGCGAAATATCGCCGATGCGAACGCCGAGATCAGCCGCCGTGTCGCGATCGATTTCGAGCTGAACTTCGGGCTTGCCGCTGATCAATGTCGAATCAACGTCAACCGCGTCGGGAATCGTCTTCATCTTGGCGAGAATCTTTTCCGAATATTCTTCGAGAACCTTCAAATCCGGTCCGGAAATCAAAAACTGGACGTTCGCGTTGCGGAAACCGCCGCCCGAAAATGCCTGAACTTGCTGAACGCCGGTGCGTAACTCGGGCGGATAATTTTTCAAAACGTCGCGCGCGGCGCTCATCAGGTCTTCCTGCGAAAGCGGGCGCGCTTTGACGTCGCTCAACTTTACGTAAATCGTACCGTTATTGACGATCTGCGCCTGTCCGCCGCCGACGGTGATGAGCGTGTCGGTAACGCCTTCCATCTTGCGCAGATCGGTCGCGATGCGTTCCATCAGAACGGTCGAAGCCTGAAGCGAATAACCTTCGGGCGCGCGCACCGAAACTTCGAACTGCGATTGATCGTCAACCGGCAGAAAGTTCTTGCCGACGAACATAAACAGCGGAACGATGCTCAGGAAAACGAGCACGCAGATCAGAACGATCAGCCAGCGGTGACCCATCGAAAACTTCAGAAGACCTGTGTAAACGCTGTCGATCTTGCTGTAAAACCAACTGTCTTTCGACGAATGTCCGGCGGCTTTTTCCTCTTTCGGCTGATTCGTCAAAGGCTCTTCGTAATTCGTTTCGAGCATTCCGTCGCCTTTGATTTTTAACGGTTCGCCCGAACCGACCGGTTCCGTTTCTTCGCCCAGATCGGCTTTTCCCTTCGGTTTTTTAATCAGGCGCGCCGCAAGCATCGGCGTTAATGTAAACGAAACGATCAAGCTGACGGCGACGGCAAACGAAGCCGTCAAACCGAAGCTCGACATAAATCGCCCGATGATGCCCTGCATAAAGCCGATCGGCACGAAAACCGCCATCAAGGAAAGCGTCGTCGCGAGCACGGCGAGACCGATCTCGCGCGTTCCTTCGATCGCCGCCTGAAACGGGTCCATGCCTTTTTCTTCGACGTAGCGGTAAATGTTTTCGAGCACGACGATCGCGTCGTCAATCACGATGCCGACCATCAGTGTGAGCGAAAGCATCGTAATCGAATTGAGCGTGTAGTCCATCGCATACATCAGCGCGAAAGTCGAAATAATCGAAGTCGGAATCGCGAGCGCGGCGATAAACGTCGTGCGGATATTCCATAAAAACAGGAACACGACGACCGCCGCCAGAAATCCGCCGACGACCAAGTGTTCTTCGATCGCGTGAAGCGAGTTTTCGATAAAGATCGAGTTGTCGCCGATGATCTGGACGCGGTAATCTTTCGTCGCCGCCGAGGCTTCGAGCTGCGTTTGAATTTCCTTGAGCCGCTCTTTGACTTCGTTGGCGACCGCGACCGTATTTTGTCCGGATTGTTTGGAAACAATCAGCGTAACGGCGGGTTGACCGTTCAGAAGCGCCTGCGAACGAAGCTCTTCCGCGCCGTCCTCGACGTAGCCCAAATCCTTGACCTTGACCTCGTAGTCGCCGCGCGTCGCAACGACGATGTTGGCGAATTCTTCCGGCTTCCGGATTTTACCGAGCGTTCGAACGCTGGTTTCTTTTTGTCCTTCGTCCAATCTGCCGCTCGGAAATTCGATGTTCTGCAAACGCAGAGCGGTCGTTACTTCGACCGGCGTAATGTTGTAGGAACGCATTTTGTCCGGGTCGACCCAGACGTTGATCTGCCGTTCTCGTCCGCCGATGATCGAAATCTGACCGACGCCGTTGACCGATTCGATACGTTCCTTAATACGAGTTTTCGCAACTTCCGTCACTTCGCGCAAATTTGTCGGCGCCGAGACGACGATGCGCATAACCGGCGCGGCGTCCGTGTCGAGCTTCTGCACGGTCGGCTGTTTGGCGGTTTCGGGCAGATTCGGAATTACCGTCTGGACGCGGTTTTCAACTTCCTGCGCGGCGACGTTAACGTCTTTTTCCAGTACGAACTGGACAAAAACCTGCGAAACTCCTTCGATCGAGGTCGAGCGCAATTCATCGATCCCGCTCACGGTGTTCACCGCCTCTTCGACCTTTTCCGTGATTTCCGTTTCAACTTCCTGCGGCGAAGCGCCGGGATTGACGATCGTCACGGTAATTGTCGGAAAGTCGATTTTCGGAAAAAGATCAACGCCTAAACTAAAAAACGAGAACGCTCCGACCGTGACCAGCGACAAAATCAGCATCGTCGCAAAAACCGGACGCTTAACACAAACTTCTGCTAACCATTGCATATAAAACCTTCGGTTTGGTTTTGGGGCTTTGGTCTTTGGCTTTTGTTAAATCAAAAACCTAAAACCGAAAACCCAAAACCGAAAAATTACTGAATGACGATCACTCCGTCGCCTAATTTGTCCAAATTGCTTGTCGCAACTACTTCGCCTTCCTGAATGCCTTGTTTGACCTCGATCATATCGTTTTCGAGAAAACCGAGCTGCACGAGCCGTTCATTGGCAACGCCGTCCTTAACGACGAAAACCTTGTGAATATCGCCTTCGGTGCGCACCGCCGAGGTCGGAACCATGACCGCCGCAACCGGATTCGACTGCGTGATGCGGACGGTCGCAAACTGTCCGGGCTTTAACAATCCGTTGACGTTTTCGACTTCCGCTTCGACCGTCAAAGTCCGCGAAGTCGTATTCAAACTCGGCAGAATTCTGACGATCGTGCCCGCAAAATTGCGATCCGGATAAGCCGAAACCTGCGCCGAGATGCCCTGACCGACCGAAACTTTGCCGATCGATTGTTCGGGAACGTCGATCCGCAAACGCAGAACCGCCGTGCGGACGATCGTCGCGACCTTTGAATTAGGCGTGTTCGGCGTAATATATTCGCCCAAATCCGAATTTCTTTCCGCGATATAACCGCTGATCGGCGCGTAAACGATCGTATCGGTAATGGCTTTTCGCGCCTGATCAACCTGCGTTTCGACGGTTGCGACCGCCGCGCGCGCCTGTGAAACGTTCGCGCGCGCCGTATTGACCGCCGCGCGCGACGTATCGATCGCTTTAATCGCGACCGCCGCGTTCGAACGCGCTTCGTCGAGTTGCCCTAAAAGCGCGTCGCGCTGCGATTTTCGCTGGTCGTAGATCGCCCGCGAAACGTCGCCCGTTTCAAGCAAACGCGTTGTCCGCGCGAGTTCTCTTTCGGCTAAGTCGAGCTGTGCGCGAATCGTTTTAACCTGCGAAAAATCGGCGATATTAAAAGTTTCGCCGTCCGTAATGCCTAAGCGAACCTGCGTTTGGCGCAAAGCGGCGATCGCCTGTTCGACCGCCGCTTCCGCCTGTTGAACCGCGCGGCGCTGCTGTTCGACCTGCGCCTGCGCCTGCTCTAAACGGATTTGCGCGTCGCGCGCGTCGAGCCGGATCAGAACGTCGCCTTTATTAACATAGCTTCCGACGTCGAAATTAACCTCGACGATCTTTCCGCCGACCGTCGGCGCAACGTCCGTCTGCGCGTCGCTCGCCAGATTGCCGGTCGCTTCGAAATACGTCGGAATCTGACGGACGACCGCCTGCGTGCTCGTCACCTCGACATTCGGTTTCTGCGCGCTGTTAACGTTTACGTTGACCTGCGCCTTCGAGCCGCCGCACCCTGCCAGAAACAGCGACAGTCCGATCGCGGTTACGGCAAAAAATATGAACTTGAATGACTGCATATAATTTTTATAAATTTTTACTTTTTACTTTCGCCTTTTTACTTTTTGATTCCGTCAAGCAAGATCGTCGCAAATTCGCGCGCCGCATCCTCGTTCGAAATCTTTAATAATTTCTGTTCTTTATCCCACAGAATATTGTTCAGCGAATGGTGAACGAACATTCCGATAAATGCTCTGACCACGACGCGCGGCTCGACATCGCGAAACGCGCCGTCTTCCTGCCGCTGGCGAATATAACCGCCCAAAAAATCGTAAATATACGTAATAAAATTTTCAAAAAACACCCGCGCCAGCTCATGTCCTTCGAGCGCCGAATGAAGCATCAAACGCAGAAAATCGGCATCCTCTTTGTGATGATCGAGCGCGTTGAGCGCCATTCCGTAAAACACGCCGAAATCGTCCTTTTGTTCGATCCGGTCGGCGATTTCCGAAAATGGGTCGCTCATCGGATGACTGCACGCCTTGTTGTCGAGAATCGAAGCGTAAAGCTCGTCCTTGTTTGAGAAATGTTTGAAGATAACCGCTTCCGAAACGCCCGCCGCGTTCGCGATCTCTTTGGTCGTCGTGCCGCGAAAACCGCGCTCGGAGAAAAGGCGCATCGCTATCCGGCAAAGCTGTTCGCGGCGCTCGTCACCCGGCATCCGCGTATTTGTTGTTCCAAAAAATTTATCCAAATTCGCTCCTTTCAGTAATATAAGTGAGTGCTTACTAACCAGATGATTTTCGCAAACCGGAAATAATCTGTCAAGTTCTTTGTGAAAAAAATTACAAGAACTTGCGGCAATTAAATTTCGTATCAACTTTTCATAACCGGGCGGCATCAAAACCCGAAACCAGATGTGTTTTATCCTGGTTGATTTTTGGAACAAAAGGAGAAAAAAATATGTCGGAATTTGAACAGGAAGTAAAAAAAGCGGAACAGGAATTGGAACAGAAAAGTCTCGTTCCCGTCAGTGCGCAGGAAGAAGATTTCAATAAGTCGTTTAACGACGAATATTTAGGAGATGTAAAAATGCAGGCACAGGATTATCAGCAGAGATTTCAGGACGCAGCGGTCAAAGCGAAAGATTTCGCGAGCGAAAAATTGACGCAGGCGAGCGATAAATTCAAGGAGCTTTCAAGCAAAGAGCCGAAGGAATTAATCGAAGAAGCCAAAGAATTCGCGCGTCAGAAACCGGCACAGGCAATCGTCGTGTCGGCGGCGATCGGCTTGATTTTGGGCTTACTTTTGAAAAGAAAGTAAAAAGGCAAAAGTAAAAAGGCAAAAAGACGGTTCGAGATTTCGAGCCGTCTTTTCGTTGCGAAAATAAAAATGGGACGCGGATTTAATGGATTTAAGACGAATTACAACGGATAAACATAAAAATAAAATCCGTCCTGATCCGTTTTTAATCCGCCAAATCCGCGTCCCATTTTTTTTAATTTGTCATTCGCGTCTCGTTTTTTATTTAAAGATTAAGCAATTGTGCTTTCGCGGCTTTGAACTCTTCGTCGTCGAGAACGCCGTCCTTATGCAGTTTGGCGAGCTTTTGAAGTTCAGCCGAAACGTCGGTTTTTTCGGCTGCCGCGTCCGCGCTTTTACCTTTACCGCCAAATCTGCCCAAAAGCTGCCCGCCAACCTTTTTGCCGACCTCGCTGCCGACGACGCCGCCGACCACGCCGCCGACAAATGTGCCGACGACCGGCACGACCGAGCCGATTGTTGCTCCGGCAATTACGCCCGCACCGAGACCGGACATTTTGCCGACCTTTTCATTTTCTTCCTGCTCGCTGGTTTTCTTGTCTTTTTCGTTACTCATTTTTTTATTTCCTTGTGGTTTAACTTTGACGGTAAATCTATCACCGATTATCTTTAAAAACAATCAATTATTCGCGGCTTTCAGATTTATCTCGCGCCGCATTTTTTAATAATACGTAGATGTCGCCGAATTGAAAAGAAAATAAAATCAGACCGACTTTTCGCCGTGTTGTTTCGCTCCGGGCATGCCGACTTCAGCCGCCGCGCCCTCGATTTCGGCGTTGATCTTGCCGCCGATCAGGATCGAGATGCCGGTCAGGTAAAACCAGAGCATCAAAACGATGACCGCACCGAGCGCCCCGTAAGTGGCGCTGTACGAATCAAAGTAGCGCAGATACAGCCGAAAGAGGAACGAAATCGCCAGCCACAGTAAAATGCCGATCAGCGAGCCGGGAGTTATCCAATACCATTTCTGGTCGTACAGGTTCGGCGAAAAATAATAAATCATCGCAAAAGTGAACAGCACGAATGCCAGCACGACGGGCACCTGCGCGATCACCCAGAAACTGACGAAGTCTCTGGTTTGGTTGAAATAATTAGTCATTGCTTCGCCGACCTCGCCGCCGTAAAGAATGAGCAGCAGCGCCGAAATAATCAGCACGGCAAGCGCGATCGTGAGCCCGATCGAGGCGAGACGAACTTTCCACCACGGGCGCGACTCTTTCACGCCGTACATCGCGTTGAGCGCCTCGGTGATCGCGCCCATCCCGGAAGAAGCGATCCAGAGCGCGGTCAAAAAACCGAAAGAAAGCTTGCTTCCGTCGGCGTTTTGCGCAATTTCGTCAACCGTCGTATAGATCAGCGTCGAAGCCGATCGCGGAATGATTCGGCTGAGTGTGGAAAGCAGCTCCGAACGAAGTTCGGTTCCCGCCTCGGCGAAAAAGCCGAGGATGGTGATCAGAAAAAGTATTAACGGAAAAAGCGACAGGAAAAAATAAAAGGAAAGCGCGGCGGCGTGCGTCAGTAAAATGCCTTCGTAGATTTCAATCCAAACCCTTCTCCCGAGCGTGCGCCACGATAAATTGGTGAGATCCCAGATCGATTTACGTGGCGCTGCCGCAGCTTCCGAAGTGATTTGTCGGTCGGTGGTTTCCATTTATAGTCCTTCGCTTACCATTTTAATCTTCTGAACGGCGTTGGTAAATACGTTCAAAAAAAGAATGTTAAATAATATCTCGGCGAAGAAGGGAAATCTCGAATTTTTGCCGGTAAAGCTCTAAATTTTTGCGCGCCGCGTTATAAAAAATACTCGCGCCGTGCGGGCTGACGTCTTTCGCCCGCGTTAAAAACCTTTTTCTTTGAGCCAGTTTTCAGCCGCTTGTTTGGGTGTTGATTTTTCGCCGTCGACCGCGTAATTCAGACGGCGCATTTCGTCGGTCGAGATCGCGTTGTTTAGTTTTTCGAATGTTGCTTGCAAAATTTCCGCTTTGTCGCCGCGCGCGATGAAAACCGCTTGATACGGCGGGAAATATTTTTTATCGTCCGTCAATTGAAACAGATCGAGCGCGGCGATCAAACCGTCGGTCGAATTTCCGGCGATGATGTCGAGCTGTCCCGATTGCAATGCGCGATAAGTTAAAGATAAATCCATCTCGCGCGGCTGGCGGGCGAAGTTAAAATTGTAGCTGCGCGCGAATCCCGCGTAACCGTCGGCGCGCGACATAAAATCCTGCCCGAATCCGGCTTGCCAGTTGCTCGCGAGCGGAACGGCGTCGGAAATCGTTTTCAAATTGTTTTTTCGCGCCGCGTCGCCGCGCACGAGAATCGCGAAATCGTTCGAAAATCCGAGCGGCGGGCTGACCGTTAAAGCGAATTTTTCCGCGTATTCGCGCCGCGTTTCGTCATAAACTTTTTCGGTGTCGGTAACGGGTTTCTGCTTCAAGATCGCCGTGTAAGCCGTTCCGGTGTATTCGGGATAAACGTCCAAGTTGTTGGATAAAAGAGCGTCGTGCGCGAGATTTCCGCCGAGTTCGAAACGGCGCTCGACCGCGATTCCGCGTTTTTCGAGCAGCTGCGCGAGAATTTCCGCCAAAATCACGGATTCGGTAAAATCCTTCGAGCCGACACGAATCATCTGATTTCGGATTTCGGATTTCGGATTTCGGATTAAACTGAAACCGAAAATCGCGAGAATGAGCGCGAGCGAGCCGGCGGCGATAAAACGGCGGCGCGAATTTTCGGCGCGTGTTTTGTAATCGAACGATTTTTCAATTTGCCCGAGCGCAAAATCCAGAAAAAGTGCGAGAATCGCCGAAGCTAATGCGCCCGCGAGCAGCAGATTGTTGTCGTTTTGACGAAGTCCTCGAAAAATATAAGTTCCCAAACCGCCCGCGCCGACCGCTGCCGCGACCGTCGCGACGCCGACTGCGATCACGACCGCGACGCGAATTCCGGTTAAAATAACGGGCGCGGCGAGCGGCAGTTCGACCATTTTCAAAACCTGCCAATCGGTCAATCCCATCGCCGTCGCGGCTTCCTTGGTTTTCGCGTCGACGCTCAAAATTCCCGTCACGGTGTTGCGAATCACGGGCAGAAACGAATAAAGCGTGAGCGCGATAATGGCAGTGCGCGCGCCGATTCCGCCGATCAAGGGAAGCGGGATCAAAAGCCCGAACAGCGCGAGGCTCGGGACGGTCTGCAAAATATTCGCGATTCCTAAGATGGGAGTTTGTAAAGATTTTTTGCGTGTCAGCAAAATTCCGAGCGGTACGCCGAAAGCGACGGCGAACGCCGTGGCGGCAAACACCAGAATCAGATGCTCGCGCGTCAAAGCGAGAAGTTCCGCCCAATTTCCTTTGAGAAACTCGAAGAAATTCATCGTGTGTTCTGTTGATTGTAGCAAAAATATTTCTGCGGTAAGCAACTAAAATTAAAACTCGCCGCATCATTCGATTTAGGATTTCAGATTTCGGATTTCGGGTTATTTGATTCGATAAACCGAAACTTTTGTTCAATTTACTTCTATCTGAAGTTTAAAATTTGAATCAAACATAAACATGACCAAACAATCCTTCGACATTAACAAACTTCGCGTCGCTTCGCCGTGTGCGGTTCCGTGGGAAACGATGATCGGCGACAATCAAGTGCGCCGCTGCGATTCATGCGAGCTGAATATTTATAACATCGCGGAAATGACCGAAAGGGAAGTTAAGGATTTGGTCGCAAACCGCGAAGACCGGCTTTGCGTTCGTCTTTTTAAACGTGCCGACGGAACAGTTATCACAAAAGATTGTCCGGTCGGGCTTCGCGCCTTTTACAAACGAACGACGCGTCGTGCGGGCGCGGCATTGACGGCGATTCTCGCATTATTTTCCGTCGGCTTCGGGCAGAGCAATTCGGGAAACGAAAAAGCCTGCAAGACTGCGGGCAGAATTGTGAGCGTCGAAAGCCGCAACTTGAACCTCGTCGAAGGCACGATTACCGACCTGAACTGCGCGGTCATTCCCGGCGCAAATGTTACTTTGATCAACGAAGATACAAAACGCGAATATCAAGTTACGTCGGACGAGAACGGTTATTACAGTATTTTGCTCAATGCGCCGGGGCGTTATTTGTATAAAGCAGAATCCGCCGGATTTAATACATACTCCAAAAGGCTTGAGATAAACAGTAATCAATCGCTCCAAATCAACGCTAACCTCGATATTGGAACAGGATTTATCGGAGTTATTGTCTTAACCGACGAAAAAATCTTGATTGACCCGAAATCGAGCACCAATACTTTCAAAATAACGCGCAACATGATGGAAAAGCAGCCGCGTTAGAGACTGACGGTTTCGAGATAATTGC
The DNA here is from genome assembly GCA_031411895.1 of Acidobacteriota bacterium. Taxonomy (GTDB): domain Bacteria; phylum Acidobacteriota; class Blastocatellia; order Pyrinomonadales; family Pyrinomonadaceae; genus JAFDVJ01. Next base: position 43,134 of record JANOBZ010000181.1, on the reverse strand, counting down.
GAACGAGCGGCAGATCGGATTTTTGAAATTCATCAGCCGTTCCCAAGAAGGCGATTCTGCCTTTTTCCATCAGACAGATTCGGCTTCCCAAAATAAACGCTTCGTGCAGATCGTGCGTCACGAAAACGGCGGTTTTACCGAGTTCGCGTACCGTTCGCGCAAATTCCTTTTGTAAATTTACACGCGTTAACGCATCGAGCGCGCCGAACGGTTCGTCCAAAAGAAGAAGTTCGGGATTTGCCGCGAGCGCCCGCGCGACGCCGACGCGCTGGCGCTGACCGCCGGAAAGTTCGTGCGGCAGGCGCGCGGCGAATTTCCCGGCGCTTAATCCGACGAGTTCGAGCATTTCGTTTGTTCGGTCGCGCTTTTTCGTTTCGTTCCAATTTTCCAAACTCGGCACGAGCGCGACGTTTTCGGCGACCGTGAAATGCGGAAAAAGTCCGGCTTCCTGCAAAACGTAGCCGATGCGCCGCCGCAATTCAATCGCGTTCCAATCAATCGTCCGTTTGCCTTCGACCAAAACTTCGCCCGAAGTCGGTTCGATCAGACGGTTTATCAATTTCAAGGTCGTCGTTTTCCCGCAGCCCGATTCGCCCAAAAGCACGAGAATTTCGCCGCGCCGGATTTCGAGATTTAAATCATCGAGAATCCTTGCCGCGCCGATCTCAAAACCGGCGGCGCGAAATTCAACGATTGTGTCGGGCGTTTCGCTCATAGATTAACGGAAAAATTATAAACTAATCAGGAACTTACCGAAAAGAAAAAGCGCGAGTTTTTGACGCTCGCGCTTTTCTACGAAAATTCGATTTGTTGTTAAACCGTTTCCGGAATCAGTGAAAAGGCGCTGATCAGCCCGACGCAGAATGCGAGAACGGCGTAGATCAAGGCGATGGCGCGGTTGTCTTCTTCGATTTGCATCGGAATCAGATAGTATAAAGCTTTAAACACGATAATTTGCAGCGTACCGGCAATGCCCGCCCAGATCAAAAAGTCAACGTAATTGACGCCGTGATAGGAAACCGAAAGCAGCGGAATCGTAAAACCGATGAGCGCGCCGCCGAGCGCGATTGCCGGCGCGACCTTTCCTTCTTTGATCGAATCGCCTTCGTGATACGGCGTCAGCCATTGATAGATTTTGCCGAATATGCCGAGCAGCACAAGACTCGAAAAAGTGTATAAAAGAAAATCTCCCAAAGCTTTAAGTGTTATATATTTCATCTTTTCTCCTAGTTTACGAAATAATGCGGCACAAAATGCGAGCCGTTGCCTGTAATGATGGTTCTGTCTTCGCGAATGCCGATGCCTGCCGGTTCGTCGCCGATGATCCACGAACCGACGACCGGGTGACGACCTTGAAAACCGGGCAAAGGCGCGTATTGCTGGTAAATGTAACCGTAAACGTCGTATTCCGGAATCTGGTGCGAACCTTCGACGAGCGTGTCGGCAAAGGTTCCGGACATCTGAATATTCGCGCCTTCACGCCCGAGAATCGGTTTCTTGATATACATATGCTGAAAGTCCGACGCCGGTTTTTCCGTCTCGAAAAAGGCGGGCAAAAGATTCGGATGCTCCGCGTATTTCTGCCACAAAACGGGCAGGATCGCCTTGTTCGAGAGTAGCATTTTCCACGCCGGTTCGTACCACTGCGTCGGGCATTTGACGACGTGCTCGCCGAACGGTTCGTTCATCATCCATTCCCACGGGTAAAGCTTAAAGACGTGTTCGATCGGCGTGTCCACGTCGTCAACGAACATTTCGTGCGATGAGTTGTAGCCGACCTTTTCGATCTCCTCGATATTGATCTGCCAGCCGCCCTGCATCGCCGTGTCCGCCATATATTCGACGTTTCCCCAATCTTCCTGCGGACCTTCCTCGGTTGCGAGCAGGTAAAGTGTTGGCGCGTCGGTCAGCGCTTTCGCCTTTGCCCAGCGCGCGATCAGCTTTTCGTGAATACTGTTAAACTGGTCGCGGTTTGGAACGTCTTCCGCTTCTTCGAGCCAGCGCCACTGCGCAACCGAAGCCTCTAAAAGTGAAGTCGGCGTGTCGGCGTTGTACTCATACAATTTTATCGTTCCCGAAGGCTCGACCAGAAAATCGAATCTGCCGTAGATATGTATGTCGGCGTTGCGCCACGAATGTTCGATCAATGATTTCGATCGTTCGCTTAATTTGAAACCTTCCGGATAATCGCCCGATTCGATAATTTCTTCGACCGTTTCCATACACATTTCGTGCAGTTCTTCCGAAGCGGCTTCGATTTCTTCGATCTCGGCGAGCGTGAATTCATACGCGACGCCTTCGGTCCAATATTCCTCACTGTCGCCGGAAGCGACGTTGTGGTAATAAAATCCGATCTCGTTCAGCCGTTCATGATAATCGGCGCGCTCTTTAAAGATTTTTCGCTCCATCCCTGATCTTTCTAACCGCCGCTGCTCGACGAGCCGCCGCCGAAACCCGAGCGCGGGCTGGATAAAGTGCTGCTGCGCGAGCTTGACGATGAGCGCGACGTGACGGCGTAAGACTTCATCGAAGTGCTTTTGCCGGTCGGCGAAATCGTTTTTCCTTTATAGACGACGGCGCGGTCGCTCGGGTAATAGGTCGGTCCGTAGAAAGGTCTGCTCGTATAGACGCCGCCGCTCCGGCGATATTCGCGGTCGTCGTCGTCGTTCATCTGCTCGCACAGTTCTCCGTCGCTCCAATCTTTCAGGCAGTCTTCTTTGTTTTGATAAACGTCTCTCGTGGTTGATCCGCTGTCGCCGCCGCCGCAGCTGCAGGCGAGCAGCGTTCCGATAATCGGCATGAGAACCAGCGTAATACTGTTGCTCTTTTTCATTATTTCTCCGAATTAATCGCGCTTACGAACCGCTGCTGCTGCTGCTGCTGCTGCTGCTGCTGCTGCTGCTCGACGTCGTGCCGAAGCCGCTGCGCGTGGTTGATGAATAAGAACTGCTCGGGTTATAGGTGCTCGTGCTCGATGTGCTGCTCGTGCTCGATGTCGGCGAAGTGCTCGAAGTCGTGCTCTTGCTTGTCGTCGAAGTGCTCGAAGAAGTCGTCGAGCCGGTTGTCGTCTTTGAAGTCGGCAGAGTGCTGCTTGTCGTTTTCGAAGTCGGCACGGTGCTGTCGAAGGACGGCATCTTGCTAGTTTTGCCGGTCGGCGTAAAGGTTTTGCCCTTATAAGTAATGATGCGATTGTTCGACGAGTAGGTCGGTCCGTAAAAATATTTGCCGGTGCCGGACGATTTATATTTACTCCTGTAATTTTTGTCGTCGTCGTCGCCCATCTGTTCGCACAATTCTTTATTGCCCCAATCTTTAACGCAGTCGTTCACATTACTGTAAACGTCTCTGGTCTGCGCCGTTTGCGGAGCGACGGTGCTCACGGGAAGCGGGGTCGTCGCGGGCGCCGGGGTGACGATTGTGCGCGGCTGGCTGCTGCCTCCGCAAGCGTTCAAAAGCGCGGCGCTTAAAACCGGCGTCACGATTAAAACGATATTTTTGCTTTTTTTCATTGTTCCTCCGATGATGACCGATTCGAGATCAGGTCAGAAAAATCTTAGAATTACTTTAAGGATATATGACGAAAACCCGTGAAAGTTTAAGAAAAACGGCGGCGTTTAAATACGAAAATCGAGCGATAAACTCGAGCCGTTTGCGAATTGCTTAATTACTATAGCTAAAGTCTATAAATTTGCAAAGCGAAAAGCCCGCATTTGAACTCTTTCAAATGCGGGCTTTGAGTTCGAGTATTTTTTAATAAAAAAAGCGTCCGGCATAACCGAACGCTTTTGCGACTTACAAATCGTAAATATGTTTTAGAACTGCTGAATATTCAGGATACCCTGAAGGATCGTTCCCAAGATATTCATCGAACCGTTGTTGTTCGAGCCGTACTGGCTGCGGCTGTTGTAGCCGTCCTGGTAACCGCGCTCGAAACCCTGCTGGAAGTAGTATTGATACTGGCGCGAGTCGACATAACTCTGGTAACCGTAGTTTCCGTTTCTGTACACTGACGAACTGTTGTAACCGCCCGAACGACGCGATCTGCGGTCGGTCTGACCGGCGCGGAAACCCTGCTGGTAGCCCGCGTTTACCGCCTGTTTAAGAAGATCGGCTCCGCGACGGTCGGTTTGATAATAACTGCCGTTGCGATAAACGCGATAGCGCGACGCCTGGAGTTTCTGCTGCTGATTTTCAAGTTTCTGCTGCTGCTTATCAACTTTTTGCTGCTGCTTGGCAACTTTCTGCTGTTGTTTTTGGATTTTTCTCGTCTGCGCGCTGGTTATTTCGCTCGTGCCGAGAATTGCGACAAAAGCTAATGCCGCGACGCTGATTGTTCTTTTTAAGCTGTATAATTTCATTGTATTTCTCCTTATAATTCCTTTGTTGATCTCGTCTCTGTCAAGAACTGTCAACTTATGTAAATATCTGTATAAGAACGACTTATGTTCTCTTGCCTAATGTTAGGGCAATGCCCGTGCCAAAGCTGAAATTGCTGGAGTTCGAGGAAATTTTCGGAATACCGTAAACGAAAAAGGACACGATAAAGGATAAAATCAACCTTAATCGTTAAATGATCTGGAAAGAAAGGGAAAATAAAAAACGGCAACTGTTAAAGTTACCGTTTTTTATTTTTAATTTGAAGCTCCGCAGGTAAGACTCGAACTTACAACCCTTCGGTTACACTTTCTCCCAAACTTTCGTTTGAGTGTGGACTATCTCATCAACTTCCTAAAAAGTTGTCGGACGCTCGTGGAGATTTTATCGGTTTGGTTTCCTCAATCTCTAGTCTCTGCACGTTCCTGCTTACTCTTAAACCATTCAGCAGGCTTCGCTCAGGATTACCATATTAATTTGCATTAATGAAGGCTTCCCTGAATTCATCCGATTTTTCAATCACAGTCACCTGTGAAAGCTGCAACTTTCCAGCGTGGAATTCACGATGACAATTTGCACACAACAAAACACATTTTTCAATTTCAGCTTTAACCTTTTCCCAACTTCTGGAATAACCTTTTGCGGAAATTCCAAATTCTTTTTTTACCGGATCAAGATGATGAAATTCAAGTGCTTCGATACAACGATTGTAGCCGCAAACCTCACAACTACCGCCTTTGTATTCAACAGCCATTTCTCGAACTTTTGCCCTTCGGCGTTTAACCGCTTCGAGCATGTATTCTCTGCGCTGTTGATATGTGCGCTTCTCTGCCATTGTAAAAGACCTTGCCTAGCTTACAGCCGAATGCTCTGCCATTGAGCTACTGCGGAATATCGCCCGAAGACGAATTTTTAGGTTAAGTATTTTGCGGTTTCTTGTCAAGCCGACTTGCGAATTTGTTATTTAGATTTGAGAATAAAAACATAAATTTTTTGGAGAAATGATTTGACTACTGCAAACCACGAACTTATTTTAATTCTCGATTTCGGCTCGCAATACACGCAGCTCATCGCGCGGCGCGTGCGCGAGCAGGGCGTTTACTGCGAAATCGTACCGTTTACGTTTCCGCTCGAAAAGATTCTTGAGCGAAATCCGAAAGGCGTCATTTTGTCGGGCGGTCCGAATTCGGTTTATGAACGGGACGCGCCGCAGGTTCCGGCGGATTTTTACGCCTCGGTAAGCGCGCCGATCTTAGGAATTTGCTACGGAATGCAGCTCTTGGCAAAGGATTTGAACGGCACGGTTTCGCCGTCGGACAAACGCGAATACGGGCACGCACTGGTTAAAATTCTGAGCGGCAAGACCGCGCTTTTTGCCGAAATGCCCTTCGAAATCGACGCGTGGATGAGCCACGGCGACCACGTTACCGCTTTGCCCGAAGGCTTTCGGCAGACGGCGACGACGGGCGATGTCGTGACGGCGATCGAAAACGACGCGCGAAAGATTTACGCCGTTCAGTTTCACCCCGAAGTTTCGCACACGCCTTTGGGCAAAGAAGTTTTGCGAAACTTTCTTTTCAATATCTGCGAGTGCAAAGGCGATTGGACTTCGAAACAATTTATCGCCGAGGAAATTGAAAAAATTTGCGCGACGGTCGGTGGGAGCGGCAGAGTCGTCTGCGGGCTTTCGGGCGGCGTTGATTCGACGGTCGCGGCGGTTCTCGTTCACGAAGCGATCGGCGAGCGGCAAACCTGTATTTTCGTCAATAACGGACTGCTTCGCGCCGACGAATTCGAGACGACCTTAAAGCTCTACAAGGAAAAACTGCAATTAAACGTGATCGGCGTTGACGCGTCCGAGGAGTTTTACGCGGTTTTGAAAGATGTCGTTGATCCGGAGCTCAAGCGCAAGGCGATCGGCGCGAAATTTATTGATATTTTCGATGCGGAAGCAAACAAGATCGGCGATGTGAAATGGCTCGTGCAGGGAACTTTATATCCCGACGTGATCGAATCCGTATCTTTGCGCGGCGCGTCGGTCACAATCAAATCGCATCACAACGTCGGCGGTTTGCCCGAAAAGATGAATCTCAAACTGATCGAGCCGTTGCGCGAATTGTTCAAAGACGAAGTTCGCGCGATCGGCAAGGATTTGGGAATTCCCGCCGAGATTCTCGAACGTCACCCGTTTCCCGGTCCGGGCTTGGGCGTGCGTATCCTGGGCGACATTACGCCCGAAAAAGTTGAATTACTGCAAAAAGCCGACAAGATTTTTATCGAGGAGCTGCATAATTTCAAGATTTACAGCGATGTCTGGCAGGCGTTCGCCGTGCTGCTTCCGGTTCAATCGGTCGGCGTGATGGGCGATTTCCGCACATACGAAAAAACGGTCGTGCTGCGTGCCGTCACTTCGACCGACGGAATGACGGCAGATTGGGCGCGTCTGCCGTTCGATTTCTTACAAAAAGTTTCATCAAGGATTACAGCGGAAATTCGCGGCATCAACCGCGTCGTCTACGACATTTCATCGAAACCGCCCTCGACGATCGAGTGGGAATAAGTATGTCTGAGAAAACATTGATCTATAGTTTCTATTAAAGGTTTTATTCAACACTGGTCTCCTGTTCAATCAGTTCACGCGCACGAAAATTGTTATCGGATTGTTGATGAAAATCCTGATCCCGAACATTTTTACCCGCAGTTTGATTTTGGCGAGATAGTGCGGTGTCAAGAACATAAATTTGCCGAAGGCGAGTTTGGTTTGATTGCGGTCGAACAATGCAATCACGGAACAGAAGATTAGATTTCAAAATTCTTTCAAAAGTTTTTGAGATAGCTTCTAACATTTCGCTATTCATTTCTCGCTTTCGATTCTTACTTCGCGAAACAGCGCGGCAAGCGCATCTGCTTGATAGTGCGCGTTTAAGCCGCTCGGGTTTGGGAGAACCCAGACGGGAACGTTTGCGATTATTTCGTCCTGCAAGCCTAATTTCGCTTTCGGGTTTTGAAACGCGGCGCGGAAAGCGGTGATGCCGAGCACGGCGAGCGTTTGCGGTTTGTATTTTTCGAGCTTTTTGACGAGCGCTTTGCCGCCTGCGATAAATTCTTCGGTCGTTAATTCGTCGGCGCGCGCGGTTGTTCGTTTGCAGAAAGATGTGATGCCGTAGCCGCGTTCTAAAAGCTCGTATTCTTCCGACGGATGCAGTTGGCGGTCGGTAAAACCCGCGAGATGCAGCACTTTCCAGAAACGATTGCCCGGACGCGCGAAGTGAAAGCCGGTCGCGCCCGACCACAAACCGGGATTGATGCCGCAAAACAAAATCTTCAAGTTATGATCGATCAAATCTTCGGTCGTCCGATTGACGGCATCGCGCAAATCTTCTTTTGAGGGTTTGAAATTTTTCATATCTCAATCATACAAAATTGGCGCGTTAAAAATGATTTGAGAGCCGACGCGCGATTCGGAACAGGTAAAAAGTGACAGGTGAAAAGTGATAGATTCGAACGCCTTACTTATCACCTGTCACTTTTCACTTATTTCGAATGTTCGTTGTATTGAGAGAAAATCAGTATAGCGAGCGGCAGCAAGTATGCTTTTCGAGCAAAGTTCTAATATTGAAACTCGACTCGCTGCCGCTCGCTGTACTGATTTTTCAGGCGCAATTGCCTGAAAATTACCGCGCAAAGATGCTAAAATCTCTTTTTGTCTGAAAGCTTATGAAATTCGGTCTGATTGCCGGAAACGGCAGGTTTCCTTTTCTCGTTCTCGAAGGCGCGCGCAAAGCCGGTGCGTCTTTGTCGGTCGTCGCGATTAAAGAAGAAACCGACAAACGCATCGAAGAAGTCGCGGACAAAGTCGTCTGGGTCGGCATCGGACAGCTCGGCAAGATGATCTCGTTTTTTAAAAGCGAAGGCGTCGAAAAGGCAATCATGGCTGGACAGGTCAAGCACGTGCAGATATTTTCGGGCGCTTTGCCGGATTTGCGGATGATCAAAATGCTCTGGAATCTGCCGCAAAGAAACACCGACGCGCTGATCGGCGGCGTCGCCGGAGAGATGGCGAAAGAAGGCATCGAATTGATTGATTCGACCTATTTCATCAAAGACCAACTCGCTGAGGAAGGCGTTTTAACGCGCCGCAAGCCCGACGAAACCGAACGCGAAAACATCGAATACGGCTTGCGCATCGCGGGCGAGATCGCGCGACTCGATTTGGGGCAGACAGTCGTTGTCCGCGCCAAAGCGTGCGTCGCCGTCGAAGCGATGGAAGGAACCGACGCCTGTATTCAGCGCGCCGGAACGCTCGCAAAAGGCAAACTGACAGTCGTTAAAGTCGCAAAACCGAATCAGGATATGCGCTTCGACGTGCCCGTAGTCGGCGTTCCGACGATCGAAACGATGATCGAAGCCGGCGCAACCTGTCTTTGCCTGACGCCCGACAAAACCTTAATGTTCGAAAAAACGGAAATGCTCGCGCTCGCCGACCGTCATAAAATCTCGGTCGTCGCCCAAAGTTAAAAAGCTTTCTCAATTTCTTAGCGGCTTGGCGACTTTGCGGGAACTATCTTTTCTCCCGCAAAGTCGCCAAGAAAATCATTAAGTGTTTTTCAGGCGGCTTTTAATTTCATTTAGAAGCATTTTCGCGAGGTTCGCGAACGCGGCTTTCGTCATCTAAAGTCTCGTTCGATTGAATTTAATCGGCGATTTTGAAACATCATCAAAACTTCTTACGTAAGTATTCACTTGGTTTTTAACATAATTTGTGGAGAAAAAATGCGAAAAAATTTATTAGGTTTATTTTTAGTCTTTACGTTTCTATTCCCGTCGCTTGCGCTCGGTCAGGCGGCGGTCAAGATTACGCCGCAGGAACGCAAAATGGCGGAAATGATTACGGCGGCGCAGCTTAAAGATTATCTTTATTACGTCGCTTCGGACGAGATGGGCGGGCGCGATACGCCTTCACAGGGACTTGATCTGACGGCGAAATTTATGGGCACGCTGCTTTCGCGCTGGGGCTTTAAGGGCGGCGGCGGCGACGGTTCGTTTTATCAGAAAATGGATATGCACCGCGACATAGTTAATCCCGCAAGCACGGTCGCGAATCTCGGCGGGCAGAATCTGGTTTACGGAACGGACTTTTTCGCCAACCCGTTTGCCGGAAGCGTTGCCGGTGTGCCGATGGTTTTCGGCGGCAACGGCTGGCTCATCAAATCAAAAGGCATCGAGCCTTACAAAGACGTTGACGTGCGCGGCAAGATCGCGGTCATCTACAGCGAAAATTTCCCGCGCGGCGCGACTTTTCAGGAGCTTTTCGCGAGCGGCAAACAGGGCGTCGATTGGGCTGATCCGATGACCTACGCGAGAATGAGCGGAGCGGCGGGCTTGATCGTTGTCGCTTCGCCGAACGTCGAGAAAAACTGGCAGATGATTCGCCCTTTGCGCGAGCGCAGCGGCTATGTCGTTGATAAATTGCAGGAACCGGGCGACAAACCTTTGCCGACGCTTTACCTGTCGCGCAAGGCGGCGGAAAATCTGTTTCGCGGCGAAGCGAGCGATTTGAACAAGATCACCGAGATTTTTAATAAGAATCCAACTACGGAAAATCCGACCTTAGTCCCGATGCCGACTTTCGCTTTCAGCGCCGATAAAAAGGCTGATGTGTCGGTTGTGACGACGCAGGAAAAAGCGACGACGCAGAACGTTGTCGCGATCTGGGAAGGCTCAGACCCGGTTTTGAAGAACGAATACGTCGCGATCGGCGCGCATTACGACCACGACGGAATTCGTCCGAACGCGCCGGGCGACGATAAAATATGGAACGGCGCGGACGACGACGGTTCGGGCACGGTTGCCGTGCTGGCGATTGCCGAAACGCTCGCCAAAGTCGCCAAGCGTCCGAAACGTTCGATTCTTTTCGTCTGGCACGCGGGCGAGGAGAAAGGTTTGTGGGGCTCGGAATATTTCAACAAATTCCCGACGGTCGATATTAAAAACGTCGTTACGCAGCTCAATATCGATATGATCGGGCGCAGCAAAAAGCCGGGTGACACCGATAAACGCAACGCCGAACTTTCGGGCGAAAACGACATTTACGTGATCGGTTCGGAAATGATGAGTTCGACCTTGGGCGCGATCACAAAGGGAACGAACGACCAGTATTTACAGCTCGGGTATAACTACAAATACGACGACCCGAAAGACAAAAACCGTTTCTTTTTCCGCTCCGACCATTTCAATTACGCGGTCAACGGCATTCCGATCGTCTTCTGGTTCGACGGCGTTCACGCCGATTATCATCAGGCGAGCGATTCGGCTGACAAGATCGATTACGAGAAGATGGAAAAAGTTACGCGGACGATCTTTTTGACGCTCTGGGAAATTGCCGATCTCAAGGAACGCCCGAAGGTTGATAAACAGCTTCCGCCGGAACTAACAAAGCGGTAATTTAAGTAAAAAGTAAAAAGTAAAAAGGCAAAAGTTTGAGTAACTTTTGCCTTTTTTGTCTTTAAAGAATAAGAATACGGTTTGTGAACTGGAAAATGAAGTTCGAAAGGCTTTCTAGAAGTCGCTGAAAGCGATAAAGATAATAGCCAGAGGTGAAGCAAAGCTTAACCCCCGGGACAAATTCGCCAATGTGTTCCGAATCTGAAAGAGTCGAATAATCTGCGCGCGTTTTTGTTCGACTCCTTCAGATTCGGATTATTTTATTCATCAAACGCAGGGTTTCATTCGTTTCACTCATTACACCCTACGCTATAATCTTTGTCGCTTTCAGCGACCTTTTAAAAAACAAAAAGCGGCTCGAAAATAAAAAAGCGGCAGGTTTTTAGCCCGCCGCTTTTTCCGTTTACTTTGTGGTTTTGGTTTAGAAAACAAGACCGACGCCGATACGAACGTTGTGCGTTACGCCGCCTTCGAGTTTGATCGGGTTGTAGTCGACTTTGATCGCGCGAAAATCAACTTTGTCGGTGATTTTGATGTCTAAACCACCGCCGAACGCGCCGGCTAAACCGGTTTCCGAAAAGTCTTCGTCAAAAAACGTGCAGTCGGTTCCGGTCGGGCAGGCTACTTCGCGGAATTTCGTCCGAACGTTTGCCGCACCGGCTAAGGCATAACCGAAAGGCTTGATTCTCGACGATGATGCGTTGTCTTTGACCTGAACGCCGCCTAAAAAGTTATAAACCGAATTGCGGGTTTTGAAGCCGACGGTTCCGGTCGTCGTGGGACTGGTCGGAACGTTATAGGTGAAGTCCTGATTTTTATAAGCTCCCGAAACATCGCCTTTAATGCCGACGTAACGGCTGACGTTGTAAGCGCCCGAAACGTTGAAACCGTTGAAAGATTCGCGTTCGTTGAAGAATTCCTGCGCCGGATTTCCTTCTTCGGTCTCGATGCCGGTATCAACCTGCTGGTTTGAATAACCGACGAAAAACTCGGATTTTTTATAATCACTGGTCGTGGTGGTCTGCGCCAATCCGAATGAAGCACAAACTAATGTCATGAGTCCGCTAAGTATTAATTTTTTCATTTTTAATTACTCCAAAAATAAAAATATGGCTGTTAAAATTCGAACAACCATTGGTATAAATTAAAGATGTCAAAGCAATTAGGAAGATTCGATCAGAAGAGTGTTTTTTTGAGTATCAAAATCTTTCGGCTGAAAATTCTAATCTATAAGAAGTCTTCGATAAACTTCCGAACGACTTAACCCGAACTCTTTAGCAAGCTTTTTGAGAGCGGCTTTGCGCTCCGATCCTTCGCTTTCAAGTTCGGTTAAACGAGATTTCAGCGTCACCGCCTTATTCACATCTAACCGTTTCGATTCTTTCGATTTACGGTCGAGAACTATGACGAGTTCGCCCTTCGGCGCGTTGCCAGAAACTTTGGAAAAGATTTCGGACAAGCGTCCGCGAATCGTTTCTTCGTGAAGTTTCGTCAGCTCGCGCGCGAGCGCGGCTTTTCTATCGCCAAGGATTTCGAGCGCGTCAGCCAGAGATTTTTCGATGCGGTGCGGCGACTCGTAAAAAACGAGCGTCGCTGGAATATCTTTGACTTCTTCAAAGCGGCGGATTCGTTCGTTTTTTCTCGACGGCAGAAAACCGCCGAAAAACACCGAATCGGTCGGCAGTCCCGAGGCGATCAAGGCGCTGACAAAGGCGACCGCGCCCGGAATCGGAACGACCGGCGCGCCGATCTCGATCGCCTGTTCGACGATCCTGAAACTCGGGTCGCAGATCGCGGGCGTTCCGGCGTCCGAGACGACGGCGACGGATTTTCCCGCGCGAAGCATTTCGGCTAATTCGCGCGCGCGCGCCGTTTCGTTGTGCTCGTGATAGCTGACGAGGCGGTTTTTGATCGAATAATGATTCAAAAGCTTTTGCGTGTGGCGTGTGTCTTCGCAGGCGATCACGTCAACGGCTTTTAATGTTTCCAAAGCGCGCGCCGACATATCCTGTAAATTTCCGATCGGCGTCGCGACCAAATAAAGCGTTCCCGTCATTCGTTGATTGTAAATCTTTGGAAGCGCAAAATAAAAAAAGCCCGAAGCTTTTCGGCTTCAGGCTTTTTTCTTCAACACGGCTTAATAGTTGGTTTCGGAAGGGCTGGATTTTTAAGCCGCGCTAAATTTCCGAAAATCTTAGAACGGGAACGGGATCCGGTTGCGCCAATCGTCGTTGCGGTTATTGCGGTTATTACGATTGTTGCGGTTGTTGCGATCATATCGATCGTCGTAGCCGTAAGCGTTCGACAGAACGTTCAAATCCTGCTGGATTCGGTTCCAATCGCCCTGCACGTTGTAGCCGAGACGCGAACGGTAAAGCGCGTTGCTGAGTCGCTGACCGAGCTGAATCACGCGGCGCGCTTCGTCCTGACTGTCGCGGTAATCGCCGCGACCATCATATTCGTCGTCCAATCTCGCCGTCGCGCGTTTGAATTCTTCGGCTAAACTGTTGAGCCGATCTTCACGGTTGCGGTCGTCGTAACGGCTGCGGTCGAGTTCGCGATCGAGACGGCGCACAAATTCGCGGCTGTTGTTTTTCAGGTTTCTGATCGTTGATTCGAGATTGCGGTTGCTGCGACCGTTGCGGTTGTAATTGTCATCATCGCGGTCGCGGTCGCGCCACTGTGCCGAAGCAATGGTCGGCAAAGCCAAAACTAAAAGCGAAAAAGCAAAAATTGTAAATAAATTCTTAAAACGGTTCATTTTTTCTCTCCTTATCAAAACTTTCTACCGGCGGCGCTTTTGCTGATAATTGCTCTTACCTTTATCGGTAACCGGCGCTGCCTCTGCCGAAGCTAAAAAGCAAAGCGCGTGCCATTATCTTTAGGGAACTTTACAAATCTTTTAAGTTGTTGACATTCAATAATTTAATAATTTCAAGCTGTGTCGCTAAATATTTTTCGCCAACATTTCTGTATCTTCAATGTTCCAAATGGTTAACCGCAATGTCGCAGAAGGTTGAAAATGAAAATATTCACAAGTTCCGCAATAAGAAATAAAAAAGCCGCGAATCATATCGCGGCTTTTTTATTTCTTATTTTATCGAAAGAGTTAATCTCCGAGCGCTTTGGCGGCATTGAGTCGTCCGCCGCTTTGAACTTTGTCGCTCAAATTGTCCATTTTATCGACCGATTTCAAAAGCCGTTCGCGCAGTTTAGCGACCGTCAAATCCGGCTCAGCCGCAAGCACCAATCCGGCGACGCCCGAAACATACGGCGTTGCCATCGAGGTTCCCGAAGCTTCGCGATACTGGTCGCCCAGCCACGTCGAAAGAATGTCTTTACCCGGCGCGGCGATGTGAACGGTTTTGACGCCGAAGTTCGAGAACGAAGCCATCTGGTCGTTTCGGTCCATCGCGGCGACGCTGATCACGTTCGGCAGATCGTAATTCGACGGGTAATGCGCGCGTTTATCGTTGCTCGAACCGTCGTTTCCGGCGGCGGCGACGAATAAAATTCCCGCTTCGCTCGCGGCGCGAATAGAATCTTCGAGCGCTTTCGAATACTGCGTCGAACCCCAGCTCGCGCTGATGACGCGGATATTGACGCCTTTTTGTTTGCGGTCGACCGCGTAATTGATCGCTTCGATCGCGTCTTTCGTCGAACCGAAACCGCCGCGTCCGAGGAATTTCAAAGGCATGATCTGGACATTCCAGTTGATTCCGGCAATTCCTTTATCGTTATTGCCTTCCGCGCCGATAATTCCGGCGCAGTGCGTTCCGTGCCCGTTATCGTCCATCGGGTCAGAAATGTTGTCGGTGGCGTTAAAACCGTGTTCGTCGTTAAAAGTTCCGAGCTCGTCGTCCGTGTATTGCGGAATATTGTCGGGACGAAACCAGATGTTTGAAACAAGATCGCCGTGCGTAAAATCAACGCCCGTGTCGAGAACGGCGACGACGACTTTATCGCTTCCTTTGGTTTTCAGCCATGCTTTGAGCGCGTCAACGTGCGCTTTTTCCTTGCCGCCGTTTTGTCCCGTATTGTTTAAAGCCCATTGTTCGGCAAACATCGGATCGTTCGGCATCGCCGGATCGTATTCGGGCGCGTCGAAATCAGAGACGGGCGCGGCAACATTTGCGGGGTCGCTTAATTTGATTTCAAAGTTCGGTTCGGCATAAACGACCAGATCGCTCATCTGCGCGTATTGTTCCGCTACTTTTTGAGCGTCGGCATTGTCTAAATCGTCGATTGAAACCAAGCCTTTGACGGTTTCGATTTCGTCTTCGAGCCGGTCGTTATTTTTTTCGGCGATTTTTTTAATGTCCGCTAAACTGACGCCCGAACGGAATTTAACCAGAACTTCCGGTTCCTTTTCGCTGTTCGAACGCTTCGGCGCAACCGGTTTCGGCGTTGTTTTGATGGATTTTTGGGTCGTGTTCGCCGTTCTCAGCGATTTATCCCAACGGCGAACTTGTCCCCAAACCGCCGCCATCGTAATCAAGACAACTGCGATGCAAATATGTATCCAAATATTATTACGATTCATTTTTTTTTAACTCCAAAAAAATTAAAGCGGAAAACTTTTCCTCAAAGAAAAAGCATTTTCCACTTTATATTCACGATGCGATAATGTAATTTGTTCCGTTAAATCCACGCAGCCGAAGCTCTCCGTATTTCTGGGCGCGGTATTCATAATTCTCGCCGTTCGCGCTCAAATCGATGCGCCAACCGCTCGTAATCATCTGTGCCGCCATTTCGCCGTCTTCGGGCGCGCCGAGCGCCATATCGGGGAATTCCATGTCGGTCACCGAATCTGTAATTTCGCTTTCCGGGACGCCGACGCGCTGCGCCAAATCCTGTTTAGCTCTTTCAACTGCGCTTTCCTTGGTAAAACTCATAGATTAATTTCGTCGTTTGCAAAATAATTCTGCTCTTATTTTGATGATTAGTCAATAAATATCGAAGCCTGAAAAAGTTTTCCACAGGTGGAAAACTTTTTATTACAAGGTTAAGTTAAATAATTTCGAAATTTAGCCGTAAACGGAACAAAATAAAAAAGTTGCAAAATAAAACTTGCCAATTAAAAAAATCTTCCCTAAAATAAAATTTACTTATCAAGGGATTGCCGATACGACGGCAATTGCCAACAAAATATCCAGAAAAATATCGAAAATATAAATTTAGATTACGAGGCTGTCAATACGACAGCCTTTTTATTTCGGATTTTTCCGCAGATACCGAAAAATTTCGACCAGCGCCGGAACGATATAGATCGCGCACGCCGCGCCGAGAATCAAACCCGTAAAAAAGCGCGAATAAGCCGTGTTTTCCCAGATGTCGAATGCGCCGAGCGCCCAATCAAGCCCGATCGGAATCATTGAGAGAAACAGCCAGAAACGCGGAAGCGGCTCGATGTCGTCGACTTTTCTTAAAATCGGGTAAATCAAAAAACCGAGAGCGAGCCCGAAATAAACGCCGAAACAGCGCGTGCAAACCGCAAACGCGTGATTTTCGATGTGAAACGAACGCCCATCAATCTGGTGGCAGATAAAACCGAACGCTTTATAAATTCCAGCCGAAAGCTTTTCAAAGCCGTTCGTCATGCCGAGCGGCGCGAGCAAAATCAGCAAAACCCAACCGAAAACCACGAGCAGGGAAATCGCCCAAACCTTCCACGCCTGACGGCGGAATTTCTGTGTAAAATTCTGCGGAATATAGTTTTCGATCGGCTGATTCATCTTCAATTTAACAACAGATTACACGGATTACACGGACTTTAAAGCTGTAAAAATAATCTGTGTAATCCGTGGTCTTATTTTTTCAAGTGCTTTTCGGTTTTCAAAATATGCGCCGTCGTTTGAATAACCGTGTCGGGATTAAGCGAAATCGAATTGATCCCGCGTTCGACCAGAAACTGCGCAAATTCCGGATAATCCGACGGTGCCTGACCGCAGATGCCGATCTTTTTATTGTTTCTTTTCGCCGCGTCGATCGCCATCGCGACCATTTTTTCGACCGCGCCGTTGCGTTCGTCAAAAAGATGCGCGACCATCTCCGAATCGCGGTCTAAGCCCAAAGCAAGCTGTGTCAAATCGTTCGAGCCGATCGAGTAACCGTCGAAAACCTGTAAAAATTCATCGGCGAAAACGACGTTTGCCGGCAATTCGCACATCGCGTAAACTTCGAGATCGTTATCGCCCTGCACGAGCCCGTGTTCCGCCATACATTCGATGACCTTTTCGCCTTCTTCGACCGTCCGGCAGAAGGGAATCATCACTTTAACGTTGGTTAATCCCATATCCTCGCGAACGCGAAGAATCGAGAGACATTCCAATCTGAAACCGGCTTTGTAACGGTCGTCGTAATAGCGCGACGCGCCGCGAAATCCGAGCATCGGATTTTCTTCTTCGGGTTCGAATTCGCTGCCGCCGATCAGCCGCGCGTATTCGTTCGATTTAAAGTCAGACATTCTGACGATCACCGGTTTCGGATAAAACGCCGCCGCGATTCGCCCGACGCCTTCCGCCAGATTGCGCACGAAAAACTCTTTCGGGTCTTCTTCCAAAATGCGGCTCGAAATTACCTCGACGTCCTTACGATCTTTCAAATCCGGATAATTGACGAGCGCCATCGGGTGAATTCCGATGTGATTGTTGATGATAAATTCAAGGCGCGCCAGTCCGACGCCGTCGTTCGGCAGACGCGACACGGAAAAAGCGTGGTCGGGATCGCCGACGTTCATCATGACCTGCGTTTTCGGGCGTTCCTTATCGGTAATTTCGTGGCGGTCAACCGTAAATTCAACTTGTCCGTAATAGATATTTCCGCGGTCGCCTTCGGCGCACGAAACCGTCACGTCGCTGCCCGAACGCAGCATTTCGGTCGCGTTTCCCGTGCCGACGATACACGGAATCCCGAGCTCGCGGCTGATGATCGCGCTGTGACAGGTGCGCCCGCCGCGATTCGTGACGATCGCCGAAGCGCGTTTCATGATCGGTTCCCACGCCGGATCGGTCATCGAAGTAACGAGAATCTCGCCTTCTTTGAAACTCGTGATCTTGTTGGTGTCGAGAATGACGTGCGCCGTGCCGTAGCCGATCTTTTCGCCGACCGCGACGCCGGAAACGAGCGGCGCGCCGTGGTTTTCCGAAAGATTATAAGTTTCGATAAAGTTCTCGTTGTTTTGCGCGTGAACGGTTTCCGGGCGCGCCTGAAGAATAAAAAGCTCGCCCGTGATGCCGTCCTTCGCCCATTCGATGTCCATCGGCTGCGGTTTTCCGGCGCGTTTCGAATAATGGTCTTCGATCGCGCACGCCCATTGAGCGAGCTGCAAAACTTCGTAACCCGAAAGGCAAAAACGTTTGCGCTGTGATTCGACGACATCGCGCACCTGCGTTCCCGTTCCGTCATCGGCAAAAACCATTTTGACTTCCTTGACGCCTAATTTCCGCGTCACGATCGGGCGAAAGCCGAGTTTCAATGTCGGTTTAAAGATAATCCATTCGTCGGGCGTCGCCATGCCCTGCACGACCGCTTCGCCCAAACCCCATGCGCCGTTAATCACGACCGCTTCGCGAAAACCCGATTCCGTATCGAGCGTGAACATCACGCCCGAACAGGCGATATCCGAGCGCACCATCGGCTGAATTCCGATCGAGAGCGCGACGTCGAAATGGTCGAAACCTTTTGCCGTGCGGTACGAAATCGCGCGGTCGGTCCAGAGCGACGCGTAGCATTCATGGCACGCTTCGATCAGCCTTGATTCGCCCCTGACGTTTAAGATCGTGTCCTGCTGACCGGCAAACGAAGCGTCGGGCAAATCTTCGGCGGTTGCCGACGAGCGCACCGCGACTTCGAATGTTTTTTTGCCGATGCGGTCGCCGAGCTTTTTATAAGCTTCGAAGATCGCCGTTTCGACTTCTTTCGGAAAAGGCGTTTCGAGCATCAGCGCACGGGCTTCCGAGCCGACGCGCGCCAGTTCTTCAAGGTTGTTGACATCCAAACCTTTAAGAAGTTTCTGTAGTTTTTTCCGCAAGCCGTTCGTTTCAAGCAGCAGCTCGTAAGCAAAGCTCGTCGTCGTAAAACCGTCAACGGTGCGTACGCCCTGCGTTGTCAGCTCGCGGAAAAGCTCTCCGAGAGAAGAACATTTTCCGCCGACGAGCGCCACATCATCGGCACTGACTTCGCTCAAATCGAGAACAAAGGGTTTTGAATTATTCATATTTATAGTTTAGCCACGAACAAACACAAAATTTCACGAAATTACAATAAATTTTTTCGTGTGGTTTCGTGTTTGTTCGTGGCTGAAAATCCTAAAATCGGATTACCGCGTCGGGTCCGCCTTCGACGTGAACCGTATCAACGAAACGAATATTTCTCGTATCGGTCGTCATCACGACGGAATGCGTGCGTTTGCCGGCACCGAAAAACCGGACACCGCGCAAAAGAGCGCCGTCGGTCACGCCGGTCGCCGCGAAAATAATCCTTTTGCCCGGCGCAAGATCGTTGGTGTCGTAAATTTTGTTCGGGTCGGAAATGCCCATTGATTTAAGGCGTTCCATTACTTCTTCGACGGGCGGCACTTTTGATTTGTCAACGCCCAGGCGTTCGGGATCGAAAACGAGTTTCGCTTGAATCTCGCCGTTCAGACATCGCATCGCGGCTGCGGTAATAACGCCTTCGGGCGCGCCACCGATGCCCATCAGCGCGTGAATGTTCGTTCCCGCGACCGCCGCCGAAATCCCTGCTGAAAGGTCGCCGTCCGAAATCAGGCGGATCCGCGCGCCGGTCGCGCGAACGTCGGCGATCAGCTGTTTATGCCGCGAACGGTCGAGACACATGACCGTTAGATCGTCAATGTCGCGTCCGAGGCGGCGCGCGATATTTTTCAGGTTGTCTTTAACCGGCGCATCGATATCGATCGCGCCGCGACAACTCGGTCCGACGACGATCTTATCCATATAAATGTCGGGCGCGTTCAACAAACCGCCGCGTTCTGCCGCCGCGAGCACGGCGATCGCGTTGTTTGCGCCCAAGGCGCACAGATTCGTGCCTTCGAGCGGATCAACCGCAATGTCAACTTCGGGAAAATCAGCTTTTGCCTCTTCCGAAAAGCTTCCGCCGCCGAGTTCTTCGCCGATATAGAGCATCGGCGCTTCGTCGCGTTCGCCTTCGCCGATGACGATACGCCCACGCATCGGAACGGTGTCCATCACTTCGCGCATCGCCTCGACCGCCACGTGGTCCGAGTGCTTCCGGTCGCCCTGTCCCATTGTTTTGGCGGATTCAATCGCCGCCGCTTCCGTCACGCGCAAAAACTCCAGCGCTAAATCGTGTTCTGCCTTTAATTTCATTTTCTGTTTTCCCTAAAAAGTTATTTGTTGATAAATTTTGATAATAGAAGGCATTTTATCACTTGAACGGCGGCATTTGACAAGTTAGCCCTGCTGTTTTAGCTTTTTATCTTGAGTTGATTAAAAACGCGAGGAGATTTTCAAAAATTAAATGACTTATATCGTTACCGAACCCTGTGTTGAATGTAAATATACCGACTGCGCTGCGGTTTGTCCCGTCGAGGCTTTTCACGAACTGCCTGACAAACTTTTAATCAATCCGGACACCTGTATTGACTGCGACGCCTGTTTGCCGGAGTGTCCGGTCGAAGCGATTTTCTCCGATATGTCGATTCCCGAAGAATATCTCGGCTGGGTCGAAATTAACACCGAAGCGGAAAATTATCCGATCATTTCCACCAAACAGCCCGCGCTTTTCGCTCCGGGTTGTAAAGGTCAGCCGGAATAAGCAATTTTTACAATTTTTTTGAAAAAAGACGGGTTTCGACGACCCGTCTTTTTTTATTTGTATATTTGTGCCCAAGAAAATCCGCGTAAATTCAAAAATTCCTTGAGTTTTGCCGAAAAATCGGGCTAAAATATAAAAGTTCTGCCGGTTCAGGCAGACTAAACCGCGTTCCGCAATTAATTTACAAAAAACTTTTCTCTTTATTTCCCGGCTTTTGTCGTCGCAGGTACAATCTCATTTCAATTTATAAAAATCGGTGAAAATCAAGAAATAGGGAAATATTGGCAGTTTAAGTGAATATCGAACCGAAATTTTCGGAAAGTTTCGAATCTGAACATTAGAAAGATTATGTTAGACGCCGCCGCGCCGGAAAATACACAAATCAAACCGCCCGAGACAGCCCCTCGGCGGCTCAAGATTCTCGTGCTTTTCGGGACGCGCCCCGAAGCGATCAAGCTCGCGCCCGTTGTTCACGAACTGAGAAAGAAGTTTTTTCAAACCGTCGTCGTTTCTTCGAGCCAGCACCGCGAACTTTTGAAACCCTTTTTGAAAATGCTCGAGATCGAGACGGATTTCGATCTGCGCGTGATGAAAAAAAATCAGACGCCGAATGAGGTCTGCTCGAAGATTCTCGCAAAACTCGACAAAATTCTCGCCGAGGAACAACCCGATCTGATTCTCGTGCAGGGCGATACGACGACGGCTTTAGCAGGCGCGCTTGCCGGTTTCAATCGCCGGATTCCGGTCGGACACGTCGAAGCCGGACTGCGTTCGGGGAATCTCTACAGCCCGTTTCCAGAGGAATTAAACCGTCGTCTCGTCTCGCAGATCGCCAATCTTCATTTTGCCGCGACCGAGCGCAACCGCAGCAATCTCTTAGCCGAAAGTATTCCGACCGAGAAGGTTTTCGTGACCGGCAATACGGTCGTTGACACCTTGCGGCACATTCTGAAAAATCTTTCGACGAGCGGGGAAATCGCCGAACTGATCGAAGAAACCGAAGGCTTGAAAAGAATTCTGCTGACCACGCACCGCCGCGAAAGTTTCGGCGAGCAGATGAGCGGAAATCTAAAAGTCTTACGCAAATTCGTCGAGAAAAGAAAAGACGTCTGCCTGTTTTTTCCGGTTCACCCGAATCCGAACGTGCAGGCGGTAACCGCCGAGATTCTGGCAGACTGCGAAAGAATTTACCTGCTCGAACCTTTGGGTTACAAGGATTTTATCGCGCTCATGAAATCGGTCTGGCTGATCGTTTCGGATTCGGGCGGCATTCAGGAAGAAGCGCCGAGTTTGGGTAAACCGCTTTTCGTGCTCCGCGAAAACACCGAGCGACCGGAAGCGATTCGCGCGGGCGTCGCTAAACTGGTCGGCGGAAATCCGACGAGTCTGGCGCGGATGCTCGAAGAAAATTATTCGGTCGAAACGTGGATAAAATCCGTTAAAGAAGTCGCGAACCCGTTCGGCGACGGGCGCGCGGCGCAGCGGATCGTTAAAATTATCGAAGAAAAATTCGGCGCGAAAGTTAAAAAAGCCCGAAACGTTCAGCAGTCTTAAGTTTTAAATTTTTAATGAATTCACCCCTTCAAAACAAAAAACATCTGTTGACCGTGCTGGTCGAGGACTATTTTCACGTCGGCGCGTTCGAAAATCTGATTCAGCAGAGAAATTGGGAGAATTTCGAGCCGCGTTACGAACAGAACACATTGAAAACTCTCGATCTGCTCGACGAATTCGACACGAAAGCGACGTTTTTCGTGCTCGGCTGGATTGCCGAACAGAATCCGAAACTTGTCCGCGAGATCGCCGCGCGCGGACACGAACTAGCGTCGCGCGGTTTTTATCACCGCAGTTTGAAAAACCTGACAAACGAAGAATTTCGCGAAGATTTGCGCAAAACGAATCGGATATTGGAAGATGCGTCGGGTCAGAAAATCATCGGTTACCGCGCCGCCGAAAAACTCAATTACGAAAAAGATTCGTGGATTTTCGACGTTTTGGCGGAAGAAGGATTTGTTTACGACGCGTCGTTTCTGCCGACCAGAAAAGACGATAAAAACAAGCGTTTCGCGCATCAGGTTCATACGAACGGGAAAGCCGTCTGGGAATTTCCGTATTCGACGCGGAATTTCGGCGTCGGGCTTCTTCCGATCTCGGGCGGCAATTACTTTCGTCAGATTCCATACACATTGATGCGCCGCGCGGTGCGCGATTGGCACGAACGAGAAAGCGAGCCGTTCGTTTTTTATTTTCACGTCTGGGAACTCGACCCCGAACAGCCGCGCATCAACGCCGCCTCGCACTACAACCGCATTCGTCATTACCGCAAGCTCGACAAAATGGAATGGATTCTCAAGGAAAACATCCAGAAATACGATTTCTGCGACGCAGCGGAATTTCTCGGGCTAAAAGACGAATTACGAATTGCGAATCACGAATTGCAAAAGGAAAATTCGACTCCGCAAATCCAAAATCCAAAATCCAAAATCCAAAATCCCGTGTCGGTCGTCATTCCGTGTTACAACGAAGAAGCGGCGCTGCCTTACCTGGCAAACACCCTCCGAAGCGTCGAGACGAACCTCTCGGAAAACGGTTTCCGCGCGAATTTTATTTTTGTTGACGATTGTTCGAAAGACACGACGCTCGAAAAACTGAACGAGCTTTTCGGCGGACGGGAAAACGTGCGAATCGTTCGTCACGAAACGAATCAGGGCGTTGCCGCCGGAATTATGACCGGGCTTCGCGCGGCGGACACGGAAATCGTCTGCTCGATGGACTGCGACTGCACGTACGACCCGCACGAGCTTGTTAAAATGCTGCCGCTTTTGACCGGCGACGTGGATCTGGTGACGGCTTCGCCGTATCATCGCGAAGGCGGCGTGCGCAATGTTCCCGAATGGCGCTTGTTTTTATCAAAAGGCGCGTCGTGGCTTTACCGCCGCGCGCTGCGGGCAAAACTCGCGACTTATACGAGCTGTTTTCGCGTTTACCGCCGCGCATCCGTCGTTGACTTGCCGATTCGGGAAAAGGGTTTCTTAGGCGTCGCGGAAATGCTCGGGCGGCTCGATCTGAAGGGCGGAAAGATCGTCGAATACCCGGCGGTGCTCGAAGTCCGTCTGTTCGGATTTTCGAAAATGAAAACTGCAAGGACGATTTTCGGGCACTTAAAGCTACTCTCAAAACTTTCAAAATCGCGCGTTTTCGGGAAATCCGAAGCGATTGAAACTTCATTATCCACAGAGAATCTGCAACCACAGATTGATATTGATAAAAAAAATTCTAAATGGTAAATGGTGAATGGTAAACGGTTGATGTCTTTGTATAACCATTTACCATTTACCATTCACCATTTACCGTTTATAAAATTATGACACCGACATTAGAAAAAGAAATCATCAAATTACCATCAGATCAGGACATTTCGGGGCGCACTTTCGGCGCGGAGGAAATCCGTGCCGTGACGGAAGTTTTACAATCCGGCGTGCTGATCACGACGAAAGGCAAATACGGCAAGCTTTTAGAGCAGGAATTCGCCGAAAAGCTCGGCGTTAAATATGCTTACGCGTGTAATTCCGGCTCGGCGGCGGTACACGTTGCGGTTGCGGCGATCAATCCGAATCCGGGCGACGAGATCGTCACGACTTCGATCACCGATATGGGCGCTTTGACGCCGATCATCTTTCAGGGCGCGATTCCGGTTTTTGCCGACGTTGACCCGAAAACTTTGAACGTAACGGCTGAAACCATCGAACGGGTTTTATCTGAGCGCACCAAAGCGATTATCGTGACGCATCTTTTCGGCAACCCGTGCGAAATGGAAGCGATCATGAAGCTCGCTGAGAAACGCGGAATTCCGGTGATCGAAGACACGGCGCAGTCTTTTATGGCTTTGTGCGACGGAAAATACGCGGGAACGATCGGTAAGATCGGCGCATTTTCGTTCCAGCAGGGCAAACAGATGACGACCGGCGAAGGCGGCATCGTCGTCACGAATGACGACGCGATCGCCCGCCGAATGTATCTTTTCATCAATAAAGCCTGGGGCTACGGCGATGCGAATCCCGACCATTATTTCGCTTCATTGAATTATCGAATGACCGAACTCCAAGCGGCAATCGCCTATGAACAATTAAAGAAACTCGATTATTCCGTCTCGCAGCGTCAGAAAATGGCGGCGCTGCTCGACGAAAAGATCGCCGGTATTGACGGCATCGAAAGTTATAAACCGGCGGACGGCTCGACAATGACTTACTGGAAATTCTGCCTGCGCGTTGACGACGCAAAGATCGAAGACGGCGCGGTCGGACTCGCGAAAGCTTTGAAGGTTTACGACGTTGCCTCAGCTCCGCGCTATGTCGTAAAACCGGCTTATAAATGTATGATTTTCCGCGACCAGAATACGTTCGGCGATTCGCATTATCCGTTTAACTTGGCGCGCCCCGAAGCCGTCAATTACGACGACGACAATTTTCAAGGAACGATCAAAGGCTTGCACGACGTTCTCGTTCTGCCGATCAACGAAAAATACACCGAAGAACACATCGAATTTCTCGCCGATTCGATCCGCGAAGCGGTCGAAGCAACGAGAATTAAATAAAACAAAAATTAGCCACGAATAACACGAATAACACAAATAGAAGTAAAAATAATTCGTGTTATTCGTGTTATTCGTGGCAAAAATCTTTATGAACAAACTTAAATTTGCACTCATCGGAACGGGCGGAATTGCCCAGACTTACGCGCAGGCGTTTCAGCAGAGCACTTGCTGCACGCTCGTCGCGGTTGCCGACATCAATCAGGATTCGGCGAAGGCGTTTGCCGAGCCGTTCGGCGCGCGGCATTTTTCGAATTATCAAACTCTTGCCGAAAGTACGGAAATCGACGCCGTGATCGTCGCGACGCCGCCCGATACGCATCCCGAAATCGCGATGTTTTTTATGCGCAAAGGCGTCAACGTTTTGTGCGAAAAGCCGCTTTGTCTGACTTTGCCGGAAGCCAAAGCGATGATCGAAACCGCCGAAACGCGCAATGTGACGTTTACGATGGCGACGAAGTTTCGTTACTGCGAAGACGTCGTCAAAGCGAAAGCGATTCTCGCTTCGGGCGTTTTGGGCGAGATCGTGCAGTTTGAAAATGCGTTTACCGCAAAAGTCGATATGTCGAAGCGCTGGAATTCGAACCGGGAAATTGCGGGCGGCGGCGTTTTGATCGACAACGGAACGCATTCGGTTGATATTATTCGCTACTTTCTCGGCGCGATTAAAGAAGTTCTCGCGGTCGAAACCTCGGGAACGCAGAATCTGTCGGTTGACGAAAACGTCAAGATGCTGGCGAGAACCGCCGACGGCGTCGTCGCGAGCGTCGATCTGACGTGGGGCATCAATAAGGAACTGCCGAATTTTATCAGTGTTTACGGCACGAACGGAACCTTGCATATCGGCTGGCGCGAATCGAAATACAAGCTCAATTCGTCGCCCGACTGGACGATTTTCGGTAACGGTTACGATAAAGTGCAGGCTTTCCGCGCAAAGATCGAAAACTTTCGCAACGCGATTCTTGGGCGTGAAGAATTGTTGATTAATCCGGCTGACGCGCTCGCCTCGGTCGAAGTCATCGAAGCCGCGTATCGCTCATTAAATGAAAATCTCTGGGCAAGAGTCGAAGATTCGAAAGGTTTATCGGCGGTTTCGTCGTAGATTAAAAAGTTTAGAGTCCCGCCTTTAGGCGGCATCTATTTTCTCAAGCAAGTAAATGCCGCGTAAACGCGGGACTCTAAACTCTTTAAAGTTTTTCTTAGACGCCGTTTAAAGACTTGAAACAGAAGATTTGAGTCATCGAAGATGACAAATATTATAGCCCGGCGAGCATCGCCGGGTTACGGTCGAATAAGGTTTCCGACGCTGAAGGTGTCGAACGTTTCGTATGTCGCTCACTTTCAGCGAGCAATCGAATTTGTTCACTGAACCCGGCGTTTCACACCGGGCTATAATATTTGTCGTTTTCAACGACTTTTATTCAGTTTCTTAAATAATTTTAAGAAAAAGTTGTTTGAATTAACTCTTTGTTAAGACTTTAGAAAAGGCTTTAAAACATTTAGCAAAGGCGTTTCTTTCGAAAAGAGATTTATTACTTTCGAGAAGATATCTTTCGATTAAAAAATCGCAAAACGACGCTGGATTTGAGGTAAATGACCGATTCGAACGATAAAACTTACAAACTTCTCAGCACAGACGGCAAGTTTTACGAAAGCGCCGAGAAAGGCACTCTGGGCGGACATCTCAAAGACAAGATTTACGGCACATTAGACTGCAAAGGCGCGGCGCGCTGGCTAGCAAAAGGTCATTATGCCAAGCAGCGCGTCTTTTTCGCCGATGAATCAATCGCAATCGCCGCCGGATTTCGACCTTGTTTCGAATGTCTGCGCGAAAAATATAGAGAATGGAAAACAGGAATTAGCCACGAAAAAACACGAAAAGACACGAAATAAATTTAATAGAATTTTCGTGTTCTTTCGTGTTTGTTCGGGGCAAAAATCTTATGGTTAAAATTCATCCGACGGCAATCATTGAAGACGACGTTAAAATCGGCGAAGGCACGAGCGTTTGGGACAACGTGCATATTCGCCACGGCGCGACAATCGGCGAAGAATGCATCGTCGGCGAAAAAACTTATATCGCGTATGACGTAAAAATCGGCAACCGCGTAAAGATCAACGCGATGGTTTATATCTGCGCCGCCGTTTCGATCGAAGACGGCGTGATGATTTCGGCGAGCGTGACTTTTACGAACGATAAATTCCCGCGCGCGACGATGCCGGATTTGAAATCTTTGCGACCGTCGGAACCTGACGAACACACTCTCCCGACCTTGGTGCGCGAAGGCGCGACGATCGGCGCGGGCTGCACGATCGGCAACGATCTCGAGATCGGACGCTGGGCGATGGTCGGAATGGGTTCGGTCGTCACGAAAACGATTCCCGATTTTCATCTCGTCATCGGCAGTCCGGCGCGTTCGGTCGGCACGGTCTGCAAATGCGGACAGCTTTTTCACCGCTTTGATGAAACTTCGGAACGGCAGGAATTTGAATGCGTTTGCGGTTTGCGATACGAAATCGAAAACCGAAATGTGCGAGAGTTGTAAAATGAGTTTATCGGTGAGTGTTTTTGCCTACGACGATAATGATGAAAAATTTAATATTGAATTAGACAACGGCAGAGATTTAGCAGGCTTTGAAAGTTCACGCTACAAGTTATACGGATCGGAACTGGCGGAGAATTTAGGATTAAAGCTTTTACCTCAATTAAAAAGTCATGATTTATGGGACGTCGGTGGTGAGCAATTAAATGAATTGGAAAGCGAACTCAAAACTATCATTGAAAACCTGGAGGCTTTCTCAAAAGAATCGGGATTTGAGCAAGAGTACATAAAAGCCCGAGTGCAAAATATTTTAGATGCAGTTCAAATAGCAAGAGAGAAAAAGGGCATAATTGTAATTTGGTAAAACATTTTCTCAATTCCAAATAAGATGAATTCAGAAAAATCCAAAATCCAAAATCCAAAATCCAAAATCGCGATTGTCGGTTCGGGTTTTCTCGGTTTGACGCTCGCTTTGCGGCTAACCGAAGCGGGCAATCAGGTGACGGTTTTTGAATCCGCAAATGAAATCGGCGGGCTTGCGAGCGCGTGGCAGATCGGCGACATTACGTGGGACAAACATTATCACGTGACGCTGCTTTCGGATTCGTTTACGCGTAAAATCGTCGAAGAAATTGGTCTCGGCGAAGAATTTGAATGGGTCGAAACGAAAACCGGATTTTACACCGACGGCAAGCTCGTTTCGATGTCGAACACGCTCGAATTTTTGAAATTTCCGCCATTGGATTTAATTTCAAAATTCCGGCTCGGCGGCACGATCTTTTACGCTGCGCGCGTTAAAGACTGGAAAGCGTTAGAAAAGATTTCGGTCGAAGACTGGTTAACAAAGTTTTCGGGCAAACGGACGTTTGAAAAAATGTGGCGACCGCTTTTGAAAGCCAAATTGGGCGAAGCCTACCGCGAAACGAGCGCCGCGTTTATCTGGGCGACGATCCAAAGAATGTACGCGGCGCGAAATTCGGGATTAAAGAAAGAAATGTTCGGCTACGTGCGCGGCGGCTACGCACGAGTTTTGGAAAGATTCGGCGAACACTTAAGAGCGAAAGGTGTTGAGATTAGACTTAATTCGCGCGTCGAAAGAATCGAAACGATTGACGAAAAAATAGAGATATTTCCCGCAAAGTCGCAAAGACGCGAAGACGCAAAGGAATTTGAATTACAAATTACAGATCATAAATTACAAAATCAATTTCAAATTTCAAATCTGAAATCTGAAATTGACCAACGAAATCCGAAATCCGAAATCCCGAATCGGAAATCGAATGACCAATTCGATAAAGTAATTTTAACTTGCCCGTCAACAATCGCCGCAAAGATTTGCCCGCAATTATCTGCCGAAGAAAAAGCGAAATTAGAAAATATAAAATATCAGGGCATTGTCTGCGCGTCGGTTCTGATGAAAAAGTCTTTGTCGGATTTTTACGTCACGAACATCACGGACGAAACGCCGTTTACGGGAATTATCGAGATGTCGGCGCTCGTTGATAAAAAGGAGTTCGGCGGCAACGCGCTCGTTTATCTGCCGAAATACGTCGCGCCCGACGATGAACTGTTCGACAAAACGGACGCCGAGATCGAAGAAAATTTCACGGCGGCGCTCGAAAAAATGTACGCGCATTTTTTGCGCGCGGATGTTTTGGAATTCAAAATCTCGCGCGTCCGGCAGGTTTTCCCGATTCCGACATTAAATTATTCGGCGAATCTGCACGAAGTAAAAACTTCGCTCGACGGAGTTTTTATCGTCAATTCGGCGCAAATTACGAACGGAACTTTGAACGTCAACGAAACGGTGCAGTTAGCCGAAAAATTTATTAGCCACGAATTGCACGAATTACACGAATAAAATTCAAAAAAAACATTCGTGTAATTCGTGCAATTCGTGGCAAAAATCTTATGAAACCGATAGCAAGTCTTAGTTTAGACCTCGACAATAAATGGTCGTATATGAAAACGCACGGCGATGCGGGCTGGGAATCGCTGCCGTCTTATTTGGACGTTTGCGTGCCGCGCGTATTGAAGTTTTTGAAGGAAAGAGATTTGCGGATCACGTTTTTTATCGTCGGGCAGGACGCGGCATTGGAGAAAAACGCGGACGCGATCCGGCAAATCGCCGACGCCGGACACGAAATCGGCAATCATAGTTTCCGGCATGAGCCGTGGCTGCATCTTTACTCGAAACAGGAACTCGTCGAAGAATTTGAAAAGACGGAAAACGCGCTCGAAAAAATTACCGGACAAAGACCGGTTGGTTTTCGCGGTCCGGGTTATTCGTTAAGTCCGACGGTTTTGGAAGTTTTAGCCGAACGCGATTATGAATACGACTGTTCGACGCTGCCGACCTACATCGCGCCTTTGGCAAGAGCTTATTATTTTTTCAAATCGCCCGAAATGTCGCCGGAAGAAAAGGAAAAACGCAAAAAGCTGTTCGGTAAATTTTCGGACGGGTTTCAGTCGTTAAAACCTTATCGGTGGCAGATCGGCGAAAAATCTTTGACTGAAATTCCCGTTACGACGCTGCCGATCTTTAAAACGCCGATTCACGCTTCCTATGTGATTTATCTTTCGACGTTTTCAAAATTCGCGGCGAAAGCGTACTGGAAAACGGCGCTCGAAATGTGCAGATTGACCGGAACGGAGTTGAGTTTATTGCTTCATCCGCTCGATTTTCTTTCGGGTGAAGACGCGCCGGAACTGAAGTTTTTTCCGGCGATGAATCTGCCGATCGAGAAAAAACTCGAATTCGTCGGCGAGATTCTCGAGGCGTTCACCGATAAATTCGAGGTCGTCAATATGCAGAAACACGCCGCGTCGGTGCGGAGCGGCGAAATTCCGACGCGCAATTTTTCGGAGATCGAAGCAGCGGCTTAAGATGGAAAACTTGAGCGAAAAAAAATTAAAGCTGGCGCACGTCGCGTGCTGCGTTTGCGATGGCGGCGAAGCCGCGCCGGTCGGCGTCGGCGAAGATTTCGAATACCGCACGAGCAAGGATTCTTTCGTCGCGATGCAGTGCACAGTTTGCGATCTGGTTTACTTAAATCCGCGTCCCGAGATTAGCGAATTTGAAACGATTTACCCGGCAAATTATCACGCGTTCGATTTTTCCGAAAAAGATTTCGGCTTTGTTTACAAAATCCGTTCGCGGCTCGAAGCGAAACGCGTTTTAAGCTGGTGCAAAGATTTGCCCGATAATGCGAAAATTCTCGATGTCGGCTGCGGCGACGGGTTTCATCTTAATCTTTTAAAGGAATACGGCAATAAAACGTGGCGGCTCGAAGGCATTGATGTTGACGAACGCGCCGCGCAGATGGCGGAAAAAACGGGTCTGAAAGTGCATCTCGGAACGGTCGAAACGCTTGACCTGCCCGAAAATACTTACGATTTCGCGTTTATGATCCAGACGATCGAACACGTCGCTCATCCCGAAAAGGTTCTCGCGGCGGTTTTGAAAATCCTCAAACCCGGCGCGCGGCTCGTCGTCGTAACGGATAACACGGATTCGCTGGATTTTTCGCTTTTCAAAAATTCCTACTGGGGCGGCTATCACTTTCCGCGCCACTGGAATCTTTTTAACCGTAAATCCTTAACGAAATTAGCCGAAAAATGCGGGTTCGGCGTGGCGGATTTAACAACGCAGGTTTCGCCCGTCAACTGGGTTTATTCGATTCACAACGCACTCGTTGATCTCCGAGCGCCGCGCTTTTTAATCAATAGTTTTACGCTTAAATCAACCGTTTCGCTGTCGGCTTTTACATCGCTCGACATACTTTTACAGAAGCTCGGCAAAGGCGCGCTGCTGCGGGCGACTTTGCAGAAACCGGAAGAGATTTAGCCGCGGATAAACGCAGATAACGCGGATTAAATCAATAAATTAAAAATCCGCGAAATCCGCGGCTAATAATTCTTACAAATTTTGTTTAATTAAGACTTTATAAGGTTATGAAAACCGAAAAACCAATCGCCATTATCGGCGCGGGACTTGCCGGACTCACAGCCGCTAATTATTTAGAGCGGCAAAACGTGCCGTTCGTTTTGTACGAAGCGGGAAAAAAAATCGCCGGTCTGGCGGCGAGCTTTAAGGACGAAGAAGGTTTTTCGTATGATTTCGGCGCGCATTTTATCACCAATCGTCTGGCGGCGGCGATCGGCGTCAGCGCGGATTGTTTGACCGTTCGCCATTACGGCGAAACGGTCAGGCTCGGCGAAAAAACATATTCTTACCCGTTCGGTTTGATGAAAATCGCGCGGATGACCTTAAGCGGAATCAAAAGCAAATTGTCGGGAAACGGGCACGCGCCGCAGAGCGCCGCCGAATGGTTTCGCAAAAGTTACGGCGCGGCGCTGGCTGACGAAGTCGCGCTGCCGCTCGTCGAAGCCTGGTCGGGCGCGCGCGCCGAAGATTTGTCGGCGGCGGTCGGCGAATCTCTGCCCGGAAGCATCGGTAAAACGCTTTATCTAAAAGCCGCGAGCCGCGTGACGCGCCGCGCCGTCGCCTGCGGTTACAATCGCGAAATGCCGGAATCGGCAGGCATCTATCACGTTTACCCGGCGGGCGGCGTCGCGACGCTCTGCGAAAAACTCGCCGAAGGCATCAATGATAAAATCCGGCTCGAATCGCCGGTCGAAGAAATCATCGTCGAAAATGAACGCGTCGTCGCCGTTAAAGCGAAAGGCGAAATCAGGGAAGTTTCGGCGGTCGTCAGCACCGCGCCCGCGAATATTCTCGCAAAGCTCGTCAGCGGCACCGACGCGCTCGACGAATTCAAGGATTTTCGCTATCGCCCGATGGTTTTTGTTAACTTGAAATTTACGGGGCGCGGACTTCTTCCCGACACGGTTTTGTGGCTTCCCGAGCGGAAATTTCCGTTTTTCCGCCTGACCGAAGCGACGCTTTCGATGCCGTGGCTCGCGCCCGAAGGCAAGACGATCATTACGGCTGATATCGGCTGCGAAAAATCGGACGAAATCTGGAATATGGACGAAACGAAGCTCGCCGAAATGTGTCTCGATTCGCTCGCCGAAATCGTTCCCGACGCGCGCGCTCGTTTCTTAGGCGCAAACGTTCTGCGGACGCCGATTTCGTATCCGGTTTATCTGAACGAATACGAGCAGGCGCGGAAGAATTTCGAGCGTTCGACGAATATCGAAAATCTTTTGAGCATCGGGCGCAACGGCGAGTTTGCACATATTTTTATGGAAGACGTTTACTGGCGGACGAGAAAAAAGGTCGGCAGTCTGGTTGAACATTTTCCTTCTCCGGCAAAATAAATTTTTATAAATTTATTTCAAAATTTACCGATGATTAAACCGCCGAAAAATATTTTAATTTTGGTATTTCTGCATACGCTCATCGCTCTGCCGATGGCTTATTTCGTCAATATCTGGGTTGACGAAGCCTCGACGCTGTACACGACGGGAAACGGTTTTCTTTATTCGGTCAACAATGCTTTTTCAATCGAAAAACAAGCACCGCTTTATTTCTGGATTCTGAGTTTGTGGCGCACGGCGAGTGATTCGATCTTCTTTGCGCGGTTACTTTCGATAATTTTTTCCGTTCTGGCGATCATCTTTTTTTACCGTCTGGCGCGAAAATTTTTCGATGAAAAAGCGTCATTTTTCGCAACCGCTTTTTTCGCGCTGCACCCGTATCTGATCTGGGCGAGTCTGGAAATCCGACTTTATTCGCCGGTGATTTTTTTGTCGGTCGTGATTCTGAATTTGTTCTCGGATATTTTTTTGAACCGCCGAAACGCAGAACGTCAGAGGCGATTCGAGATCGTTTTTATATCGGTTTCGATCATTGCGCTTTATACAAATTATTATCTCGGATTTTTGCTCGCGGGTTGTTTCGCCGCCTTGCTCGTGACGCGGAAATGGAACGAGGCGAAAAAGTATTTTCTGCAGATGCTCGTCGCCGGTTTGTTTTTTCTGCCGCTTTTGTGGGCGATAAAATCTCAGATTGCCGCCGGTTCGTCGGGTTTTCACACCGAAAAAAGTTTGTTTGAATTTGTTCGTCTGCTCTGGAGCTATTTTTTGACGTTCGTTCTTCCGACCGAAATTTTCCCGACGGAATCGAAAGAAATTTCCGACATATCTTTTTTCAGATTATGGATAATGAGGATCGCGGTTTTAGCGGCAATCGTTTTTCTTATTAAAACGCGCAAAATCTTTGACGAAAAAATTCTCGCTTTCGCAGCGATCACGGCGACGATTGCCGCATTTTTTATGATGCCGTATTTTTTGCTCGGCGGAAGATATATTGCGGTTCGTCACGCGGCGGTTTTATTCGTGCCGATGATTTTACTCGTTTCGCTGATCCTAAAAGAAATGTTGCCGGAGCTAACCGAAGGCGCGAAGAGAAAAAATATTTTTCGCCCGAATAATTTGATAGCGGCTTGTCTAGCGATTTTAGTCGCGTTTTTTTTCGCTTACGCCGTTTTTACGCTTCACCCCAATCTCACAAAACGCGGTGATTGGGAGCGCATTGCGTCATTTTTGAAAGCGCACGAAAAACCCGGTCAGCCGATCATAATTTTTCCGAATTACGACGCGCTCGCACTTCCCGTCTATTACAAAGGCGCGAATAAAGTTTTGCCGGATGAAAAATTTTTCCAATGGATCTTCGAATCGGAACAGGAAACGGCTGAAAGCGCGAAACGACAGGCGGAGTTTGTCATTTCCGAAATCCCGTCAGAAGCAAACGAGGTCTGGCTGCTGACGGACGAAAGCTGTGAAAACGGCGAGCGTTGCCGACCGTTGGAAAATTTTGTCGAAGCGAATTACACTATTGTCGAAACGAAAAATTTTTATCTTGAAAAACTGAGATTACTGAGGAAAAAATGAACGAAGAAGAATTGAG
This sequence comes from Acidobacteriota bacterium, assembly GCA_031411895.1. Taxonomy (GTDB): domain Bacteria; phylum Acidobacteriota; class Blastocatellia; order Pyrinomonadales; family Pyrinomonadaceae; genus JAFDVJ01. The sequence continues at coordinate 8,510 of JANOBZ010000181.1, read as the reverse complement.
CAATAAGACCGCGAATCCGCCCGCCCGTTGTTCCGAATGCGACCGGATGATGGACAATTATTACGAATTTGTCAGCCCGACCAATGAAAAACGCATCGTTTGCTGGGAATGTCAGATGCGCGAGGAAAAAAACTTTTTCGCCAAACGCGATTTCAGCCGACGCTCGCGGCGCGGCGTAATTCCTCGCTGAGAATTTAGCCACGAACAAACACGAAAATTCACGAAAGGAAATAATAGATTTTTCGTGTACTTTCGTGTTTGTTCGTGGCAAAAAATATTATGGCTTTAAGAAAAATCACCGAATAGCCCGAAGAAGTTCTGGCAAAGGTCGGCAAACCCGTCGAAAAATTTGACGACGCGCTCGCCGAACTCTGTGCGGATATGTATGAAACAATGTATGAGGCGGAAGGTGTCGGGCTTGCCGCGCCGCAGATCGGTTTGAATCTGCGCCTGTTCGTGATGGATTGCGACGGCATCAAACTCATCGCCGCTAATCCCGAAATCATCGAAACGAGCGGCGAACAAAGCGGGCAGGAAGGCTGTCTGTCAGTCGGCAAAGTTCCGGCGGTCGTCGTGCGTCCGAACGTCGTCACAATAAAAGCACAGAATGAAAAAGGCGAATGGTTCGAGCGTGAAGCCGAAGGCTACGCCGCACGCTGTTTCCTGCACGAAACCGATCATTGCGACGGCAAACTTTTTTTAGACCATCTGCCGAAAATGCGGCGTGATATGGTCGTCAAAAGATTTAAGAAAGAAAAAACCTGGAAATAATTTCAAATTGCTTGGTTTGATAATGATAAAGGCTGACACGCATCAAATTACGAACGTCATCGAGTAGTTTTAACATATAATTTAATCAAGCCGAGTTTATTTACTTTAACCGAATCAGGCGGCAAAGTATTTCCAGAGGTCAAATTTTTGTTGACTTTACATAATTAAAACGCTTATAAATAATTCGTTATAACAAAACCGAACTTCGGTGCAATACAAAGTTCGACCGCTCTGTTTTATCTATTTGGATAGTTATTTTAGAGGAGGTATTTATAATGATCGCCACAGCAACTTGTCCGAAATGCGAGTATACTAATGAGCTGCTTGCCTGTGAGAACGACGGAACTATAGATTTTCGCCTTGGTCAACTGGCAGACGGCTCTCAGGGATTGATTTGTAAAGCCTGTAATCTGGGATGGTCGCATACTTACTGTCAGGGCGGATGCGGCGCGGCTATTCCGGCAACAGCATTTGGAACGCCGACATCGCGCATAGCTCGGAGCGCGCTTGAGGGGATGGAGGGTTATCAGGGCGGTAGTCCTCAGAGCGGTAATTGCTTTATCGCTACAGAAATCTATGGAAGTGATTCAGTCGAGGTTAATGTTCTGAGACAGTTTCGGGATAATGCTCTGATAACGAATCGGATCGGTAATTTTTTGGTTTCTATCTATTATCGTTTTGCCCCATCAATCATTCCGATTATGCGTCGATCAGGCTTTGTGCGTTTTACGCTTTGTACATTTGTCGGTTGGTCGGTTTTCTTCGTTCAACGAATGTCTATCGGATCAAATCCAAGTGCCGGTAGTCGAACAAACTCGGCTCTACGGCGGCAGAGTTGAGCCGTTCAATTTTTTAACTTTTGTTTTTACGGTCAAAAGCAAAATCGCCGCGCAGATAGAAATCGATGCGCTGACGAGAAATGCCGTTTCCGCACCGAATTTTGTCCACAATGCGCCGAAGATCAGCGAAGCCGGAAAGACCGTGATGCCGAATGCGAGATTGTAAAATCCGTAAGCCGTGCCGCGTTTTTCCGGTTCGACGAGATCGGCGACGAGTGCTTTTTCCACGCCTTCGGTCAAGCCGAAAAATGCGCCATAAATAAAAAACAAAGCCCAAACCTGCCACGCCTGTGTGACAAAAGCGAATCCGGCATAAACCAGCGCATATAAAATCCAACCGGCGAAAATTATTTTTTTGCGACCGATTCGATCCGACAAATCGCCGCCGATGAGCGAGAACACGACTTTGCTGATATGCAGAAAAACCCACAAGATCGGCAGCAAATAAGCCGGAATACCGCTTTGTTCGGCGCGTAAAAGCAAAAATGCGTCGGTCGAATTAGATAGAGTAAAAAGCGAAACAGCGACTAAAAAGAGTTTGAAATTTGCGTCAAATTCTTTGAGTGAAAGTTTGATCGGCGTGACGTTCGCTTCTTTTTCCGGTAAAGGTTTTTCCTCTTTGACAGCAAAAGCGATAACGAAAATGCTCAGAACGGCGGGAACGGCGGCAAAAAGAAAAACCTTGCTGTAATCATTTGCCGTCGGCTGATTCGGATTTGCCGCCCAAAAATAAAGCAGAATAAACCCGATGACCGGACCCAAAACCGCGCCGAGATGATCGGCGGCGCGATGAAAACCGAAGGCAAAACCGCGTTTTTCCGGTGCGGTCGAATCGGCGATCAAAGCATCGCGCGGCGCACCGCGAATGCCTTTGCCCGTCCGGTCGGTGACGCGCAGAACGAGAACCTGCTGCCAGCTCGTTGCAAATGCGAGCAGCGGACGCATCAGGCTCGAAAGCGTGTAGCCGGAAAAAACGAGCAGCTTGCGGCGACCGAATTTATCGCTCAGATAACCGGAAAAAAGTTTGAGAAGCGAGGAAACCGTTTCGGCAAAACCTTCGATCAAACCGATGGCAAACGGCGACGCGCCGAGCGTGATTGCCAGAAATGCGGGAAGAAGCGGATATATTATCTCGCTCGACGTGTCGTTCAAAAGGCTGACCAGACTGAGCGCGAGGACATTTGGCGAAAGATTTTTATATTTCGAGAAAAAGCCTTTTTTAGATGATTCCATTAAATTTTGCCTGTGAAAAATTTAAGAATTATTTAACCACAGATGGACACGGATAAACACGGATAATTTCAGAATAATCGAAAAATTCATCTGATTTTTTAGAAAATAAAAAATCTTTGATCTCGAAATACCAGAAAAAATTCGTGTCCATTGGTGTTTATATTTCGTTAAATTCTTTTCGACACGCTCGAAACATTAGCGGGATTTTTTATTTGAAGCGGGCGTTTTGGTCGAATTTGAATCCGAACCGAAATACCAGAGCGAAGCCGCGCCGACGATGCCGATCAGCAGGATCAAAAAAACGATTGCCGTGCGAACCGCCATTTTAATCGCTTTTTTGAGAACAAAAAACGTGATGACCGCAATCGCAATAATAAAAATTATAAAAACTATCGCCGCAATTTCCATAGGTTAATTTTCCTTTTCGTTCAGGGCTTTTTCGATCTTGTCTATATCTTCTTCGGAAAGCGTTTCGGTCTGCGACGGCAGAGCAAATTCTTCGTCAGCCCACGCCCCGAAATCGAGCAATTTACATCTTTCCGAGCAAAACGGGCGAAATTCGTTTCCCGTGTATTCAGCTTGTTTTCCGCAAGTCGGACATTTTACTAATGGCATAAATATGAAAGATTACTATAAATAATTTGATTTCAAAAACAAAGTTTGCGTTATAATGCAAGACATAACTTCGATGCAAAAAAGCATCAAAAGCGAACAAAAGTTTTTAGGAAAACGTATCTACGGCAAAAGTTTTTTTACGAAAAGGAATTTAAGAAAATGGCAGATTATAAAGAACGCTTTGAAAAATGGCAGCGCGACGCGAAAGAGAAGTTTGAGGAAATAGACAAACAGCTCGGCTTAAAAGACAAGCTCGAGGAAGGCGCGAAGGTCGTGATGGATACGGCGAAGGAAGGCGCAGGCAGAATCAAACACGAAGCCGAAAAATCCGAAGTCGGCAAACAAGCCTTTAAGGTCGCCGAAGAAACATATAAAACGGCGGAAGGCGCGGCGAAAAAAGTTTATGAAGCGTCTGCTCCGGTTCGTGATGCGGCGGAAGACGCGGGCGAAAAAGCCGCCGACGCGTTCGGCAAAACCGCCGTCGAAACCGAAAAAACGATCCGCGATTTCGGCAAGAAAGCGGGCGAAATAATAAATTTTGCCGGCGAACGAGCGGGCGAAGTTTTTGAAGAAACCAAAAAGACCGTCAACAAAACCGCGCAGACGGCTTCAAAAGCATTCAATTTCGGCGCAAGCTGGACGCGCACTTTTGATTCGGCTTACAAGACTCTGCAAAAAACGAGCGGATGGCTGACGGAAAATCCCGTCCAAGCCGCGACGACCGGAGTTTCGATGGCGGTCGGCGCAGGTCTCGGCGTTGTTTTTTCCGGCTTGAGTTCGCACTGGCTTTTCAATTCCGCGATTCCTGCCTGGTCGGTCAAAAAACTCGGCGAACAATTTAATAAATACTTAAAAGATCAGGAAGAACTCATCAACAAAGGCGAACTTTCAAAGGCGGAAGCCGAGCGTGTGCAGTTTGAACGCGACATCGTAAAACGTATCGGCGCACCGCTGCTCGGTTCGTTCGCGTTCGCGTCCGGCGCGGTTTTGATGACGAATGTTTTGAATCCGAAAACGATTACGGGTGCGCCGCTCGATTGGCTGCTCGGCGGCAACCCTTTGCTGGAAGGCGTTTGGTTTTTCGGCAACGGAATGGTTTGTTTCAAAACCAGCTACGACTTTTTTATGATCGCGCTCGAAGACGATGACGATGTGCAGAAAATCGTCAGGGAAATTAAAGGAATGCTTCCGCAAGCCGTTCAGTCGTAAGCAGAAAAATATAAAAAGGTTTTCATTTAAAAAGTGAGAAGTGAAACACGAATTTCACTTCTCACTTTTCACATTTCACCTGTTCCAAATTGTTGACTGATTAAAACCAAATTTTATTCATTATTTTCGCGTTTTCGATTTATCAAACCGGCAACAAAACCTGCGCCGAAGCCGTTGTCAATATTGACAACCGTGACATTTGAAGCACACGAATTGAGCATTCCCAACAACGCAGCGATGCCGCCGAACGACGCGCCGTAACCGATGGAAGTCGGAACGGCGATGACCGGAACTTTGACGAGTCCGCCGACGACCGACGGCAGCGCGCCTTCCATTCCGGCAACGACGACGACGACACGCGAACTTTGCAAAATCTCTCTTTCCGACAAAATGCGGTGAATTCCCGCGACGCCCGCGTCCCAGATTCTTTTGACCGTGTTGCCCATCGTTTCCGCCGTCAGCGCGGCTTCTTCGGCAACCGGAATATCGCTCGTTCCGGCGGTGACGATAGCAATTTCACCTGCGCCGAGTTCGGTTTTGTCGCGGAAAACGCGGATCACTTTTGCCGCTTCGTGCCATTCGGCTTCGGTGTAAATATTTCTGATGTCGCCGTAAACGTCCGCCGTCGTGCGCGTGATTAGAACATTCGGCGAGCGTTCGGCGAGCTTTTCAAAAATTCCGAGAACCTGTTCGCGCGTTTTTCCCTGACCGAAAATCACTTCGGGAAATCCCTGTCTTTCGGCGCGGGCGTGGTCAACACGCGCATAGCCGATATTTTCGTATGAAAGATTTTTGATTTTTTCGGCGGCTTCGGCGGCGGAAATTTTTCCGGTCGTATGTAACAGCAAAATCGCTTCGATGTCGTATGTATTCATAAAATTTCAAAATTGAATTACAACACAATACATTTAAAAATAAAAAACGGCGGAATCGTCCGCCGTTTACCTATGGAGCATAAATGAAAAAAGTCCTAAATCAAAAAACCGACGAATTTATAAACCGAACATAATTTTACCATCGTCCAATTAACCGCATCTTTGCTGATAAAATTTAATACCGTTTCGTTTTGTAAGATTCGCTTGCTCATCAATTTATTGTGAAACCCCCGTTTCGCCGAATTGTTTTGCAAACGCGATGCCAAGAAAAATAAATTATTTAAAATAATTGCCAAACACCCGTGTTTGCTGGACAAAAATCAATTGCAAAAATTTTCTCAGAATTTTATAGAAAATTTTGTGAGACGATGCCGAACATTATCTGACTAACTTCTGTTCTGTCTTGATACAAACCGAAATATTTATCGTTTGAACGGCTGTATAATTTTCGTCAAAGGCATTAAAATCTTACATTCGATATGGAATTAACGGTTGCAATCACGGGCGCGTCGGGAACGGTTTACGGTTACAGGACACTTCAACTTCTGGCGGCGAGCGGCGTTGTGTCGAAAATAAATCTGATAATGTCGAGCGTCGTGCCGACCGTCGCGCAGGTCGAAATGGGCGTGAACTTAAAAGAAACGACGCCGGAAAAAATTAACGAATGGCTCGGTCTGGCAAAAGATTCGAAGATTATTCGTTACTGGAAACTCGACAATCTCGCGGCGAAACCCTCATCGGGATCGAACAAACAAGCCGGAATGATAATCGTGCCGTGTTCGATGGGAACGCTCGGCGCGATCGCTTCGGGCGCGGGAACGAATCTGATTCACCGTGCGGCTGATGTCTGTTTGAAAGAAAAAAGAAAACTGCTTTTAGTTCCGCGCGAAACGCCGTTTAATCAGATTCATCTGGAAAATATGCTGCGGCTCTCAAACGCCGGAGCGCAGATTTTGCCCGCCAGCCCGTCGTTTTATCATCGCCCGAAAACGATCAATGATCTCGTTGACCATTTGTGTTTCAGGATTCTCGACCAATTCGACATTCCGCACGACAAGAAAACGCAATGGACGGGAGAGGAAGTCAGGGATGAGGGATGAGGGATGAAAATAACATATCATTTTTCTAATTTGTTTTTATCACTGTCTATCCTGTGCATCCCTGTTAATTCTCCTTAATAAATTTATGTCTGATACAGTGAACAGATTTTCAAATCGCGTTGAAAATTACGTTAAATATCGTCCCGGTTATCCGCCGGAAGTTTTGGAAACTTTTCGTGATGAGATGAATTTGACGGAAGATTCGGTGATTGCCGACATCGGTTCGGGAACGGGAATTTCCGCGAAGGTTTTTCTGGAAAACGGCAACGAGGTTTTCGGCGTCGAGCCGAACGCGCCGATGCGTGAAGCGGCGGAAAGTTTTTTGCGCGATTTTCCGAAATTTAAAAGCGTTGACGGCACGGCTGAAAATACGACGCTCGATGATGATTCGGTTGATTTCGTCACGGCGGCGCAGGCTTTTCACTGGTTCGATCCGGCACAGACGCGGGCTGAATTTCGCCGCATTTTACGTCCCGAAGGTTTTGTCGTTCTGATCTGGAATGAACGACTGCTCGACGCTAACGACTTTCTGCGCGAATATGAAAATTTTCTGATCGAATACGGCACGGATTACGAAAAAGTCCGCCACGACCACATTGACATCAATGAACTGAACGAATTTTTTCAAAACGATTTTTCGCGCAAAACCTCACGCAATATTCAAACGCTGGATTTCGACGGCTTAAAAGGCAGACTGCTTTCAGCTTCATATATGCCGACCGAAACCGACGCGCGTTTTCCGGCGATGGCAGCCGAACTCGAATCGCTGTTTGATAAATACGCCGAAAACGGTAAAATTGAACTTTTATACGACACCAAAATTTTTTACACACAGTTTTAATATGACAGAAGCAAAACCCGAAGCAAGAACAATTACGGTCGCGCATTCGCCTGACTCGGATGACGCATTTATGTTTTACGGTCTGGCGACGAACAAGCTCGAAACCGACGGTCTGAAATTCGAACATACTCTCAAGGACATTCAGACGCTCAACGAGGACGCGAAAAACGGCGTTTATGACGTGACGGCGATCAGTTTTCACGCCTACGCCTACATCGCCGACAAATACGCTCTGCTGCCGCACGGCGCGAGCATCGGCGACAAATACGGTCCGATTCTCGTCTCGAAGGAACAATACAAACCCGAAGATATTGCAAAATTAAACATCGCTATTCCGGGCGAACTGACGAGCGCGTTTCTCGCCCTGAGAATCTACGATCAGAGTTTTCAATACACGGTCGTGCCGTTCGACAAAATAATCGACACCGTTCTCGAAGGAAAAGCCGATGCCGGGCTTCTGATTCACGAAGGTCAGCTTTTTTATAAAGACCGTGGATTAAATAAAATTCTCGATCTCGGCGAATGGTGGTTCGAGCAAACCGGCTTGCCGCTGCCGATGGGCGGCAACGTCATCCGGCGCGATCTCGGCGAAGAACTGATGAAAAAAGTTTCGCGCTGTCTGCATAAAAGCATCCAGTATTCGATGGACAACCGCGAAGACGCGCTGTCCTACGCGATGCAGTTCGCCCGCGATATGCCGCCGGAACTGGCGGATAGATTCGTCGCGATGTGGGTCAACGATCTGACTCTCGACTACGGCGAACGCGGCAAGGAAGGTGTCAAACGGCTTTTGCAGGAAGGCTACGACAAAGGAATTATCAAAAACAAAGTCGAAGTCGAATTTGTCGATTAACTGATTAACCTAAGTTGCCGGTTATTAAACATCTTGCGGCTCTGCCGCCTGATGTGCGGAAAAGCTCGGCTTTTCCGGCTCGTTTGTCATCAAAAGTGCGGCGAGGCTGAGCCTCGCCGCCGGTTTCAAGGCGAAGCAGTCAGAAAGTCAGAGACTACTGTGCAGGACAAAAAG
>JANOBZ010000180.1:0-15915 GCA_031411895.1 Acidobacteriota bacterium | reverse complement strand
AAAATGCGCCGCCGAAGATTTCGGTCAACAAGCGAGAGCGCGAACAGAAGGATGATGAAAACTCGTCGGAAATTGTAGAACAGTTGAAGCAGGAAGTTTATGAAAAATTTGACAAAGGAGAGCCGCTTCACAGAAGACGGTCAAGTTTTTCAGCACAAAAAACTGTCTCTCCTCCTTAAATTTTTAATTCTCAATTCCTTTTCAAATTCGAGCGGGCTTTTGTAGCCTAATGCCGAATGCAGTCTGATGCGATTGTAATAACCATCAATATAACTGAAGATTTCCGTCCGTGCTTCTTCAATTGATTCAAAAATCCCATCTTCGATGAGCTCGGCTTTGAATCTCGAAAAGAAGCTTTCCGCCTGAGCATTATCGTAACAATTCCCCTTGGCGGACATTGATTGGCGGAATCCGTAAATGTACAACAGACGGCGAAATTCGACTGCCGCATACTGCGAGCCGCGGTCAGTGTGGATGATTTTGACAAGAGCACGCCGGCGCGCCATCTGAAAAGCGTCGAGCACCAATTGCACCGTCATCCTCATTGAAATCGCCCAACCGACAATGCGCCGCGTGAACTTGTCCTGAAAAATTGCCAGATAACAAAAGCTCCCGTCCTGAAGCCGAATATAAGTAATGTCGCCGACGATCACCTGTCCGGCACCGCTCGGCGTATTGGTTGATTCCTTCAATAGATTCGGACTTATTTTTGACGCGTGGTTCGAGTCGGTCGTTTGCGGCTTGAATTTGCGCGGCGCGATCGCCTGCAAGCTTTAGCGTCGCATCGCCGCTCTGACTGCACCGCGTCCGGTTTCGAGTTCCGCCGCGATCCGCCGCGTCCCATACCGGCGACGGTGAAAGTAAAAACAAGTCCGAACACGCTCGTCCAAATCAGTCTGTCGCTTTTTTTTTCGATAACTCGCGCCGCGCCGGTAAGCGTAAAACGCCGACCGCGAAACCTTCATCACCCGGCATAAAACCCGCAGCGGGTAATCTTCTCTCTGATTTTCAATGAACTGATACCGTGTTAGCTTCCCCTGCCGAAGATGAGCGCCGCCTTTTTTAATATATCGCGCTCCATTTCGACTTCGCGCAATTTCTTGCGCAATTCGATTACTTCACGCTCGGCGTCCGAGGCGGTTGTCAGGCGTGCGCGTTTCCACTTGTGAAGAACGCCTTCCGTAACACCCAGTTCTCTGGCGACCGAAGCGACCGATTGCCCGTCAAGAATCTTCTTAACGGCATTTTGTTTGAATTCATCATCGTATTTTTTCATACTCTCATTTTACCGAAGAGTTTTCTGTGCTGAATAATTAGACCATCTCACAATACTTTAGTGCTTTTCTACAAAACAATTCCGACGCAATACAGTTATACGAAAATTGGGAAAATTGACGATCCATCAGGGCTTGAAGCGGCAGTCGGGTCAGGAGACGTAACGGTGACGTTTGAATCGGAGTAATCACCGAGAGGAGTAAAATAATGAAAAGAATAACAATCGGATTGATATTATGCGCGGCGCTTTTTTTAGCCGTCGGATGCGGCAATCAGCAATCGGCTAATAGGGAGAATGCAAAAATGGAAAAGACGGAAAACAAAACGGAAAATAAAAACGAAAACACGATTTTTCCGAAGGGCGAAAAAGCTCCGGCGGAAACTTTTACGGGAACGGTCTTTGTGCAGATTCTCGCTCCCAAAAACGAAAATAATAATTTCTCGATCGCCACCGTCACCTTCGAGCCAAACGCGCGGGCATTCTGGCACAATCATCCGGCGGGACAAACGATACTCGTAACCGAAGGCAGAGGGCTTTATCAGGAAAAAGGAAAGTCCGTCAAAACGATCAACAAAGGCGACGTAATTCTTTGCCCGCCTGACACGGATTACTGGCACGGCGCATCACCGGAAACCGGAATGACGCACATTGTCATTACCAATTACAAAGGCGACAGCCAGGTAAACTGGTTAAAGCCGGTGACAGACGAAGAATACAAAACGGACGGGCGATAACCATAGGATTATTCATAAAGCAGAATGAGGCTCTTAAACATCACAAGCGTATTCAGCAAGCATTTACAAAGACAAAAAAGCAAGCTCGAAAAGCTTGCTTTTTTGTCTTTGTAAATGCTGCAAACAAAGCGTTAAATTAAGTACACCCGGCAGGATTCGAACCTGCGACCCTCTGGTTCGAAGTCAGTAGTAACAAACGACCTTGCTAATACCTGAGTGCTACTTCGCCCGAAAAATAAGGCGGTAAAATGGATTTTTAGATTTATGACTTTTCTGAAATTACCTGTCAGATACTTATCGGCACCCTCATCTTAGGGGCAGCTTAGGGGCATGGTTTTTCAGGTTTAGGCTCATTTAACATCTTCAAATATGAATCGAGCCGGTCGGCGGCGGTTTCTGCTCCTTGTTTATCCTGACGAACGTATTTCAAAAATGTTTTGTAATCGGAATGTCCCGAGATCTTCATAACCTCGGCTTCCGGGATGCCGGCGCGAAGCATCCGCGTGATTCCCGTCGCCCGCAGATCGTGAAACCGTAAATTTTCAATACCGGTTGCCGTGAGCGCATTTTCCCATGCCGTTTTCGCGCTGGACTTGATGCCGAATACCAATTCATCGGGCAGTTTATCGTCGGACTGCAATCGCTTCAGATTTTCAACGACGCGCGACGTCATCGGAACGTAGCGCGGCTTTCCGGTTTTCGAATTCGTGCCCTGGATGTAAATTCGCCGGTCGTCCAAATAAACATCTTTCCAGCAAAGTTTAAAGATTTCGCCCTTTCTCATCGCCGTATCGAGCGCAAATATCAGGATCGCCCGAAAATGCGCGCGTTTGCCGTGGCAGGCAGCCAGCAGCATTTTTTCCTCGTCGAGAGTACAGATACGAAGTCGAACGATCTCGATGCTCTGTTGAATCAAACTTTCGCCCTGGCTAAAAGGATTGATCGTTAAAAACCCTTTCCGAATAGCAATATTGAATATCCGGCGAAGACGGGAAAGTTCGCGATGCACGGACGCGAATTCACGGGCTTTGGTCTTGGTTATTTTCTGGCGCCTGAACTTTTGACGGATATTGTAATTCCCGGCGGCGCGCTCTTCCTCGGTGATCAGGACGCGATCGTAATGAACGACCTTGACCGGCGTGGCGAGACGCGCAATTTTATATTCGCGAATCAAATCGTAATTGATCTCGGTAATGAGCCGAGCGCCGAAATGCTCACGGAAGAGATTGAGCTGATGCCGGATGTTTTCGAGATTTTCTTTATAGCCTTCCGTGATTTGTCCTTCATGAAAAACAGCTTCTTTAACGAAGTCGTTCTCAAATAAATCAATAACTTCATTAAAGGTTTTCGTCGGCTCGATCTCCTCGACCGGCGGCGGATTCAAGTCCTTTTGAATTTCGTTCTGGAGCTCGCGACGTTTTATCACGGCATCGTTATAATTATCGGTACGCCGTTTTTTTTCTCGTTTGATGCCGTCTTTATCTGTATATCTGACACGCGCATAAAATACGGTTTCTTTGCGGGTTTTGCCGTTCGACGTTCGGCGTTCTTCGACTCGTTTAATGATCGAGCCTTCGGCATCGCGCGTGGATTTGCGCGCCTTTTTTTCGTTTTCGGCGGCGGCTGTTTTCATTATTCGGTAGTGTCGAAAAAATCGCCTACGTTTAAAAGGTCGCGCAAATGCTCGCAGTCAGCTCGCCGGTTCAGCCTTTCAATGTCGTCGTTTTTCATAGTCGACCTTCTTGTTCAAGGAGTAGTCTTTTTTTGTTTTTTCTGTTTACTGGAGTTCTTTTTATTTTTCCAAATTACGGAGATTTTGCTTATTAAGAAAGTCTGTCCGTAATATAGCTTTGCCCTAACTTCGGCGATTGCCAAAACACCAACGACCAGTGTTATTATCATCCCTAAAATTGCCAGCAAATTGAGTTGAAAATATGATAAAAGCCCGCCCGTCCTATCATTTTCTATTTGCACTTTTTTAACGGTCGGAATCTCTTTAATCGGTCTTTTTCCGGCATCGTTCTGTTGATAAACCGCAATATTCAGGTATAAATTAGCCTCTCCTGCTTGTTTGGGAACGACCTCAAAATACCAATCAGTATTGCCGTCGGATTGAATATTTTTTTCCTCTTCACCGTTTTTCAGGCTTATATCAAAGTACCCTTCGTCGCCTTTCAGAGTTATTTTCGCTAATGATATTGATTGAACCGTTTTAAGTTCCGGATCGCCGTTACCTTCCAAATTTCGCAAAATGTCGTCACTGGTTTTCCGGTTAATTCGAACAGTGACTTTTTCCGATTTTCGGATAGTCATTCGACTAGCTAAATTATGTACGATTCTTGAATCGCCATTCTTATAATTAATTTCAATACTTTCGGATTCTTCGGGGGTATAAATTAATTGAGAAACCAGTACGAAACCAAACATTAAAGAGGCTGCAATAAAACTGAGAGCCACTACGACCGAAACAAAAATATAGTACTTTAATCTTATTTCGTTTATACCATGGGTATGATTTTTACGTATTTCAGAAAAATTTTCGACTTCAAGTTCATTTGAAAGAGGCAATGTACCCAAACGCGTTACACTCATCAGTGTCGATCCGTCCGACAAACAAAAAATTATGTCGTCGGAGTAAATGTTTTCGCATTGGGGACATTTTTTATACGAATCCATATTTTCGCTTAATCTTTACCCGCCGCGCGTTCGCGATCCGTTATCAGGAGAAATCTGCATTGGCAATATTTATCGATCATTTCTACAAAGTTTTCAAAATCCTCTCGTATTCAGCTGCGTCTTTGGGCAGTAATTGATGGTCAAGGCGAAGTAAAATATTTTTGTGTGAGTAGATATATTGCAAGAATATCGAACCTGACCTGGAAATCGTTTCGGTATAGTTTTTCCGGCGTTCTAAATCTTCTTTCGTCTTAAAAACTTCAATTGAATTGCCTTGCTTTTGCGCTTTTCCAATTGTTCTCTTATCGGAAAAATTTATTTTGTCAATATATTGACCCGGACGACCTAATAAATTATTAGTGTCGGTTTCTTCGGTATATTGTATTTCATCAATCACGGGGAAATTCGCGTCCTTAAACCCCTTTATCACCGTTGCTGCATTTATCAGTTTCAAAGTCGGCTCGGCAGATGGTGTCGGAATTTTTTCAATGGCGACATTTTCAGAGGCGAGTTTCTGTCCACCACAAGCGATCATAAGTATGAGTAATAAAGGAAGTAGGTTTTTCATTTTTGATTTTTCTCCAAAAGCTCAATAATGCGCTGGTTTTGGATAATTAAGATTTTTAATAAAAACTTATCGTTGCTCGGAATATTGTCTGGTATGAGAGTAAAACCTTTTTCGGCTGATAATTTCGTAACTTCAGCATCAATCTCAGCTATTCTCAATTTTGTATTCTTAATGGCGTCCATATTCTCCATTGCGCTATTCGAGTACTCTCTTGAAAGCCTTTTTATTTCTTCCTCATAATAGCGTTTCATTCGCAAAAGAGAACTAATTTTCTCTAATCTAATCAACTCAACAATGTCTGCCGCTTTGTTTTGTGGCGAAGGGCTTGGGGAAGGTTTTACAGTCTGGTTTTTCGTTTGCGGGAAAGCCGCTAAAGCAAAAATCAATATAATTAAAGGAAGTAGTTTTTTCATAATCAAGGTGTTTTTTGAGCCGTCAGAATCGTAAAGCCTTCGCCTGATTTACTGACCGTGATCTTAAACCAGCTAATGTTGCTGATATTTCCAGAATAAGTATTGACTGCAGCGTTTTCAGTATCGGGAGAATTACTTAAATCTAATCCAACAATCTCGCCAAATTCTTTGGCAGTTGCATATTCCTTGTTTGCCGGTATGTGGAAATAATCGGCTTTTCCGTTCTTAAAATTTATCCAGTACTCGCCGCCGGAATACTCATAATCAAAGCTAACTTCACCTGTTTTATCGGTTTTATTTAATTGCGTGATTCTTTTAGGCTTGCCTAAAATTTTTATAATTTCTGATTGTGATTTGCCAATTAATTTCGGAATATCTATTAATGCCTTGTTGGTAGACTGTGCAGGTGTCATTGTTACGTTCGCTGCGGTTGGTGAAGTGCTTGCCTGTGATGTCTGTCTTTCCTGAGGCTTCGGGCAGGTACAAGCCAAAAACAAAAGCATAATAATGATGAATAATAGATTGAGATTGTTCTTATTTTTCATAGCTCCTGTCTAAAAATAAATTCGAGAGACTTTAATTAGCAATCATTTGTAATCTGGAAAAAGCAATAAATTTGTCCTCAGCTTTTTCGATCGGACAATAACCGACCGGTTCCCCAATAAGATTTTCACCATCAACCGGAATAGGGAATCCGGTATCATCCAAAATGAAATAAAGGTTTGAACTTTTGTCGTAATCTAAGCTTCCAATTAAATATTCGTCTCCGACTGCAATAATTACACGTAAGCCACGTTTTAGTTTAGAAATCGGGAAAACGGCGATTACTGATCCTGACCCGATACCGTATTTGAGCATCTGCGTTTTTTTGAAATAAAAGGTTTCAAAACTGCCTGATTCCACTCTAAAATCAAATGAATAGTTTTTCTCGGGCAAAACGATTCTTACTATTTCGCGCTCTTCAAAAATATTTTCTTTGTTAAGAAAAACAGTCCGTTGTTTTGATTCTAATTTATTGACTTTTCGGACCGGGTATTTATAGTCCGAGCGAATCGCCCGACGCTCGAACCCAAGCTCGTCGCGTAATTCGGGAAATTGTTTGTCGAGGATTTGCGAAAGCGTTTTATGATTTTTTAATTTCAGTAATTTGGTAGCTTTCACGACCGATCCTTTAGTTTGAATAAGCGCCCGTGCCACACGAGATTTTTTGAAATCGGCGACTTCGTCGAGAAGTGGTAAGCCTTTCAGAATGTGAACTTCATTGAGCATTGCCTTGGTAAATTTTTCAACAGTCGTTTGTCCGACTTTTTCTTGGCAAATCTGTAATAATTTTCCGAAGACGATGAAAGATTCCTCGGCACGATCAAGCTTCAAAAGACATTTTGTTTGTGTCCAGAGAGTTTCAACCAATCCGCGGGAATCCTCACTACATTCGAACATTTTGACTGCTTTAAGGGTCGTTTCAAGTGCATGACCGTATTTTGCTTCAGCAAAATAAATTGAAGCTTTCGAATCGATTGTGTGCGGCAGAAACCAGCCGTCATCAATCGAGGTGAGTAATTTAATGGCTTCGTCAACCGAAGAATACGCAAGTGGAAAATTTCCATTGTCTCGGTAAAGCAGTGAAAGATTGTTATATGTAGCGGCTATAAATCTTAAATTATTTGTCTGGCTTGCAAATCGAATTGCCTGTTTGAAATGGGTTGCAGATTCATCAACTAAATTTTGACATCGATAAATCATTCCCGCCTGATTATGGAACATTGTTTTTAAGCGAAGGTCAGGGCAAAAATCCATCGCCGGCGAAATTTGTTTAATTAATTTGATACCGGTCTCGAATTCCTGATTCCAATAATGAACCATCAACCGATTTATCCTAATTTGGAGATAAACTGGGTGCATCTCATCTAATTGAAAATCGGACTCTACAAGCGTCAATAAAGCTTCACACTCGGAAACTTCTCCTGCGTTCCAATAACAAAAAGCGAGAATGACATTCGCCTCTGCAGCCTTATCGTTCAAATCATTCGATAAAAATAAATCAATTGCGGTTGTTAAAAGGTCTTTTCCACGCTCCTGATAATTTTGCTTTTTTTTCGAAAGCCCGTATGTCGTCAGAAAAAATCCGTAAATTCGAAGCAGTTCAGCGCGTATTGCCGGCTTAAATTCTTCAAATTGCGGTGAACGATCGTCGTCACTCCAGAGGGTTTGCAATATATGTCGCAAAGTTCTTATATCTCGACAAACCTCTGCGTTTTTCGCCTCCTCAATAAGTAAAAGTATATCGGCGGCAGACAAATAAATGGGACTTTGGGAACTCATATAATTCAATTAGCTATTTTTATTGCTAAAATATTTTTCAACGGTTGTTCAATAACCGTTGTTGTATCCATAAAAATTCAAAAACCATATCAGGAGACCAAAAATAATGAAAAAATTAATCGGAATTACCTTCTTATCACTCATTTTGACAGGTACAAATTTTGCCGAGGGTGATATTCCGCTCGGTGGCAGAACTTGTCCTAATGGGCAAACGACCTGTCTGGTTGCGTCGCAGTCGCCGCAGTTGCCGGAAACTTCTGAGACAACAGATACTGAAAGTTCAATTTATGTGAAAATTTCAGGTTTCCTTAAATCTCTTCTTGGATAAAAATTAACTAAATTTTTTGCCGTTATGCCTCCGTTATTTGGAGGCATTTTATTTTTTATCAGTTTTCTTTTCGGGAGCACGATCTGCACTATCTTCAAATTGAAGATCCTCTTTACTTGCTTCAACTTCCACTATTGTGCTGATGATCGTTAGTATCGGTTTTGTTACAGCCTTTAATGATTTGGCTGATAATTTATTAAGTGCTTCTATAATCTCCCGAGAATCATCGGTTAATCCGGATCGTTCTTGTTCTTCCTGAGCAGTTTCATCAACGGGCGAATGACCGGCTAATTTCAGTGCCTCATTTAAATTCCAATTAAAGAATTTTGCAAGCGCGATGACAATATCTTTTCCTGGGCGCATCAACTCGCCCTTTTTCCCTTTATAACGGCGATTCTCCAACTGACTCAAAAAAGCATCGCTGCAAATATTGTCGATCGCATCCGCTAATTTTTTTAACGAAATTTTCTTGGGCTTCCAATTGACCCGACTGGTTTTTAATAGTTCGGCAAAATCTTCCATTAAGTTTTTCTTAATAATAATTTCAAATTTCTTTGCATACAAGAAAAGAATTTCTTAATAAATCTCTTGACAAATCATTAAGACATTCTTAGTATTCTTAGTATGTTTAGGGTTATCAATGGTTCAAAAATAAAAAAACAACGCGGGAAACGCAGCCTGGCTGAAATCGCGACGGCGTCCGGGAACAAATTTACCGACGTAGCATTGCTATCGTGGGAAAAGGAAGAATATAAGCCAAAAGATGATAAAGTTCCTTTTCTTCTTAGTGCGTTGGGCTGTTCTTATGAAGATATTTCCGAAGAATACGGCGTCGTTTCCGAGGCGATCTAAAGCTTCTTAATTGAAATAAAAACTTTTTACAATTTGCTAAGAGGTTCTTAATTTTTACATTGACTTTTTATTAAGAAGTTCTTAATATTAAGAAGGGTTAAATATTTTAGCCAAAAAAAATTAGGAGATCTTAGCAAAATGTTAGAAATCAAAAATCACGATCTGTGGGGAAAAGTTATCAAAGAAGCCATCGCCAAAGCCGCTGCAAATCCGGGAAGCCGGAAAGCGAAAAATTGGGCAACTCAAATCGCCCGTGCCGCCGTGTCGGTCGAAGAGAATCCGTATCTCTCGTACGAAAACGGCAAGTTGATCGTTTTGTCCGACGTCTCTTTGAACGTTTACGAAGTTGACGAATATTGCGACTGCAAAGGCGCGGTCGAATTCGGTCGAATCTGCTGGCATCGCGTCGCCAAGCGCCTTTGGGAAAACTATCTCGAAGCCGAATTCGCCGCCGACGTCGCCGACCTCGAAACCGAAGTTATTCTGCCGACGGTGGGAGAAATGATAAACGCGCCGTACTTACCGCCTTCGAGTAACAAAAAATCGGAAAAACTGGGCGGCGTCAGATTTTGAATTACGGGCGGCTTTACTTCCGCCCTCTGGAGAAAAGAAAAATGAAAACTTTAGTAAAAATTACCAGAACTTCCGCCGAGGGAGTTACAACCGAAACCGTCGAACCTTTCGAATCCGAGCTTCATTTTGAAGTCATTTCCAGAATTGACGACACTATCACCAACTACAAGTGTCTGGTCGGCAGCGAGATCGAGGAATATCTCGCTCCGTTCAAAGCCGCCGTGATCGCAGCCGATTTCAAAAAAGACGAGGCAAAAGCGATTCTCAACGAAATTAAAACCGCGAACAGAGCATTAGTGGAACTGACCGGTTTTGGTTACTTCTTCCAAGATCAACAACAAACCGTTTACAAAACCGATGAATGCGACGGCAAATTCGTTTATTTCGAAACTGTCGAAATCAAGCGGACGCGCCGCGAAGGCGAAACGAAAGGCAGCCTTTCAATGACCGAAGCCCGTAACGCGGGCTTCGTCGTCGAAGGCAAATAAAGAGATTGTCCGGCGCGTAGAAAATGAGAGTGCGCGGCGGGCGATGCGGGAACAGCAGACGGGGGTTGGCTGTTCCCGCAATCTTTGAAATCTCGGTTCGATAGGAAAGCGAAAGTCCTAGGCAATTCAGACGTGAATGTTTCGCGAGTAAGCCGAACCGGGTTTTGAGAGATTTTTATGAAAAGCAATGATTCCGAAACCATCTGGAATGAGCGAATGAGAACGTCGCGAAAACAGCAACGGCTCAACCGCGCAGGTCCGCAAAATTCCTCGGTCGAAGATGATTTGAAGGTTTCCAAAAGAATGGCGGCAGTCGGCAACGACAGCGAAATGTATAACCTGATTTTCGGCGCTCCGGGCGAGTATCCGGCTTTTGAATAAGAGAATTTATGTATCACGGTAACGAACGAAATCGAATTAACAGGAATTATTTTTTCTTTGTCGGGCAATCTCGACTGCCGCGTTCTGTTTAATTTTTTGATGGTGACGACATGCCGTACTTTTGCGAATTATGCGGAAACCGCGTTTTGGTCTTCAGAAGAATCACGAAACGCGGAAAGTTTTACGGCAGGATCAAAATCTTTGCCGACCGCAATCACACGCTTTGTCGTCGCCATCAGGAATCGCTTTATCAGTCTGAAAAACAGAAAAGGAAATTTAGTTTTCAAAGAACTGATAGAAGAATAATCATTCAATTTTTTTATATCTAGGTTTATTTTGAGGTGATTTTCCACCCTGATGTTATGTACAAAGATACGCACGTTTTAATTTCATTGTTCTTCCGTGATAACCGCGGCATTGCCGAATCTTTTGCGCATCCTTTCGGAGTACATAGAAACGTTCCGAGCGCCTGGGGCAATCCAAAACCTTCGGACATAAATCCGAACGGCAGCGGGAAAGGCAATCCGCTCGACCAGGGCGAGAGATTTATTAAATTGGTACATCCGACCGATCCGGCGCGCGCACGCGAAATGGCAGAAAATTTTATTGCGCTGGTTGACGAGCTCGACCGCAGAACCGGGGTCGATCACGTGCGCGAACATCACAACCCCAGCGGATTGCTTGCCCGGTCGATCTGCGAACACGCCGATATTGCCGCCAAACTTCTGGGCGGCGAATTAACAAAAGAAAAACTTCAGGAAGCCATGGTCGAGATTCGCCAAGCCGAAGTTGCTCTTTTGCAATTAAAAGGCGGCGTCGAAGCCCTGATTCAAGATTTTCCCGATGGAGGTAGAAATGCCTGATTTTGCTCAAACCGGTGTTAGAGAAATGCCGGTCATCATTCAAGTTCCCGAAGGTTTTTTCGGCGGCGGAGAATCCGTCGAAACGCTCGATCGTCTTCGGCAGCTCGTCGTTGAAATGCACGAAATGATTAAAAACGGCTTCGGACCGCTTTCGTGGAATGAACAGGAATTAGCCGATTATTTCGGCATCAGTCTCAAATCATTGATACAGGAACGCCTTGCCGGAAGGATCGGCTACAAGCGCGTAAAAGGCAAAATCCACTATTCCCGGCGGCACGTCGAAGCCTACCTCAACTCGGAGGATAAATGAATTTAATTAGAGGATTATTCGCGATTGTTTTGATTCTGCTGTTTGTCTTTACCGATCGTGACGAGCAAATAGCGCACGAAGATTAAAAATTATGCCGAAAAGAAATTTTTCACCGGAAATCATTCAATTATTCGCCGTAGTTTCGGGCAGTATCGAAGGCTATTGGAAAGACGAAATCAGCATAGACAAGATGATTATCGAAGCTAATTACTGTCCGAAATGCCACCGATCGCTTGAATACAAAGCCTTCGCCAATGTCGAGGAATACCGATCATTCGGTATCTGTTCGTCTTGCAAATTTGCGAAAGAATTCTGGCTCGACAGCGCGCCGGTCGCTGCTTTTAAGAAAAAGATTTGCAAAGCCGCGGCGGCGACATCAGCCGTCCGTTCGGCTAAATAAGATTTTTGAAAAGTTTGGAAATGATCGGGCGCGGAATGACTTCGAAGCCGCGCTTAATTTTTGAGAAGGATCGGATTTCGACAAGCTGTGCTTCAGCCAGGTACACGAATAATAAATTAATTTAGCAATTCCCGGCATTCCAATCAATTAAACGAAAAAGCCGGTGATGGCGTCACCGGCTTCAGGCAAAAGACTCCGAAAATAATCGGAATTTAAGTACAGGAGAACATTACAACAATGGCAAAAGAAGTGCAATCAATCGGCGATCAGCCGCAGGAAAATCCCGCTGAAGAAACCGAACAATCGAACAATACATTAACAAGCATTTCGCTCGGTCGGATTATGACGAGCGATTCTAAGCCCCAGGCGCATCGTCGTGCGCGATTCAAAGACGTCGCAGGGAACTGGACGCCGGAGATTACCGAGCTTGCCGAATCTATTAAAAAGAGCGGTTTAATTAATCCGATCACGGTTAGAGAACGTCACTGGCGTGTGTTCGAAGGGACAAGCGGACCGGAGGATAAAAAAGCGCTCTGGCACGTCGCGGAAGATGCTCGCGATTATAAACGTTTTATCGGTCGAAAAACGCAAGCTGAAGCCGAAATCTGGGCTGAGCAAAACCGTTTCGAGATCGTCGCCGGCGAGCGTCGATTTCTTGCGTCGGGTGTTGCCGGACTGACCGAAATTCTTTGCGTCGTTCGTGAATTGACCGACGAACAAATGCTTGAAATCCAACTCGTCGAGAACGTTCAGCGCGAAGACGTTAATCCCGTTGACGAGGCGTTTTGGTATTCGGAAATGACGACAAAGCACAGCTGGACGCTGCCGGAGATCGCCGCCCGCGTCGGTAAAGATTCGCGTTATATTCAAACGCGCCTGAAGCTCATGGCGGCGATTCCCGAAGTCCTTAAAGCGGTCGAGGATAAGTTTTTGCCTATGACCCACGCGATCGAAATCGCCAAGCTCGACGAAGATTCTCAGAAACAGGTTTTTGCAAATACCTTTCAGACGAAACAGGAATTGATCGACGGCAAATGGCAGTATGTGCCGATCATGACGAAAGTCGTATCTTTCACTGAACTGAAAAACAAAATCGCGGCGGCGTTTTATATTTTGAAAGGCGCGATCTTCGATGTGAAAAACAAAAATCTTCGTGCCGACGGGCTTAAATGCGGCGACTGCAACCAGCGCACCGGATCAACCGGGACGCTGTTCGAAGAATATAAATTCGACGACGGCGATCGCTGCCTCGATTCGGGTTGCTTCCGGAACAAAACCAAAGTTCATCTCGCCAATGTCCTCGAAAAACGCGGTATTAAAATCCGTAAAGACCACGCCCTCGAAGACGATTTCAATCCGGCGATCTTAATTTCAACTCAACATGACGCGCCGCTCGACGTTCTCTTCGTGTGGTTTCCAAACGAGGAGATTTTGAAAGTTTCGAGTTACAACTCTGATTCCGCTGACGCGCGCACCGTCGATAAATCCGATTTTGGAAAATGCACGGGTCTGGAATACGGCGTTTGGATGGATTGGAACAACAAAAACAGTCAAGGTGTCTCCGAAACGGTCGCTATTTGTCGTCGCTCGTCATGCTGTAAAAAGCACTGGTACGCGTCGAACTCGTCTTACTCATCAGGTACGACGCCGATTAAAGATCTGCCGGCAGCCGAGCAGGAAACGCGACGGCGTGAACGCGGTGCGCGCCGCCAGCAGATACTCGATTCTCAAGTCTTTCACGCCATCGCGAAACGCGCTTTCCGCGATGTGGCGTTGAAATTCGGGGAAATGAACGGCGAGCTTTTTGATTCTTTACCTCAGGCGGAATTTCACCTCATGCTGACGTGGATGTTCTATAACTTCAAAAAAGCGGATACGGGGCTTTCCGGCTGGGTTATCAATGAGGTTTTCAAACCCGTGGTTGATAAAAAGCATTTCGACGAGCTGACGAAATATTCGTACGAGCATCCGGATTACACGAAGGTTTTTGAGACTTGGGAACAGACGCGAAAAATCTCGTTCTGGTACGCGATGATGCAGGCGCACCAAGTCAGATATTACGGCGACGATTTGAAGCCCGAGCAGTTTCAGCGGCTTTACGATATCTGTCACCGGTTCGAAATCGAATGGATCGGCTACGACGCAGAGGCGCGCAAAGAATTGACTCCGGCGAAGTATAAAAAAGAGACGGAAGAGTTTGCGGCTGAAGCTTATAAATGGGCGACATTTACGGAAGCAGACGGCAACGCTCGACCCAAAACGCGCCCTGTACGCCCGTTTATTTACGCAACCGATCTGCAGAAAGAAGAAATGCTTAAAGCGGCTGTTTCAGATGAAGCGGACAAAATCGTTAAAAAGGCGAAAACGAAGACGACGAAAAAGCGCGAGCGGATAAAAAACTCTTTGCCGCCGATCGCATTTAAAAAGGGCGATCTGGTCGTGCTCGTGCCGTTTTCTCAATTCGTTTACGAAATTCTCGACGCCAAATACAATACGACTCCGGAAGGTCGTTTGACCATGAGCGCGATCGAAATCGAGAAACATTCGCCGGCAGTACTATTCGCCGATTCGGTGCGGATTTACGATTCGGCGAAAGACGGCAAGCCGCCGGTTGAAACGCTCGACCCGAATGATCCAGGAATCGGTGAAGCGATGTCCGCAGCTGAAAGCGACCTGGAATTGGAAGATTTTGACAATCATGAAGAAATCGACGAAAACGACCTTGAGGAAACTTCACAGGGGTAATTGTTGTCTGCGCTCCCACGCACTTTATAAAAGGAGAATTTATCAATGATTAAAGAAAGCACACTTTTCAATTCGAACAGATTGGGAATCGAGCTTTATTTCAAGCTCGAACTCGGCAGCGATCCGGAGGAAATCTTTGAAATTCCCGAGGAGTTGGTTGAAGACATAGAGCAGATCCAGCACGACGGCGGCAAAATCGCAAAGTTTTACAAAGCACTGCTTTATGAATTCGGGGAAAATGAATTTTCCCACTTAACCAACGCTAAAATTCATTTTCTTTGGAAAGCCAAAGGCGGGAAGTCGGGCGGCAAACTGATCCTCGGTAAATGTAAAAGACCGACCGGCGAACTGAAATTTTATGCCGATGCCGACTACTGCATCGTCTTTTCCGCCGATCACTGCTTTGCGCACAATCTCAAAAACTGGCAGATTCTCGCACTGCTGTATCACGAGATGAAACATACCGGTTTGGATAAAAATGGCAATTTCACGACCAAAGGACACGATTTTGAAGGTTTTGAAAACGAATTGAAATATTTCGGCGCGTGGAAATCGGATGCTGAGAGAATCGTCCGCGCGGCGCAGGAATTACCGCTTTTGGAGGGGGTTTAATTAAAATGAAACCAGTCAGCCCGGTCATTCCGGGAGAAAAATTAGACGAAATCAAAATAGCTGAAAATCAGCCAGAATATCAAACTTTGCCGGTTGTCTTTCTGAACAACGGCAACACAATACTTTCGCGATGGTCAATGGGCGATGCCGAACGAAAGATCGTTGCCGTCACGAAAGAACTTTTTATCTGTCTGATGACGTTCGGTAATCCGGCGCCGGAATGTAAATTTCAAGTTGATAATCCAACATTTCCCGACACGCCGGAAACTTTCCTGAAGCCGAGAACGACTTATCCGAGCGGTGATTTGCCGATCCTTGCCAAAAACGATCAGGAAATTTGGTATCTGCTGAAGCTAACCGACGAAGACTGCGCG
>JANOBZ010000179.1:0-7396 GCA_031411895.1 Acidobacteriota bacterium | reverse complement strand
CCGCAAAGGCGCAAAGCTCGTTAAGTTTTAAGATATTTCTTACAGCCTTACCCGCGAAATCCGCGCAAATCTGCGGCTCAAGCGAACGATGCCTTTACTCGAATTTCGCGCGCGCTTTGCGGACAGTTTCGTCAAAGTAGTTCTCTAAATCGGCGTTTACGCCGCGAAGTCCCGCAACTACTTTTTCGCCCCATTCGACATACTCGATCTTTCTTTCCTTTGACCATCCGGCGGGCGGATTGTTCGTTACGTCGGTGATATTGCTGGTTTTATCGGCGAGTTTGATCTGTTTCGCGCCCGCCGAAATATGCGGCGCGTGTTCGATTTGCTTGAGCTTGCGCTCGTGCTTCGGAAGAGATTTATCGTCGGTTACTTCGAGCACCATGCCGCAGACGCGCTCGCCGAAAAGCTCGGTCAATTCTTCTTTGGTCGTTTCCGTATCCTCGACCGTGTCGTGCAGAACGGCGGCGATCAAAATGTCGTAATCTTCGACTTTGCCGACGTTCGCCAAAAGATTCGCGACTTCCAAAGGATGATTGACATACGGTTCGGCGTCGTCGCCCTTGCGCTTTTGATAACGATGCTTTTTCGCCGCAAAGCTCGCCGCTTGCAGTAGTTTAGCTAAAGAGTTCATAAAGTTTTTAGAGTTTGTTGAGTTCATAGAGTTTATAGAGCAATCATTTTAACTCTACAAACTCTATGAACTCAACGAACTCAACGAACTATTTGACGACTTCGATCGCTAAGGTCTGCTGACCCGAGATGATAAATTCGGCGGGCGCGATCAACTGTTCGGAAACGACGGTTTGCGTCGTCGGTTTGAAGCCGCCGGCGGTGCGGTCGTTGTTCATCGTCGCGAGAACCGACGGCGGAAGATTCGGCATTTCGTTGACGCCGATGACCGTGCCGTTCGTCGTGCGGAAAAGCTGCGCGTAAAGCCGGTCGCTCTTTTTCGCCTTGTTGATCGTCGAAACCAATTCGGCGAGCGTTTTCGGCACGAACTGCTGAATGATCGAGTTTTGCTGCATCACGCTGCCGTCGCCGACGATCACCGACAAAGCGCCGACGGGCGCGTCAGCCGGAACCGTGACCGGAATCTTCTGGACGAAAATCTTGCCCGATTCGGTGCGCGCGTAAGCTTGAACTTCGAAAGTTTCGCCGGGTCTGACGCGCGTTTTATCAACCGCGATGCGTTCGAGAACGGCGGATTTGTTGCCGTCGTTCGACACGGCGTTCAAAGTGATCTTGCTGATTTCGAGATCGTCGAAATTGCTTTTGAGCAGCGTGTTGACCGGCAAAGCGACCGACAATGACGCATACTGCGCGGCTTGCCCGCCGCCGAAACGGTTGTCGATTTTCAATGACGGTTGGTTTTTAACCTGAATTTCGCCGCTGATTTCGATCGTCGTTTCGCCGATCGTGCGTTCGTTGGCGACGAGCGAATTGTAGATCGTGATATTCAAAAGCAGCGGCGTCAGAAATTCGTCTTTCGCGACCTCGAAATTCAAAGTCTCAACTTGTCCGCGGCTCGTTTCCATCTTGAGTTCGACGGGAATCATTTTCGGCGCTTGTCCGAGCCGACCGAAAACGCCGGTCGCGCGATCCTGCGTCATCGAACCGACCATCGCGTCCGGCACGGCTAATTTGAACGAATTGTTCATATTCGGAATAACCGTGACGACGTGCGATTCGCTCATCGGCAGATCAGACGTTCCGAGGCTCAGAAACGGATGTCCGAAAGCGTAAATCTTGTCGCCGTCGCGATAAGTTACTGTTCCTGCCGCCGCAAGACTGTAATCGCCGCGCGAAAGCTGCATCGAAACCGAATCGCCGCCGACCAAAGTGTTTTCGTCAGCCGGTTTCATCGGCGTCATCGCCGCCGCGCCCGACACGCCCGCAACCGGAAGCAGTCCGACCGCGAGCAGTTGCGGCGCGAACATATTCAAAACGTCCTGCGAAATGCCGTTAAACGAAACCGGCGTCGCGATCGGCTGAAAGGTCTGTCCGGCAACCTGTGCGAGCGAGGCGTTTCCGCCGCTGACACTTCCTAAAATCGAGCTTTGCACCATCGCATTGCGCGGAAGTTCGGGTTTCCAATTGGTCGCCGCCAGTTCGGCAAACGAGACGGCGCGCGGTTCTTTGATCTTTGTTTTGCCGCCGCCCTGCTGTTCGAAAATCTGAATCATCTGGTCGATCGGCGTGATTCCGCAGATCGGTTCTTTCGAAAACGGGAAGCTGTATGAGATCGCGCCGAGAAGTTTGCCGTTAATATAAACCGGCGAACCGGACATTCCCGCGAAAACCGCCGTGCGATCCGCGCCGCCGCCCGACAGACGACCGATAATCATGTCCTGTTTCGGACCGATCGCGCCGGGAACGATGCCGAGGATTTCGACGTTGAATTCTTCGGGCTCGCTGCCGCGAAAAACCGTCCGCGCCGTTCCGCGCAAACCTTCGCGTAATTCGGAGAGCGGGAAAAAATTGCTGTTCGTTGCCGGCAGCGGATTATTTTTTTTGACAATAACGGCTTGGGTTTGTCCAAAAGCCGATAAACACAGAGATAAAACGACTAAAAGGCTTACAAAAATTTTTGATTTCATTAGTTAAAACTCTTCCTTTATCACTGCCGATTATGGTAACATTTATGTCAGCATCCCGAAAGTCTTTTTTTAGGCTAACACTTAAGACACACCGAACGACTTTCAAGTTGCACCTTTTTAATCAAAACATTTCGTTTTCCCGCAATCGTCAAAAAATATGGCACAGACCAAGCGTTTATTTAAGAGTTTTTATCGGCTTATTTTACCCGTGTTCATTCTGGTCGTCGGCTCGCTCATCGGCGGCGGCATTTTTCTGGTTGAAAGAGCGGCGCGCGCACCGAAAGCGCCGTATCTCGTAACGCCCCAAAAATACGCGCAATTAAGCTCGCGCGGCGCGCAGATAACCGACGAAACGTGGCAGAACGAGGACGGCTCGACGGCGCGCGGCTGGCTTTTACGCGGCGCGGCAGGCGCGCCCGCCGTCGTAATGCTCCACGCTTACGGCGCTGACCGTTCGTACGTTCTGAATCTCGGCGTGAAATTGAACGAAGCGACCGATTTTACGGTTCTGATGCCCGACCAGCGCGGACACGGCGACACGCCGCACGTTAAAAACACTTCGTTCGGCGGTCGCGAAACCGGCGACGTTCTCGCGGCGGTCAAATTTCTGCGCGGCTTGAAACCCGACGGTCAGACGCTGCTTGTCGGACAGAATATCGGTATCTACGGGACGGAAATGGGCGCGCTGACGGCAGTTTTCGCCGCCGGACAGGACGAAGCCGTCAAGGCGCTCGTGCTCGATTCGCTGCCGAACAGCTCGGACGATCTGCTTGCGCGCGCGACCGTCAAACGCTACCCGTTTGCCAGTTTCGTCACGACGCGCGTGGCGCGTCTCGGAACCTATATGTTTTATTTCGACGGCAATTACCGCCGCGATTCGGGCTGCGATGTCGCCAAAAACCTGAATAATCGCCAGATTCTTTTATTAGCCGGAGCCGACGCGCCCGAATTTCAGACCTCGACGACCGCCGTCAGCCGCTGTTTCCCGAATTCGACCAAAATCGAAAGCAAAACCGACCTTAACCCGTCGGGCTTCAACATCACCAACGCCTCGCTCGAACAATCGGAAGCTTACGATCAACGCGTGATCGGATTTTTTAAACAGAGTCTCGGTTATATCGAGCCGCAAATTGCCGCCGTCGCGCCGCAATAGGAAGAAGAGGAGAAAAGGAGAAGAGGAGTGGAAGAGATTTGACTATCTCCTCCACTCCTCTTCTCCTTTTCTCCTCTTCCTGATTAAAGATCAATCTTCTTTTTAGAGTGCCCGTTGGTTTGCGAGATTTTGTGAATGTCGGCGTTTTCTTCCATTTTGCCGACGGTTTGTTTGAGAATCTCGCGCAGTTTTTCGAGTCTTTCGATCGTCGAGCGCATTTCGATCAATTTATATTTCATTTCCGGTTCGAGGTTGAACGCCGCCGTGACCAGAAACGAGAGCGCCTGCGGTTCGGCTTGCGGAATTTCGGGAAAGCGTCCGCGCTCGCCGCTCAATTTGTGCGCGGCTTTGGCGACGCGTTTGAAAAGGCGGAAAACTTCGTCCGCGAGCGGATCTAAAATCGCGTCGTCTTCCGCGTCGTCTTCGAAAAACTCGACGTCGCCGACAAAATACGGGTCGCCCGAGTCAACGTATTCGAGCAGACGGTAGCGAATTATACCGACCGAAAGTATATTCGAGCGACCGTCTGCCGTCGTTTGAATCTCGCGCACTTCAGCCGCGCAGCCGATCGTGTCAACCGGCGGTTTATCGGCGAGCGATTCTTCCGGATTATGATACGAAACGCCGAAAACATTCTGCTCAAGCCCGATGTCTTTTAACAACTGACGATAACGCGGCTCGAAAATATGGAGCGGCAAAAGCTCGTTCGGCAATAAAACGAGCGGCAGCGGAAATAATGGAAGATGTTTGATTCCCGCGACTTTCTCTGATGCTTCGGACATACCTTTATTGTAAATCACGAGTTACGAATTACGAATTACGAATGTAAAAATTTTCTTTAACTTGAGGTTCGGATCGTTCTTATTATTCGGCTAATTTCAGCGCGATAAAATCGGCGATCTTTTCCGGTTCGTCGTCGCTTAGAGCCATCCGCTTTGCGCCGATGACGGCATCCGAAATTGTTTCGACACGCGTTTTGAAACGATTATCGCGGATAATCAAATCTTCGATCACGCGGCGTTCGAGCTTTTCTCTCGAAGCGTCGTCTTCGAGATCGGCGGCGACCGCGTATTCGATCGGCGCGGAATGATTTTTGATGCGCACGTGCAGCGCTTCGGTCATTTCCTGCGCTTTTTCGCGGATTTCTTTTAACTGCAAAAGCGAATTCGGAAAGCCGAGATGCCCGCGCAGAGTGATTTCGATGATCGGTTTAAAAATCTCGTCGGCGTCGCCGTTCGTATAATCCTTGAAGCCGCGCGCTTCGCCTTCGATTTTCGCGAGAACGCCTTCGGTAATTTCTTTCGCGTCGGCGTAACCGGAAACGTCGAAGCCGATGCGCTGAAACGGTCGCTGGCGATAATCGCGAATATGCCGCGCGCTGACCTGATTATTCTCGTCCGTCTCGATCAGCCACGCGCCGCGCGTTTCGCGGTAATCGTCAATGCTCGTGATTTCCAAGCTGCCGGGATTAAATGCCCAGTTGTCGATCTCGTAAGCCTTGTGCGTATGCCCGAGCGCGATGTAATCCGTGACGGATTTCAGTTCTTTAAGATTTGCCAAACTGAGCGCCGGAATCGGATGCGTTTGATGACCTTCGACGTCTGTATGCAGAATTAAAATGTGAAACGCGCCTTCGCGGCGATGCTGTTTCATCGCTTCGGTGAGCATCGGAATCGCCCAGTTTGCCGACGCGCCGTACCAGTTCGAACCGAAAATCCGCGCGTTGCCGATGTCGATAAAACCGCCTTTGCCGTCGTCCGCGTCCCACGCATCGTAAATCATTTTGCCTTCGACGTTGCGCGGTTCTAAGAGATGCAGAAGATTCCAGTTCGCCAGGGATCGCAGCCACGAATAATCGCTGTCGTTATGTTTCTGGTCGTGATTGCCCTCGATCGTGATGATCGGAATGCCCGCGTCTCTTAATAAACTAAGACCGGCGAAAGCGTAGTTCATCGTTTCGGGCGGAACGTTGCGTTTATGGAAAAAATCGCCGCCCATCAATACGAAATCAACCTTTTCGCCGATCGCGTATTTTTGCAGAACATCGATCCACGCATCGAAAAAATCGCGCGGCGATTCATTGAGCTGGTAGCGTGTGCAGCCGAGATGCACGTCCGAGATATGGAGGAATTTCATAAAGTTATTATACCAAAAATTCACGATAATCAGTCTTTTGTCTTTTGTCTTTGATTTTATTTCTTGACTATTTTTCCCGATTACCGATAAATAGAAAATTAGCGAAAATAAAGACCAAAAACCAAAGACCAAAGACCGAAACCATTTAATATATGAACAAAGTCATCTTGATTACCGACGCGTCGAGCGGTATCGGCATGGAAACGGCAAAGCTTTTTCAGGTGAAAAACTGGCGCGTCGCGGCAACTATGCGCGCGCCGGAAAAGGCGGAAGAATTGCAGCGCATCGCCGATGTCGAATGTTTTCGGCTCGATGTTACCGATCCGGATTCGATAAGGCAGGCAATCGCGGGCGCGCTCGAAAAATTCGGACGGATCGATGCGGTCGTCAACAATGCCGGTTACGGTCTGGTCGGCGCGTTCGAAGCCGCAACGCCCGAGCAGATCGAAAAACAGTATCAGACGAACGTTTTCGGCGTGATGAACGTCTGCCGCGAGATTCTGCCGTATTTCCGACAGGAAAAACGCGGAATTATCGTCAGTGTCGCGTCGGTCGGCGGGCGAATGACTTTTCCGCTTTACAGTCTCTACAATTCGACCAAATGGGCGGTCGAAGGTTTCAGCGAGGCTTTACAGTATGAGCTTGAACAATTCAACATCCGCGTCAAGATCATCGAGCCGGGACCGATCAAAACCGATTTTTACGACCGTTCGCAGGACATTACGCGCCGCGAAGGCTTGACCGCCTACGATTGGTTCATAGACAAAGCGATGCCGAATATGCAGAAAGCGGGCGAAACCGCGCCCGACGGCAAAGTGGTCGCCGAAACCATTTTTCAAGCCGTCACCGACGGAAAGAAAAAACTGCGTTACGGCGTCAACACCAAAGGAATCTTAACGGCGCGCAAACTTTTGCCCGACTGGGCGTTTTTCAAAGTCATCAAAGCGGCGATCTTGAAATAAAGAGTATGTTGAACGATAAATTTGAAGACTTGCTTTTCCTGAACATCGGAATTGACGAATCAAATGTTAATTACGAATATTTAAAGTATGAATATGGAAGCTGCGTTTTGCCATCGGATTCGTGTGAGATTCGGGTCGAGATTTTTCACGAAATCTCTGCGGAGAAAACCATTATTTCAACTTCGATAAATTAATTTGGCTTAATTTTTAATGTCTATAAAACGGCGGTTGGTACACATACGGCGGCGGCGCGAAATTACAAAAGTTGAAACAAAATAAAATGCATCATAGCCAAATTGCGCAAAAAGTGCGAAGATACAACTCGAATTGATCTTTTTACAACCCGTCACCAAAACAGCTTTCCCTTTAACGAGCCGCCGGAAATCCGTTCGGTGAGGAATATTTTTATGAGAATTTTGCTATACAATCCCGACAACGGCATCACGCGCAACTTTATGCCGCATTTATGGATGTTTCTGCTGCAGTCCTTAACGCCTCCGGAGCATGAAGTGATCCTGATCGACGGCAATGCGAAAGCGATGTCG
>JANOBZ010000178.1:0-26599 GCA_031411895.1 Acidobacteriota bacterium | reverse complement strand
CCGACAACTGACCACCGACCACCGTTTATGTTAATTTGTTTATATCGAAGATGAAAAGCCCGTCCGAAATAATCAAGCAAAATTTTCCGGCTAAAACTATTGTGATCGTCGGCGATCTGGTTGCCGACCAGTTTCTGCACGGCACGATTGCGCGGGTTTCGCGCGAAGCGCCGGTCTTTATCCTGCGTCATGACGAAACCGAAACGCTTGCCGGCGGCGCGGCGAATGCGGCGGCGAATGTCGCAAGCTTAGGCGGTCGCGCGGTTTTGATCGGCGTTGTCGGCAACGATTTGAATGGCGCGGCGCTCGTTGAAAAGCTTCTGGCTTCGAGCGTAACCGACGAATATCTTGCGTTTTCGGAAAATTTTACGACGACGACCAAAGTGCGCGTGCTTGCGGGACAGCATTATGCGGCGCGCCAGCAGGTGATCCGGATCGATTACGAAAACCGCGCGGAAATCGACGCGGAAACGCTCGCAATCTTAAAAAATAGTCTCGAAAAAGCCGCCGAAACTGCTGACGCGATCGTTATCTCGGATTACAATTACGGCGTCGCCAATCCGGAAATTGCCGCGCTTGCCGGAAAGATCGCGGCGGAAAAAGAAATCCCTCTGCTCGTTGATTCGCGTTTTCGCCTGCGCGAATTTAAGAATGCGACGACCGCGACGCCGAATCAGGAAGAAGTCGAACAGCTTTTGGGCACGGAATTTAACCACGAAAACTGCGCCGAGCTTTGCAAAACTCTCGGTTACGAAGCGCTGCTCGTAACGCGCGGCAACAAAGGAATGATGCTCGTCGAACGCGGTAAAGCGCCGTTTTATCTCGCCGCCGTCGGTTCGAAAGAGCCGGTTGACGTGACCGGCGCGGGCGACACGGTGATCGCCGCTTATGCGCTCGGGTTGGCTTCGGGACTCGATTTTGCCGAAAGCGCGAAACTCGCAAACCACGCGGGCGGCATCGTCGTGATGAAAAAAGGAACGGCTTGTGTCAGCGCTGACGAATTGATCGCCGCGCTTGAAAATCCGAAAAATGCTTTGGAAACGGACGAAAGCGGGCGGAATTTAATGAGTTCTGTTGGAAACTGACGATTTTCGCGTTCCATTCGTTAATTTCCCTGAATTAATTGTAAAAAATATCGATGCAAAATAATGCTTCAAATGCCGATAAAAGCTCGTTTGCGCCCGTTTTGGACCGCAAACGGCTGGTCGCGCGCGTTTCCATCGAACGGCGCAAAGGCGCGCGAATCGTTTTGGCAAACGGATGTTTCGATCTTTTTCACGTCGGGCATATTCGCTATCTCGCGGGCGCAAAGGCGCTCGGCGACATACTGATCGTCGGCATCAACTCCGACGAACAGGTCAGAAAGTTAAAGGGCGAAAATCGCCCGTTTATGCCCGAACACGAACGCGCCGAAATCGTCTCCGCACTGAAATTCGTTGATTACGTGACGATTTTCGACGAGCCGACCGTGACCGAACTGATTCGCGCGGTGCGTCCCGATTTTCACGCCAAAGGCACCGACTACACGACCGAAAGCGTCCCGGAACGCGAAATCGTCAAAGAATACGGCGGCAGAGTCGCGATCGTCGGCGACCCGAAAGACCATTCGTCAACGGATTTAATCCAAAAAGTTAGCAGATAGTTTCGAGAAAGTTGCGGATAGTTACAGATAGTTCGTAATGGTTGAACTTTCTGCAACTTTCTGCAACTCTGTAACTTAGTCAACTTTTTATGTGGGAATCGCGGACAAAAAACGACCTGATTATCGAAGTCTGGGAAAAGCTCGACTGCGAATCGGTCGGCGCGAAGGAAATCGAAGCCATCGAGATTGCCGTCGCGGATAAATTCGGTTTCGGCGCGGTCGATTCGCCGATGATTATCGCGCGGCTTCTGGCAGACGAAGGCGCTTACCTGCGCCATTCGGAAATTCTCGAACTCGATGTTCGGCGCCGCCTCGAATCGCCGTATGACCCGATGTTTCGTAATGTTCTGAAGTTTTCGGATTTCAAACAAACCCTGAATTCGATCCGGCGGCTCGAAAATTTGCGCAAAAAATTCGAGTCGGAAAACGACAAAGACGGATTGCGTTTGGTGCGCGAAACCGCGATCAAAGGCAAACAGCGCGCGCAGATGATTTCGAAAAACGAAAAGGTTGACGAAAAAAAACGTATTGAAAAAGCCGAGATCGCCGAATGGTTCACGCTCTGGATGCAGTCGCCCGAAGTTTTCGAAAACTGGATCGTACTGCGGCAAAATTCGAAGGATTTCAAGGAAAAATTTGGAGAGTCAGTACCACCTGCGTAAGCGAGTGGGTCTGACAAGATCGATCAGCTGTCCCGACAAAATTATGCGCCGTTTTTTTGCGCCGCCGGAAACTTTTAACGGCGCGAATATCATTTTAGGTCTTGAAGAAACGCGCCATCTGCGCGACGTTCTGCGGCTTCACGCGGGCGAGCGGATTCAAGTTTTCGACGGCGCGGGACGCGAATATTTGTGCGAAATTAATGACATTTCAAAGCGCGAAACTTCGCTCTCAATCATCGAAGAAACCGCGTCGTCTGCGCCTGAATCGGATTTGGAATTAACGCTCGCAGTTGCGCTTTTGAAGGGCGAAAAGTTCGAACTGGTCGTTCAGAAAGCGGTTGAATTAGGAATTACGCGGCTCGTTCCGCTGAACACGAAACGCGCCGACGTAAAGCTAAAAGAAGCCGATAAAAAGCATGACCGCTGGCAGAAAATCGCGCTCGAAGCCTGTAAACAGTCGGGACGCGCGAAATTGATGGAAATCGAATTGCCCGTTGATCTTGAAAAGTTTATCGAAACGACTGCTGACGGCGCGAAGATTTTATTTGCCGAACGCGGCGGCGAGAGTTTTTCAAAGCTTCAAGCGGACAAAAAAATAACCGCGCTCGTCGGTTCCGAGGGCGGTTGGGAAGATTCGGAAATCGAATTTGCCGCCGCGCATGAATTTCAGATCATCACGCTTGCGGGCAGAATTTTAAGAGCCGAGACGGCGGCGATTGCGGTCGCCGCCATTCTGCAAAACAATTTCGGCGATTTGCGCTGAAAAAAACTATTTCGTGCTGTCGGTCTTGACGACTTTCGGGCGAATAAAGCCGTCGCCGCGCGCTTTGAGTTCGGCTTTCGCGCCGATCGCCGCGATCACCGAATCGAGCAGCAGCTGGTCGTCGATTCTGAAATTTACAGTACCTCTCGCTTCAACGTCCGGATCGTCGAAATGAATCACCAGATAACGGCGCTTTTCCTTAATAAAACCGCCTAAAAGTCCGACGTAAGGAATATACTGGACGACTTTTCCGCCGGTTGACTGCACCGACTGCGACTGCGGCGTGACGATCAGCATCGCGTTATACGGAATCGCGAATTTTTCCTTTCCGTCTTTGCCGTGAAAAACGAGGCGCAGATTCGGGTCGTCGAATTTCAGCGTGCCTTCTTCCTTTTTGCCGAAACCATACATTCCGCCTTCGTATTTTGCCGTGAACGAAGCCGGTGCGGGCTTGACGACCTTCTGCTCCGGCGTTTTTTCGACCGGACGCGGCTGTGCCGAGACGAGCGTCGAGCAGGCAAACAAGCTCACTGCGAGAAAAAATAATACTTTTTTCATATATTTCTATCCTGATTTTGTAATTTAAAATTCGAATTTGAAATTCAAACTTATAGACGCATTCCGCTCATCGTGCGTTGCCAGAGCAGACTTTGTTTTAATACGCCGAGCCGCTGGCGGTCTTGCGCCGAACAATCCAGCGTCAGCTGTTCGATGATCGATTCCAGAAGCGGAACGGCGAAAAGCCCTGCGTGCGCGACGATTTGCGAGTAATAATGAATTTGCAAGCATTCGTTGGCGTCGGAATGAAAACGCTTGACTTCGCCCGCCTCGATCTTAAGAACGTCCTGTCCGGCAGGTACGACGCGGCGCGGAACGCCGTGCAGAATCTTGCCGTCGGCAGCGCGACTGCCGAGCAAAAGAATGCCGAGCAAAACGCCCTGTTCGTTGAGATAATCGGGGCTGAAACTGCCGAGTTCGGGTTTCGGCGAAAGCCGCGGACCGAAATTCGAATAATCCGGATTGACGAGAATCGAATCGTAAATCACGCCGACGATTTCCGCGCCGGTTTCGTTCGGCAGACGCACGAACTGCGCGAAACCGAAATCGTCGGCGTTCGGCGGCTCGGCGACGTCGAGCGAATCGATCACGCGCGCGACATAATCAATATGTGAGTTTGAACTGACGATTTTCGCTATTTTCATAAATTTTTGCCACGAATTACACAAATAGCACGAATTTTATAAATTCTTATTCGTGTAATTCGTGCTATTCGTGGCTAAATCTGCTTTCCGATTTCGGGAATAATATACAGCAGCCACCAGAGAAAAATCTGTTCGGCGAGGACGAAAAAGCTGACGGCGATGCTGCGAAGCGCCGCGCGCTGACCGCCGATTTGCGGGTTCCGCAAAGCCTTGAAATAGCCGAGACTGCCGATCAGAATTGTAAAAGGAACGAACAAAATTCCGAGGTACGGCACGAAGGAATAAACCAGACACGCCGAAGCGGTTTGCGAAATCGTATTTTTATTTTGTTCGAACAGATCCGTTATTTCCTCTCTTTCCGCCGTTTGAATTCCGATCGCTTTGCCCTGCATCCGGTAAGATGCGCGCAAACGGTCGAGCGGCTGATAATCTTCCCGTAAAAGCTTGCCGCAAATCAGACAAAATTTCGCGTTCCCGCGCCGCGCCTCAGCGCCGCACGCGACACAAACGGATAACGGAAAATGGATAACGGAAAATTTTTCGGAATTTAATCCATGATTTTTATTTTCCATTTTCCGTTTTCCGTTTTCCATTATCTCCTGCGTCCTTTGCTCGCGGCTTTGCGCGAAACCTTTAGGTTTAGATTATTCTCTTTCGCAAAGCCTTGTAAAGCCTGAAGAAAAATTTCGCGGTCGCGCATCGTGATGACGGCGGTTTGGTCGGCGGTTTCGAGCGGATACGGATAGCCCAGACCGATCACGCATTCGGCGCGGACGGTATCAACGACCTCGTCCAATAATCCTTCCGCGTAAATCCACGACGGAATATCGAGCCGCGCCGGCGGATTGTCGGAAGTCGTCTGCAAATAGACAAATCCGACGAGTGATTCGCCCGTCTGCGCGTCGAGAAAAGCGTCGAGCCCGTGACGGCGCGAATAACAGAACGGCGTGCGGTCGCCCCAGTTTTTCAACGTCGCTGTGTGCAGAATCGAAACGTCGTCGAGCGATCTGACAAGTTCTTCCTTTCGTCCTTCGAAAGAATCGAGCATCGTCATCAAATCGCCCGCGTAGCTTCGGTCGACATAGCCGATGACCGGAACATGGCAGTCGCGCGAAAGCCGCGCCAGTTCAACAAGATGCCCGGTAATGCTTCTTTGAAATTCCGTCACGGAAAGCAGCAGAGTTCCGTCATAAAAAGCTAACGGCAGCGGTTCGTGATTAGCTTTCCAGCCGCGTTTTTTTTCTAAAAATTCTTTGACCCTGTTGATTTCGGCTTCGAATCGCCGCTCGCCGACGTAGGAGCTTGCTTTCGTAGAATCTCCGGCTGAATCGAAATCCTGCGGTGAAATTATCGAAAAACTCGCGTTTTTTTCATAACCTTCCGACGCGTTATGAGGATTTTCGAACCAGCCGACCTGAACTCCGCCGATTCGAAAAGAAACTTCGCGTTCGAGAAATATCTGGCTCCCGTCGGCGGCAAAGGTCGTGCGGTTTTTCAAGACTTCAAACGCCCAGCGCCGCGCGTCTTCGTGATTCTGCCAGTTTTCTCTGAACCGGAGCGAAAAATCATTCGTCAGATTCATTTCTTCCGAAGGCATCGCGCCGCAATCGCCGCAATCGTCGAGTATCGCGAAAATTTCGGCGTAGGATTTTTCGGCAAAGCGCGCAAGTTTTCCGACATAATCGTCCAGATCGCCCGCCTGCGATTTGGCAAACCGCGTAAAATCCTCGCGTTGTTTATTTAGTTCGTCGGCGAGCAGTTCTCTGAAAAGCATTGTTTTTATTGTTTCTTCGGCGGTTTCAAATCGCTGTAGCCGTCAACCTGAAAACGCCATTTTCCGTCTTTCTCTTTGACCGCAACGACGATGAATTTTCCCTGTCCCGCGTCACCGACCGGTTTATCGTCCTTGTATTGCCGGATCGTGTAAATGCCGACGTCGTAAGCGAGATTTTTATCCGCTTTGCGCTGAAAAATTTGAAACGAAATGGTCATCGTCCGGTTTTCTTTCTTAACCCATTCGAAAAACGATTTGAAAGTCGGGCGAATCGCGCTCCGCCCTTGTAGAATATCATTTTCGGGCGCAAGATAGGCAGCCGTCTCGCTGTATAGATTGACTACCTTTTCGACATCGAGCGTGCGGTAAGCGTCGCTGAATGTTCTGTAAATCGCGTCAATTTCGGCGTGCGCCGCAACGCCTTTTTCGAGCGTCAGATCGCCCGTCTGCGCGCTCACCGCGCCGAGCGGCATCAGCAGAAATAACAGCAAAATCAATATTTTCATTGATACCTCACATTAATTTGTCTTCGTTTTATCGGAAAGAATCCATTGATTCGGATCGAGCTCGACCTTTTGCGGTCGGCGCGGAAGCTTGATGTTGATGTTCGTTTTCGCGCCGACCGCGGCGACGGTCGTGCGCGCGATACGGTCTGAGCCGAGCGTGAAATTGATCGGCAGAACCATCGCGAATTTATCCGAAACGTTTTCCTGCGTGATCGTTCCCGTGACGACGCACGAGCCGTCCGGCTGATCCTGCAAAGCATAATCGAGCGTGTAGGACGGATAATCCGTC
Organism: Acidobacteriota bacterium; assembly: GCA_031411895.1. Taxonomy (GTDB): domain Bacteria; phylum Acidobacteriota; class Blastocatellia; order Pyrinomonadales; family Pyrinomonadaceae; genus JAFDVJ01. Next base: position 19,761 of record JANOBZ010000178.1, on the reverse strand, counting down.
TCGTAAACCCATTGGCGGAAAAACCAGTTCAAATCTTTTAAGCCGTATTTCTGGGCGATCGGCGATTTGACGAAATGCTCGTTGGCGACGATCATAAAATCTTCGGTCGAAGCGACCTTGTTGCGATGCCGCTCGACAAAATCCTTCATCATCTCGAAAAATGCTTTGCCGTCGCCGGTCTGCGGATCAGTAAACATAAAATGCAGCATCCGCAGAACGAGCGCGCCTTTGTTGTAGATCAGAGCATTGTACGCGCCGTAGGTTTTGCTCGAATTCAGGCGATGCCCGAGAATGATCGGACCGACTTCGACGAGCTTGCCTTTGCCGAGTCCGAAACGCGTCTGCGGCGGCTGTCGCAGGCTGTCGCGCAGATCGTCAATCAGGTTCAGAGACGCCTGATAATCTTTGCGAAACGCCGTATAAAGCACGCCCGAATACTCGGCAAAGCCCTCGCTCAGCCACTGGTCGCGATACGAGCGCCACGCGACGATATTGCCCCACCATTGATGCGCGGTTTCGTGTGCGATAAAAGAAAAAGTATATTTGTTCGCGGTGTCGGTTTTCGGCATCATGACCATCGAGGGAAAGCCCTGTCCGAAACCGAACGGATGATACGCCGCGCCGTACGTTTCATACGGATATTTGCCGAAAAGCGAATTAAAATAGCGGACGGAATTGTTGAGTTCCGCCATGATGAAACTTTCCTTGATATCCATATCGACGATCGAGCTGTATTCGAGCGGCGTCGGTTTTTCGCCCGAGTCCCACTTGATCATCTCGCTTTTGCGGGTAAAATCGGCGAGCGCGAAAGTAACGAACGAAACCGGAAAAGCCATCTTATAGCGCGTCAGCATGACGTCTTTGTCGTCGGGCGAAACCGCTTCGCTCTGACGATTGCCGACGGTCGCGATCTTCAGGTTTTTCGAATGCGCGAAACTCATTTCGTAGGTCGCGCGGTCGAGATAACCGTGGCGCGGATACCAACTCGTGTTCGAGCGCGGATAATGGGCTCCGGCTTGAATTCCTTCGGGCTGCTGGATAAAATCGCCGTCCATCTCGAATTCAAGTTCGATGTTTTGCCCCTCGGCGATCGCTTTCGGCAAAAACACGGTCACCGCCGATTCCCAGTCTTCCTGCACGAACGCCAGATTTTCGCCACCCATCCGCACGGCTTTGGTGCGCATCTGTTTTTTCAGACGCTGATTTTCATACTCGCTCAACGATTCGCCGATGTTAAACGGAATCGCCGAAACATTCGCAAACCGCGAAGCCATCTGAACATTTGTTTTTAAGGCGAGCCTCGATTTCGGCGCGCGCAGGTCGAGATCCATCTTGTAATTCGTAATATCAACGAGATCGTTCATATCCGAATAAGAAACGTAGCGCGTCTGGTAGTCTTCGAGACTGTAGAAAGCAAGCCACGTTTCGTTGCTATAGATTGACGAACGGTACGCGAAAATCACGCCTTTTTCGCCGCCGTTGATGCCGAAAAAGTAAGTCGGAAAACGGTTTTGATAATCGAGCGCGTAGCTGAACCGCTCGCGCTTGCCGCCGTCGAAGGTCGCGAAAAAGAATCCGGGCTTTTCGTTGTTGACGATCGAAAGCGCGAGCCTTGAAGCGAGATTCGCGCCGGTTTCCTTCAAAATGCGCGCGTCCGCATCGAGCGCGAGCTTCTGCGCGGCGGCGTCAACGGCAGCGTCCTGCCGGGTTTTTCCGATAATGTCGAAAGTGTCGTCGGTAAAGCGAAAAACCGCCGTTTTAAAGTCGGACTCGACCGTTTCCGCGCCGAGCAAACGCTTGACGTTATTTTTCTCGAACTGGCTCGCTGGAACTTCCGACTTGAAAGTTCCCTGCCCGACAAAAACCGCGCCCGTCACTTTGCCTTCGACCGGCGCGGTAAAGTAAAAAGTGCCGTTAAAAGTCATCTCGACACGGTCGCGCTTCAGGACGAGGTTCGAAACTTCCGCCTTACCGCCCGAAAGAGTAAAGGTTTTGAACTGGTTATAAATGCTTCTGCCGCTGCTTCCCGCCTCCTGCGCAAAACCGCAAACGGTAAACAAAAGCAAAAACAGCGTGAGACACGGAAACAAACGTAATCTTTCCGTTAAAAAACAAAGGTGTTTCATCATTAAATCTATTAAGTTTTTAAGTTAAATTCTAATCGGGTTCAAAGCGATTGAGGCTAAATTAGACGAGAAACCGGATTTAGTCAAGGTTTTCGCGCAATTCGCTCGGGATTTATTTTACACGACTCGCGCGGCTTTTCAAAAAATTCCGCCAATTAAGATTGCGTGATTTCAGCTTTTTTCGGTTCGGATTTTTCGGCTGCCGGTTGTTTGTCGTTTTTGATTTTACTGTTTTGACGGATCAGTAGACACGCCTTTGTCAGTTCGCCGACGAGTTTCAGGCGATTTTCGATCGCTTTCGGCGACATATCAACTTTCATCTTCTATTTCCGCCAGTTTCTCGATGTCGGCTTTATCCTGCGTTCGTCCGCTCAAGGTTTTCAGTTTTATCAATCCTTCGCGCGAAACGACCGAAACCGAGCCGTTTTCCAAAGGTTTTACTAATTTGTTTTGCCAGACATCATTTATTTCGGGTGTTACCAACAGCAAATCAAGCATTAAAACAAAGCCCGTTTCATCATCAATTTTAGAAATGCGGCGAATTTCGATCTGCCCGTTATGAAACGTCATCGGTAAACCTTCGAGCCAATAATCGTTTGACCTTGCAATTTCAAAAACCTCTGCCAGCGAATCGGCTGGAATCAATAAATCAATATCGATCGTTGCTCGCGGAATACCGTGAATTGCCATCGCCCAGCCGCCGCAAACAGCATACTCCACATTATTTTCATTCAATGCGTTGATAATTCGCTTCAGCTCGGCATAAACATCAATCATCCGGGCATTTATTTTACACGACTCGTGCGGCGTTTCAAAAAATCCATCAGGACGAATTCGGTCAGGTTGTTCGGATTCGCGAAATACGCTTTGCCGCGCGTCATTGCGGTCATTTGTTTGACGAAATCGACGAGGTAATGATCGCTTGCTAACATAAACGTATTAATCATCACGCCCGCTTTGCGGCACGCCTGAACTTCTTTGAAGGTTTCCGCCATCACGAACGGGTCGTTGCCCATCGAGTTTTTATAGAGCAGCCGTTTGTCTGATTGAACTTGCGAATAGCGGCGATAATTCAAATACGCGGGATTGCCGGAATCGATAAACGCGGCGGTCGGTTTGCCGTCCGTGACCATCACGATCTGTTTCATTTCCTTGCGCTGCGCCGCCAAAATTCGCCGCGCGAGCTTTAAGCCTTCCGCCGTGTTCGTGTGATAGGGTCCGACCTGCGTCGTCGCTAATTTCGCGATCGGCAATTCTTCCGCGCCGTCGTGAAAAAGCACGATTTTAAGTGAATCGCCCGGATACTGCGTACGGGTCAGATGAGCGAGCGCGAGCGCGACTTTTTTCGCGGGCGTAAAACGATCTTCGCCGTAAAGAATCATCGAATGCGAGCAGTCGAGCATCACGACCGTCGCGCACGACGATTGATAATCCTGCTGGTGAACGTAAAGGTCTTTGTATTCGAGATTTAACGGCACGCCCAAACCTTCTCTTTGAATAGCCGACATGAGCGTCGCGTTGACGTCGAGGTTGATCGTATCGCCGAATTCATACTGTTTCGAGCTCAGGGCGGCTTCGATGCCCGTGTCGAGATGCGGCGTGTCGTGGCGTCCGATCGAAGATTTGCCCATCGAACCGAGAAGTTTCTGCAGAGTTTTATAACCGAGAAAATCCAAGCCTTTTTCCGTGACCTGAAACCGGACGTCGCGCGGCAGGGCTTTGCCGATTTCGCCTTTGCCCTGCCCGTTTTGCTGTTGCTGACGTTGAGGCTGTTCGATTTCCTGTAAATTCAGATAGCCTTCTTCGACGAGCCGTTCGACGAGCTGATTGATTAATTCTTCTAAAAGCGAGCCTTTAAATTTGCCGTCGTTGTCGGCGAGCATTTTTTCGATGTCGAGCTTATCCAGAATTCCCTGTTCCATCAAAGCCTGCAAAATCGCTTCGCGCAGCGCGTCGAGCGAATCGTCGGTCTCGTTGCGCTCGCGCGTCCACCAGTAATTTTCGTTATAGCCGGAATCGAGAAGCGAATCGGAAAGCGACTGCATCAGATCGCCGAGATTAATGCCGAACGGGTCGAAACCTTTGAATTTTGAATAACGGATAAACTTCATCGTATTTTCAGAATAAAACTTCTGGCAAGGCGTTTCAACTAAAATTCGCACAAAAGAAATTAGCCACGAATAGACACGAATTAACACGAATTAATTTTAATAATTTTTCGTGTTAATTCGTGTTTTTTCGTGGCTAATTTCTTAGAAATTCGGCTTAAATAAACGCGAAGTCGAATTGTTCCTGGTGAATCGCCTTATCGCTCGTTATATCAACCGCGCCGAGATAGTCTTCGATTTCCGTAAGGACTTCCTTTTCAGAGCTTCGAAGCGCGAGCGCGACGTCCGGATTAACGCGCAGAGTCGTCTGGCGAACATCATCCATCGTTCTCGACAAGCGTCTCGCTTCCGACAGAATCTCGTAGCAGACGGTTTGCGGCGATTTGACCCAGCCCGCGCCCTGACAATATTCGCACGGCGCGCACATCGTGCGCTCCAACGATTGTTTGACGCGTTTGCGCGTCATAATAATCAAGCCGAAATCGTTGAACGAAAGCACTTTCGTCGGCGATTTGTCCGAAGAAAGTGCGTCCTGCAATGCGCCTAAAACCTTCTGACGATTGCGCCGGTCTTCCATATCGATCAGATCGAGAACGATGATTCCGCCGAGATCGCGCAGGCGAATCTGCCGTGCGATTTCGTCAACCGCTTCCATGTTCGTTTTCGTGATCGTATCTTCGAGCCGCGCGTTGCCTTTACCGACGAATTTGCCGGTGTTGACGTCAATCGCGATGAGCGCTTCGGTTTGGTTGAGGACGAGATAACCGCCCGAGCGCAGCCAGACACGCGGCTTTAACGCCTTATCAATTTCTTCCTGCACGGCGTAGGCTTCGAGGATCGGTTCGTCGCGCGTGTAAAGCTTGACGCGATTGACCATCCGCGGCTGAATGCGGTTGATGAATTCAACGATCCGCAGATACTCTTCCTCGGAATCAACGCGAATCGCCGCAAAATCGTCCGAAAGCTGATCGCGCAGAATTCTCTGGATAATATCCAAATCCTGATGCACGAGCGCCGGCGATTTCGATTTTTCGGCTTGTTTTTTGATGTCGAGCCAGGTGCGCACGAGATACCGCGCGTCCTGCCGCAAATCTTCTTCCGAGATGCCGACACCGGCGGTGCGGACGATAAAGCCGCCCGACGGAACATCTTCTTCCTGCTTGATTCGCTGAATCAACTGGCGAAGTCTGCCGCGCTCGCTCGCCGATTCGATCTTGCGCGAAACGCCGAGATGTTCGATCGTCGGCATATAAACTAGAAAGCGACCCGGCATCGCGATGTGCGACGTAATGCGCGCGCCTTTGCGGGCGATCGGTTCCTTGGCGATCTGAACGAGAATTTCCTGTCCTTCACGCAAAAGATCGGTGATCGTCGGCTGTGAACGTCCGCGATCGCCGCGCGAATCGCGGTCGCCACCGCGTGAATCGCGGTTGTCGCGACGATTGCCGCCATTACCGCCGCCGCCCTGATAGCCAGTTTTCGCCGGAGCATCAAAGACGGCTTCGGCGATTTCGTTTTCCGCCGTCACGCTTTCGTCCATTTCCGAACCTTCGTAGCGTTCCTGCGGTTTGCCGGTGCCGCCCGCGCCTGCGCCGGTGCGACCGCGTCCGCCGCGCCGGCTGCGACCGCCGCGACCGCCGCGCCGAACCGCCATTTCCGCGATGTCGCCGGTTTCTCTGACGTTCGCTTCCGAGTCTTCGAGAGCGTCCGCTTTCGCGCCGCCTTTTTTGCCTTTCGAACCTGATCTCTTCGATCTTGAAGAGCCGCCGCGCGATTTTTTCGATTTTTCTTCCGTTATCGGCGCGGTTGCCGTTTCGGCTTCGACCTGCGAAACGACTTGCGGTTCCGAAGCGTCGCCAACCGGCGACGCTTCGACTTTCGCCGAGCCGCCTTTTCTGCCGCGCGAAGATGATCTTTTCTTACCCTTCATTTCGGCGGGCTGCGTTTCTTCGACCGGCACCGTTTCGGCTTCCGGCGCGGGTTGCGCGGTTTCAGCCGCCTCGACGTTTGAATCTGCCGCTTTCGATTTGCCTTTTCCGCCCGATCTTCCGCCGCGTCTGTTGCGCGATTTTTTCTGATCGGTCGAAACCGCCGCCGCTTCGTCTTCGTCGGCAATCCGCTCGAAACCGCTTGCGCCGCCGGAAACCTCGTCAATCAACGAGCCGACATCGGCAGTCGCGGTGCTTTCCATATCGAATTCGACGGCGCGGACTTTGTCCACGATCGCTTCCTGCCGATATGCATCCTTGAACATTTCGCCCGTGTCCTCATCGTCAATCACGCGCTCAAAGCTCGAATCATCTTCGCCTTCAAAGACAAGCGGAATATCTTCGAATGAGTCGAAAGTTTCGGTAAAGCCAGATTCTTCGGTAAAACCAGATTCCTCAGTAAATTCTGTTTCTTCAGAAGGCGGCTGCGCCTGCATTTCGGCGAGACGTTTCTCGCGTTTGCGCTCGCGGCGATTTTTGCGCTGTTTCTTTTGTTCGGCGGCGTTTTTTTCTTCCGCCGTCTCCGGTTCGTCCGCTTCGTCCGTTTCGCCGACCTGAATTTCTTCGGCTTCGTCCGTTATTTCTTCGAATTCGTCCGTTTCTTCGGGTTCGAACTCGTCCAGAATCATACCGCTTTCGACGAGCGGCTCGGCGATTTCCTGAACGTCTTCCATCTGGCGCTCGCGTTCAAGCCGCGCGCGTTCGATTTTTTCGTCCGTTTCGCGTTTCAGTTCTTCGGGCGTTGATTTTTTGCCCTTTTCCATCACGATGCGCTCGATTTCTTCTTCTTCATCGAAGAAATCAGAGACGTAGAGAAACGCGTCGCGTTCGAGTCCGATCTCGACAAACGCCGACTGCATTCCGGGCAACACGCGCATCACGCGTCCTTTATAGATGTTGCCGACCACGCCTGAATTTTCCTCGCCACGCTCGATATAAAATTCGGTAACTTTACCGTTATCAATTATGGCAATCTTTTTTTCGCGCCCATTGACGCTGATAATCATTTCTTTTGGCATATATCCTCACAAAACAAATTGGTGATAAATTTGAACCTGGAGTGTGCAAAAATTTTGTGCGGATTGTAGACGGTTTTCTAGCGTGCGCTCAACCTTGGGCGCGAGTTTTGTAGAATTTGATTGGTTTTCGATTGATTTCGGAAAACTTTTTCAAGTTTCCGAAAGCAAGAAATTAGAGTTTTCACGCAGGAATCTTTTGGGAAAAGCGCAATAAAATCGCTTTTCTAAAATGCGAGGAGCAAATATTTTTCAAAATGCTCGACCCGCCAAATCTCTTTCAACAAATCTGTAAACTTATACAATCCTTTTGTTTGCTATATTTAGCAAGTAAATTTATTCAAACTCCAAGCAAACTGAGGATAGTATAAACGAATTTTCGAAAATCGTAAACGTTTTCGTCCCGTATTCTTAAAAAAATCATTTCGATTCGGGAATTCAGACTTCGGATTTCGGATTTGTTTGTAAATGAAAATTCAATCCGCAATCCGAATTCCCAAATCCCAAATCGAGATGGTTTGACTTTAAGCGCGTTTGAAATAAATATTTGTTAAGTGATGGCATATTTGAGCGCGCGAAAAATAGTTCGGTTCAGCATTCCGCTGGCGGCGGTCGCGCTGGTTACGGCGATTCCCGAATCCGTCCACACGCGCGTCAGCCCGACGACGATCGCGCTGATTTTTCTGCTCGTAATTTTATTTTCGGCGAGCTTTTTCGGTCGTAATCCGGCGCTTCTCGCTTCCTTAGGCGCGATGCTTTCGTTTAATTACTTTTTTCTGCCGCCTTACGGCACGTGGCATATCGCCGATTCGACCAACTGGGTCGCGTGGATCGCGTTTATTCTGACGGCGGTCACGGCGGGCGAATTATCGGCATACGCGCGGCGACGCGCCGACGAAGCCGAACGCGGAAAACTCGAAATCGAACGACTTTACATGGAACTGCAAACCGCGTTCGAACAAGCGAGTCAGGCGGAAGCGCTGCGCCAAAGCGAACAGCTCAAATCGTCCTTGCTCGACGCCGTGACGCACGATCTGCGCACGCCTCTGACTTCGATCAAGGCATCGGCGACGACTTTGCTCGAGGATAAACGAGAAAAGTTTCTCGACGATGAAGGGCAGACGGAATTTTTGGAGATCATCAACGAGGAAACCGACCGCCTGAACGAATTTATCGAAGGAATGGTCGGGTTGGCGAAGATCGAGGCAAACGCGCTCGGCATCAGAAAATCGTGGAGCGCGGTTGAAGAAATCGTCAACAACGCGATTGAAAGAGCGAAAAATCATTTAAAATCGAATCAAATTTCAATCGAGATCGAGGCGAATCTGCCGAACGTTCTGGTTGACGCGAGTTCGATCGCCGAAGTCGTCTATACGCTTTTGGACAACGCCGCGAAATATTCGCCCAATGGTTCGCACATCAGGATTTCGGCGCGCCGCGCGGAAAGCGAAACGGTCGAGATCGCGGTCGAAGACGAAGGTAAAGGCGTCGTGCCGCATATGCGCGAGAAGGTTTTCGAAAAATTCGTCCGCGCCGAAACCGAAGACATCCACACGACGGCGAGCGGTCTGGGTTTGGGTTTGGCGATCGCGCGCGGTATCGTCGAATCGCAGAACGGACGAATCCGGATCGAAGACGGCGCAGACGGCTTTAAGACGAAATTCGTTTTTCAAATCCCGATCGGCGAAGATGGAAGCAATATTAAATCAGCCACGAATAATACGAATTTTTAATTGCTTTTATAATTCGTGTTATTCGTGTTCATTCGTGGCTAAAATTCTTTATGGAAACTAAAAAAATCCTTGTCGTGGACGACGAATTTCAGATCACGAGGGTGTTAAAACGCAGCCTTCAGGCGCATCGTTACGATGTTCGTTCGGCTTCGGACGGCGAATCGGGGCTTGAGCTGTTCAACGATTTTCACCCGGATCTAGTGATTACGGATTTGCAGATGCCGGCGATGAACGGCATCGAATTGTGCCGCGAAATTCGTAAAATCTCCGAGATTCCGATCATCGTTTTATCGGTCAAAGGCGAAGAAAAAACAAAGGTCGAAGCTTTGGACGCGGGCGCGGACGACTACATCACGAAGCCTTTCGGAATGGACGAGCTTTTAGCGCGTGTGCGGGCGACGCTGCGGCGCGCGCCGGACGAGAAAAAAGAGGAGATATTTCTTGAGATCGGCGATTTTTCGATTGATCTCGCAAGTCATAAAATAACCGTCCGCGAAAAAGAAGTTCACCTGACGCCGAAAGAATTCGAGCTTTTAACTTACTTACTTAAAAATCACGGCAAAGTTCTCACGCACCGCAATCTCTTAGGCGCGATCTGGGGCGGAAATTTTACCGAACAGACCGAATATCTGCGCGTTTTTGTCGGAAACCTGCGCAAAAAGATCGAACCGAATCCCGCCAAACCGCAATACATCCTGACCGAACCGTGGGTCGGCTACCGTTTTAATCCTTCGGCTTAAAAAATGGGAAATGGAAAGTGGAAAATGAAAAATTTAGGATTTCAATTTTCCACTTTCCATTTCCCATTTTCCATTAACTCGTCTTTATGAACTCTTTATAAACTCTTTACCCGACCTTTACAGCTTCTTTCGTAATCTTCTTTGAGGGAAAACGAATTTCCCGTGAAAAGGAGCTTTCGATGAAAGAAATAACATTAGAAACACCGGCGATTATCGAAAACGCGGAAAAACAGGTTTTCGGCAGCACGAAAAAACGAATTGCTCGTTGGTCGGCGGCGCTTTATCTGACGATCATTGCCGGAATTATCTGCGCTTCGACGGGCTTGACGCTCGGCGCGATTTCCTATCTCGGGTTATTTGAAAATCCGGGCGCGATCAATCAAATCGGCAATTTTATGATTATCGCCGCTTTTCCGCTGATGATGTTCGGCGCGCACGCGCTCGATCAGATCAACGACATAAAATCCGGTAAAAAGCAGCCTTAAGATTTTTCCGTAGAAAATTTTTCAGCCGTCTTTACGAAAAATTTATAACTTTTATGCAATCCTCGGAGATTGCGTCTTCCGGCGGGCAATTTGAAGCCGGATTTTTAATTTTATGACAGAAACAGCTTCGGCAGACATACATTCCACATACGCGGACGTGGACGCGCATATTCCGCGTGAAACTCCGAAAGGAAATTACCTCATCATTTTATCGCTCGGCGCGCTCGGCGTGGTTTACGGCGACATCGGCACATCGGTGCTTTACGCTTTGCGCGAATGTTTTCACGGCGCGCACGCGATTGCGCCGACTGCCGCCAACGTGCTCGGCGTGCTTTCGCTGATTTTCTGGTCGCTCGTGATCGTCATTTCGATCAAATATCTGGTTTTCGTGCTGCGCGCCGACAATCAGGGCGAAGGCGGAATTCTTTCGCTCGCCGCGCTCGCGACGCCGATCAAGCCGTCGGGCAGAACCGAAAAAATCTTTCTGATCGCGATCGGCACGTTCGGCGCGGCGCTGCTTTACGGCGACGGAATCATTACGCCCGCGATCTCGATTCTCGGCGCGGTCGAGGGCTTGAGCGTAGCGACGCCTTCTTTGACGCCTTTCATTGTGCCGCTGACAATTGCGATTATCGTCGGATTATTTTTAATTCAAAAACGCGGAACGGCAGGGATCGGCAAAATCTTCGGTCCCGTGATGATGGTTTGGTTCACGGTGCTCGCCGCACTCGGCGTTGCGCAGATTTTTCATTATCCGCAGGTTTTTCTGGCGGTTAATCCGATGCAGGGCGTCAACTTTTTTATCAATAACGGCTGGCACGGGTTTATCATTCTCGGTTCGGTTTTTCTCGTCGTAACCGGCGGCGAAGCGCTCTATGCCGATATGGGGCATTTCGGGAAAAAGCCGATTCGCCTCGCGTGGTTTGCGGTCGTTTTGCCCGCGCTGCTTTTGAATTATTTCGGACAGGGCGCGCTGCTTCTCGAACACCCGGAAGCGGCGGTCAACCCATTTTACAATCTCGCGCCGTCGTGGGCTTTGTATCCGATGATTATCCTCGCGACCTGCGCGGCGATCATCGCGTCGCAGGCATTGATTTCGGGCGCGTTTTCCTTAACGATGCAAGCCGTTCAGCTCGGACTGATTCCGCGCCTGAAAATCACGCATACGTCGAGCACGGAGATCGGGCAAATCTATCTTCCGTCGGTCAACTGGGCTTTGATGATCGGCTGTATCGCGGTCGTGCTCGGCTTTCACACGTCAAGCAATCTCGCCGCCGCTTACGGCATCGCGGTGACTTCGACGATGGTCATCACGACGATTCTGTTTTACGTCGTCGCCCGCGAACGCTGGAACTGGGGATTTTTGCCGACGGCGCTTTTATGCGGCGCGTTTCTTTTGATCGACCTCGCGTTTTTCGGCGCGAACGCGATCAAGATTCTCGACGGCGGTTGGTTTCCGCTGACGCTTGCCGCCGTTATTTTCACGATGATGATGACCTGGAAAAAAGGCAGAAGCATTCTGACGATGCGGATTCAGGAAGAAACCGAAATTCTCGAAGATTTTCTCGAAAAGGTGGAAAAACAAAAGATCACGCGCGTTCCGGGAACGGCGGTTTTTATGAACGGAAACGCCTCGCGCACACCGTCGGCGTTTATGCATAATCTCGAACACAACAAGGTAATGCACGAGCGGATTCTCTTCGTAACGGTCAAAACGCGCCCGATTCCCTCCGTCGAAACGGACGAGCGTTACAAATTCGAGCAATTAACGAACGGTTTCAGCCGCCTGAAAATTTACTACGGCTATATGGAAGACCCCGACATTCCGAAAATTCTTAGTGAAATCCGGCAGCCGCGCCTTAATTTCAAGCCCGACGACACGACCTATTTTCTCGGACGCGAAACGATCATCGCGGTCGCAAAATATTCGGGAATGGCGCGCTGGCGCGAAAGACTTTTCGGCGTGATGTCGAAAAACGCCCGCAGCGCGACCGCTTATTTCCGCATTCCGCCGAACCGCGTCGTCGAGCTCGGCGAACAGATCGAAATTTAAAAAAACCGTTTCAATTCAATAAAGAAGAAGGCTGGCAAGCCCGAATTGCCAGCCTTCTTCTTTGGTCGAAACCAGTCAAATCGAAAAATTTACAAACTTTTTATAAATCTTTTAGCCGACCTTTATATCTTCTCTTCTATTCTGAAAATGATGAATCCGCGCGCCGCGCAAAACGCGGTTTTCAGGACGAGAGGAAATGAAAAAAATGAAAGAGTTAGCAATACCGTTCGAAGCGGTTTCGGAAAACACGCGGGAAATACCAACCGTTCAAAACAACCGGCAAAGATGGATTCGGGCATTGTCATTCACCAGTCTGAGCGGCGTTCTGGTCGGCTTGAACGGATTAATAATCAGCGCTTTGAGCCTTTTCGGCATTATCGAAAAAACAAGCTTCATCAACCATCTCGGAACATTATTCATCGTGATCGCCTTTCCGCTGGTCATGTTCAGCGCTCATGCGATGGACAAAATCGGTGAAATTGACCGGACGGAGAAACAAAAACGTTTCTCGAAAGAAAATTAATAATGAAATTATATATTTACACATTTTTTACAATTGCCGTGTTACTGACAACGGCAATTTTTACGAACGGACAGCAGGCGGTTTTTAACGTTCCGACGACGGACGTTTTGGAAAAAGGGAAAATTTACGTCGAGCTCGACGCGAGCTTTAAGACGAACAATCAAGAGGCTTTAAGAAGATTTTCGAGCTTTGTCCCGCGTGTCGTCGTCGGAGTTGGAAATAATGTCGAAATCGGTTTGAACGTTGCGGGCAACATCAATCCGGGCGCGGATTCGACGACGCTCGTGCCGACCGCGAAATGGCGTTTTTATCAAAATGAAAAGAATAAAGTTTCGCTTTTTGCGGGAACGAATTTTTATATTCCGGTACGAAATCGAAGCTACAAATTCGGCTCGTATTCTTACGCGGCGGCGGCGAAAACGATCAACAAGACGCGCCTGACGGCGGGCGCATTCATTGCGAGTAATAACGTTTTCGCGCCGAATGCGTCGCGCGGCGGCGGACAATTTGCAGTCGAACAAACGATAAATTCAAAGCTCACGCTCGCGGCGGATTGGCTGACGGGCAAACACGCGAACGGCTATTTTACGCCCGGCGTAATTTACAAACCGACACCGAAAGTAACGGCTTATTTAAGTTATTCGCTTGGAAACTCGCGGTTAAAACAAGGAAATCATTTTTTCCTGTTTGAACTCGGCTACAACTTTAATTAACGGATAACGGATAACGGAAAATGGAAAATTATTTGTTTATTTTCCATTTTCCACTTTGAATTTTCCATTAAAAAATATGTTGGATTTAATTTTTATTTTGGCGATCATCGGATTTTTTCTGCTGGCTCTGAGTTATTTAAAGGGCTGCGAAAGTTTGCGGCAAGGAGATTCGGGCAAATGAATCTGGAAACAATTTTAGCAATAATTTGCGCGCTCTTTTTATTGATTTATCTGACTTACGCGCTTTTGCGACCGGAAAAATTTTAAGAAATTTAGCCGCGGATAAACGCAGATAACGCGGATTAATACATAAAAATCCGATCCGCGAAATCCGCGTTTATCCGCGGCAAAAACGAATATGACACTCGAAGGAATTTTACAAATTTTACTTTTTCTCACCGTTCTGACGCTTTTGACAAAGCCGTCGGGCATTTATCTGACCAAAGTTTACAGCGGCGAGAAAACCTTTTTGGATTTTGTTTTGAAGCCGATTGAACGCTTTGTTTACGCGATTTGCCGGGTTGACGCGTTGCGCGAGATGAACTGGAAACGATACGGCGCGGGCGTCATGATTTTCAGTCTGGTTTCGACGCTTGCGCTTTATTTTATGCAGCGTTTGCAAGGCTTTTTGCCGCTCAATCCGCAAGATTTTGCGGGAACTTCGCCCGAGCTTTCCTTTAATACGGCGGTTTCGTTCGTGACGAACACGAATTGGCAATCTTACAGCGGCGAGGGCGTGATGAGCTATCTGACGCAGATGGCGGGTTTGACGATTCAAAATTTCGCTTCGGCGGCGGTCGGAATGGCGCTCGCGGTCGTTTTCATTCGCGGAATTGCGCGTTTTGAAACCGAAAATCTGGGCAATTTCTGGGCTGATCTGGTGCGCGGAATTTTGTATATTTTGCTGCCGTTCTCGTTCTTAGCGGCGATTTTCTTCGTTTCGCAAGGCGTTGTGCAGAATTTCAAACCGTATGACACGGCGCAAACGATCGAAAGCGCGCAGCAAACAATCGCACAGGGTCCGGTCGCGTCGCAGCTGGCGATAAAAATGCTCGGCACGAACGGCGGCGGATTTTTTAACGCCAATTCGGCGCATCCGTTTGAAAATCCGACACCGCTTTCCAATTTTATTCAGATGCTTTTGATTCTCGTCATTCCCGCGGGTTTTACTTATATGCTCGGGCGGATGACGAAATCAAAGGGACACGGCTGGGCGGTTTACGGCGCGATGATGTTTTTGCTCGTCGTCGGGATTTTTGCGATTTACAGGGCGGAAAGCGCGGGCAATCCGCTTTATCCGCAAACCGTTAATCAACAAATTGTCGGCGGAAACTTCGAAGGCAAGGAAACACGCTTCGGCGTCGCGAATTCCGCGCTTTTCGCGGCAGTTACAACGGGCGCATCGTGCGGCGCGGTCAATTCGATGCACGATTCATTTACGCCGCTCGGCGGATTTGTTCCGCTCGTCAACATTCTGCTCGGCGAAGTAATTTTCGGCGGAGTCGGCGCGGGAATGTATGGAATCTTGATCTTTGTCATCCTGACGGTTTTTATCGCGGGTTTGATGGTCGGACGAACGCCCGAATACTTGGGCAAAAAAATCGAGGCTTACGATGTACAGATGGCGATGCTTTACGCGCTGATTTTCCCGCTCATTATTTTGGGACTCGCGGCGATTTCGGCGGTCGCGCCGGATTTCGGACTGACTTCGCTCAATAATCAGGGCGCGCACGGACTAACTGAAATTCTTTACGCTTTTACGAGCGCGACGGGCAACAACGGCTCGGCGTTCGCGGGTTTGAATGCGAACACGCTCTGGTATAACACGGCGCTCGGAATGGCGATGCTGATCGGCAGGTTTTTGATGATTGTACCGATGTTGGCGATTGCGGGAAACCTGGCGCGGAAGAAACAAATTCCGCCGACGCTCGGAACTTTTCCCGTCAACACGACGCTTTTCGGCGTTTTGTTAATTTGCGTCGTGCTCATCGTCGGCGCGTTGACATTCTTTCCCGCGCTCAGTTTATCGCCGATTCTGGAGCATTTTCAGATGAACGCAGGTCAGAAATTTTAACGCAAAGACGCAAAGGCGCGAAGGCGCAGAGATTTTAAAGATTTTGTTTTGAAATTAAATTTATTTCTTTGCGTCTCTGCTACTTTGCGCCTTTGCGTTAAAAATGAAAAAAAAATGAAAAACGAAATTTCGATTTGGGACAGAAAAATTATTACAAACGCGCTGATCGGTTCGGTCAAAAAACTCGATCCGCGCACGATGCTCAAAAATCCGGTGATGTTTGTCGTCGAGGTCGGCGCGGTGTTTCTGACGCTGAAATTGATGTCGAGTTTAATGATCGGAACGACGAATTTTGCGTTTGAATTGCAGATTACTCTGTGGCTCTGGTTCACAGTTTTGTTTGCGAATTTCGCCGAAGCGATGGCGGAAGGACGCGGCAAAGCGCAAGCCGATACTTTGCGAAAAGCCAAGACCGAAACGAACGCGACCTTGCTCAAAAAAGACGGCTCAAAGGAAATCGTCGCGGCAACGCGGCTTCGCAAAGACGATATTGTTTACGTTGCGGCGGGTGAATTCATTCCCGGCGACGGCGAGGTTGTCGAAGGCGTCGCGTCGGTTGACGAATCGGCGATCACGGGCGAATCCACGCCCGTGATTCGCGAATCGGGCGGCGACCGTTCGGCGGTCACGGGCGGAACGCGGGTTTTGTCGGATTGGATAAAAGTGCGCATCACGTCGAATCCGGGCGAAACATTTATTGACCGAATGATCGCGCTCGTCGAAGGCGCGTCGCGGCAGAAAACGCCGAACGAAATCGCGCTCAATATTCTGCTCGCGGGACTGACGATCATCTTTTTGCTCGCGGTCGTGACCTTACAACCGTTTGCGGTTTATTCCGGCGCGGCGCAGACGATTTTCGTGCTGATTTCCCTGCTCGTCTGTCTGATTCCGACGACGATCGGCGGACTGCTTTCGGCAATCGGCATCGCCGGAATGGACAGATTGGTTCAGCACAACGTGCTGGCGATGAGCGGTCGCGCCGTCGAAGCGGCGGGCGATGTCAACACTTTACTTTTAGACAAAACCGGCACGATTACTCTGGGCAATCGTCAGGCAAGCGAATTTGTCGCGCTCAAAGGCGTTGACGAAAAATTACTGGCGGACGCGGCGCAATTATCTTCGCTTTCGGACGAAACACCCGAAGGTCGTTCGATCGTCTTTTTGGCGAAAGAAAAATACGGCGTGAACGGCAACAAACAACTTTCTGCTACCGCCGAATTTATTCCGTTCACCGCGCAGACGCGGATGTCGGGCGTAAACTTGGACGGGCGCGAAATCCGCAAAGGCGCGGTTGATGCGATTGAAAAATATGTCGCGAACGGCAACGGACATCGATCGTCCGCCGAACTGCGCGAAATCGTCGAACGCATCGCGAAAGCGGGCGGAACGCCGCTCGTCGTCGCCGATAACAAACAGCCGCTCGGCGTGATTTACCTCAAAGATATTGTCAAAAGCGGAATGAAAGAGCGTTTTACGCAGCTGCGGCAGATGGGCATTAAAACCGTCATGATTACGGGCGATAATCCTTTGACGGCGGCTTCGATCGCGGCGGAAGCGGGCGTTGACGATTTTTTGGCGGAAGCGACGCCCGAAGACAAAATGGCTTTGATTAAACGCGAACAGTCGGAAGGCAAGCTCGTCGCGATGACCGGCGACGGCACGAACGACGCGCCGGCTTTGGCGCAAGCCGATGTCGGCGTCGCGATGAACACGGGAACGCAAGCCGCGAAAGAAGCCGGAAATATGGTTGATCTGGACTCAGACCCGACAAAACTGATCGAAGTCGTCGAAATCGGCAAACAGCTCCTTATGACGCGCGGCGCGTTGACGACGTTTTCGATCGCCAACGACGTCGCGAAATATTTCGCGATTATTCCGGCGATGTTCGCGGCGACTTTTCCCGTGCTGAACGCGCTCAATGTGATGAATCTGCAAACGCCGCAATCGGCGATTTTGTCGGCGGTGATCTTCAATGCGCTCGTCATTATCGGTTTGATCCCGCTCGCGTTGAGAGGCGTGAAATATCGTGCGCTCTCGGCTTCGTCGCTGCTCAAGAGAAATCTTCTGATTTACGGACTCGGCGGCATCGCGGCGCCGTTCATCGGCATTAAATTGATTGATTTGGTGATTACGACTTTGGGATTGGCGTAAAACGGAACGCCGTCATCCTGACGGCAAAGATTGTGCAAGCAATCTAATTCGATTCGCGCCGATTCAACGTTGAATTTAACGGAAAGATTTTTAAACGCTTACACGTTTATTGCCGTCAGGATGACGGCGTTCCAAAAATATGAAGGACTTAATAACATCGGCATTAATGATTTTGGTTTTGACGATTGCGCTCGGCATGATTTACCCATTTGCGGTTTGGGGCGTGGCACAAATTGTTTTTCCGCATCAGGCAAACGGTTCGCTGATCGAAAAAGACGGCAAAATCGCCGGTTCGGAGCTGCTCGGACAAAATTTCACGTCCGCCAAATATTTTCATTCGCGGCTTTCGGCGAATAATTACGACGCGGCGAATTCGGGCGGAACGAATCTCGGACCGACTTCGCAGAAATTGATTGACCGCGTAAAAACGGACGCGCTAAATTTGCAGGCGGAAAATCCTGAAAAGAAAATTCCCGCCGATCTCGTCACAACGAGCGGCTCGGGACTCGACCCGCATATTTCGCCCGCAGCGGCTGAATTTCAGGTTCCGCGTATCGCCAGAGCGCGAAATTTAAGCGAAGCGGATCTGCGGAAACTCGTCGCACGATTTACCGAAGCGAGAGATTTCGGCATCTTCGGCGAACCGCGTGTGAATGTTTTGAAGTTGAATTTAGAGTTGGATAAATAATGGTCAATTGTTAATGGTTAATGGTTAATGAAAAAATTAACCATTGACCATTAATCATTAACAATTAGAAAAATGTTTGTTGACACGCACATTACCGAAATTCCGAACGGCAAAGGCGAAAAGCGTCCGTCGCCCGAATCTTTTCTCAAGATGGCTGAAGAAAAGGAACGGGCGAAATTGCGCGTTTATATCGGCGCGGCGGCGGGCGTCGGGAAAACTTTTCGGATGCTGCAAGACGCGCATCAATTAAAAGAGCAAGGCGTTGATATTATTATCGGCGCGGTCGAAACTCACGGGCGAGCGGAAACCGAAGAACAGATCAAAGATTTGGAAATCATTGCGCCGCAAAAGATTATGTATCGCGGCAACATTTTTAGCGAGATGGATTTGGACGCGATTATCAAACGCCGTCCGGCGGTCGTCGTCGTTGACGAGCTCGCGCATACGAACATTTTAGGCACGCGCAACGAAAAGCGTTACGAAGACGTTTTGGAATTATTGGACAAAGGCATTTCGGTGATTACGGCGGTTAATATTCAGCACATCGAATCCTTGAACGATGTCGTTCGGCGAACGACAAATGTTCAAGTGCGCGAAACCGTGCCCGATTGTTTTCTTAAAAAAGCCGACGAATTGATTGACATAGACGTTTCGATCGACACGCTGCGAACACGGCTTCGTCAAGGAAAAATTTATTCGGTCGAGAAAATCGAGCAAGCTTTGAACAATTTTTTCCGCAAAGGAAATCTCGCCGCGCTGCGCGAACTCGCCCTGCGCGAGGTCGCGCAGCATCAAGCCGTACAAGACCACGAATACCGCGAGCGCGAAGGTTTGGAACAAGCCGTGATGCCCGAAACGATTATGGTTTGTATGGCTTCGCGCGGCTCGGCAAAGAAAATCTTACGCGTCGGCGCACGCATCGCGGGCAGACTTGCGGCGGACGATTGGTTCGCGGTTTATGTCGAAACTCCGACCGAAGAACCGGGACGAATCGCGCCCGAAACCTACGCCGTTTTAGCGGAAAACATCAAATTCGCCGAAACGCTCGGCGCGAAAATCTTTAAGCTCAAAGGAACGAATGTCGCCGACGAGCTTTTAAAATTCGCCCGTGAAAACGAAATTACGCACGTCATTTTCGGACAATCGGCGCGTTCGCGCTGGGAAATTTTCTGGAAAGGCTCGATCATCAACCGCTTTCTGCGCGAAGTCAAAGACGCGGCGGTGCATGTTATTCCGATCGAGAAAGAAAACTAAACCAAAAGAAATTTAGCCGCGGATAAACGCGGATTTCGCGGATAAGAATTGATTTGCTTAGCGCCTTTGCGCCTTTGCGTGAAACATTTTCTCACGCAAAGGCGCAAAG
>JANOBZ010000177.1:0-17804 GCA_031411895.1 Acidobacteriota bacterium | reverse complement strand
AAATAATTTCTCCCGCAAAGGCGCAAAGCCGCAAAGTACTAAAAGTTAAGTTTCAGACCGATTTGCAGAACGCGCGGACCGGTTGCCGCTCGTTCGATGCGTCCGAAATTAGCGCCCGAAATATTGTTGTTCGGATTCGCGTAATTTACCCAGTTAAAGACGTTAAATGCTTCGAGACGAAATTCGCCGCGCACTCTTTCCGTGAACGGAATGAATTTGATGAGCGAAATGTCAACGTTTTTCTGTCCCGGTCCGGTAAATCCGTTGCGCGTCGTATTGCCGAACGGGTTCGCCGGATCGAACAAAGGATTGTTGACCACGCCGGCACCGCTGTTCGAACACGCGACGAGCGCGCCGCCGACAAGTGTTCCGATCGGGCACGAACGAACGAACGCCGCAGTGTTAAAGTAGCCGGTCAGACGCTGTGAAACGTCGCCCGCCGTGTAAATATCGCCCGTGAAATTACGGTTGAAGTTGGCGCGCTGGATAACCGCGTTGCCGACGTTATCAACAACCGAGAACGGCAAACCGGTTTGAAATACCGCGATGCCCGCAACTTGCCAGTTATTTAGAATCGCCCGCGCAAATCCCGAACTAAAATTTTGTTTTGGAAACGAATAAATGCCGCTCACGACGAGCCGCTGTTCGCGATTGAAATCCGAACGCCCGCGATTCGTGCGCCATTCGCGCTGGTCGCCGAAGACGTTGGCGATCTCGTTGACCGCGCCGCCCGAATAATAATCGATGGATTTTCCGAAAGTGTACGCCGCCTGAAACTGCAAACCGTCGGAAAAGCGTTTGGTCAGAGACATTTGCAGCGAATTGTAGGTCGAAAGCGAAGTCGTCTGCACCTGCTGAACGCCGCCGGTCGCGTTTTTCAGATTGGAAATTACGGTGCCGGGAAAAGGCGTCGCGAATGAATTTGTCGCGCGGTTATAAACCGGCTGATTCGGGCTCACGAGCTGCAAAAGCTTCGTTCCTTTATTGCCGACATAACCGATATCAAATACAAAATTGTTCCAAAAGCCCCATTGCAGACCGAAATTGAACTGCTGCACATACGGCGTGGCGAGTTCCGGATCAACATAAACGCCCGCAATCGGAACGCCGATGAGCGGCGATAAGGGCGAAAGCGGCGAAGGAATACTCGGCACGACCGGGAAAGTTGAAGGCGCGGGCAGCGGAATAAACGGGCTCTGGAAAGTTCGCAAAATTCCCGGAAGTCCGACGCCGAGGGCGAAATACGGGTAATTGAAAAGCTGCGTGTTGGCATAGCGCGTCGAAATGCGGTCGTAATAGACGCCGTAGCCGCCGCGCAGAACCATGTTCAGTTTCTCGTCCAGAACATACGCGAACCCGATACGCGGCGCAAAATTGTTTTTATCAACCGGCACGAGCGTTTTTTCGACCGTCGGAACGTTTGCCAAACCGCCGCCTTCTGCCTGCACGAAGCCGTTCGGCGAACCGGCGGGCGTCGCGGTCGTGCCGATGGTAATTTGATTAAACAGAAGATTTACGAGCCGACCCTGATTTTCGACCGGCAGCCCGTAGAGATCGTAGCGCAATCCGATATTTAAGGTCAGGCGACTGTTGATCTTCCAGTCGTCCTGAACGAAAAAGTTAGTGTCCGTAACTTTATAATAACGGTCGAAAACGCCCGAACCGATAAGCGACGTGCCGGTTCCGGTCAGGAAATTGTTAAAGCCCGCGAAAATCAGCTGCCCGCGCGAAAAGGCGTTAAAGTAGAATTTGACCTGCGAAAACCGGTATTCGCCGCCGAAACGAAGGCGATGGTTACCCGCCGTGACCGACAGAACATCGCTGAAATTGTAGCCGTTGATGCGCGATGACTGGTCGGCTAACGGTGCCGAGCCGAAGAAAAACTGCGAGTCCGCGCCGAAAACCTGAATCGTCGGCGCGCCCGCGAAAAGGGAACCGAGCGGATTCGAAATTCCGAATTGAGCCGATGTGAACGGCTCTTCCGGCACGCTCGTCACGCGCAGGCGGTTAAAGCCGAAACGCGCCTGATTGACGATGTTTGGCGAGAAAACATAGTTATCGGTGATCGAGTAAAGTTTCTGCTTGATCGTCAGATCGCCTCCGAAACCGGGCAGTTGGCGCTCGCCGTTGCCAAGTCCGGCGAAGTTGTAATTCGATTGGAAAGTCGGATTATCGGCAACGAAAAACTTTGCCGAAAGATTGTGATTATCGGAAAAAATAAAATCGCCGTTGGCATTGAATTGATTTTCCCTAAAGCGCGAAACGCCCGTCTGCGGCACGACGACCGCCGTATTTGCGGTTAACCCGTTTACGCCCGACGAAGGAATCGCGAATTGCCCGTTCGGCAGACGCGCGTTCAAGAGCGCGACCGAAACCGGATTGATATTGGCGACCGGAATATTGAAGACGGCGGCTAACTGTGCGGCGGTGCGGTTGGTGTCGGTCAGTCCAGCCGGAAGAATCGGCGACGTCAAACTGTTGACGAGCGAATAGCCGTTGCGCTCGCGCGTTCCCTGATAAGAACCGAAAAAGAATGCGCGGTCGCGGATAATTCTGCCGCCGAGCGTCGCGCCGAATTGCTGGCGGCGGAATTCGGGACGCTCCAAACCTCTGCCCTGCAGAAACGGATCGTTGGCAGCGAGTTCTCGGTCGCGCAGGAAATAATAGACGTTCCCGCGAAAATCGTTCGAGCCGCCGCGCGTGATCGCTTCGACGTTGCCGCCCGCGTTACGCCCGTTCGACGCGTCGTAGAGCGATGTCTGGACGACGAATTCCTGCAGGCTGTCGGTTGCCGGAACCGCAATGTTCGGAGTCGAATTGGTGCCGATCGAGTTGGCATCAACACCGTTGATGCGCACCGAATTCGAAGTCGTGCGCTGACCGTTGACAGAGATCGTCGCGTCGCCGCGCCCCAATTCGGTCGTGTTCGAAACCGAAGACTGCGCGCCGGCTTGCAGAGTTAAAAGCTGCTGAAAATTGCGCGTCGGCAAGGGAAGCTGGCGAATCGTTTCGCCCTCGACCGTTCTGCCGTTCTGCGACGTTTCGAGCTGCACGACCGGCGCTTCGACATTGACCGTCACCGTATCGCCGGAAACGCCCAACTGCGCGTCAACAACGGTCGTCTGCGTAATGCTGACGACCGCTTCGGCTTTAAAAGCTTGAAAATTCGCCGCCTTAACATCAACCGTATATCTGCCGACCGGAAGAAGCTGGAACGAATAAATTCCTTCCTCATTGGTCGTCGCCGTACGCGTTGAATTTGTGTCGGCTTGCGTAATTGTCACGATCGCGCCCGAAACTACGGCGCCGTTCTGGTCGGTGACCGTTCCGCTGATCTGTCCCGTTGTGCCTTGTGCAAATAAATTGGTCAGACCAATTGTCAACAGCAAAAAACTTAAAAATATTCCTCTCCGAATCATCTTTAACCTCCGATAATCTAAATATAAGTGCAATAAAAACGAACGTACGTTTTTGTTTATTTAAACAATTAAAAGAAACAAACCGCGTTTCTTAATTTTCAAGTAGATTTACTTAACACGCCGAAACAAAAAATTTCGGTTAAGGCATTAATCGCTTCCTCGTCGGTTAAACCGAAATGCGAATTGCCGCCGAATAGTTTTTCAACCAGAAAATAATTGAAAAACTGCATATAAACCGCAGTATAGGCAACTGCCGGATCAATTTCGCTGCGTACCAGACCGCTCGCTTTCGCGGCGTTGAATTCGTTGGCGAAGCGGACACGAAGTTTCGCGCTTAAACCGTCGAACATTAGACGAAAGTGGCGGTTATCGAATTCGAGAACGTCGATATACATCAAAAGCCAGAAATCCTGGTGCTGGTCAATCATATTTTTGACCAGACCGCCGAGCTTTAATAAGCCTTCGGGCTCAAGCGGATTTTCTATTTCGGCAAAGATATTTTTGAGTCTGCTGTTAATAATTTGCAGGTAATTGCCGATGATCGATTCAAAAATCTGTTCCTTGGTTTCGTAATAGTTGTATAAATTCCCGATCGAAACGTCCGCCGTTTTGGCAATATCGCGCATCGCCGTCGCATGGAAGCCGTGTTTTATAAACAAATCCCTGGCGGCTGATTCGATAACCGATTTTTTTTCGGCGATTACTTCCTGGCTAAGTTTCGGCATAAAACGAACGAACGCTCATTTTTATAATATAAGTTGCTTATCAAAGTCAATCCGAAAACAAAAAAGTCGAAGAAATTTTCATCTCTTCGACTTTTTCGTTCAATCTGGAGGCTTCAGACTTAACCGCAACACAAGCTGAAATTGCTACCGTTGCTGCCGTCAAGCTCTAGCGGAGTTCACAACTCAAACCTTGTGCGGAGCCTGAAGCCATAAAACGATCTGGGACTGGTGATTTCAAATTTCGGATTTATTTCAATCCAAAATCCAAAATCGCAAATCCGAAATTGAAATGGCGGAAAGGGTGGGATTCGAACCCACGGAACCCGTTAAGGTTCACAGCATTTCCAATGCTGCCAATTCAACCACTCTTGCACCCTTCCGTGCTGATCTAAACTTTTCAAACAAAAACGGATTTCATCCGAAATCCGAAATCACAAATCCAAAATCGGTATGGCGGAGAGGGTGGGATTCGAACCCACGGTACCCGTTAGGGTACAACAATTTTCGAGACTGTCCAATTCAACCACTCTTGCACCTCTCCGCACGAGCGAATTTTCAATTTTAAGTAGTGAGCCGGAAAAATTCAAGTCGCGTCTGCAATTATCTTTTGTGATTTTTGAAAATCGCGTTTTTTACGGAAAAAATCCTGCACCAGAGCGCGGCATTCATCCGCCAAAACTCCGGCGACGATTTCGATTCGATGATTCAATAATTCGTTGTCGCAAATATTAAAAACAGTCTCGACCGCGCCGAATCTTTCGTCTTTTGCGCCGTAGACGAGGCGTTTGACGCGCGCGTTGACGAGCGCGCCGGCGCACATCGCGCAGGGTTCGATGGTCGTGTAAACGGTCGTTTCAACGAGCCGGTAATTGTTTATTTTCGCGGCGGCTTCGCGCAAAACGAGAATTTCGGCGTGTGCGGTCGGGTCAGAATCAATAATCGTGCGGTTTCCTGCCGTCGCCAGCAAATTTCCTTCCGCATCAACGAGACACGCGCCGATCGGCACTTCGTCCAGTTTTCCGGCAGTTTTCGCGGCTTTGATCGCTTCGCGCATCCAAAATTCGTCCTGCTCTGTCATCGCAGAAAAAATTTTAGCACGCCCAGCGAAAAACTTTTGAACATAGGAGTTTGCGAAAATCTTTTAAAATCTTGCAACCGACCCGCGAAAGTGATTAAATTTAGATTGGCTGGACAAGGGGGTTTTAATTTTACAGGTTCTTACCTAAACCGCTATGAAAGACGAATTTCGGTCTGATAATTTCACGACCGAAGAAGACATACACATCAGCAGAGTTCCGCCATCTTTTCAATCGCTTGCCGAAGAAGTTCGCGTTCGGAGCCAGAAACCGAAAACAACGCCGATCACGATTGCCCAAAAACTTTCGCCTTCGGAATTCAATACGGCGATGGTGCATTTTTATCGCGGCGAAGTGCAGCGCTCGAACGTCTGGCGCGGTCGGCTCGACGCGACGACGAATTGGGCTGTAATTACGGCGGGCGCAACGCTTTCCTTTGTTTTTTCATCGCCCGACAACCCGCATTTCGCGATTCCGATCAACTCGATCCTGGTGACGATCTTTCTTTTTATGGAAGCGCGGCGGTATCGTTACTACGAAGTTTGGGCAAACCGCGTGCGCGTTCTCGAAACCGGTTATTTTGCGCCGATGCTTTCGCAGCGCACGATTCCGCCGGATAAAGAATGGGCTGACCATATTTCGGCTGATCTGATCAACCCGCATTTCACGATCAGCATCTGGGAAGCCTTGGGCAGACGCCTACGCAGCAATTATCTATGGATTTTCATACTGCTCGCGCTGAGCTGGACGCTCAAGGTTTATATTCACCCGTCGCCGATTTTAACGAGCGGTTCGAATTACACGCCGACCGATATTTTTATGCAGCGCGCGAGCGTCGGTTTGGCGTCGGGCTGGCTTGTCGTGCTCGTCGGATTTTTGTTTAACGCGGCGATATTTTTTATCGCGTTCGGAACCTTAAAATTAAAGGACGCGTCGAGCGAGGTTCAGCCGCTCGAAGATTTCGAATGGCATCCGCTTCGTCAAGTGTCCGATTGGGCGGAAAGCAATCTGAAAAAACGAAACACCATTCGCCGCGCCAAAAAAGCCCGCCAGCGTGTGCGTTCGATTCACAAAACCGAGTCTTAAAAGTTAGAAAAGTGAAAAAGTGAAAGTGTGAAAAAGTTGAGTTGATTATCTTGCGACTTAACTTTTTCACACTTTCACTTTTTACTTTTTTACTTTATTTTGTTAAGTTTAACTAAGAGAATGTCTTTCAGAGACAGAAACCTTACGGCGCAATTTAGATTCGAAGACCAAACGAAAGCGCTTGAAAAAGACATTCCGGGCGACGGTTGAAAAACCTGTTCGTTGAATAAACTAGATCGAAATTTGAAACGATTTTCGACCGTGAAATCTACTGGCGGTCATTATTAAATAGAGGAGAATAATTATTTTATGCCGATTGAATTAGACGATAGAGGAAGAGCGTTGGAAAACGAGTATTTTCGTAACAAGGAAAAAGAACTGCTCGAAAAAATGAAGTCGAAGATTGCGTCCGAAGGAACGAGAAATCTCGAGGTAAAATGCCCGAAATGCGACGGCAGTTTGCATGAGACGGAATTTGAAAGCATCAAAATTGATGTCTGCGACAAATGTCACGGCGTCTGGCTCGACGCGGGCGAACTGGCGCAGATTACGCACCGCGACGAAACCGGCTGGCTCGGTAAGATTTTCGGCTAATTTTGCAGATTAAAAAAATATGCATCATCAAAAGTTAAAATTATTCGTATTTTTTCTCGCTTTTTGGTTAACGGCTGCGGGCTTCGCGGCGCAGGCTCAGACGACGCCCGCGAATGTTCGTGAATTTAAGCTGAACAGCAAGCTGATGGCGCGCGAGATGCCTTATAGACTGATCGTGCCCGCCGGTTATGATGAGAGCGCCAATAAATCGAAACGCTACGCCGTCGTCTATCTTCTCCACGGTCTTAGCGGGCATTACGACAACTGGACGGCAAAGACGAAACTCGCCGAATATGCGCTGAAATATCAGTACATAATCGTTACGCCCGAAGGCAATAACGGCTGGTATACGGACAGCCCGACCGCGCCGAACGATAAATACGAAAGCTACATCGTGCAGGAATTGATTTCCGAAATTGACGGTAAATTCCGGACGCTCGCAAATCGTGAAAACCGCGTTATCGCAGGGCTTTCGATGGGCGGCTACGGCGCTTTGAAGTTCGGCTTGAAATACCCGGACAAATTCGTGCTTGCCGGTTCGTTCAGCGGCGCGCTCGGCGCGGCGGGCTGGACGCTGAAAGGTTTGGATGAAAACAACATTCGCAGCGGCGCGCTTCTCGATTCGATCAAAACCGCGTTCGGCGCGGACGACAGCCCGACGCGCGCCGAAAACGATATTTTCAAGATGATCCGCGAAATGACGCCCGAAAAAGCCAAAACTCTGCCGCTGTTTTATGTTGACTGCGGGACGGAAGATTTTCTGGTTATCCGGACAAATCGCGAATTCGGCAATCTGCTTTTCGAAAAGAAGATTCCGCACGAGTTTCGCCTGCTTCCGGGCGCGCACGACTGGCGTTTCTGGGACACGTCCGTCAATGAATTTCTCGAAGTTTCGCAAAAAGTTATCAAGTAATTTAAAGCTATGTTAAGGAAAATAATTTTAACCGCCGTTTTGCTTTCGATCGTTTTCAGTCTGCCGGTTTTCGCGCAGAGAACCGTCGTCAACGACGCGAAGGCGCGGACGATGCTGCTCGGCAGGCATCGCCTTTCGCTGCAATGGATCAGCTGGGATTATTTCGGCACGGCAAACGTTACCAATCGCGGCGGCACGTTTTATCTAAAAGGCGAACAAAAACAGCGGCGCGGAACGGACTACGTGAAAGTTGACGGCAGAATCACCGAGATCAACGCGAAAAACTTCAAATTCGACGGGACGATCGTCATGCAGATCAGCTCGATCAACAACGGCGAACCGTGCAAACGCGAAGGCGAAATGACGTTCAAAATTACCGGCAACCGCCGCTACTGGCGACTCGCCGAGATGACCAATCCGTGCGACACGGCGACCGATTACGTTGATATTTTCTTTCGATAATTTAAACCGCAAAGACACAGAGGCACAGAGCTAATTTAAATTAGCTCTGTGTCTCTGTGGTAAATTTGTATCTATGTTAAATTTTGCAATCGAAACGGCGCGTGATGCCGGACAAATCCTGCTCGAAAAGTTCGGGCGGAAGATCAATATTTCGATGAAGGGCGAGATCAATCTCGTTACCGAGGCTGATCTGGCTTCGGAAAAGCTGATCATCGAGCGGATTCGCAGTTATTATCCGAAACACGCGATTTTGGCGGAAGAATCGGGCGACGCCGTTTTGCTCGACGGCGTGAATACGTGGAAATGGATCATTGACCCGCTCGACGGGACGACGAATTACGCGCACGGTTATCCTTGCTTTTGCGTGACCGTCGCGCTCGAACACGACGGCGAGATCGTTCTCGGCGTAACCTATGACCCGACGCGGAACGAGCTTTTCGCGGCTGAAAAAGGCAAGGGCGCGACGCTTAACAATAAACCGATCCGCGTTTCGGAAACTGAAAAATTGGGCGACGCGCTGATCGTCACCGGCTTTCCGTACAATTTCAAAGAGAAACCGGATTTTACAAGGCATCTGACGGATTTTCTGCTTCATTCGCGCGGCGTCCGGCGCGACGGCTCGGCAGCGATCGATATGGCATACGTCGCCTGCGGGCGTTTCGACGGTTTCTGGGAAGAAGGCTTGAACCCGTGGGACGTTGCCGCCGGACTTCTCCTGATCGAAGAAGCGGGCGGGCAGGTTTCTTACTACACGGGCGAAAAATACAACATCTATTCGCCGCCGATCCTCGCCTCGAACGGCTTGATTCACGGCGAGATGCTGAAAGTTTTGCAATAATGCAAGTAAAAAGAGCGGCGATTTAATGCCGCTCTTTTTACGTTTTGCATAGGCTATTGATGTTCCGCGCGATCTTTCAACTAAACAAAGTTGCCAACCAAACTAACGGCTTCATCAATCAAGTGTTTTAGCCTTGTCATTACGCTGTAAAACACTTACGGCACGAACGCGGAAGGAACAGGTTGATCGCCGGTTTGTCCGAAAGCGGAAACGCCGACCGCCGTGTTCGAGCTTTGGAGCCAGTACCATTCGTGCGCAGCGGGACGGAAAATGCCGATGTCGGTTTTGCCGTCGCCGTCGTAATCGGCAAGCGTCGGAACGTCGCCGGGCAAACCCCACGAAACGAACGCGGCGGAGAGATCGGAGCTTCGCAGGATGTAGAAATCGGGTTGATTGCCATCAGCCGTGCCGCGAAAAACGCACGGGTCGGTTTTGCCGTCGCCGTCGTAATCTGCCGCGCATGGTCGGTCGCTGGCAATGCCGAACGGAAACGCGACGTAGGAATTATCGGTGCTTCGAAGCAGATGCCAGACGCCTTCCGACGGGCGATAGACGGCGAGATCGCCGAGTCCGTCGCCGTCGAAATCGCCGAGGATCGGTTTATCGCCGTTCAAGCCGAATGCGCCCGCCGCGAATTGATTGCCGAGGCTTCGAAGCTCGTACCAGACGCCGTCCGACGGTCGCCAGACGGCGATGTCGGCGCGCCCGTCGCCGTCGAAATCGTTCGGCACGGGAATGTCGCCCGCGAGTCCGAACCCGACCGTTGAAATCGTTCCGTTAAAGCTGTTAAGAATCCACCACACGCCGTCGCGGAAAATCGCGAGGTCTGTTTTATTATCGCCGTCGAAATCGGCGGGCGCGATTCGGTCGTTGCTTAAGCCCCAATTGGTCGAAAAAGCCGCGCCGTTTGCGCTTAGAAGACCGTTCCATGTGCCGTTCGCAGGTCGAAACGTCGAAACATCGCTGCGCCCGTCGCCGTCGAAATCGAAGTTGGCGCGATTGACGCGCGTGATAATAATGTCGTTGCCGTCGCCGCCGATGTAGCTGATGCGGAACGCCGTGTTGAGAGCGCCGCCGAAGATAGAGCCTTCGGGCGCGTTGAGAAATGTGCCGCCGATCGCGTCCGTGCCGTCGTTGCGTAAGATTGTGAACGAATCATTGATCGCCGGACGAAAACCGTTCCACGGGATCGGCGCAAGCCGCGCGTTATTTAAGTTGACTGCACCTGTTACGTTTAATTGATCGTGACCGCTTGCCCCGGGCGTCGTGCCGCCGATCTTGACGGCGTATGCGCCGTTAGCGGTAAAGTTAAGACTGCCGGTATTCAAAATGCCGGTCGGCGAAGTCAGGGTTCCGGCGCTGATCGCACCCTGTGTGACGTTGACTGTGCCGACCGTACCCGTGCCGCCGAATCCGCTCAAACCGAGTGTGCCGGTCGTTACGTTCGGGTTATTGATCGTCACCGCGCTGTTCGGAATGTTTGCGTCAACTACGAAGATGCCGTTGTTGACGGTGATCGCGCCGCTGTAGCCGCTCGACGATGCGATCAAAGATGCGCCCGCGCCGTTCTTGATGATCGCGCCCGCGCCCGAGATCAAACCGATGCCGAGGCTGCCAGTGCCGT
Source organism: Acidobacteriota bacterium (assembly GCA_031411895.1). Classification (GTDB taxonomy): domain Bacteria; phylum Acidobacteriota; class Blastocatellia; order Pyrinomonadales; family Pyrinomonadaceae; genus JAFDVJ01. The sequence goes on along the minus strand of JANOBZ010000177.1, from coordinate 7,067 downwards.
CGAGAGTCAGACCAGCGCCGCCGACCGAAAGCAGCGCGATGGTCGTCAGCGACGCGCCGTTTGCCGTAAATGTCTGCCCGCCGGTTAAAGATATTGCCGTGTTGATCGCCTGCGTTCCGCTCGTCACGGTCAGCGAACTGGCGATGCGCAAAGGATTGCCGCCGATCGTGTAACTGCCGTCAATCGCGATCGAATTAAAGTTCGTCAGGATAAAAAAGTTGTTGTTCGTCGTAAACTGCACGGCGTTGGCGGGAAAAATCAGATCGTCGTTTGTTGCCGGCGCGGTGTCGCCGACCCAGTTCGCAGCGGTCTGCCAGTTGGCGTCCGCGCCGCCGCCGTCCCACGTTTTGACGGCTGAAAAGGTGTTCGAAGAAAACAAAACGGTCAGAAAAACAATGGCAAAGAAAAGTTTATTCATCGCAAGCCTCAGGAAATATAGTGTGTTGTAATTTATTAAAAAGCGATTTTGAATCTAACATAATAACAGCTGTCTATCAATATTCCGGTGTTTGTCCAGCCGTTGAAACAAAAAAGACGCCGCCTTTTTGTCGTAATAAAAGGCGGCGTCTTTCGAAAACAAACTTTCTTTAATAAAAAAGCCGTTTTATTCCTCATCTTTGGCGGGAATCACGACGCCGAAACTTCCGTTTGTTTCGTGAATCACGGTCAGCGCGATACTTTCGGGAATTTTTATTCCGAGAAATTCCTCAAGCGTCTGGCGCGGTCGGGCGACGACATCGCGCGCAAAAACCGGATCGCTGTGCGCTTTCGAAATGATTTTCCGCTGAATGTTTTCGCGTCCTTCGCGTTCGACGAGAAGGCGAAGAGTTTGTTCCTTGACCATCGCCCGTTTATACGACATTGACAGAGGCATTCCGTAGCCGCCCGACGGCACGGCGACCGTATATGTAGTTTGCCTGATGCCGAGATTGTTAAAAACGGTCGCCCGATTATAAAGTCCGTTGGCATTGATGACGACGCCGTCATACGAATCTATAAACAGGTACTGGCAAGCCGCGCTCGACATTCCGCCGTCGGAAAAAACGCCCGCCCCGGTTCCGATGTTGTATTCGTTGACCAGCCAGCCGGACGTATCGCCGCAGCCCGATGAATTATGCCACGACCATGTGTTGTAGTAAGACGGATTTTTGCCGATGAACATCTCGTCCCACTGAACCGGCGGCGAATTCTGGTCGCCGGGCATAATGTTCGGTCCGCTCGAAAGTTCCCACAAAGTAACCACATAATTGGCGTTCATCACGGTCTTCCAGATCATCTGGTCGAGCGCGAAGATCGCCGCATCAGCCAGCGGGAAAAAGGCATTATCCGTTTCAGCCGGAAAATTAATGGTTGCTAAATCCGCAATACTCGACATGCTGCCGTTGTACGTAAAAGACGTGCCCCAATTTCCGGCGACATCGTTATAGTATTGGGCAAGCTGCTGGTCAACCTGAAAAGAGGTTTTTTGGATTCTGATCGCCGTCGAAGCAAAAGTCGTATTTAAGCTCGGCGGCGTGTTGGCGGAATTAGCCCAGTATGAAAGCATTCCCGACAGAAAACTCGCCGTAAAATTTCCGATCGGACCGAGCGCGCCGCCGATTGCCCAGAATGCGCCTTCGAGAACGTTTAGTCCGATATTCAGTCCGAGATCGTTGTTATCTTGTTCCGAAAGCAACAGATACGCGTTTAAGATTCTTGACGACCCGCCTTGATTGTAAACATAGTCATTAAAAGCCTGCATATTCTTCAAGTTCGTTTGAACTTGAGCAATCTGCGCAGGCGTAGGTCCTGTACTCATATATTTTCTCCTTACAATTAAGTTAATTGGTTTGGGATCGAAGGGTTAACTTCATCCGGAAAGTCAAGCTGATCGAATGCCGCAGTTTGCCTGCTTGAATTCAACAAATAGCGACAGCTATTTAAACACTCGGAAATGCCAGGAGTTATTTAAATATAAATTTAACAAAAAGATGTCACGAATCAATTTTTATGTCAAGCATTTTTTGAAAAGGTCATATTGATTTAACAAATGCGTTTCGCAACTGCTTATGATAATCTTAGAAACTTGCTAAATCGTTGAGCGCAAATCTAAAATACAAAATAATATATGTCCTGGTTTCGCAGAAATAAACCGAAGATCGAAGAACAGCAAAAGGACGAGGAACGCAAAGTTCTGACCGAAGGAATCTTCGTCAAATGTCCCGAATGCGAGAATCCGCTTTATAAACGCGAGCTGATCGAATCCTTGCAGGTTTGCACGCACTGCGCGTATCATTTTCGTCTCGGCGCGCGCGCGCGTCTCGACACGCTGTTCGACGACGGCAGATACGAAAAGCTCGATGAAGAGGTAACGTCGAGCGACCCGCTCGAATTCGTTGATACCAAACCCTATAAGGACCGCATCGAGGCGGCGAAAAAAGCATCGGGTTTGCCCGAGGCGATCGTTTCCGGCAAGGGAATGGTCGGCGGGCATCTGACCTACGCGGGCGCGATGGATATGTCGTTTATCGGCGGTTCGATGGGTTCGGCGGTCGGCGAAAAGATCACGCGGCTGATCGAGCGCGCGGTCGAGACGCGCGGCGCGGTCGTCGTGTTTTCGGCGTCGGGCGGCGCGCGAATGCAGGAAGGCACGTTTTCACTGATGCAGATGGCGAAAATTTCGGCGGCGCTCGCGCGGCTTCACCAGGCGCGGCTGCCGTTCATCTCGGTTCTGACCGATCCGACGACCGGCGGGGTGACGGCGAGCTTCGCGATGCTCGGCGACGTCAATCTCGCCGAACCGAAAGCCTTGATCGGTTTCGCCGGTCCGCGCGTGATCGAACAGACGATTCGCCAGAAACTCCCGAAAGGCTTTCAGCGCTCGGAATTTCTGCTCGAACACGGAATGGTCGACCGCGTCGTCGACCGCCGCGAAATACGCGAGACGATCATCCGAATGTTCGATTTTATGATGAACGCCGCAATTAAATAAGTTTTGATTTAGCCGCGGATAAACGCGGATTTCGTGGATTATTTTAGATATTTCTTTCTTTAAAACTTAGCGCCTTTGCGGGAGATAAAAAGTTTCCCCGCAAAGGCGCTAAGTTTATTAAATCTTATTCGCAAAATCCGCGTTTATCCGCGGCTAATAAAAAGTAGCATTAGTAACCGTCTAATATCTTTGATGAAGACTTTCTATTAAAGCTAGAACCACATCTTCGCGCCACGGACGCGCCGCGATTTGAACAGCTATCGGAAGTCCTTCGGACAGCTTTTCGGCTTTCGCGGCGGATATCTTTTGAATATCGAAACGCGCCTTTCTGCCCGTCGCTTCTTCCTTTTTAACTTCCGAAATTCGCGCGACTCCGGCGGGAAAACCGAGCACGTTGTAAAGCAGCGTATAAGTTCCGCCCAAACCGATTTTATCGACCGAATCGTGCAAAAACGCGGGCAGCGCGCAAACCGGACCGATGATCGCATCGAGATTTTCCGCGTCCATCGCCGTTAGGAATTCGGCGCGATAAGCGGCTTGTTTTTCAGCCCATTCGCGCAAATATTCCATTCCTCTGCCGCCGAAATACGGAATCACGCGCGTGACGCTTTTCTGCCCGAACATTTTCGCGGCGCTGCCGATCGCTTTTCTTTTTAACGGCGACGCCTGCGCGAGCATAATCATATTTTTCAATTGCGGCAGAGGCTTTTCGCCGTCGAGAACCTTTGTGAAAAGCTTGGCGTCGTCCGCCGTTAGAATTCGTAGGAAAATTTCTTCGGCGTAATCGAGACGCGGCGGCGCGAATTCGACGACTTCCGCGCCGATTGATTTTAGTTTTTCAACCGCTTCCGAAACGCCGCGTCTGACGGCTGCCATCGGCTCGAAAATCCCGTCGCTCAGGTAGTAGCCGATTTTAAGCTGTGAAACATCTATCTCTTTGTAATCCTGTAAAGGTTTGACATCGCGCATTTTCGCGGCGGATTCGTTGATGATTCTCAAAAACAAATCCAAATCTTGGGCGTGATTTCCCAAAACTCCGGCGACCGAACCGATCGAGCCTTCGAGCCGCCGTTCGCCGTAACGCGTCAAATCGGGCGTTCGCCACATCGTCGGTTTGATCGAGCAAATCCCGCAAAATGCCGCCGGAAATCGCACGCTTCCGCCGATGTCCGAACCGACGCCGACCAGCGAAGCGCCCGCGCCGATGATCGAACCTTCGCCGCCGGATGATCCGCCGCAGGTGAATTTCGGGTTGACGGGATTGTTCGTTCTGCCGTAAACACGGTTGACGCTTTCGATAAAGATCAATAATTGCGGCACGTTCGTTTTTCCCAAAACGATTCCGCCTTCGTTCATCAAGGCTTGAATATACGCGTCGTTTTCCGTCGGAGAATCGTTTTTTCGCGCCAGAACGCCGAGCGTGCTCGGTGTTTCCATGTAATCGAAACACTCCTTGATCGTAAACGGCAAACCGTGAAGCCTGCCAAAGCGTTCGCCTTTCGCTAAAGATTCATCCGCAGCGTCGGCTTTTTGTAAAGCTTCCTCATAAAATTTGAGCACGACCGCGTTGATTGACGGGTTTACTTTTTCGACGCGGTCAATAAAATACTGCGTTACCTCGCGGCTCGAAAGCTGTTTTGACGCGATCAAACTCAGAAGCTCGACGGCGGATTTTTGATGCAAATTTTCCATAAGTAAAATTTCGGCAAGTTTACGTTTCGATTCATCAACTTATAACCTAAAATGTTTGTTGATTGCAATTATGAATTTCGACGAATCGGTCAAATATCTCTACGATCTCGGCAACGAAGTCCTCGCGATGAAGCTCGGGCTCGATAATATCGGCAAACTTCTCGACGCGCTCGGCAAACCGCACGAAAAATACTTGAAAGTTCAGATCGCCGGCACGAACGGCAAAGGCTCGACCGTCGCGTTTCTCGAAGCGATTTGTCTGCAAGCCGGAATCAAAATCGGCGCGACGACTTCGCCGCATCTCATTTCGGTCACCGAACGCGTTCGCATCGGCGGCACGGAAATCAGCGAAACGGATTTTGCCCGCCACGCTTCGATGGTTAGAGAAACTTCCGAAAAATTGGTCGAACATGGCGAACTTGAAACCGTGCCGACGTATTTCGAACAAGTGACGGCGATTGCTCTGAACGTTTTTGCCGACGCCGGAATCGAGCTGGCGATTCTCGAAACGGGCTTAGGCGGCAGGTTCGACGCGACGACCGCCGCGCGCGCCGAAATCATTGCGCTGACGCCGATCGATTACGATCATCAACGAATTTTGGGCGACACTTTAGCCGAAATCGCGGCGGAAAAAGCGGCGATTATTACGGGTTTTACAAAAATCGCAATCGCCGCGCCGCAAAAAGAAGCGGACATTATTAATGAAATTTGGCTGAAATGCGAGGAAAATGATCTCGAACCCGTTTGGGCGACGACAAACCTGGGAGAAAATGTCAGCGCACATCAATTATTGAAAGAAGGCGTCGATTTTAATTCACGATTTTATGCGTATAAAGGCGTGACTTTATCGCTTGCCGGACGCCATCAATTTACGAATGCGGTTTTAGCATTGACGATTGCCGAATTTCTGCCGAAATTTAATTTCAATGTTACGCAAGAAAATATCGTTCAGGGATTAAAATCGGCAAAACACAGCGGGCGGCTCGAATTTTATAAAGGAATATTGTTTGACGGCGCGCATAATATTTCGGGCGCGAAAGCTCTGCGCGAATTTCTGGACGAAACGATCAAACAGCCTATAATTATGATTTTCGGCGCGATGCGCGACAAGAATTTGACGGAAATTGCCGGAATTTTGTTTCCGAAAGTTGAAAAATTGATCTTTACGGTGCCCGATAATCCGCGTTCGATGCAGGCGGACGAATTTTTAAATTTAATTCCGAAGGATTTTCCGCCTGAAAAAATTAACACAACCGAAAATGTCGGCGAAGCGCTAAAGATTGCGCGAGAAATCTCTTCGGCTGACGAATTGATCTGCGTTACCGGCTCGCTTTATCTGGTCGGCGAAGCGCAAAAGATTTTAAGCGAAGATTAGTTCCGGTTTTTATGAGATTTAACGACAAATACCTTTTCTTTGATTGAATATCGGCGTCGTACAATCAAATCTTCGCAACTTGTGTGTTGCGGAAATTTTGCGTTTAATAATTTGTGAAATCTTAAATTTGGAATCTGTAAAATTATGTACAAATTAGTATTAATCAGACACGGACAAAGCGAGTGGAACAAGGAAAACCGTTTTACGGGCTGGAAGGACGTTGATCTTTCGGAACAAGGGAAAGAAGAAGCGCGGGCGGCTGGTAAATTGTTGAAAGCCGAAGGGTTCACGTTTGACGAAGCCTATACGTCGGTCTTGAAACGTGCGATTCGGACGCTCTGGATCATTCTCGACGAGATGGATTTGATGTGGGTTCCGGTGACGAAATCGTGGCTCTTGAACGAACGCCATTACGGCGGACTGGAAGGCTTGAACAAGGCGGAAACCGCCGCGCAGTTTGGCGAAGAGCAGGTTTTAGTCTGGCGTCGCAGCTACGACGTTCTGCCGACGATTATGGAAGAAACGGACGAACGCTGGCTCGGCAAAGACCCGCGCTATGCGGGAATTGATCCGAAAATGTTTCCGCGCGCCGAGGCTCTCAAAGAAACGGTCGAACGCGTCGTGCCGTATTATCAGCAGCAGATCGCGCCGCGCATCAAACTCGGCAAGCGCGTGATTGTCGCCGCGCACGGCAATTCTTTGCGCGCGCTGGTCAAATATCTCGACACGATTTCGGACGAGGACATCATCAGCCGCAACATTCCGACCGGAATCCCGCTCGTTTATGAACTGGACGAAAATCTGACGCCGAAGAAAAGCTATTATCTCGGCGACGCGGAAGCCGTCAAAGCGGCGGAAGATGCCGTGGCTCATCAGGGCAAAGCGAAATAAGCAGCAACTGTAATAAAAATCAAATAGAAACCGGCAACCATGGTTTAGCGTCTCTGGCAATGGCATTCAAAAAGCATAGTAACTTTCTGGCAGCCGCGATAATTGCCACTTTCGTCGGTTTACCGTGTTCTTTGAGTC
>JANOBZ010000176.1:0-62523 GCA_031411895.1 Acidobacteriota bacterium | reverse complement strand
GGTCGGTGGTCAGTAAAAATCAGATAAAATCTGACCACCGACCACCGACCACCACGCACTAACGCTTTTTCTTGTGTCTTTTTTTCTTCTTCAGCTTTTTCGCCAAATTATCTTTGGTTTCTTCGTATTCGTTATCAAAGTCCGGCGCATCGCCGCCGCCGCCGAACAAACCGCCCAAGCCGCCCGGCATTCCGCCGCCGCCGAGAAGTCCGCCGAGTCCGCCGCCTAAACCGCCCATCGCTTTCCCGGCAAGTTTCGAGAAAAGCCCGCCGCGATTCATCTGCTGCATCATTTTGCGCATCTGTTCATACTGGCGAATTAGCTGGTTGACTTCCGAGATAGTCGACCCCGAACCTTTCGCGACGCGCGTTTTGCGGCTCGCGTCGAGAATCTTATGATTGTTGCGCTCTGCCCGCGTCATCGAATCGATGATCGCCTCGGTGCGCTTCATCTGCTTTTCGACCTCTTCGGATTGTTCGTCCGAAAGCGACATTCCGCCCGTCAGCTGTTCGGGCATCATCTTCATCAATTTGGACATCGAGCCGAGTTTTTTGAATTGTCCGAGCTGGTTGCGAAAATCTTCGAGCGTAAATTTATTGCTCGTCATTTTCTCCAACTGCTTGGCGGCTTCATCCTCGTCAATCTTGCCCTGAACTTCTTCGATGAGCGAAAGAACATCGCCCATGCCGAGAATTCTTTGCGCGATGCGGTCGGGATAAAACGGCTCGATCGCGTCGTATTTTTCGCCGACGCCGACGAATTTTACCGGCTGACCGATAACCTGTTTGATCGAAAGCGCCGCTCCGCCGCGCGCATCGCCGTCCATTTTCGTCAGAACGACGCCGGTAATGCCGACGCGTTCATGGAAAACTTCCGCGCTTCGCACCGCATCCTGTCCGGTCATCGCATCGGCGACGAATAAAACTTCGATCGGTCGGGTTTCGGCTTTGATCTTTTCAAGCTCGATCATCAGCTCGTCGTCAATATGGAGACGCCCCGCCGTGTCGATCATCAGCGTGTCAAAACCCATTTCCTGCGCGTGCTTCATCGCACCGCGCACGAGCGTCATCGGATCGTTCGTTTCCTTATCCTGAAACACTGGCACACCGACCGCGCCGCCAACAACCCGCAACTGCTCACGCGCCGCCGGACGATAAACGTCCACCGAAACCAGCAAAGGCTTGCGTTCCTGATTGTCTTTGAGCCAGCGCGAGATTTTTCCGGTCGAAGTCGTTTTACCCGAACCCTGAAGCCCAACGATCATCACGACGTTGGGAATCTGCTTGGTAAAAACCAGACGCGACGACGTTCCGCCGAAAAGCTCGACGAGTTCGTCGTAAACGATCTTAACGACTTGTTCGTGCGGCTTTAAATCCTGCCAAACTTCCTGTCCTTCGGCTTTGATGCGGACATTCTCGACGAAATCTTTCGCGACCTTGTAATTAACGTCGGCTTCGAGCAAAGCCATCCGAATTTCGCGCAGCGCGGCGTCAACGTGATCGGGCGTTAATTTCCCTTGACCACGCAGATTCTTGAGCGAGCGTTTTAATTTATCGGACAGCGATTCAAACATATTAAAAATGTATTTTTTTATTCCGCTTGTATGTCCTGTTTTGATTCATTCGCAGGATATACAGACAGCGCCGGCATTATGAGCCGAAACTTTAGATGATAAATGCCCTGTTTGGCTATGTCAAGAAAGCATCTCGATTGTTGAGCAAAAATGCCGAAATCACGCACTTTCAGCCCGATAATGCCTCAAAGTCGGCAACTGATAAATTTTAATAAAAACATGGTATGCAATTTGCTCACAAAAAGTTGTTTTGAAAGATTGTTTCTATCGAAAAATAGTCTTTCGAAACAATGTTTCTTTAGAAGACAGGAGAAATTTAAATATGAAGAAGAAAATTTTAACTTTAACCATCGGATTGACGGCTCTCGCATTTGCAGGTTGTGAAAGCACCACGCCCACAAACGGTAACACGACTTTGAGAAATGCGAACAGCAATCAGGCGGTTGTTGTAAACAATAACGGCAACACGACAGTGGTTCAAACAACAAATGCGAATCGCTGGAGCAATACCAACAACGTAAATCGAGCGGATTATGACAAAAACCGCACCGATTATGAAAAAGACCGTGCCGAGAGCAAAATCGGAACCGGTCCGAATGACAGCTGGCTTTGGTTCAAAACACGCGCCGCTCTTTTATCAACGAGTGACTTACGCGAATCAACGGTCAATGTTGATGTTGACAACGAAGTCATTACGCTGCGCGGAACGGTTGCCACTGCGGCTCAAAAAACAAAAGCCGGACAGGTTGCCGAAGCCATCGAAGGCAAGAAAAGCGTGAAAAATGAATTGAAAGTTTCGGCTGGAGATTCGATGAGCAATCAGATGGTCAACGGCACAAGCGATTCAAAATCGTCGAACGCCAACACCAAGAGATAAAACACAAGTTTGTCATAGGACTTAGCATTTAATGCCTACGCTTAGAGCTTTGCGGCGAGTTTTTTCGGAAACTCGCCTTTTACTTTTTATACCTTTTGGATTTATCTCTTAAAAACACGTAAATTGCCAAAAGCGTGAAAAGAAATAGCGGCAGACAACAGCTGACCAATTCAAAAGTCAGAATCCGTCCACAAATCTGTCGCGATAAAGTTTCAAAATCAGCTTTCTTAATTCAAAACTTTTTCAATCGCGCTGATTACATTTTCGGTTTTAACGCTCAAAATACATCGCGGCGCACCGAATTCTTTGCAGAAAAATCCGGCGCAGGGCTGGCACGCGAATTTTTCGTAAACGATTTCGTGCGGCGCGTTTGTCCACGGTCGCCAGTGTCTGATGTTCGAGGAACCGAAAACAACCACGCTCGGCGTTTCGACCGCCGCCGCGATATGCGCGATGCCCGAATCGTTTCCGACAAAAACCGAGGAGCGCGCCGCGAGAGCCGTGATTTCGGGCAAAGTTAGTTCATCGAACGTTAAAATCGGCACTTTAGAAAGTTTTTTGAGATTTTCCAAAACTTCGCGCTCTTTCGGAGTCGCGACCGCAACGATCTGAAAATCTTTTCCGTTCAAAAATTCGGCGATCCGCGCAAAGTTTTCGGTTGCCCATTGTTTCGTTTCGGTCGCGGCAACCGGATGAAGCAGGGCGATTTTGGATTCCGGATTTTGGATTTTAGACTGCAATTTTTCTTCGATCGAGTTTCGCGCTTTGTCCGTCACGGTTAAGCGGCTTTTCGGGCGGTCTTCGACCGGAATGCCGGCAAAACCTAAAAGCGCGAGCTGCTGTTCGGCGGAATGCGTAAATTCCTGTTGCCAGAAATCGGCTGATGAAGAAAGTAGATGATTGTAAAGAAATTTATAACTGTAATGCGCGAAACCGACGCGGTGGCACGCGCCCGAAACGCGGACAAAAAACGTCGCGGTCGTGCCGCCGTGAAGATTGAACGCGACATCGTAGCGGTTTCGGCGAATTTGGCGCGCCATGTCGAAACGCGCTCTTTTGCTTTTGCGCGAAACTGTCAGAACATTATCAACTGCGTCGAATCCGTCCAATACGGGCGCAACCCAATCTTCGAGCAGAATATCGACCCGGGCGTCGGGCAAAAATCTTCTCAGCGCAGCGAGCGAAGGCGTCGCCAAAACCGTGTCGCCGATCGAGCGCAGACGCACAATCAGCACGCGCTTTACTTTTGTCCAATCAATCTGCATAACGGAAAATGGAAAATGGAAAATGGAAAATTCTGATTTCATTTTCCATTTTCCATTTTCCGTTTTACATTACTCCGTCGTCGCTTCTTCGACGAGCATCACGGGAATTTCGTCGCGCACCGGATAAACGAGCGCGCATTCCGCGTTCACGCATTTTAAACCGCTCTGGTCTGATTTTAATTCGACCTTCGATTTGCATTTCGGACACACCAAAATCTCTAAAAGTTCGGGACTGATTGCCATAATTTTCTCCAAAATCTTCAAAAAATAATTTTAACGCAAAGCCGCGAAGGCTCAAAGACGCAAAACGAAAAGGATAAGAGAAGGGTTTTCTCCTATCCTTTTTACTTTTTACTTTTTACTTTTTACTTAAGCGGCTTCGGTCTTTGTGCCGCATTCGTTGCAGAATTTGGCTCCGGGGTTAAGTTCCGCCTGACAATTGGCGCATTTCTGTTTTTCCTGCGTCGAACCGCATTCCGAGCAGAATTTCGCGCCTTCGCGCAGTTCCGCACCGCATTTGACGCACGGCACTTTCGCGACTTCCATCTTGCCGCCGCAATCGCCGCAGAATTTCGTGCCCGCCACGTTCGCTTTTCCGCACGTCGGACACGCGATGGTTTGCGTTCCGCCGCCGCCTTGCTGCTGCTGCGCGCCGCCCTGCATTCCGCCGAAAGCGTTTGCCATCTGGTTGCCGACCGCAAAGCCTGCGCCGAGTCCTGCGCCTAAGCCCGCGCCGCCGCCTTCGTTCTGCGCCGCGTCGCGCAGCGCGTCAGCCGCCTGAAACTGCATATATTTGTTGGCGTCGCCGAGCGCGCCCATCGAAGCGCGTTTGTCCATCGCGGCTTCGACTTCGGGCGGAAGACTGATGTTTTCAACATAAAACTTCGTAACTTCCAAACCGTAGCCTTTGAAGTCTTCGTTGATTTTCGCGCGAATCGCTTCTCCGAGTTCTTTATACTGCGCCGCCAGATCGAGCGCGGGAATCTTCATTTCGGCAACCGCGTCCGAAAATTCGGTCACGATCGCGCGTTTGAGCTGTTCGTCAATATCTTCGGTTTGAAAATGGGCGTTCGTCCCGGCAACTTCCTTGATAAAAGTCTGCGGGTCGGCAACGCGCATCGAATAGCCGCCGAAAGCGCGCAGTCGAACGATGCCGAAATCCGCGTCGCGGAGCATGATCGGGTTCGCCGTTCCCCATTTCATATCGGTGAACTGTTTTGTGTTGACGAAATAAACTTCCGATTTTATCGGCGAATTAAAGCCGTGTTTCCACGCGCCGAGCTTTGAAAGAATCGGCGTATTGCCGCCGTCAATCGTGTAGCGACCGGGACCGAAGGTGTCCGCCGCCTGACCTTCAAATACAAAAACCGCCGCCTGCGATTCGCGCACGATCAGCTGCGCGCCGTTTTTTATTTCCTGTTGATAAACCGGAAACCGGTAAAGAATCGTATCGCCCGAATTGTCGAGCCATTCGATAACCTCAATAAACTGATTCATTGCCGCTTCTTTAACTTTGTCGAAAAAACTCATTTTGTTTCATCATCTCCTTTGAAGTTCTTAACGATAAAATAACATATAAAGTTCGTTGAATAAACAGAGTCGGTTAATATATTGAAACGAACGCCGCGAAGTCGTTAAAGATTACTTGAAATTTCTCACCAAAATTGCGTCGTTGATCTGATAGCCGCGGGCGACATACAGGCGCGCGCCGTCGGGGGAAAAGGCGAAATTGTAAATGTTGCCGCTGGTAAAATCCGTCAGCCGCCGCGCCGTCGCGCCGTTGGTCGGCTGAACCCAGAGATTGCCGACGTTTTTTTGATGAACTATATAAACCACATTCTCTCCGTCCGCCGTCCAGCGCGCTCCGACGTTGAGAGTGGAGGATTTAACGGTTTCAAAAGTTTTCAGAAGCGCGCCGTCCGTTGCCGAGATGATGAGGATTTCTTTTTCGTGGCGGATGCACGAGAGCGATTTACCGTCCGGGGAAAAATGCGGTGTGGTGCAGTCTGTGTCGCCGAAACGAACTGCTTCGCCGCCCGCCGCCGGAATTTTCCAAAGCGAATGTTTGTATAAACCGCCCTCTAAAACGCCGGTATGATAAACAATCCAATTGCCGTTGGGCGAGACGGTCGAGTCGCCCGCGCTCGTGTCGCCGAAAGTTAGCTGGCGCAAATTCGCGCCGTCCGCGTCCACGCGGAAAAGATGTCTGCGCTTGTCGCTCTGCTCCGATGTGAAAACAAAAAAACTTCCGTCCGCCGCCGCGCGCAGTTCTTCGGGCTGCGACGGGTCGTTAATCAATTGTCGCTGGTTCGCGCCGTCGTCGTTCATCAGCCAGACACTCAGATTTTCTCCGGCGCGCGTGATGTAGCCGACGCGTCCGTCCGCCAGCGGCACGAGTCCGGCTCTGCCGTCCGCCTGACCGTTTGTTATTTGCATCGCCGTGCGCGCGTCACCGTCGGGCGACATCCGCCAGATTTGCGACGAGCGGCTATAGGGAACGGCAATCACCGCGTCGTCGTTCGTGATGCCCAAACTCGCAACGCCGTGGCGATTGCCGTCGGTCGTCAAACGCCTGGCTTCGCCCGTCGCGGGTTGAAGATAATAAACCTGGTCGCGCCGCGTGGTCATACCTTCGCCGTATTTTGTTCCGATAAAAATCAAGCCCTGACCGTCGCCTGTCCAAACGATTCGGAGGCAATTGTCCCATTTTTCCGGCGAGAGCGTTTCGATGGCGCTTGTTTGCAGATTGACGGCGGCTATCCGGTTAAAAGGCGGCAATTCGCCTTGCGGATAAATCGCGGTGAAGGCGATTCTGCCGCCGTCGGGCGACCACGCCGGATATTGCAAAATTTCCTGTTCTCGGGCGCGAGACAGTAAAATTCTTTCCTCTTTGCCGTCGCTAGCGGCAATCACAAGGGAGGACTCGCCCGTTTGCTGATTCGAGCGCTGAAAAACCATTTCTTTCCCGCCGGGCGAAAACGAGACGGGCGAATTGATGTCGGTCAAAATTTTTGTCTGCGCGCCGCCAAGTGTCGAAACGCGATACAGCGACCACGGCGCGTTCGCGTTGTCCCTGACAGTAAAATAGACAAACGCGCCGTCGGGCGAAAACGTCTTGTCGCCCATAAATTTTTTGAGCGGCTGAATGATTTCGATGCGGCTCGACCCGCCGGTCTGTTGAAGCCACAAACTCGAAGTCTCGCCGTCCGTTTCGTGATAAACAAAATAATTGCCGTCCGGCGAAATGGTCGCGGCAAGCGGCACATTGCCGTTTGTCAGACGCTCGACCGTCATCTCGCTGCGCTTTTCCGCCCCGGTCGCCGTCGCCGCGTTTCGCCCTTGATTGAACAATAAAAACGACAGCGAAACCGCCAGCGCGAGTGCCGCGGCAATGCCGCCAACCGCCAATTTGCCGGTTGATAATTGTTTTGTTCGAGAATTGTTTTCCGCCGCGTCCGTTTGCCGAAGATATTCCGTTTCCGGTTTTTCCGCCTGATGGTTCCAATCGGTCAATTTCAGAACATTGCCTTGACGCTCGATGCCGAAACGCGGCGCGTACGCAGTGTTCACGCTCGCCGCGCTATTTGTCGGCTGATGATTTTCCACGAACCGCGCTTCGCCGTTAAAACGATAACCGCGCCGCCGCAGAGTTTCGATAAACGGCGTACCGTCCGAACGATTGCCGAGCGTTTTTCTGAGCAGATAAAGATATTGCGAAAGATTCGATTCCTCGACCGCCGCGTCCGCCCAAATCCTGTTCATTAACTCGTCCTTGCCGATAATCTCGCCGCGGTTTTCAACCAACACAAGCAGTGTTTCAATGACTTTCGGCGGCAGAGAAATCTCGCGCCCTTCGCGGTAAAGCATCAATTTCGCCGCGTCCAGCCGAAATTCGTCAAACTCATAAACGCCGTGTTTGGAACCGTTAGCCATCTCAATTTTAAATTGAAGAAAATTTGAAGATAAATTCAAAGACATCTCCGCCAACCTCGCTTTACTGTAAAAATTACGAAGCAGGCAAATCGAAATGTTTGAACAACTGTCTTTAGCCGAGAACAGTTTAGCGCAAATCATCGAAAAAAAAAAGACTTCCCCGATGCGGTTTGTCTGCTTTGGTGCAATAAAATTTTCAAATTTATTTTATTCAGTGTCGAAAATCAGGCGGGAATTTCATGAAGAAAAGATTTTGGGAAAAAAAGTATGAAACTACAAAACTCGACTAGCGAAAAATTATCAATCGTTTTATTTCTGGCAATGTTCGTTTTGACCTTGCCGCTCGTCGCCGCTGCGCAGAGCAAAATCGTTTTTGTTTCCGACCGCGACGGCAATTCTGAAATTTATGTGATGAACGCCGACGGAACGAATCAAACGCGCTTGACCAACGAGCCGAGAAATGATTTCGCCCCGTCACTCAGCCCTGACGGAAGTAGAATCGTTTTTATGTCCAGACGCGCCGGCGGGGATGAGATTTATGTGATGAACGCCGACGGAACCAATCCGGTTCGCTTGACCGACAATCCGGCAAATGATGACACTCCCGTCTTCAGTCCCGACGGAAGCCGAATCATTTTTGAATCCGACCGCGACGGCAATTCTGAAATTTATGTGATGAACGCCGACGGAACGAACCAAACGCGTTTGACCGACAATCCGGCGTTTGATCGTAATCCATCGTTCAGTCCCGACGGAAGCCGCATCGTTTTTGAATCCAACCGCGAAACCGTCAGCAACGAAATTTATGTGATGAACGCCGACGGAACGAACCAAATCCGGCTGACCTATTTTAGCCCTGGCAACGATCATCTTCCGTCATTTAGTCCCGACGGCAGCAAGATTTCTTTTACTTCCTCCCGCGACGGCAACAATGAGATTTATGTGATGAACGCCGACGGCTCGAATCAAAGGCGCTTAACCAACAATCCTGCACAAGACTTTTCATCATCATTCAGTCCTGACGGAAGTGGAATCGCTTTTATTTCTGACCGCGATGGCAACGATGAGCTTTATGTGA
This sequence comes from Acidobacteriota bacterium, assembly GCA_031411895.1. Lineage (GTDB taxonomy): Bacteria > Acidobacteriota > Blastocatellia > Pyrinomonadales > Pyrinomonadaceae > JAFDVJ01. The sequence goes on along the minus strand of JANOBZ010000176.1, from coordinate 53,797 downwards.
TGAACGCTGACGGAATGAATCAAACCCGGCTAACTTCTACCTCGCCCTTTGACGAAGCCTCTCCGCATTGGTGGGGACAGGTGAGGGTCAATTCGCCGCCCGTCTTGAGCAATGTCACGGCGTCGCCCGCGAACGAAAACTCGGCGGCGGTGCTGTCGGGCAATGTCAGCAGCCCGAACGCTTCGCACGGTTTTACGCTGACTGTTGATTGGGGCGACGGAAGCGCGCCGCAGGTCTTTAACTACGCGTCGGGAACGACTTCGTTCATCGAATCGCACGTCTATGCCGACGACAATCCGACCGCTACGAATTCGGACAATTACAACATCGGTTTGACGTTGGCGACGGCGGGCGGCAGCGACACCGATTCAGCCGTCGTAACGGTCAACAACGTCGCGCCTGTCTTAAACAATCTAGCGCTGAATCCCGCGCCCGCCACGGGCGGAAGTCCGGCGACGTTGAGCGGAACGGTCAGCGATGCCGGCGCGCAGGATTCGCAAACGATCGTGATTGATTGGGGCGACGGAACGCCCGCGACGACGCTCAATCTGTCGGCGGGCGTAACCAATTTTAACGCCGCGCACACCTACAACACGCTTGGCAATTTAACCGTCGTCGTTACGGCAACAGACGACGATGGCGGAATGACGAGCGGCAGTCTTAACGTCAACATCGTACCGCCGCCGCCGCCGTCTGCGCCGACCAATCTGCGCGTTGATACGGTCGGAGCAAATCAGGTCAGCCTGAGCTGGACGGACAATGCCAACAACGAAGCCGGCTTTGTCATCGAGCAATGCCGCAGCCAGAACTGCCGAAACTTCGTGCAGGTCGGACAAACGGGCGCGAATGTTACCACCTTTACGCAAACGGGCTTGCTCGCCAACACACAATACAGCTATCGCGTAAAAGCAATCAATCTAGGAGGCAGTTCGGCTTACTCGAATGTTTTGACGGCGAAAACTCTCAGAAGATAAAGGAAAATTCGTCGGAAATTTTGTTTTGGAGCGGCAATTTCTAAACTCGAAATCAGCCGCTTCAAAACAAAAAGCGCAATGACAAACGCAGGAGAAAAATTATGATTAACAAAAATTTGAAAAACGCATTTTATATTTTTGCGGCGATTTTCGCCCTCGCCTTCACGATTTCGGCGCAGACTACGGCGTTTAATTATCAAGGCAAGTTGACCGACCAGGGCAACGCGGCGAACGGCGCCTACCAGATGCAGTTTAAATTGTTCGACGCGGTTTCGGGCGGCGCGCAAATCGGCAATGCTTTGTCGGATGTCCCGGTCACGGTTTCGCAGGGCGTGTTCGCCGTCAAGCTCGATTTCGGCGCGAACGCGTTTTCGGGCGCGAACCGCTGGCTCGAAATTGCCGTGCGCCGCAATTCGGGCGAAAGCTACACGACATTAAGCCCGCGCGAGCAGATCGCCTCGTCGCCCTACGCGGTTCGCACGCTGTCGGCGCAAACGGCTGACCTCGCGCTAAACTCGAATCAACTCGGCGGCATCGCAGCGAGCGAATACGTGACGAATTCGACGGGCGGAAATTCGTTTATCCGCAACGGCACGACGCTGCAAACCGGCAGTTTCAATATTTCCGGAGGCGGCTTGTTTGGCGGCAATGTTGGCATCGGCACGACGACGCCGGGCGTACCGCTCGACGTTAACGGCACGATCCGGTCGCTTCGCAGCGTGTCGTCCGATCTGGTCGCTCAGACGACCGGCGGCACGAATTCGTGGGCGCGCTTTTATATGCGTACGCCGAACCGCGTCTGGCTGATGGGCACGTCGCAGAATTTTAACGGCAACCAGTTCTACATTGGCGACGATACCGCCGGGCAAACCAGAGTGTCGATCTCAACCGGCGGTTTCTTCGGCATCAATAACACCAATCCGGAATCGGGACTCGACATCAGAGGCACGGGACTGCAAACGCAGCAGCGCATCACGGACAACACTTCGGGCAACAGCCTCGTTTTGCAGGGCGGCGCGGGCGGCAATATGAAAGTTACGGGCTACAACTACGCCACTTCGACCGCCGTGCCTTTGTATCTCAGCACGGACGGCGCGAACACGATTCTCAACAGCGGCGGCGGCAACGTCGGCATCGGCACGACGACGCCGAACGCAAAGCTGACCGTCATCGGAAATACGACGCAGGACCTTAATTCATTCGGAATGCCGAAAGCGATGATCTATGTCGACCCGAATGCCAACATCCTGCGTTGTTATAACGGATTGACTGGAGCCTCTTCCGGAAACTGCGGATTTTCGGTGACCAGAACGAATACAGGGATTTATAGAATCGATTTCGGATTTCAAATCAACAATCGTTTGTTTTCATTAGCATTTAGATGGCAGAACAACGACCGATTCGGAACAATCACAACTTCCGATGATTCGCAAGCCGGTTTTCCAACGCCGTTAACAGTCAATCAAATCTATGTCATCGCAAATTTAGCTGATTCCAGTCGCGTAAACTCGACTTTCTACGTCATTGTCTATTAGGAAAGTTCAAAGGGTAAAGATTATTTCAAGCGTTATTTTCCTTACTGGAAATCTGAATTCAGCAATAAAAAGAGGAAGCAGGAAATGAAAAATAAAGAAAATAAATTTGCAGCGGCGTGTTTTGCATTATTTTTATCGATCTCTATCCAGGCACAATCAGGCGGGGATTTTGCAATCAAGCAATCGGTCATCGCGGCAGGCGGCGGAAATTCGTCAGGCGGCACTTTTGCGGTCAACACGACCGTCGGCGAGCCGCTCGCCGGGAAAAGTTCGAATGGCGCGTCCTTCGCGCTTGAATCGGGCTTTTGGCTCGGCGGCGCAAACACCTTAACACCGCCGAGCGCGCCGTTCGATTTCGACGGCGACGGCAAAACGGATGTCGGCATCTTTCGTCCGGCTGATGGAAGCTGGTGGTACGTTCGTTCGCTCGACAGCACATTTCGGGTCTTTGCTTTCGGGTTTGGGAGCGATCGGCTCGCGCCCGGCGATTTTACCGGCGACGGCAAAGCTGACATCGCCATCTTTCGTCCTTCGACGGGTGTTTGGTTTATTCAGCGTTCGGAAGACAATTCGTTCTTTAGTTTTCCGTTCGGCACAAACGGCGACATTGCCTGTCCGGCTGATTACGATAATGACGGCAAAACGGACGCCGCCGTGTTCCGTCCTTCGTCGGGCATGTGGTTTATTTTGAATTCAGGCGGTTCGGGAACTTCGATCGTCCAGTTCGGAACGGCAGAAGACAAACCCGTGGCGGCTGATTTCGACGGCGACGGCAAATCCGACATCGCGATCTTTCGCCCGTCCGACGGAAGTTGGTGGTATCTGCGTTCGATTGATCTGCAATTCAGAGTTTTCCGTTTCGGCATTGCCACGGATAAACCCGTGCAGGGCGATTACACGGGCGACGGGAAAGCCGACATCGCGGTCTTTCGACCCTCGACCGGCGAATGGTTTATACAAAGAAGCGAGGATAATTCGTTTTATTCCGTCCCGTTCGGCACTTCGGGCGACGTTCCGACGCCGGGCGATTACGACGGCGACGGGAAATTCGACACGGCGGTTTTCCGTCCCTCGACGGCAAACTGGTTCGTTCAGCGCTCGACGGCAGGAATCTTAATCACGACCTTCGGCACTTCGGGCGATCGTCCCATACCGAATGCTTTTGTGCCGTAAAAAGCGGCGAACTAATAAATGTAAAGAGAAAAGGCTTTGCCGCCATCGCGAATGCAATATTCGGTGAATTTGTCGGATTGAAGCCAATCAAAAAATTTGACTAAAAAGGAGAAATAAAATGAATAGAGATGAATTGCTTTCGATTAAAAAATTCCGGCTCGGCGGTCTTTCGGGACGCGCGCGGCGTATTTTTGTTCTGACGACGGTGACGATATTGCTGACCGCGATCGTCGTTTTCGCGACCATCCCCGGACCGGGCGGCGTAATCAGTTCCTGCTACCACAAAAACGACGGCGCATTGCGCATTATCGATTCGAACGACCAGTGTAAATCAAATGAAGAACCGCTCAGCTTTAACCAGACCGGTCAGCAGGGACCTGAAGGTCCCGCCGGTCCTTCAGGGACGAGTCAGGTTTATTCGATCAAAGAGCCAGGTCCGTTTATCTTACTAAATACCAACGGTTTCCAGTCGGTAGCGTCGAAAAATGTTCCCGCCGGCTCTTACGTGATTGATGTCAAGCTGACAGCTGTCAACGGCGACGTTAACAAACATAATATATTTTGCACCTTAAGCACGGGAGATACCGCCGAAGCGACGGTTCCCGATAGAAATTTCAGTTTCCCGCTGGACGGAAACTTAGCGTTTGGATCGGTCAAACTCCACGATACCTATACCTTCCCGGATCCGGGAACCATAAACGTGCTTTGTCGCTCCGAGCTTATGAGCGTTAAAAATGTTGTTCTGACAGCTATCAAGGTTGATTCGATTCAGTAACGTAAATTTAACCGGAAAGTCAGGGACGGATTCCCGATTCGTTTGCGCGCTGAAGAATCTGCTCTCGGATTATGGACTCTGCGTAGGTAATGCCGGCGCTGCGAACGATGATTGCGACGGCGCGGCGGTAAAGCAGACTAGCGGCAGCGCTTCAATTATCCACACGTTCAGCAATCAGGGCGATTGTTTGCGGTTTCTTTCGCGCGGTTTCTGACCTCGCTTTATTTGATGTGAAAGCCGGACTGGCTTTCACAAATCTCAAGCGATTTAAGTTAAAATTTCGCCGCTCTGCTTCGGCGCAGATTGATGAGGTAATAAAGGGCAACCGCAAACAATCCGCCTGATATATCAATCAATACGTCGTAAACGGAAGCCGTTCGCGCGTCGTTGAAGCTCTGATTGTACTCGTCAGCCGAAGCGACGAAACCGACAAACAGGAACGCCCAGATAAACCAGAATCTTCGCAGAATCGTTTGGGAAGAAAGCCGGAAAGCGCGTGAAGCGAAAAAAGCCAGCACGGCGTACTCGGTAAAATGCGCGAGCTTGCGAATATAGCCGTGATAAATATCGAGCGTTGCGCCGGAAGCGGCGGGAAAAAGCCATTCGAGCAGCGGACGAATGACCATCGAAGTATTATTGGTCGCGCCGACGGTCGAGGAATTTATAAAAATCACGGCGAGCCATAAAATTAAAGGCGCGTAACGAATAATTCGCCCGCGCCAGATGTTTGATGAATTAGAATCAGCCATTCGTAATTCGTAATTGTTAATTCGTAATTGCTTACGCCGCCGCCGCGCCCGAAACGACTTCGATGATTTCCTTCGTAATCGCCGCCTGCCGGATGCGGTTCATATTGAGCGTCAAAGTATCAATCAATTCGCCCGCGTTTTTCGAAGCCGAATCCATCGCCGTCATCCGCGAACCCTGTTCGGAAGCGACCGATTCGAGCATCGCGCGGTAAATCTGCGTTTCGACCTGTTTCGGCAAAAGACGTCCGAAAATTTCGGTCGGCGTCTGCTCGTAGATATATTCCGCCTGCGCGTCGCCGCTCCCAGTGTCTTCCGCTTGAATTTTCGGGATCGGAAGCAATTGTTCGATCACGGGTTTTTGCGAGAGAACGGTTTTAAATTCCGTGAAAACGAGAAAAACCTTATCAATCGTTTCGTCGTCGGTGAAAGTTTTGATGATCTTCTGCGCAATTTCCGCCGCGTCTTTATATTCGACGCGTCCCGAACCGGTCAAACCGAGAAATTCTTCGGTGAAAACCATCTCGCGGCGTTTGAAAAAGTCGCGCCCTTTTCTGCCGACCGGCATCATCTGCAATGCTTTGCCCGAATTTTCGCCGATAAAAGCCTGCGTCGCCTTGATCACGTTGGCGTTAAACGCGCCCGCCAAACCTTTGTCCGCGCTGACTAAAACGACCAGATATTTTTCGTCGCCGCGTGCGTCGAGCAGCGGTGATGAAAATTCATCGCCGATGCGCGCGCTCAGATTGCCGAGAATTTCCGACATTTTCTGCGCGTACGGACGCGCCGCCGTTACGCGATCCTGCGCGCGTTTGAGCTTTGCCGCCGCGACCATTTTCATCGCTTTGGTGATCTGCTGTGTGTTTTTGACCGACTTAATGCGTCGGCGCATATCTAAAAGACTAGGCATAAATTTTGGTTCAAAGTTCAAAATTCGAGAGAATTAAACTTGAATCTAAGTCTCGAACTATGAATTGATTTTCTATATCGTCGCAAATCAAACGGAATAACGATTAACAATTTCCTTTTTCGATCTTTTCGCCGTTCTCTTTAATAATCGTTTCGCACCCGCTCGGCTGCGGAGTTCCGAAGATATCCGTCGGAGTTTCGCTTGCCGCTTTTTTCCGCTCACGCTTTTGCCGGTAATATTCGGCTTGCTGCACGCGCTTTTGGGCGGCTTGATTGCTTTCGAGTTCCGAAGCCTGCTGCGAAAGATTGACCAACGCCGTGTTCGAAGTATTGGAAACCGGTGTTTTTGCGACCGATGAATTATCAAATATTTTGTAAACTGCAAAAATTGCAGCTACCAACACAACTAAAAGAATAGCGAGACGAGTTCCCGTAAATACCGAATTTGTTGAAACTGCTGACTGCTCTTCGCGTCGCGGCGAAGGACGTAAAAAAGATTTACAGATTTCGCATCTCGACGCATTTTCCGCATTTGCGAATCCGCAAAGCGAACAATTTTTGCTCATTGATTGTAGCTCCCAATTTTTTATAATTGATGTAGGCTGCCTGAAGCTCGGGATCGCGTGGCAGCCACATCAATTATAAAAAAATTAGACGCCTGCTACAACACTTTTTTCAGCCCAGCGCGTTGCTTTGAAATCTTCGACCGCTTCTTTCATCGAAGCCTTCAAATCGTCGTCGAGCGATTTTTTCGTGCGCAGCGTTTCGAGAACCGCCGGGTGCGAGCTTTCGATAAAGCCTGAAAGTTCACTTTCAAAGCGCTTCAAATCTTCGACTGCGATATCGTCAAGCAGTCCGGTGGTCGCCGCCCAGATAATCATCACCTGTTTTTCGACTTCCATCGGCACATATTGACCCTGCTTCAAAATTTCGGTCAGACGTTTTCCGCGTTCGAGCTGCGACTGGGTTGATTTGTCCAAATCCGAGCCGAACTGCGCGAACGCCGCCAACTCGCGGAACTGCGCCAAGTCGATGCGGAGCGAACCGGCAACCTGTTTCATTGCCTTGATCTGCGCCGCGCCGCCGACGCGCGAAACCGAGTTTCCGACGTTGATCGCCGGACGAACACCGGAGTTGAAAAGGTCGGATTCAAGAAATATCTGACCGTCGGTAATCGAAATTACGTTTGTCGGAATATAAGCCGAAATGTCGCCCGCCTGGGTTTCGATGATCGGCAAACTGGTTAATGAACCGCCGCCGCGCGCATCGGACATTTTCGCCGCTCTTTCGAGAAGGCGCGAGTGAAGATAGAAAACGTCGCCCGGATAAGCCTCGCGACCCGGCGGACGGCGCAACAATAACGAAATTTCGCGGTAAGCCGCCGCCTGTTTCGACAAATCGTCGTAAATGGTCAGCGCGTGACGACCGTTGTCGCGGAAAAACTCGCCGATCGCAACGCCCGCATACGGAGCCAAAAACTGCATCGCCGCCGGGTCCGACGCCGAAGCGTTAACGACGATCGTGTAGCTCATCGCGTCGTTTTCCTGCAATTTCTGCACGACCTGCGCAACGGTCGAAGCTTTCTGACCAATCGCGACGTAGATACAAATTACGTCTTTGCCTCTCTGGTTAATGATCGTGTCGATCGCGACGGCGGTTTTGCCCGTCTGGCGGTCGCCGATAATCAGTTCGCGCTGTCCGCGACCGATCGGAACCATCGCGTCAATCGCCTTCAGACCGGTTTGCAGCGGTTGCGTCACCGGCTGGCGGTCAATAATTCCGGGCGCGATCGCTTCGACCGGATTGAACTGGCTGGTGATGATTTCGCCTTTGCCGTCAATCGGGTTGCCGAGCGCGTCAACGACGCGACCGATCATCGCATCGCCGACCGGAACCGACATAATGCGGCGCGTACGTTTGACTTCATCGCCTTCTTTAATCTTTTGGAAATCACCGAAAAGCACCGTTCCGACCTTGTCTTCTTCAAGGTTCAGAGCGAGACCGCGAACGCCGTGCGGGAATTCCAGAAGTTCGCCCGCCATAACTTTTTCAAGTCCGTGAATTTCAGCGATTCCGTCGCCGACCTTGATAACCGTTCCGACTTCGTTGACGGTCATGCTCGCATCAAAATTCTCAATCTGAGAACGTATAATTTCGTTAATTTCGTTGGCTTTAATTGCTTCCATAATTTTCCCAGTGGAAAACGAAAAGTAGAAAATGGAAAATTGTTTTCTTTATTTTCCATTTTGCATTTTCCATTATCCATTAACTAGCTGTTGTTTAAGTGTTTCTAATTGTGTTTTCACGGAACCGTCGTAAACGGTCGAACCGACGCGGGTTACGACTCCGCCGATAATATTTTCGTTAATACTGAAATTTAAATTTACTTTTTTGCCCGTCAGCTTCGCGATATTTGCCTGAAAATCGGCTTTTTCGCTTTCGGACAACGGTCGCGCCGACGTTACTTCCGCCGTCACGACGCCGTTTCTTTCGTCGAGCACACTCGCGAATTTTTTGTTGATCTCAGCCAGTTCGGTCAAACGGCTGTTGCGGAGCAGAATGCGCAGAAAATTCGCCGTCGTTTTTGACGGTTTCGCTTTTTCCAAAAGGCTTTCGAGAACTTTTACTTTATTCAGATGCGTAATCGAGGGATTGGCAAACACGGTTTGCAGATTCGGGTTTGCAGCAAATAAATCTTCCCACGTTTTTAATTCGCTTTTGACAACTTCGGTTTCGCCCGATTTGATGACAACGTCGGCAAGTGCGGTCGCGTAGCGGCGGGCAACGGTTTCAACGCTCATATTAGTTCAAGCCTCCGATTGATTGAATATTGGCTTTAATGAGCTTTGCGTCTTTCGCCGCATCAATATTCTGTTTGATCTTTTCTTCTGCGAGCCGGACGCTTTCTTCGGCGGAAAATCGTCGAAGCTCGAGGCGCACCTGCTGTGCTTTACGTTCGATTTCGGCTTCGGCTTGGGCGCGCATTCGGGCAACTTCATCTTCGGCTTCGCGCAGGATTCGCGCTTTTTCCTCGTTCGCTTCGAGATGCGCCTTTTCGACGATTTCGTTCGATTCCGATTCGACGCGCGCGAGCTTGGCTTCGACCAAAGTCAACTGATTGAGCGCGGCTTGTTTTTCCTCTTCGGCTTTAATCAGCTCGGCGCGGATCGCTTCGCGTTTTGCTTTGAAAGCGGCGCTCAAAGGCTTTTTCAACAGCAAATAAATGATAAAGGCAAAAACGCCTAAATTGAAGAATTTCCACGCTTCGAAGCCGGGATAATTCCACCACGGCGTGCCGCCTTCGGCTAAAATTAAACTAAAACTGTAAATAAAGGCTAACATATTAATAATTTCAGATTTCAGATTTCAGATTCCGGATTGCTTTAATTTGGATTTTGAAATTTGGAATTTGGAATAAAAACTTACGCTCTCAAAATATTCGAACTGATTTTTTCCGCCATTTTTTCGGCTTCCGCCAAGATTGACCGGCGTGCTTCGACGGTTTGACGTTCGAGCTCCGACATTTCCGTCGTCAAGGTTTGCTGAACTTCCGTCTGCGCCGCGCCGACACGTTCCTGTTTCTGACCTAACGCTTCGGAACGTTCTTTTTCGATCAGCTGATAACCCTGCGACCGCGCATCGCGCATCGCTTCGCTGTATTTTGTTTCCTTATCGGAAACTTCGCGCAAAAGGCTTTCCGATTCGCTGCCGCCGGCTTTATTTTTTTCGCGCGATTCGATGATCCGGTTGATCGGTTTGAAAAACGTGCGCTGCAAAATAAAGATCATCAACAGGATGAGCGCGATGTGGATAAAAATCGTTCCGTCCGGAACGAGTTGAACCGAGCCTGATTCAGCAAGTGCTAATAAAAACATATTCTAAAATTTAACTAAAAAAAGATTGCTTTAAATAATGTATAGGGCAAAAATCGCGCCCATTTCAAAATAGAAAGAATAACACGCAGGGGTTTTGACGGTCAAGCAAGCCTTAATCGGAAGAACCTTTAAAAATCTCACGGAAAACTTGACAGAATTTTATCAAAACGATTAGCTTTGTATACACGTTTCTTCTCCGTGGAGGCGCACATTGTCCGGTGACGGTCGCGGTCTTCAAAACCGTTTGTGAGACTGTGAGAACAGGCTCGGGTCGGTTCGACTCCGACACGCCTCCGCCAATTCAATTTTGGATTTCAGATTTTGGATTTCGGGTTTTTTGTTTTTAGGAGAAGAAATTTATGACTCAGGAAGAGATGAAGGCGAAAACCAAACAATTCGCCTTGAGAGTTTTGAAATTGGTTCAAAGCCTGCCGCCGAATTTGGTTACCAATACCATCGGCAAACAGCTTTTGCGAAGCGGAACGTCGGTCGGCGCAAATTACCGCGCGGCGTGTCGCGGGAAATCAACAGCTGATTTTATCAATAAATTATGTATCGTCGAAGAGGAAGCCGATGAGTCAATTTACTGGATGGAACTGCTTGTCGAAGCCCAACTCGTTAAAGAAAATCTGCTCAATAATTTAATGGATGAAGGAAATCAAATTCTTTCAATCGTTGTTTCGGCAATCCGAACTTCAAAGGAAAAAACAAATCCGAAATCCGAATTCCCAAATCCGAAATCGTTATGAAAGAATGGCTTTCCCTGAACATGACGCCCGGAATCGGTCCGCGCGCGGCGACCAAATTACTTGAAAAATTCGGCTCGGCGGAAAACGTTTTTCACGCGACGCGCGGCGAACTCGAATCGCTGCGGCTGCGCGCCGAAACGATTGAAAGTCTGTTGAAGCGCGAATTTCACGAAAAAGCGGTCGAAGAATTGGAAAAGGTCTCGGCAATCGGCGGCGACGTTTTAATTTTAGACGACGGAAGTTATCCGTTTCTGCTGCGCGAAATCGCCGACCCGCCGATCACTTTATACGTTAAAGGCGATTGGGCGGCGTGTTTCGACGCGCCGTCGATCGGCGTTGTCGGCTCGCGAAAATGTTCGACCTACGGCGAAAATGCTTCGCAGATGCTCGCGCGCGATTTGGCGGAAAACGGCATCTGCGTGGTTTCCGGTCTAGCGCGCGGAATCGACACGGCGGCGCATCGCGGCGCAATTCAGGCGAAAGGCAAAACGATCGCCATTCTCGGCACGGGAATTGACAATGTTTACCCGAAGGAAAATAAAAAATTGGTCGAAGAAATTCTCGATTCGGGCGGCGCGATCGTTTCGCAGTTCCCTTTGAACACACCGCCGCTCAAAGACAATTTTCCGTATCGCAACCGAATTATTTCAGGTTTGAGTTACGGCGTTTTGCTGGTCGAAGCGTCAGAAAGAAGCGGTTCGCTGATCACGGCGCGGCTCGCGATGGAACAAAACCGCGAAGTGCTCGCGGTGCCCGGAAATATCACATCGCGCAATTCGTTCGGCACGAATTATCTGATAAAATCCGGCGCGAAATTGGTTCAGCAGTGGCAGGACGTGGCAAACGAACTGCCGCCGGAAATTTCCGCGCGGATTCTGCCGCCGAAGCTCGACGAAAAAACGGCGGCGAAAAACTCTGCCCAGCCCGAACTCGCGCCCGCCGATCTGACGGAAAACGAGCGGCGAATCTGGTCGCTTTTATCGGCTGACGAGCCGCTTCATATCGACGCGCTGCTCGAAGAAAGCGCTTTATCGTTCGGCGATTTAAATAGTTCGTTAGTAAAATTAGACCTGAAAGATTTAATCCGCACATTGCCCGGAAATTTTTACGCGAGGAAGATTTAATCAATGGATAAAATGGAATTTGTTCAGATCACACGGCAAAATAAAATCGCGGAAAATGAATTTTACCCGATGATCTCGGCGATGTACGAGCAAATCTGGCAAAATCTTCTGCCCGCGCAGATTCTGACCGACGGTTTGACAACGAGCCGCGCCCGCAATGTTATTGCGTCGCCGGACGCGCCGGTTCCCGACTGCATAAGCTGCGGCGCGTGCTGCATGGCGCTGCCCTGCGTCGGCGTTCGCCCGACCGAAGAAATTCCCGCCGAAAATTACTGGGACGTGACAATCGAAGGAAAAACAGGCGAAATCGTCGTTGACCGCTTTCTGCGGCGCGACGGCGAAACGTTTCACTGCGCGTCGCTGGAAATCGAAAACGAAACGCGCGCAATTTGCCGGATTTATGAAAATCGCCCGCAGATGTGCCGCGATTTTGAAGCCGGCAGCGATAAATGTCACGCCTTGCGCCGCGCCTTCGGCTACGAGCCGTTTCTGTCGCTCGAAGAAATGCCTGACGCCTTGCGGAAACTGGACGAAAAACCGTCGAAACTTAAACCGGCGGAAACGATTCGCGAAGTCAAATTCTTTGAAAATGAATCAGGAAACTTGGAAATCAAGGCTTTTCTGCTCGACGGCTCGACGCAAATCATACACGTTTTTAAGCCGGATGAAGAAAATTACCGGCAGTTTGAATTCGACGGACTGACGCTTGCACAAGCCTCAAAGCTGATTGATTCGCGAAAAAACGACCGTGCTTAAATGCTGAATTATCAACGGCAAACGCTTTTGTGAAATTTTTCATCAGAAGGCAGCACGGGAAATTAAGTTGCGGACAAATGTCCGATTGCGAATTGACACAGGACATTTTTAAGTGTTAGAAGTCAGAATGTCAGCGCGAGAAAAGCGTCTGACATATTTTTTTCAAAAAATGGCAAAGAATTTAGTAATAGTAGAATCGCCCGCAAAGGCGAAAACCATCAACAAATATCTCGGCAGCGATTACAAGGTTCTCGCTTCGATCGGGCACATTAAAGACTTACCGACCAAGGAATTGGGCGTGGACATCGAGAATAATTTCGAGCCGGTTTACGAAGTAATTCCCGACACGAAAAAGCGCAACAACAAAAAGACGGTTTCTGACCTAAAAAAAGCCGCTAAAGAAGCCGACACGATCTATCTCGCGGCTGACCCTGACCGCGAAGGCGAAGCGATTTGCCAGCATCTCGCCGAAGAGATCGTTCCGAAAAAGCCGAAAAAAGAAGTTTACCGCGTGATGTTCAACGAAATCACGAAGAAAGCGATTCAAGAAGCGTTCAAAATTCCGAAACAGGTTAATCAAGACCTTGTTGACGCCCAGCAGGCGCGCAGAATTCTGGATAGATTGGTCGGTTATAAAGTTTCGCCGATTTTATGGAAAACCATCGGCGGGAAATTATCCGCCGGACGCGTCCAGACCGTCGCCGTCAGGCTGGTCGTCGAACGCGAGCGCGAAATCGAAGCATTTGTGCAGACCGAATACTGGACGATCATCGCCAATTTAACGGCGGCGCTTCCGCCGAAATTCGATGCGCGGCTTTATAAGATCGAAGATTTAACGGTTAAAACGAGCGGTTTCGATCAGGACTTAAAGAAAAACGAAACGCACATCAAAGACGAAGCGACCGCGAAATCGATCGTCGAAGAAGCCGAAAAAGAAAACTACGTGGTCGATTCGGTCACGACGAAAGAACGCAAGCGCAATCCGACGCCGCCGTTTATCACTTCGAAACTGCAGCAGGAAGCGGCTCGAAAACTCAGTTTTCCGGTCAAAAAAGCGATGATGGTCGCGCAGAAATTGTATGAAGGCGTCGAATTGGGCGCGGAAGGAGCGGTCGGTTTGATAACTTATATGCGAACCGATTCGACGCGCGTTTCGGACGCCGCGCTCGGCGAAGTTCGCGATTTTATCGGCGGCAGTTACGGGCAAAATTACCTGCCCGAGAAGGCGATTTTCTACAAAACCAAAGGCGGCGCGCAGGACGCGCACGAAGCGATTCGACCGACCGATGTCAATCGCACGCCGGATTCCTTGAAAAATTATCTTTCCGCCGACGAATTGAAACTTTACCGCCTGATCTGGCAGCGCTTTGTCGCGTCGCAGATGATGCCGGCGCTTTTCGACCAGACGACGATCGATATTAAAGCCGGAAGATTTACGTTTCGCGCGACGGGATCGGTGCAGAAATTCGACGGTTTTTTGAAAGTTTATCAGGAAGGACGCGACGAAAAACCCGCCGACGGCGACGATGACGATGAAGAAAAAACTCTGCCGAAGGTCGAAAAGGGCGAGCAATTAAAATTAAACAAAATCACACCCGAACAGCATTTTACCGAACCGCCGCCGCGTTTTACGGAAGCGACTCTCGTGAAAGCTTTGGAAGAAAAAGGCATCGGACGACCTTCGACCTACGCGGCGATCATGACGACGATCCAAGACCGCGAATATGTCGAACGGCTCGAAGGACGCTTTCACCCGACGCCTTTGGGAACGACGGTCAACGATCTGCTCGTCGCAAACTTTAACGATATTTTTAACGAGGCTTACACGGCGCGCATGGAAACGCAGCTCGACGAGATCGAGGACGGCAAACTCAACTGGCGCGACGCGATGCGCGGTTTTTACGATAAATTCGCGACCGACCTGAAAACCGCCGAAGAAAGCATCAAGAACCAAAAGAAAGTTTCGATCCCGACCGACGAAATCTGCGAAAAATGCGGTTTGCAGATGGTTATCAAATTCGGACGCTTCGGGCAGTTTCTCGCTTGTTCAAATTATCCGGAATGCAAAACGACGCGCGAAGTCGCAAGTAAGCAGTCAGCCGGAAGTTCAACGGCGGAAGCCGGTGCGAACGGCGCGACGGCGGAAGAAGCGGAGGTTCCGAACTGCGAATTATGCGAAAAGCCGATGGCTCTGAAAAAAGGTCGCTTCGGTTCGTTTTACGGCTGCACGGGTTATCCCGACTGCAAAAACATTCGCAAGATCGATCGAAAGAGCGGCGAGGCGAGGGTTACCGCGCCGCCGGTCGAAATTGACGAAATCTGTCCGAAAGACGGCGCGAAGCTCGTTATTCGGCAAGGGCGTTTCGGCGAGTTTACATCGTGTTCGAATTATCCGAAATGCGATTATATAAAGCGCGAAACGACCGGAATCACTTGCGCGAAATGCGGTAAGGGCGAAATCGCCGTCAAGAAATCGAAACGCGGAAAAGTGTTTTACGGCTGCGCGAATTACCCGAAATGCGACGCGGTTTTCTGGGACAAGCCGATCGCTGAACCGTGCCCGAAATGCAGCGCGCCGTTTATTTTCGAAAAAACGACGAAGAAGGATGGAACGGTTCGCTATTGCCAAAACGAGGCTTGCGATTATAAAATCACGGTTGCAGAAGCAAATGCCGTAAATGCCAACGAATCAGAAGTTTCGATTCCGGCGAAATAGGTTTCCGGAAAATGAACGAAAACTTTCAATTTTTACAAGCATTTTTAAAGAACCCGCTCAAAGTCGGTGCAATCGCGCCGTCTTCGCCGGAGCTTGCCGCGAAAATGATTGAAGGTATCGAACCGGACGAAGACAACGTCGTGTTGGAGCTCGGCGTCGGAACGGGCGCGATCACCAAATTTTTGCAGGAAAGAATCCCGAACCCAAAATCCTATCTCGGCATCGAACTCGACCACAATCTGGTCAAAAACTTAAAAACAAACTTTGAAGATTTGAAGATCGTCGCGGGCAATGCCTGCGACGCTTATTCGATTCACAAAAAATCCGGCTTGGGAAAAATCCGTTATATCATCTGCTGCCTGCCGTTCGTCTCTCTGCCCAACGAAGTCGGCGAAAGAATCTTGATGCAGGCTGACAGATTTATGCAGAAAGGCTGTATGTTTCGAACATTTCAATACGCGCACGGCTATTACATGCCGTCGGCGATCAAGCTGCGCGAATTTATGCGGAACCATTACGGAAAATCAAGACGCAGCAAGCTGATTGTCAAAAACGTTCCGCCGGCTTATACCTTAACGTGGAAAACAAATTAATCGCAAAAAGCTTTAACTCAACCACAAAAGCTTCAATATAATTCACAAATTGAAACTTTATTTGTGTGTTTTCCGTCTAAAGACACGAATCTTTTCAAGATATTTTCATACAGAATTTCAGGAGAAATAAATAAAAAATGTTACGACGCAAAATTATCAGCGCGGCTTTGCTCTCTGCTTTGCTGCTGCCGACAGGCGCTCTTGCCCAAACGAACGCTCTCGGAACGACAACGCAGACCGCCGCGAAAACGTCCGTCGCAATTTATCAGGCGCCGAAAGAGACGATCGACAAAATCCGTAAAGAAGGTTTAGGCGAAACGTCGCAGGTCATGCAGACGCTTTCTTACTTAACGGACGTCATCGGACCGCGTTTGACCAATTCGCCCGGCATGAAGCGCGCCAACGAATGGACGCGCGACACGATGGCGAAATGGGGCATGCAAAATGCTAAATTAGTTTCGTGGGGACCTTGGGGACGCGGCTGGTCGTTAAAAAGCTTTACGGCACAAGTCGTTTCGCCGCAGCCTTTTACGGTTATCGCTTATCCGAAAGCGTGGACGACCTCGACAAAAGGCGCGGTAACGAGCGACGTGGTTTTCCTCGACGCCAAAACCGAAGCCGAGCTCGATAAATTCAAAGGCAAACTGAGCGGTAAGATCGTTCTGCTTTCGCCGACGCGCGAATTAAAAGCCGAGGAAAAAGCGCTTTCCGAACGCCTCAGCCCGACACAGTTAAAAGAAATGGCGGACGAAACCGATCCCAATCCGCGCCGTAACCAACCGCAATTAACCGACGAACAGCGCCGCGAACGCCAAGCCGAACAGCAGAGACAGTTTTTATTCAATCTCAAGCGCGGTCAGTTTCTGCTTCAGGAAGGCGCGGCGGTGATCGTCGATAATAGCTCACGCGGCAGCGGCGGCACGCTTTTCGTGCAAAGCGCGTCGGTCGTTCAGGACATTCCGGCGGACATCACGACTTTTAATTTCCGCAATGCTTTAGCTCCTTATAAAAAAGAAGCCGAAGCGAAAATCATTCCGCAGATGACGATGGCGACCGAAGACTACAACCGCCTCGTGCGCATGATCTCGCAGAACGTGACGCCGCGTATGACGGTTGACATCAATGCCCAGTATCACGACGAAGATCAGATGGGCTACAACACGATTGCCGAAATTCCCGGCACCGACCCGAAATTAAAGGACGAAGTCGTAATGCTCGGCGGGCATTTGGATTCGTGGCATTCTTCGACCGGCGCGACCGACAATGCGGCGGGCTGTGCGGTCGCGATGGAAGCGGCGCGCATTCTGATCGCCTCGGGCTTAAAACCGCGCCGCACGATTCGCGTCGCGCTCTGGTCGGGCGAAGAACAGGGATTGAACGGTTCGCGTGAATACGTTAAGCAGGTTTTCGGCGAAGTAAAAGGCGGACCGCAATTCGGTCAACCCAATCCGAACGGGCAGAAACCCGAGCTCGTCAAAACCGCTGATTACGATAAGCTTTCGGCTTATTACAATCTCGACAACGGCACGGGCAAGATTCGCGGCGTTTATCTACAGGGCAATTCCGCCGTCAAACCGATCTTCGAAACATGGCTCGCGCCGTTCGCCGATCTGGGCGCCTCGACGCTGACGATTCTCAACACCAGCGGCACCGATCATTTATCGTTCGATCGAATCGGGCTTCCGGGCTTTCAGTTTATTCAGGACGAAGTTGAGTACGACACGCGTACGCACCACTCGAACCAGGATAACTACGACCGCATTCAGCCGGAAGATATGAAGCAGGCGTCAACAATCATGGCGGCATTCGTTTATCAGACCGCGATGATGGACGAAAAACTCCCGCGCAAAACGATGCCTTAATCTAACTCAAAACAGTAAGGTTAAAAGCGCAAAACGAGGCTCTTCGACGCATCGTTTTGCGCTTTTAACTTTATCTATTCTTCAAGGTTCAGTCCGGCAAGCGTTTAATTTTTGAAACAATTCATTAAAAATTTACGTCTATCTGCTCAACGCTATTCAGCAGGATTTCTATAACAATTTTAGGAGATATTATGTTACGACAAAAACTTATAGTCGTTTCGTTGTTGGTTTCTACGCTTTTGCCCGGGCTGGTTATCGGGCAGACGCCGGCGACGCCGACCAACGAAACATTCAGCAAAATCATTGACGAAGGCACGAAACGCTCGCAGGCAATGCAGACTCTGCGCTATCTGACCGACATCATCGGACCGCGTCTGACCAATTCGCCCGCGCAGAAACGCGCCAACAATTGGACGCGCGATAAATTGACCGAATGGGGCATTCAAAACGCGACGGTTGATCCGTGGGGTACTTTCGGACGCGGGTGGACGGTGAAAAGATACGAAGCCTCGCTCGTCGAACCGGAACAGATTCCGTTTCATTCATACCCGAAAGCCTGGTCGCCGAGCACGATGACGGAAGTCGCCGTGCAGCCGACCGGCAATCGGAAGAAAAACGCCCAGCCGACAATGACGATGAGCGAAGGCGCGGTCACGGGCGACGTCGTTTATATGGAAGTCAAAACCGAAGCCGATCTGGAAAAATATCGCGGCAAACTGAAAGGCGCGATCGTTTTTACGAGCGACATCCGCGAAGTCAAACCCGGCTTTGATTCGGTCGCCGCGCGTCTCGACGAAAAAGCGCTGCTCGCGCTCGCCAATGCGCCCGAAGTTCCGACCGGACAAGGCGGCTTTACGCTCACGCCCGCGATTTTAGCCGCGATTCAATTGAATAACAAAAAAATTCAGATGTGTTACGACGAAGGCGCGGCGGTTTTGGTCGAATCAAGTACGCTCGATGCGGGAACGATCCGCGTGATGGGCGCAAGCTTGCCGCCGTCGCCTCCGCCGACTCCTGGAACGCCGCAAACGCCGAATCCGATGCGTGTTTACAGCAAGGACGCGCCGAAGATCATTCCACAGATCGTCGCGGCGGTCGAGCATTACAACCGCGTCGCGCGGCTTGTCCAGCAGGGCGTTAAAGTCAGAATGACGGTTGATCTGCGCGCGCAGTTTAACGAAGACGATCTTCAGGGCTATAACACGATCGCCGAAATTCCGGGGACGGATTTGAAGGACGAAATCGTGATGGTCGGCGCGCATCTCGATTCGTGGCATTCGGGAACCGGCGCGACCGACAACGGCACGGGCGTGACGGTCGCGATGGAAGCGTTGCGTATTATTCAGGCTTCGGGCTTGAAACCGCGCCGGACGATTCGGATCGGTCTGTGGACGGGCGAAGAACAGGGACTTTTAGGCTCGCGCGGTTATGTTTCGAAAAACTTAGGCGACGCGACCGGACAAGGCGCGAATCGCCAGATTACGCCGAAACCCGATTACGATAAATTCTCGGCTTATTACAATCTCGACAATGGCACGGGACAAATTCGCGGCATCAATTTGCAGGGCAACGAGCAGCTTCGCACGATTTTCCGCCCGTGGCTGCAGAATTTTCGCGATTGGAATTCGACGACGATTTCCGTTCAGAGCGTCGGCGGCACGGATCATCTGGCGTTTGACGCGATCGGACTTCCCGGCTTTCAGTTTATTCAGGACCCGATCGAATACGGCGGCAGAACGTGGCATACAACGCAGGACGTTTCCGACCGAGTGATCGAGGAAGACTTGAAACGCTCGTCCGTAATCATGGCGGCGTTCGCTTTTCAAACCGCGATGATGGACGGTAAAATGCCGCGCAAAAATCAGGGCAATATCAATCGTCTCGCGCTCGGCTTCGACCGTCAATCACTGCGCGAAGAAGCGGATTTTCGCCGTCTCGGCTTGAACTTTTCGATTTGCGGTCACCGGTTCGAAACCGAAGACGTTCACGATTTCTTCCCGCTTCATCTGACGCTCGGACATCAGGCGGTGTTAGCAGAATAAATTAAGAATTAAAAGTTAAGAATTAAAAATTAAAATCCTAACTAAAAAGAGCGGTCTTGATTAATCAAGACCGCTCTTTTTTCTTCCAATTTTTAACTTTTAATTTTTAACTTAAAAGTCGTCTTTGCCCGTAATTTCTTTCTCCATTTCGTCAGCAATTTTACGCACCGCCGTCAGAACGCCTTCGAGCTGCTGGGCATTCAATGAGGCGTCGACTTTTGCCGTAAAGACCGCGACGTTTTTGTTGTTCAAACGAGTCGTCTGCCACGCGCCGAGCTTGGTTTCGAAATTGTTAACCAACAAACGGTTAGCGATTGCCGCGCTGAACGGAGTGTCTGACTGGTAACCGGCTGACCAGATTTCACGGATCTCGAAATTTCCGTATTTTTCGGTTTTCGAATTAATAAACACGACTTGCACGCGGTCGTTCGGTAAATCGAATAAAAATCTGTAATCGCCGTCTTTATCAATCGTATATTTCAGATCGGTTTGATCTAAAACTCTTTTGACGCGCGGGTCTGCCAAACCGGTCTGGGTGGTAGTCGTATTATTTCTACCTCCCGCGCTGCCGCCATCGCCCTGTGAGTAAGCATCTCTAGGTATTAAAAGCGTTACCGCAAAAGCGATAACAAAAAGTAAATTTTTCATTTGTTTCTCCTCTATTGTGAACCTGGTTAAAATCTACGTTAGGCAAAAGGCGATGCGCCTGTTATCACAAGGAACGCCGAACTTTGATTTTACCGAATTTTCGTTTCTTCACGAAAATTTATACCTCATTTCAAATTCATAAGTCAATAAAAATTCCACTTTTTTTGCAAAATTTTATTCAATCTGCGAATTGGAAATAATCAGGCAATAAATTATTCAGAAAAACCGCGCTCTAAGTCTGTGCGCCGAGGTCTTTTTCCATAAAAAGAGTTTCGCCGAAAGGGTTGTGATAATAAGGCGGAATTTCGTAAAAGCCGTATGATTCGTATAGATTTACGGCTTTCCCCATTTTTGACGGAAAAGTGTCGAGCCGCATTTTTTCGTAGCCGATTGCGCGGGCTTCTTCGATAATTTTTTCGATCAGTGCGATGCCGATCTTACACCCTCGAAAATCGTCGCGAACGAAAAGGCGTTTCATTTCGCAGATTCCTTCTTCTAATTTTCTGAGCGCGATGCAGCCCGCCAGATTTTCGTCCGCAAAAGCGAGAAACAATCTGCCGTCGGGCGCGGCGTATTTGCCCGGAAGACCCGCGACTTCCTCGTCAAAATTCTGAAAACAAAGTTTCATTCCGAACCATGACTCATATTCGCGAAAAAGCCCGCGCGCCGCTTCGATATGTTCCGGCGTTTGAGCCCGTATAATCTCGATCATTTTACGAATCCGAGTTTCGAGAGTTTGTCCATCGTAATGTTTTCGCCGTCGCCGCGTTTACTGCCGTAAAGCAGAATTCGCTCGACGTATTTGGCGATCACGTCGGCTTCGAGATTTACTTCGTCGCCGGGATTCAGCGCGGAAAGATTCGTTAATTCCCACGTTTTCGGAATGACCGCGATTTCAAAATAATCCGCGCCTAATTCGGCAATCGTGAGCGAAATGCCCTCGACCGAAATCGAGCCTTTATAAACCAGATACTGCCCGATCGCTTTCGGAAACGCGACGCGCACCGTCCAGAAATCGCCGCTCGCCGTGGCGGAAACGAATTTTCCGCGCGAATCAACGTGTCCCTGCACGATATGCCCGCCGAGCCGCGTTTGCGGCGTGACGGCGCGTTCGAGATTGACGCGCGTGCCGCTTTGCAGTTTTCCCAAAGTAGATTTATCGAGCGTTTCCTGCGAAACGTCCGCCGTAAACCCGTCCGATTTTATGTCCAAAGCCGTCAGACAAACGCCGTTCACGGCAATCGAATCGCCTTCGTTCGTATCACAGGTTACGACCCGCGCCGCGATCTTGATCCGCGCGCCTTTAGCGTGCCGGTCGAGCGCCGCGATTTTTCCCAATTCTTCAATAATTCCGGTAAACATTTCTATCTAAATTATAAAATAAAACGTGTCTTAAATCCCGCCTTGAAAATAAAAAGAACATCGCGAAACAATACACAAAATTTTAATGTGTATTGTTTCGCGATGTTCCTTGGAATTTTTTAAAACTCGCGCCGGTTAATCCGTCGCCGATTCGTCGTCTTCGCCTTCGGCTTTGCCGGGTGTGCGTCCCGGATCAACGGTTTCCGAACTGTCCGGTTCGCTCGGTTCGATATGAATTTCTTTTTCCTCGTCGTGTTTTTTTTGCTCGCTTGAATCTTTTTCTTTATTGTCCGTCATTTTTTTACTCCTTTTCGATAATTTCGTGAGCAATTTATGTTCCCGGCTTTTGAATGGAACGTCGCTTGCTTCAAGATTCTAAAAAGATTCTCTCGGCGGATTTTGATTATGAAGGTTGATATCGGGCGGTTTTTCAAAAAGGATTTCGTAAAAAAGGTTTACGACGAAGCGATGGCGGAAGACGTCGTGAGCAATGCGGCGCAGGTCGCGTTTTATTTTATTTTCGCGCTTTTCCCGCTGCTTTTGTTTCTCTTGAGCCTTTTCGGTCTGATTCTCGGAACGGCGGAAGATATGCGGCAGGAGCTTTTCGCATACCTCGGGCAAGTGATTCCGGCGTCGGCGGTAACGCTCATCGAGCAAACCTTGAATGAAGTCGTAAAGGAAAGCTCGGGCGGAAAACTGACATTCGGTTTCGCGCTCGCGCTCTGGTCGGCATCCGCCGGAATTGACAGCGTGCGCATCGTTTTGAACGACATCTACGATCTCAAAGAAACGCGCTCGTGGTGGAAATACAAGCTCACCTGTCTGCTCGTGACGCTTGCGCTGACGGTTTTAATACTCGTTGTCGTCGGAATAGTTTTTTACGGTTCGCATTTATTAACTTCCACAATGACCGCCGCCGGAATGGCGAGCGCGGCGCCGTACATCGCGAGCACGCTTTCGTTTCTCCTGATAATCGGCGCGATGCTTTTAATGTTCGCCGGTCTCTACGCTTTCGTGCCGAATCACGAAACATTCGCCTTTCGCTGGATCACGCCGGGCGCGGTCGCGGCGGTCGTTCTCTGGCTCGCTTTTTCGTTCGGATTCCGCATCTATCTCGCGTATTTCGATTCTTACGCGGCGACCTACGGTTCGCTCGGCGCGATCATCATTCTGCTGCTCTGGCTTTACCTGACGGCGCTCGTGATCTTGATCGGCGGCGTAATTAATTCGGTTGCCGATAAACTGACCGACGGCAAGGAAAAAGAGATCGGCAGAGCCGACACGGAAGAAGAAGAAGCGGCGGCGGATAATCACGACAAAGCCGACAAAGCAGAAGAAAAGGAAAAAGACAAAAAGGAAGAAAAAAAGTAAGCTATTTCTTTTGAAATATTGTAACTCTCAAGTAAATGAATAACACTTTCCCGCAAAGGCGCAAGGCGGCAAAGTTTTTATTTTCTCTGCGTCTTTGCGGGAAACTTTTCCGTCAGCCAATTACTCAAGAACCGCTCTAATAGCTCAAACTTAAACCTTCTCGATTTCTGACAACTTGCGAACATCAATCGTGATCGGCTCGTCCGCGCGCGTCGAGTTGTACATATTGGAAAATTTATAGCCGAATTTCAGCTCGCTGATTTTGTAGGACGTGCGCGTGTGAACCGCCTGTGTAAAGGTTTCGTCAATCGCGCTGAGCAAAACCAGAATTTCGGCGTCATTATCGCGCAGATCCGCTTCGGTACAGTTGTAGAGCGGCGAAGTTTCGTCAATCGGATGAACGACCGTCCACGCGAGCGGCAGAAAAGAAACTTTTTCGCGTTCGAGCTTCAATAAATCGAAACGCCGTACAAAACTGCCTTTTTCTTCGACAAATCGCGCGTATAAAACCTGCGCTTTCAGTTCGATCAGCTGGTTGCTGCGATTGTTGACAAGCCGGAACATTAAACCCGCCGCGTCGCGATACGGAGCAATAATGGCGTTTTCGCTAAAAGTAACCTTCGCCTCGGGACGCGAAAAGCGCGCGAAAACCAAGCCCGTAATTAAGGCGTTGGCGAGCAAACTGTAATAAGATTCGACCGTCACGAGCAGATTCGTGACGACGCCGACCGGGTGAATCGTGCCGTAACCGATCGTCGCAAACGTCTGCACCGAAAAGAAGAAGCCGCGCAGGAAGATATTTTCGATCGGCATCTCCGACGTATCAACGAGCGAACCGCCGCCAAGCACGGCATAAAAAGCGCCGAAAAAAATATTGCTCAGAAAATAAAGCAGCAGAACGAGCATCAAAAATCCCGCCCACGACATCGTCAGCAGATAATGATAAAGATTCAGCAGGGACGCCGTGCGCAACCCGCTCCGCAAAACGTTGAACGAGCCGTCGCGGTTCAAAAACCTGAGCCGCGTTTCGCGCGCGACCTTGTCGCCGAAACCCAAATCGCGGTCTTCGCCGCTCACCAGACTCGTGCCCATCGCCGAAGCACGGCGCGAATATGCGTTTCTCAATACTTCTTCTTCGGTCATCGTTCTGAATTTATATTAGCTGTATTTTTAACGCAAAGGCGCAGAGACGCAAAGATTTTAAAATTTCTCTGCGCCTCTGCGCCTTTGCGTTAAAGCCGGTTTTCTAACTCGTCTTCAAACTTTCGTTCTTGAAAATCTTATCGAGCCACATATTCGACAGTTTTTCCTGAATCGAATTTGCCCGCAAACGGTCGTTCAGATTCTTGAAATCGACAAAATCGAGATGCTGATCTTGATTGAAACACGAAAAAACGAAAAACTCCTCGCCCGTGTGCGGGTTGACGTGGCGCTGCAAGCACTGCGCGCAGACTTCTTTCATCATGCACTGCATCGGGCTGTTGATCGAGCCGATCGCCGTGTGTTCGGGCTTCAAATAAGGTTTCAAAGCCGTGTAACGCGCTTCCTTGACGCCGTTCATCATGCGGTCGGAACCGATCGCGATGATCCGGTCAACATTTTTCAGATCAACGGTTTGGTCGCCCAATTGTCCTTCGGCGTAAGCGATCATCGCCTGGACGATGTTGCCGCGAAAATGCGCGTCCTGCGGTCTTTGCGGCTCGATTTCGTCGCCGTAATCCGATGCCCAGACAACTTTGTCGGTCGCGTTTTCGATCTCTTCGCGCTTGAACAGATCCGCGCCGTTTTTATAGCCCGCAAAATAGATCACTTCGTTTTTGTTATTGCGCAAAGCTTTTGCGATCGAAAACAATACGGCGTTTCCTAATCCGCCGCCCGCGAGCAGAACGGTTTCGTTTTCGGGAATCTCGGTCGGCGCGCCGGTCGGTCCCATGACGAGAATTTCCTCGCCTTCCTTGAGGAGCGAGCAGAGCCGCGACGACGTTCCCATTTCGAGAACGATCATCGAAAGCAAGCCTTTTTCGCGGTCAACCCACGCGCCCGTGAGCGCCAAGCCTTCCATCATCAGGCGTTTTCCGCCGACGACCGGGGCTGATGTTTCAAAGTTTTGCAAACGATAAAACTGTCCCGGCTCGAATTTTCTGGCTTGGAGCGGCGCTTTCACGATCACGTCAACAATCGTCGGCGTCAGGCGGTCAACCTTGACGACGTATGCGCGAAGCTGTTCGTCGAGAGTCGCTTCCAAATGATCGAAAATCGCGTCCTTTTCGTGCTGTGATAAGCTGCCGCGCTGCGCCAATTCGTCGGCGAAAAGCTCGACCACTTTTTCGTAGCCGTGTTTTGCCGAAGCCATCGCCTTGACGACGTTTCCGGCATATTTCGGATGATTGTCGCCGTAATACGAGATGAATTTTCCGTCTTTTTCGTAAGACGTGAAAAAGCCTTCTTCGCCTTTCGCGGTTTCGTGCAGATGGAAATTGCCGTCGCCGTTTTTCTCTAATCTGAACGGCTGAAAAAACTGCCGCCATTCGTCGAGTTTGAACGTGCCGGGTTTTTCCTTTTCGTAAATTACGTTTGGACTTGTTCCGGCGGCGACGCAGACCGTGCGCGCCGGCAGCGTTTCAAATTCGCCCGCCGCCGAGAATTTGCCGGTTTCCAGATCGTAATTCTGCTTTTCAAAAACGAGCGCCTTGATCGCGCCGTATTCATCCGGCACGGCTTCGGTCGGCGACATCAATTCGACAAAATTGATGCCTTCTTCCAAAGCTTTTTGAACTTCTTCGTGGTTCAGGCGATACGCGGGCGAATCCTGAAGGCGCTTGCGGTAAACCAATGAAACGCCGCCCCATTGCTGCAAAAGCGGAACAAAATTCGGCTGTTCGCCCGCCTCGCCGGCGCGTTTTCTTTCTTCACGAATCGCTTTGCCGTGAACCAGAAATTCGGCGAAAACCTTCTTTTCTTCGTCGTCAAACGCCGCCCAGGCAGATTCTTCGCCGCGATCTTCCGAAATCGCTTCAAAGTTTTCGAGCATTTTTTCGACCTGCACCGGATAATACGCAAAAATCTCGGTCGCCGTGTCGACGCCCGTCAAACCGCCGCCGATCACGACTGCCGGCAGCCGCACCTGTAAATTCGAAAGCGTGTCTTTCTTGAACGCGCCCGTCAATTGAAGCGACATCAAAAAGTCCGACGCCTGACGAATTCCGCGAATCAGGTTGTTTTTCATCGGCACGATCGTCGGTCGTCCCGCGCCGGTCGCGATCGCGATATGGTCGAAACCGTAATCCCACGCGTCTTCGATCGTCAAGGTTCCGCCGAAACGAACGCCGCCGTAAGCGCGGAAACGTTTGCGGCGAAACAACATGAGCTGCATCATCGTGAGAAAATTCTTGTCCCAGCGAACAGTGATTCCGTATTCCGAAACGCCGCCGAAACCCGACAAAATGCGTTCGTCTAGGTCGTCGGTAATTTCCGCGATATTTTTAATCGGTTTCGGCGCGTGTTTGCCCAAATTTCCCGTCCATTCGTCCGGCAAAGGCTCGATTTTCAAACCGTCGACGCCGATCACGCCGAAGCCTTCGTTGAGTAGATAATGCGCGAGCGTGTAGCCCGCCGGACCCAAGCCGACGACCAAAACATTCTTGCCGTTGTAAGGCAATTGGTGCGGGCGTTTGGCGTTGATCGGATTCCAGCGCGTCAGCAGATGATAGATTTCAAAACCGTACGGCAGATTCAAAACGTCGGTCAGCGTCGCGGTTTCGGCGAGCGGAATATTGACCGGCTCCTGTTTCTGGAAAATACAGCCTTTCATACAATCGTTGCAGATGCGGTGACCGGTTCCGGCGCACATCGGATTGTCGATCGTCACGAGCGCGAGCGACGCGATCGAATCGCCGATGCGCTTCATCTGGTGCATTTCCGAGATTTTTTCGTCCAGCGGACAGCCTTCACTCTTGATTCCCAAAGGATTACGTTTCACGCTGCCGTCCTTTTCGTGCAAGCCTTTCGAGCACGAATCCTTTTCGCGTTCGTGACAGATCAGGCAGTAGTCGACTTCATAAAGCGCGTCGCGCTGCGTTCCGCGGTCGTCGGTCAGCTTAAAACCGTCGCGGCGGCGCATCTCTTCCGTTTTCCCGCGCATAATGTTGTGCAATTTCGGCTCGGGATGAATCAGGTGAACCAAATTCTGGTAATCGAGCGCGTGCGGCGTTTTGAACGAATACCATTTTTTCCGGCGACCGTGAAACTGGATCGCCGACCAGGCTTCGAGCATCTGCAAAACGGCTTTGATCTGCAAACTCGCGCCCGTGCCTTCGATTTCGATAATGTTGCGCTCGAAAAGCTTGCCGAAATTTTTGTCCTGGAGTTTATCGTAAGCCTTCGCGACCTTATTTAAGGTTTCCTGAATCTCCGCCGTCATTTCGGGATTTTTCGTCAAAGCTTCTTCGGCTTCGACGAGCTTGTCGGTAATGTATGCGACAGCGAGTTCCTCGTCGTAAACGAGAGTTTCGTCAAATGCGGCAAACTTGAATTCGCGCAGGGCTTCGGCGATCTCGTTTTCATTGATCGCGGCGATCCTTTCCGCCGTGTATTTTTTGATCGCGCGGCGCTGGACGAAAAATTTATATTTCCAGATCGGATTCTGTTCGGTGATCTCGCGCTCGAATTGTTCGCGTTCGCGCGTGATGCCGAACATTTTAGCGATAAAACGCGACAGATACGGCGCGGAATCGGTCAAAATGTTCGATTCGACGCGCGCTTCATAGCCTGCGCCGCGCGCCGCGATGTATTTTATCAGCGCTTCGTGGAGCAGCGCGTTTTCATCTTTTAAATCGTCGTAAAACTTTTCGGCTAATTCACCGAGCCGAACCGCATCAAATAAATCGGAGAATTTAAAGCCGACGACACCCAAATCAAAATCCTGATTTGCCGTCGCCGCACCGTTTTCGGAAATTCCTATCATATATGTGTATAAACTGAAAAACTGAAAAAATAATAAATTTTAACAAACTAACGATTATATCATTCGGTCTTGTAACTAAACAAAACTACGCTGTAGCTTAGATGAAAAATTTTGCTCTGCGGTCAAAAAAGTTGTATATTTGCATATATTTGTTCAAAATTAACTAATAGATATTACTTATCTGTGTTATAAAATAAGATTCCCGTTTTACGCTTAGCGCTACAAGAGGTTTTTAAGAGAAGTATGGAAAAAAACGAGCGGCTGCTGCCGATGCCGACTGCCAAAGAAGTTCAGTTATCCACACACGAGTACCCGGCGGCTTACTCACCAATTTACGAAGAAGAAGGGTTTAACGAGCAGCGCTCGCTGCGCGAATATTTTAACGTTATCTACAAACGTCTCCCGCTGATTCTGGCGCTGGCGATTCTGGTCACGTCGGTGGTCGCGTTTTATATGTATCGTCAGCCTTCGATGTACGAAGCGCGGACGGAGATGATTATCGAACCGCCGAAGCCGAAGGTAACGTCAAAAGACGCGATCAACATCAACTTCGGCAACGACGCAAATTACACGAACACGCAGCTCAGACTTCTGCAAAATCCCGATCTGATGCGCGAAGTCATGATTCGTCTGAATCTGCACCGCGACCCGAATCTTTTTGCTAATCAGAACAAAGGCGTGATGACGACGCTAAAATCGCTTTTTTCGAGCGAAAAAGCCAAGACCGAAAGGGAAACGTCTTTGCCGGTTTTAACGGAAAATAATGAAACCACAATAACCTCGACGACAACCGAAAAAATCATTCTGACGCCCGAAGAATTCGACCGCGCCAACGGTTATGCCGGAATATTTCTGGGCGGTTTAAGAATCGAGCCCGTTGAGCGAACGAATCTCGTCAACGTCAGCGTTCAGAGCACGAATCCCGACTTGGCGGCGAAAGTCGCCGATATGACGGCGAAAATGTTTATTGATAAGGACGCCGAACGCGCGATCAGCGGTGCTAAACAGCAGTATGACGAACTCAGCAAATCAATTGACGAGCTGAAAAACACGATTGCCAGTCAGGAAATCGAGCTCATCAATTTGCTGAATTCCGCCAATCTGCCGCTTCAGGATAAAGGCGGCGAATTTCGCAATACGGCTTTGCAGTCGCTCAACTCACAGTATCAGGATGCGTACAACGAGCGATTGAAAGTCGAAGCCAGCTATAACACCGCTGTTGCAGCAAATGCGCGCGGCGAGGGCGCGAGCATTCCCCAATTGACCGAGAGCAAGATTTATATTGACACGGTCCGACTCAATACCGAACGCAAAGCTAAACTGCAGGACGAGATTCGCGGCATCGACAAACAAATCCAAGATAAGGAAATCACTTTAGCCGGATTGCGCACGAAATACACGGATGAGTTTCCGCAGGTTCAGGCGATTATCGGAGAAATTGAAAAGCTTAAACTGGCGCGCACCGAAACCGAGCAAAAAGTTACGGAAATGATCGACCGAGATCAGAAAAAATTAGAAAAAGAGGCTATCAACGGAGCGCTCGTCGGGTTAAAGTCGCAGCTCGACTCGCTCGTTAAGCGCGAAATCCAGCTTCTTACGGCATTCAATAAGGCAGAAGGGAAAGCGAACATCGAAGGTCAGGCGGAAACGAAACTGACGACGATGAAGCGCGAGATCGAAACCAACCGCGGTCTGCTCGACACATACACACAGCGCCAGAAGGAACAGGAACTGGCAATCAGCGGAAATCGCCCCGACAATCTAAAAATTACGACCTCCGCGATCAAACCGACCGAACCGATCGGACCGCAGCGAACGCGCAATATTATTGTCGCGTTTCTGGTTTCGCTCGCAGCCGGTATCGGACTCGCCTTTTTACTCGATTATCTCGACGATTCGATTCGCACCTCGGACGATATCGGCAGACATCTCGGATTGCCGACGCTGGCGCTGATTCCGCATCAGGTGCCGACCGAAAAACGCAAACTCTTAGCCGGTAAGAACGGAAGCGCCGCGCCGACAACCGCGCTGATCGCGCTCGAAGACACGCGTTCGGCGATGGCTGAAGCCTACCGCCATCTGCGCACGTCCCTGCTCTTTTCGTCCGCCGGAAAACCGCCGCAGACGATTCTCGTAACCTCGTCGCAGCCTTCGGAAGGCAAAACGACGACGGCGATCAATACGGCGATCACGCTCGCGCAGTCGGGCGCGGAGGTCATTATTATTGACTGCGATCTGCGGCGTCCGCGTCTTCATAGTCACTTCGATCTGGAAAATACCGCCGGTTTGACGAACTATCTTTCGGGCGAGAAAAACACCGATCTATTGATGAAACAGTGCCCGGGCTTGCCGAAACTGAAAATCATCACGAGCGGTCCGATCCCGCCGAATCCGGCTGAACTTTTGAGTTCACAGGAGATGAAAAATCTTTTGCAGTTCTTAAAAGGCAATTTCAGACACGTCATCATTGATTCGCCGCCCGCGATTTCGTTTACCGACGCGGCGATTCTTTCGACGCTGGTTGACGGCGTCGTGCTCGTCGCGATGGCGGGCAAAAGCTCGATTCACCTGATGCGCCGCTTCAAACAGCGTCTGGCGAACATCGGCGCGCGCATTTACGGCGTCGTGCTCAACGGCATCAAATCCGATTCGGTCGAATACGGCTATTACGGCTACGGTTACACCTACAATTATTACAATTCGCCCGACGACGATTCGACGCCGCTCATGGAAGAAGCCGAAACGGCTGCTTCGATTCACACGACGAAAGGATAGTAGAGGAGCAGAGGAGTAAAGGAGTAGGGGAGACGGTTGAAAATAATCAACTTTCTCCCCTTTTTCTCTACTCCTCTACTCCTTTACTCCTCTGCTCCTCTACTCAAAAATTCTCGCAGAGCGTCTTCCCAATCCTGTAAAGGTTTTAAGCCGAATCTTTCACTGAAAAGACACGCCATTTTTGAAGATTGCGGGCGCGGAGCGGGACGCTTTAAGCTGTCGGCGGGCGAAAGTTCGAGCAGATTCTTGTCGAAGCCTTTGATCTCGCAGACCTTTTCGGCAAAACCCGCATACGAAGTTCCCTCGCCTGAATTCGTAACGTGAAAAATAGACGGCAAATCCAGTTCGGCTAATTCGCGCAGCCGGCGCGCCAGATCTTCGGCAAAAGTCGGCGTTCCGAATGAATCGTAAATCGCTTTGATGGATTTTCCCTGCGCCAGCAGATTGTGCATCACGCTCAGAAAATTCGTGCCGCCGTGCCCGTAAATCCAGCCCGAACGAACGATGATCGAGCGCGCGTAAGCGTTCCGGGCGCGAATTTCGCCGTCTAGTTTCGACTGCCCGTAAACGCCCTGCGGGTTCGGCGTATCGCGCTGCGTGTAAAATCCTTTGTTCGCGCCGTCGAAAACGTAATCGGTCGAAATCGTGACGTAACGGCAATCAATTTCCTTTGAAGCGAGCGCCAGATTTTCGACGCCGACGGCGTTTGCCGCGTAGCATTTTTCCGCGTTCGTTTCGCTGCCGTCAACGTCCGTAAAAGCGGCGCAATTAACGACGGCGTCGAATTTTTCGCGCTTAAATCTTTCTAAAACCGCATCTTTATCGGCAATATCGAGTTCCTGACGCGCCAGCGCGATCGTCTCGTCGCCGATCGATTCGCAATATTTCGCGGTCGCTTTCGCGACCATTCCGTTCGCGCCCGTGATTAAAATTTTCATAATTTCGCTTAAAAATCGCGTGATGTTCTCTTGAAATAATACATTTTCTCAACGTAATAAGCGTTCAATTCTTCGGAATCATTAGCATATCTCGAATAATCTGCCGCGCTTTAAGAAGAATCTTTTAGAAACTCCCAGAAATTTGTCAGGGATTCCGAAGAATGATTCATAAACTCTGAGCAATCAGGCACACATTCCGAGGAATTACTCGCTCATTTCGAGGAATCAGTCATTCATTCCGAGGAATCAGCGCTGATTCTCTCAAAAGTGAAACTTTTTGATACATGTCTTTTCCGTTTTTTAATAATTAACACATTTGCGATGTCTATGCGTTCAGGCTCGCGCCGTACGTTTTCTGGTAGTAATCGCGATATGCGCCGTTGCGGATATTGTTGACCCAGTCCTGATTTTCCTGATACCACAGAATCGTTTTCTGCAAGCCTTCTTCCCATGTTGTTTCGGGTTTCCAGCCCAAATCCGTTTCGACCTTCGCGGCATCGATCGCGTAGCGGCGGTCGTGTCCCAACCGGTCGGCGACGAATTTTATCAGGCTGTGCGGTTTGTCGAGCGCGTCTAAAATAGCTTTGACGACGTCAATGTTGTATCGCTCGTTGCGCGCGCCGATGTTGTAGGCTTCGCCCGCTTTGCCGAGTTTGTATGCGAGCCAGATGGCGCGCGCGTGATCTTCGACGTAAATCCAGTCGCGGACATTGCGCCCGTCGCCGTACACCGGCAAACTCTCGTCGTTGATCGCGTTGGCGATCATCAAGGGAATCAGCTTTTCGGGAAACTGGCGCGGTCCGTAATTATTGCCGCAGCGCGTTATTACGTAATCGAGTCCGAAGGTTTCACGCGCCGCGCGGACGAAATGCTCTGCCGCCGCTTTGGATGCCGCATAGGGCGAATTCGGTTTCAAGGGCGAGAATTCCGTAAAATACAGATTGCTTTCGTCCGGCAAAGAACCCATCACTTCATCGGTCGAAACCTGGACGAATCTTTTAACCTCTTTCGCGCGCGCCGCGTCGAGCAAAACCTGCGTGCCGAGCACGTTCGTCAGAACGAATTCGTCCGCCGACGCGATCGAACGGTCGACGTGCGATTCGGCGGCAAAGTTAAAGATCGCCGCGCAGTCACCGGGCAAAGCCGACAAAACCGCCGCTTTGTCGCAGATGTCGCCCTTGACGAATGTGTGCCGCGCGTCGTCAACGCCTTTCAGATTTTCGGGATTACCCGCGTAGGTCAGCGCGTCGAAGTTAACGATTTCGACGTCGGAAGTCTCGCGCAAAATGAGCTGAATAAAAGCCGAACCGATAAATCCGGCGCCGCCGGTGACGAATATTTTTTTCATAAAGTTACGAATTACGAATTACAAATTTCAAATTTCAGATTATAGAAAAATTTCTACGTAATTCGTAACTCGTAATTCGTAATTCGTAATTTATTTGTTCAGCAGGCGCATCTGTTTGAGCAGAATGTCGGCGTATTTTTTCGGGGTGTTGATATTTTTTAAGATGATTTTGCCGCCGTCCTCGCTCGCGTTGTCAATCACGAGATTGCCGAAACCGAGCATTCTTTGCGTGATCGTCGAAGATACGGAAACGTCCTGAATCGAGCGCAGCGGAATATTGCGCGAACTTTGAAAGATAAAGCCTTCGTCAATCTCGATCTTCGAATCGGTCAGCGTATAACGCACCATTTTCTGCCGCAGGTGAAAATAAGCCGGAACCAGAAAAAGCGGCAGCGCGATGAGCAGCGAGATCCAGAAACTGACCTCGAACATCGCGAGCAGCGCGACGAATAAAAACACGCCGACTGCCGCTAAGATATAGCCGATCTTGACGAATTTCGTCGTCGGGCTGATCGAGAAAACCTTTGTTTCTTCGTTTTCTCCGTCCGCGTTTACCTCGACGGAAATCCGTGAGACGCGCTGTTCTTCTTCGACGGATTTTCGCGCAACCCGCGTTTCTTCTTCGCCCGCTTCGAGCAGCGTCCCGCATTTCTGGCAGTAAACCGCTTCATCCGAATTTTTCGCGCCGCATTTTATGCAAAACATAATATTTAATTGTTAATTGTGGCTTTGCCCGAAAAGTGCATAAAGTAAAAAATCGTCGCCGATCGGAGCGCGGACGGCTCGTCCGCAAGCGTGTCCGACACGCTGAAAACCTTTCGTTTTATTGAACACTTAAGTGCATGAATCGCTTTTTGAACGCTTCGCGCGTTCCGGCGGACGAGTCGTCCGCGCTTCGACTTGAGCACTTTTCGGACAAAGCCGTTAATTGTTAATTGTTAGCTTTGGTCTTATTAACCATTAATCATTAATCATTAACAATTAACAATTAAAAAGCATACATCAAAGTTGCGAATTTCGCACAAAAAAGCGGTCGGCAAGCGCTGCCGACCGTGAATCCTTCTCAGACAAGAGGAGAAGAGATTAACTCTTCCGCGTGGAAACTTTTTTGAAAAATTATTGATTAACGAGCCGCATTCTGCCGTCGGGCGTACGGATCGTCAGTGCGTTCTGTTCGTAGACCGACAAGGGTTTCTTTTCTCTCTGTTCGAGCCGCGCGGCTTGCTGGGTCGAAACGGTTTTAACGCTTCTGGCGTAATTCGGATTCGAAATCGAATTGTAACGCGAAGTGATGCGGCGGACGTATTCCTGCGTTTCGCGGTACGGCGGAACCTGATTGCCGTATTTCCAAACCGCGCCTTCGCCCGCGTTATATCCGGCAAGCGCGAGCACGACGTCGCCGCCGAATGTGTTCAAGAGCCAGCGCATATATCTGACGCCCGCATCGATATTTTGTTTCGGGTCGTAAATATTCGTCACGCCAAAGCGCCGCGCCGTCGCCGGCATGAGCTGCATCAAACCGCTCGCGCCTTTGTAGGAAGTCGCTTTTAATTTGAACGACGATTCCTGATGCATCTGCGCGTAGATCAAAAGCGGGTCGATATTGTAGCGGCGCGACGAATCGACGATGTAAGCATCAATCTCGATGCTGCCGGTCGTGAAACCGCGCATTGCCGTTCCCGTTCCCATCGTCATCGTTACGGAATTCGCGTTTTTTGAATTTTTCGTGCCGACGCCGTCCTGCACGCTCATCGTCTGCGAAGTTTTCTGAACCAATCTTCGCTTATCGCCGGTTTTGGTTTTCTGCGGTTTGACCGTCGGGGTTTGCGAAACGGTCGGCGTTACGACGCGCACGCCGCCGGTGGCGTCGAAATTGTCAAAAACTCTTTTTTGGGCGGAAGCGGAAATCGTCAGGAGGCACAGTGCGGTGATCGAAAGAATAATCTTTTTCATAAATTTATTCACAAATAACGGCAATTTTGGTGTTTTCTTATGCGGTTTGTATTTGGCTTGGAAACGAGTTTTAATGCCTTGCGTCGCTTGCTGATACAAGCGTCTATGCTTAATAGAAACGGTTAAAGCCGCGCGACTTCCAGAAAAATTCGCTGATTAAGAGATGATTTAACACAAAGGCATTTCGATTTTGGATCTGTGAATTCGGATCGCGGATTGAAATTTAAGCAAATGCAAAATCTCAAATCCCAAATCTAAAATCCGAAATCGAAATGCCTTTGCGTTGAGAATCTTTTCAGCCGTTAGTGAAATTGCTTTTAAAATCGCGCGATCTTCGTTTATGCTTGAGCTATGCTTTATCTTTCTCAGATTCTGGGGCGTCCGATTTACGACGCGGAAGGCGAAAAAATCGCTTCGATTCGCGACGTAATCGTGCGCTACGGCGAGGAAGATTATCCGTCCGTGGTCGGGATCGTCGCGCGTTATCGGCGCCGCGATTTTTTTATGTCGCGCAAACGGCTCGCGTCTTTGAGCGAAAACGGCGCGCGGATGAACTCGGAAAAGATCAATCTCAAACCGTTCACGCGCCGCGTCAACGAAGTTCTGCTCGCGAAAGACGTTCTCGATAATCAGTTGATCGACGTTGACGGCAAACGTGTCGTCCGCGTCAACGACGTGCAGATCATCGAATCCGGCGGCGAATGGCGCGTTTCGGGCGCGGACGTCAGCTTGAAAGGTTTCCTGCGCCGTTTGATGCCGAAAGGTTTTTACGGCAGCTCGCGGATCGTCGAAGTAATTGATTGGGCGGACGTCGGTTATCTCGCGACCGATTCGTCGTCGTCAACCGTCAAGCTGAAATCTTCGAAGGATAAATTATCGCGCCTGCACCCGGTCGAAATCGCGCAGCTCGCCGAATCGCTCTCGCCGATTCACCGCACGGAAATCGTCGAATCGCTGGACGACGAAATCGCTGCCGACACGCTCGAAGAAATGTCGACGGAAAATCAGGCGCGAATTCTCGAAGAAATGGACGAAGAACGCGCCGCCGACATCCTCGAAGAAATGTCGCCCGACGACGCGGTTGACGTTTTGGGCGAAATGGACGAGGACAAGGCGAAAGAGCTTTTCGATTTGATGGAAGACGAGGAACGCGCCGACGTTGCCGAATTAATGGAGTTTGCGCACGACACGGCGGGCGGTTTGATGACCACGGAATTCATCGCGTTTCCGAAAGATTTGACGGTCGGGCAGGCGATCGCGCGATTAAGAGAAATGGCGGAAACGCCGAATATGATTTATTACCTGTATGTCGTCGAAGAAGAAAACTCATGGAAAATCTGCGGCGTTATCTCGCTTCGCAGCCTGATTTTAGCCGATCCGACCTATCCGCTTTCAGCCGCGATGCGCGAGCAGTTTCAATTCGCGCATCCGAACGACGAAGCCGAAAAAGCCGCGCAAATGATCGCCGAATACAATCTTCTCGCCCTGCCCGTGATTGACGATCTGGGCGAAATCGCCGGCATCGTAACGGTTGACGACGCGATGGAAATCCTTCTGCCGAAAAATCTCAATAGGCGTTTACCGAGATTATTCGGGTAAACAAAATCAAAAACGATTTCCCGCAAAGGCGCAAAGTCTTTAAAGTAAATTTATTCAGAATGATTTTAGTTTTTCCCTTGGATTTCTTCGCGCCTTTGCGGGAAATGCTTACTGATTCAAACCGATTTTTTCGAGTAAATCGTCAAACCGCGAATCATCACGCAAGACATCAGCGATCGGCTCGACCTTGAGAAACGGCAGAAAGCCCGAACGCTCTTTGCGCGCCCGCTCGAACCATTCGAACGCTTTATCCGAATCGCCTAAACCGGCGTAAATGATCGCGAAATTATACGCCGGAACATAGCGTTCGCGGTCTAAATCTTCGAGACTCGCTAAAACTTCGAGCGCTTCGTTGCGCTTTCCGGCGACGGCGTAGGCAAAACCGAGGTAGGATTCGAACGCTAAGCCGCCCTGCGAAAATCTGACGGCGTTATTCAAGGCTTCGATCGCTTTTTCGAGTTTTCCCTGCTGCAAAAAAGCGAGTCCGAGATTGCGATGCGCAAACGTCGAATGTTTGTCCATCTCCAAAGCTTTGCGGCATTCTTCAACCGCTCGTTCATAATCGCGGGCAAAATAATACGCGTAACCGAGAGAAACGTGCGCGAACGGCGAAAGCGGGTCGAGTTTTTGCGCCTGTTTGCATTTTTCGATCGCTTCCGAGTGGCGTCCGACGGCTTTCAGATAAAATCCGTAACCGTCGTGCGAGTTCGGATAATTCGGGCTCAGCTCGATGGCTTTCTTAAATTCGCGCTCGGCTTCCGCGAAATTCCAATCGTAAAGCAGCTGCGAAAATCCCAAAGAACAATGCGCTTCGCCTAAACTGTCGTCCAGTTCAAGAGCTTTCAGCGCGGCGGCTTCGGCTTTCGGGTAAGCCTCGCGCGGCGACCAGCCGCCGGTCGAAGACGCTAAAAAACCGTAGGCTTCGGCGATTCCCGAATAAGCGAGCGCGTAATTCGGGTCGAGATCAATCGCTTTCTGAAAATATTCGATGCCTTTTTTGATCCATTCCTCGGTGCGTTTCGATGTCACGAAATAACGTCCTTTGAGATAAAACTGGTAAGCCTCGGTGTTTTCCGTGTAGCGTTTCGAAAGCTGTTTTTTGTCCTTGCCAGAAAGTTTGAGCCGGAGTTTTTCGCTGATGTCTTCGGCAATTTCGTCCAAAAGAGTAAAAATATCGGTCATCTCGCGGCGATAATTTTCGCCCCAGATTTGCGCTTCGTTGGCGATGTCGACAAGCTCTGCGTTAACGACGAGCGAATCGCCGATTTGTAAGATTCGACCGGCAAAAACGGCGCGCACGCCGAGTTCCGTGCCGATCTGCTGTAAATCGTTTTGCCGGTCTTTATAGCGAAAAACCGTGCTTCGCGGAACGACGCGGAGTTTCGGCAGTTTTGACAGAGAGTTGATAATTCCCTCGGTGATTCCGTCCGCGAGATATTCGGTTTCCGCGTCGGCGCGGCTGTTGACGAGCGGCAGGACGGCGAGCGAATCGATCGCTTTGCGCGTCCGAGTTTTACGCGGCGCGGCGGTTTTCGGTAAAATGCGCGTCGCGTTTTCGAGCGGAAAAAGCTCGCCGCTCGAAGCGTAAACATCGTTCGAAACGTGAATTCGCTGCAATTCGGTTTCGAATTCCAGACGCTGGCGAATCTGCCTTAAATCGTCGGCAAATTCCTTCATCGTCTGATACCGCAGCGTACATTTTTTGTTCAGGGCTTTCGCGACGATGCGTTCGAATTCGGGCGGCAGATTTCCGACGATTTCCGAAAGCGGTTTCGGTTCCGACGTGAGAATCGAAGCGATGACATCGGCGATAGTTGCACCCGAAAACGGCAATGTTCGCGCCGTCATCTCGTAAATCACAGCGCCGAGGCTGAACACATCGCTGCGCGCGTCGACTTTCAAACCGCGAGCCTGTTCGGGCGACATATAAAACGCCGTCCCGAGAATCATTCCCTGCGCGGTGATTGATTGGACGAGCGTCGCCGCGTCCGCATCAATTTCCGATGACTCGTTTTCCGACAATTTGGCGATCCCGAAATCGAGAACTTTTACGTAACCGTCGCGGCGAATCATGATGTTTTCGGGTTTGATGTCGCGGTGAATGATTCCCGCTTCATGCGCGGCGACGAGCGCGCCGGCGGTCTGAATCGCAATTTCGAGAATTTCCGTCAAGCGCAGGCGCGCGCTTTGCATTTTCTGCCGGAGCGTTTCGCCTTCGACGAGTTCAGTCGCGATAAAATGCGTTTTTTCGTGCTCGCCGATGTCGAAAATCGTCAGGATGTTCGGGTGATTCAGGGCTGACGCGGCGTAGGCTTCGCGCATAAAGCGTTCGATCGCCGAAGTATCTTTAATAAGGCTTTCGGGCAGGATTTTGATCGCTACGTCGCGCCTTAAACGCGTATCCGAAGCGCGATAAATTTCGCCCATTCCGCCCGCGCCGATTGAAGACTGAACCTTGTAATGACCGATTTTTTCGCCGATGACTATCACGTTTGAAGTCATTAATTATAACATTTATTTCATTGATGAAACATAGTTTGAGAAAGATTTTTCGGAAGGTGTTTGAGAAGTGAATAAAGTAAGAAATGGCTCGGTTTTTTAGCGACTTTGCGCCTTTGCGGGAAATTTCAACGTCTCCCGCAAAGGCGCAAAGTCGCTAAGAAAACTAAGGCTTAAACGTTTTGCAGAATCCGCCTGACATCGAGCAGATTTTCCTTTAAAACATAATCGATCGCGCCGGCTTCGCGCGCCGATTCGCGAAAATGCGCGTCGTCGTAATTGGTCACGATGATGATTTTCGCTTCGTGAAAGACGGAAGTGATTTCGCGCGTCGCGGCGATTCCGTTTGTCTCCTCTTTGAGATGAATGTCCATTAAAACCCAGTCCGGATTGTTTTCCGAATAAAGCGCGAAGGCTTCGCCGCCGTCGTCGCATTCGTCTATCCGGTCGGCGAGATCGGCGACGATCGATTTTATCATCCGCCGCATCTTTAAGTTGTCCTCAACAATGAGCAGATTCATAAAACCCCGCGATCAAACCGATCAAGCCGTTTGCGAAAATAGGCGCTCAATCAGCGAATTTGCCGTTACGAGCGCCTCTCAAAAAATGGGTCGGGAATGACTGTTCGGCGTGTGTTTGAAGACAGGAAAACTCACAAACCGTATGGTCATTCCCTTTAACAAATCGTATGCTTTAGCTGTTGCCGCTCGCGCCGCCGCTCCACATTTCAAAACTGCCCCAAATGGCGTCAATAATGTCTTTATGCGCGTCGTATTTTGATTCTTCCGTTCCGACGAGCATCACGTAATTGTCCGAAACGTCGGTTCCGACCAAGATTTTCCATTTCGATTTGCCGCCGTCTTTGCTCGTTGATGTCGCGTCGGCAACGGCATAATCGTCGCTTTCGCCGGACAAAGTTCCCGGTTTGACGGTTTCGCCCATTTCTTCGAGGAATTTGACCGATACGGTAAGCAAATCTTCTTTCGTCATCTGCTTATCCTTGAAGGTAATTACGAAAACTGCGGCTTCCGTCGGTGCGGGCGTTGCGCCGACAAAAGTATCAACGCCGTCAACGCCTTCCTGTCCGCCGGTCGAGCCTTCGGGCATCGAAAAGCCGTAGCCTTTACTTTCGTCATAAACGTAAATCCAATTTTCCGGAACCGGAATCTTTTTGCCGGTCGTTTTTGCTTTGCCGTCGGTCGGTTTCTTTTCGTCCGTCAGCGCGGGTTTTGTTTTGGCGTCGGTTTTAGCGGCTGAATTCGACTTGCTTGAATTGCTTGAATTGCTTGAATTCGTCGCGGAATTCGCCGGTTTTGCCGCGTTCGTACTTGTGTTGGTCGAAACGCTCGCCGTGCAGCCGAACATTCCTAATCCGAATGCGATAATTGTCATTACCGCAAAAAATTTTCTCGTCATATTTTCTCCTGTAAACTTTATTTCAGAACCTGATAAATTATTTGAGCTTTCGCACCGGCGTTATTCGACAGTCGCGGTCGCTTTACCGTTCCTGTAAAAAAGCGTGACGGTCGAGATTTCGAGCAAATTCAACTTTTCCCATTCGATAAAGTTGCCGTCTTCGTCCTCAACGCGCAAATCCCAAAACTTGGCTCTTTCCTTTCTCGAAAACGTGATGTCGAGCGTGCCGTTCGCTGCCAGCGTGTCTGCGCCGAGAATGTCACTGCCCCATTCGTCGGCGTTATGCGGCGTGACATAGAGCGCGTAAATTTCGACGCCGGTTTTATTAACGAGCGTAAAATCCTGCGCGCCCTGCGCATTGATCGAAATTGCCGTAAAGCTCAAAATGCCGAATGTTATCAGCGCTGCAAATATGTTTCTTTTAAATTGCTTCATTTCCTCTATCTCCTTTTTGATTGAATTGATTTGGCTATTAACCAAACGCTTCATTTTTATCTCCTCTTTCTTCAAAATTAAATTTTAATGACCTGAATCATTCCTTCATCGGTGATAAACGATTTTATTGCGGGTAAAGGGTCATCACCATAAAAAATATTTCAATGCCAGGTTGTTTTTGACTTTGTGGATCTGATTTGAAGGTAGTTTAGTCGGATTAAGAGGCGATGTGAATAGAGTTCTTCACACAATTTTCTATGTGAAAACACACATTTTGATTTGGGATTTGGGATTTTGGATTTTGGATTTGCTCCGCGACGATAAACGGCAGCATTGATTTAAGTGTTTCGGGTAACGAAAGAATTCAAATATAAACGAATAAATTTCAATTCGGACGCCAAACCAATCCCAAAT
Organism: Acidobacteriota bacterium; assembly: GCA_031411895.1. Classification (GTDB taxonomy): domain Bacteria; phylum Acidobacteriota; class Blastocatellia; order Pyrinomonadales; family Pyrinomonadaceae; genus JAFDVJ01. Next base: position 12,247 of record JANOBZ010000176.1, on the reverse strand, counting down.
CCAAAATCCAAAATCCCAATATCGTTATTCGCTCAATTCGGATTTATGAGTGAGCGCGAAACGCAAAAGCGCGTTCGTGCCGTGAATGTCTAATTTTTGGCAGATGTTCGTGCGGTGATTATCAACCGTGCGCGGATGGATAAAGAGAATTTCGCCGATTTTCTTGCTGGTTTTTTCTTCGGCAATCATCCGCAGAACACGCCGTTCGGTTTTGGTCAATGCGCCTAAACCGCCGGTTCGTTCTTTAAAATCGGTAGTTTTCCGGCTTCGATTGAAAAGATATTCGGTCAAAGACGGCGTGACGTAGCGTTTTCCGGCGGCGACCGTTTTGATGCAGTCGCTAATATCGGTGATCGCGTTGTCTTTGAGAACATAGCCTTTCACGCCTAAATCCATCGCCGCGTTGAACATCGTTTCGTCATTATGCATCGTCAGAAAAACGAGCGCCGTCGGCAGATTTTGTTCATTCACTTTGCGCGCCAGTTCAATTCCGCCCATCTGCGGCATATTCACATCGGCGACAATGACGGCGGGCTTTAAGGTTTTTATCAGATCGAGCGCCGCCAAACCGTTTTCGGCTTCTTCGACAACTTTTAACTGCGCGTCCATTTCGATAACCTGCCTTAAACCGCGCCGGAAGATCGGATGATCGTCAACGATCAAAATTTTTATCTCTTCGTTCATACAAAAGTTAATTTAACGGTCGTGCCTTCGCCCGCCTCGGAATTTACAGAGAGTTTCCCGCCCAGAATCCGCGCCCGCTCGTTGATTCCCGCGAGTCCGAAACCGCTTTGACTGGCGCGTTTCGAAGCCATCGAACCGGTGTCGAAGCCTCTGCCGTCGTCCTCGATCGAAAGCCGCAAGCCTTCCGTGTCGCGCTCGATTTCGACGCGCGCGCGCGTTGCGCCCGAATGTTTGACGATATTGTTGACGCATTCCTGCACGATGCGGTAAAAATTGATCTCCGCGTCGCGCGGGAAAAATCCGTCCACCGAATCGGTTTCCCACGAAAATTCGATCGTCGAAACCTTTGAAACTCTATCGAGCATCGCTTCGACGGCTTTCGTTAAGCCGAGCTCGTCCAGATGAAACGGTCGCAGGTTGTAAGCGATCTCGCGCACTTCGTCAATCGCGGCAGAAGCGGTTTCCGAAATTTCGCCGAGCTGTCGGCGTGAATCCGCGCCGTTTTTAAGTCCGAGCATCGCCCAGTTTTTGATAATCAGCAAATCCTGACCGAGCCCGTCGTGCAGCTCGGCGGCGATGCGCTGGCGCTCTTTCTCCTGCGACTCCATCAATTGGCGCGAAAATTTTTCCTGCGCGACGCGTTTCGCTTCGAGATTTTCAATTCTCCGGCGATAGCCGAAAAACAATATTCCGCCAATTATTAAAACGCACACGGCGCCGAACCAGTACGTTTGATAAAACGGCGGCGTAACCGTGATCTTCACGCTCGCGCCTTTTTCGTTCCAAATGCCTTCCGCATTCGCCGCCAAAACTTTGAACGAATATTCGCCCGGCGGCAGATGCGTAAAATACGCGCGGCGGCGGCGTCCGGCGTCAACCCAGTTGTCGTCCAAACCTTCGAGCGTGTATTTAAACTTGATCTGTTCGGGTTTGTTAAAACTCAAGCCCGTGTACTTGATTTCGAGCGATTCGTTTTCGGGCAGAATTCTGATATTGCCGCAATCGGTTTCCTTGCCGTCAATCAGACAATTTTCGATCGCGACGCCCGCCGGCGGCGGGCTGACGGTCAGCGCTTTCGGATTGACGACCACGATTCCTTTTTGCGTCGGAAACCAGAGCGTGCCGTCTTTTTTCGACTTGAATCCGGCGGGCGAGCGTCCGCCGTTGCATTCCGCGTCCGCCATTCCGTCCTTTACGCCGTAGCCGATGCTCGTCACGTTTTGAATTTTTCCGTCGGCGAAATCGTTCAGTCCGGCTTTCGCGACGCGGTAAATTCCGCGATTCGAGCTGATCCAAAAACGCTCGAAATCGTCTTCGAGAATTTGAAACGCACCGTTGTCGAAAAGCCCTTCCTGAATCGTAATCGCTTTGAATTCGCCGTTTTTATAACGAAAAATCCCGGCGTCGTAGCTTCCGAACCAGAGCGTTCCGTCGGCGTCCTCGTAGATCGAACGCATCTGCACGGCGGGAATCTTGTCCGACCAATTTGTAAATCGCCCGTCCTTGTAACTTCCCAAACCGCTCATCGAAGCGATCCAGAGCGTGCCGTCGCGAGCTTCGTGAAGATTTCTCAGATCCGCGTGCGGCAAACCGTCGGAGATCGTAAAATCAGTAAACTGATTGTTCTCAAAACGCGTTAAGCCTTCTTCGGTCGCGATCCAGAGCGCGCCGTCGCGTGTCTGGGTGATCGCGTTCACGCTGCCGTGCGGAAAACCGTTCGCCGGCGTAAAATTAGTGAATTTTCCGTCTTTGTAGCGTGTTAAACCGCCGAGCGCGCCGATCCATAAAACGCCTTCACGGTCTTTGAAAAGCGCGGTCGGCGCGAGCGAAGGTAATTGATTTTCGCCGGCAAAATTTTTAAATCCGCCGTTTTCGAATTTGTCCACGCCACCGATTCTTTCGCTGCCGTAGCGCCACGCGCCCGACCAGATCACGCCGTCAGCATCTTCATACAGCGGATAGATGTTGTTGGTCGAAAGTCCGCTTTTTTCCCTGGTGAAATTAACGATAAACTGCGAGCTGATGCGCGCCAAACCGTTATCCGAAATTCCCGCCCAAATCGCGCCTTCGCGGTCTTCGGTCAAACTCAGAACGCCGACTCCGACAAAACCGTCTTCTTTTGTAAAGCGGCGCAATTTTCCGTTCTCGAATTTGACTAAACCGCCTTCTTCGAATTTGCCCGAAGCCAGCCAGACACTGCCCTGACGATCTTCTAAAATCTTCTGCGTCAATCCGTTAGGCAATCCGTCGCGCGCGTCGAAAATAGTGATTTGATCGTTTTTGAAAATATAAAGTTTCGATTTGCCGGGTTTCGGAAGATGAAATACGCTGATCCAAACCGCGCCCGCACGGTCTTCGTAAACCTGCGCGAGAACGGTTTCCGGCAAATCGTCCGGCAGCTTGTATTCAACGACGCCGCCCGCCGTCCGCCGCCGCACGACATCGTTTTTCTTGACGCAGAACGTGCCCGTATTGTCGAGCACTGAAGCGTAGCGAGGATTCGGCGCGGATAACGATTCGACCGAAACGATCTTTTCATCTTCCCAGACGGCGATTCCCTTCTGCGTTAAAATCGTCAAACGATTTGCCTGCGGGTCGGCATAGATCGAAAAAATAAGACCGGCGGGCAAACCTTCGACGCTCGAAACGGACGAAAACTTTCCGTCGCGCAGACGAAACAATCCGCCGTCTTCGCCGCTGATCCACAAACTCCCGTCCGAAGTTTCCGCCAGATATTCCAGCCGGTTCGTTTTTAAGCCCGGAGAATTCGCCGTGTTAAATACCGTGAACCGCACGCCGTCGAAACGCGCCAAACCGTCCGAAGTTGCCGCCCAGATAAAACCGTCGCGCGTCTGCAAAACGCCGCGCACGGTTTTATACGGCAAGCCCTGCTCGGTTGACCAGTTTTCAAAGCGGTATTGCGCAGCAGACACGGCGGAAAAGAACGTGAAATTCAGACAGAGAAATATTATCAAGCGAATTATCGGCAAAGATATTCGCTTCGACGGGCGCGAGAGCTTTTTCAATTCATGAAAAAGTCGCATAAAACTTGTGGTTGAATTTATCGGAAAAACCTTCTTTCCAGTATAATCGCAAACCGCATATTGTAAAGGATTGAACCGCTTTATGCCGCTTCTAACTCGATTAGATTTCAAAAATTTATAAAATTTATTTTCCGGCGAGCAATGCGCCCACCGAAACCCTCACCCGAATTTCCGCGTAAGACATCTTAAAACTTGTCATTAAAAGCGTTCAGTTGCTACACTGACGTTACTATTAATTCTAAAAAGGAGTAAAAATTATGAAGCGAAAAGGTATCTTGTTAGCATTATTCTTAGCGGCTTTTGTCTTTGTTTCGAATTCCGATGTTTACGGACAGAGTCTCGCCGTCGGCTCGACTCTCGAAGATTTCAAGCTGAACGATTTGAGCGGCAAAGAACAGTCGTTCAGCGGATTGAAAGGCAAAAAAGGCACGGTCATCATCTTTCTTTCGGCGCAGTGCCCGGTCGTCAAAGGCTATAACGAGCGCATCAATCAGGTCGCCGCCGACTACGAATCGAAAGGAATCAGTTTTATCGGCATCAATCCGAACAGCGCCACCGAATCGGTCGAATGGGTCAAATCGGAAGCCGAAAAAGTCGGTTACAAATTTCCCGTTCTGCTCGATGTCGGCGCAGCGCTCGCCGACAAAATGGGCGCAACCGTAACGCCCGAAGTTTATTTTTTCGATACGAAAAACGTTTTGCTCTATCACGGCGCGATCGACAACAGCCGGGACGGACAGAATATTACGAGCAATTATCTGCGCATCGCTTTCGATTCGTCGCTCGCCGGTAAACCGATCGAAAAAACTAAAATCAACGCTTTCGGCTGTTCGATCAAAAAGAAAGCCTCAGAAGCTAAAAACTAATGAATAAAGCAGTATCAAAAGGGACGAAAACCGTTTTTACAGGACTTGTTTTCGTCCTTCTTTTTTCTTTCGGCGCGTTTGCCCAAAAGAAAAAACCGACGCCTAATCGCACGCCCAATCCCAATCTGCCGAAAGTGACGCGGATTGACGAAGTGAGCATCAAAACTGTTCTCAAACCGAACGGCAAACCTTTGCTCGTCAATTTTTGGGCGACGTGGTGCGTGCCGTGTATCGAAGAATTTCCCGATCTGGTCAAGCTCGACACCGAATATAAAGGCAAAATTGATTTCATCACGATTTCGCTCGACGATCTGGCGGAAATAAACCGCGAGGTGCCGAAATTTCTGCTCGATATGAAAGCCAGAATGCCCGCTTATCTTTTAAGAACGGCGGACGAAAATGCGGTTATCACGTCAATCACGAAAGACTGGCAGGGCGGATTGCCGTTCACGATTCTTTATAACGAAAAAGGCGAGATCGCGTATTTCGTACAGAACAGAGTCAAACCCGACATCTTGCGCGCGGAAATCGAAAAACTGCTTCCGAAACCGGCGGCACAAAACTAGATTTCATGAAAAATTTCAGATTATTTTATTTGAAATTTTTTATTTTTCGTGTTAGTTTCATAGATGCAACGTTCTATCATTCTAAATTCATAAGGAGAAAAATTTATGTATCGAAAAGTCGAAGATTTTATACAAAGCTGGGCTTATGAAACCGAAATTACGACTAAATTATTAACCAATTTAACCGACGAATCGCTCAATCAAAAAGTCAGCGAAGACGGCAGAACGCTCGGTTTTCTGGCGTGGCATATCGTTTTAACTTTAGGTGAAATGCCCGGTAAAGTCGGGCTTGCGATTGACTGTCCGCCGGAAGACGCGCCGCCGCCGTCAAGTGCGCGGGAAATCGCTGAAACATTTGAACGCGCGGCAAAATCCGTCTCGGAAGAAACGGCGAAAAACTGGACGGACGACACTCTTTTAATCGAAGATGAAATGTACGGAATGATCTGGAAGCGCGGCACGACTTTGAGTTTGCTGATCAATCATCAGGCGCATCATCGCGGACAGGTCACGATCCTGATGCGCCAGGCCGGCGTTCCGGTCGTCGGCGTCTACGGTCCGGCAAAAGAAGAATGGGAAGCGATGGGCATGGCGGCATTAGCATAGTTCGATTTTGGTCTTGGGTTTTTGGTTTTTGGGTTTAGAATTTAATGTACCAATACTAAACACAACGAACAACGAACAACGAACAAAAACCCAAAACCTACTCCCTAATCCCTTCCTTTCATTCGACATCAAACCCTCAAAAAGTTAAAATGTCAGTTTCATTTTTCTTGACCAAAATAAACTGATGAACGAACCGAAAATCACGCCCGAAATTGTCGCTCAACACGGGTTTACGCCTGAAGAATACGAGAAAGTTTTAGAAATAATGGGACGCGAGCCTTCGATGACCGAACTCGGGATTTTTTCCGTAATGTGGTCGGAGCATTGCAGTTACAAATCTTCGCGCGTTCATTTGGGAAGATTGCCGACCGCCGGTGAACGAGTAATCGTGCCGCCCGGAGAAAACGCGGGCGTCGTTGATATCGGCGACGATTGGTGCGTCGCGTTCAAGGTCGAATCGCATAATCATCCGAGTTTCATTGAACCGTTTCAAGGCGCGGCAACCGGCGTCGGCGGCATTTTGCGCGACGTTTTTACGATGGGCGCGCGACCGATCGCGGCGATGAATTCGCTTCGTTTCGGACCGCTCGACGACGCAAAAAACGGCAGCCGCAACAAATCAATTTTGAAAGGCTGCGTTGACGGAATCGCGCATTACGGCAACTGTTTCGGCGTACCGACCATCGGCGGCGAAGTCGTTTTTGACGAAGCTTACAGCCTAAATCCTCTGGTCAACGCATTCGCGCTCGGAATCGTCCGCAAAGATCAAATTTTCTTCGGTAAAGCCGAAGGCATCGGCAATCCGGTATTGTATGTCGGTGCGAAAACGGGGCGCGACGGAATTCACGGCGCGACGATGGCTTCCGCCGAATTCGACGAAGAAGCATTAGAAAAACGCCCGACCGTTCAGGTCGGCGATCCGTTTTTGGAAAAACTTCTGCTCGAAGCCTGTCTCGAAGCGATGCGTTCGGGCGCGATTGCCGGAATTCAGGACATGGGCGCGGCTGGACTGACTTCATCGTCGGTCGAAATGGCGGCGCGCGCCGGAACCGGTCTGGAATTGGACTTAACGCTCGTGCCGCAGCGCGAAACCGGAATGACGGCGTATGAAATGATGCTTTCCGAATCGCAGGAGCGAATGCTCATCGTCGCGCGTTCGGGACGCGAAAAACAAGTCGTTGATATTTTCAAAAAATGGGATTTAGACGCCGTCGTGATCGGCAAAGTCGTTGAAGGTCATCACTTAAAGGTTTTTCACAACGGCATTCTCGAAGCCGAAATTCCGGTTGATACCGTCACCGACACCGCGCCGAAATATAATCGTCCGATGAAGCCGGTCGTTCAGGAAGAGGAGAAGAAGAGAAAAGGAAAAAAGGAAATCACGGCTAAAATCGCGACTCGTAATTCGCGCGGCGCAACTCAGACCGAAGCGCTGAAAGCGCTTTTGGCTGCGCCGAATATTTGTTCGAAACGCTGGGTTTATACGCAGTACGACACGATGGTGCGAACGAATACGGCAGTTTTGCCGGGTGCGGACGCGGCGGTCGTGCGCGTCAAGGAAACGCGCCGCGCAATCGCGATGTGTCTTGACGGCAACGGCAAGTTTGCGGCGATCAATCCGCGCATGGGCGCTAAATTGATCGTCGCCGAATCGGCTCGAAACAACGTCTGTGTCGGCGCGAAACCGATTGCCGTAACGAATTGCCTGAATTTCGCATCGCCCGAACGCCCGGAAGTGATGTGGTCGTTTTCGGAAGTCGTCGACGGAATTTCGGAAGCCTGCGAAGCATTTGAAACGCCGATCATTTCGGGCAATGTCTCGTTTTACAACGAAACCGACGGGCGCGGAATTCTTCCGACGCCGACGATCGGAATGGTCGGAATCGTCGAAGACGTACGCAAACTTATCACGCACGGCTTCAAATCGGAAGGCGATTTAATTGCAATCTTAGGCGAAACAAAAGACGATCTGGCGGCAAGCGAATACGCGCAGACGGTTTTAGGATTGACGACTGCCGAGATGATCGAAAACGGCATTTTGCCCGAAATTGATTTAAATTTTGAAAAACTTGTTCAGGATGCTTTATTGAAATTAGCCGACGCGGTTTTGCTTCGTTCGGCGCACGACTGCGCGGACGGTGGACTTGCCGTAACGATTGCGGAAAGCTGTTTTTCGTCGCTCAATCGCACGGGCGTCGGCGCAGAAATCGAACTCGCAAACAGCGCGGAGCTTTCCGCCGAATCACTGCTTTTCGGCGAAACACCGTCGCGCATCGTCGTTTCATTCGCGCCGGAAAATCTCGAAAAAATAAACTCGATCATCGCCGACCTGCCGTTTGAAGTGATCGGTAAAGTCGCGGGCGAAAAGTTGATTTTCAAACTTAACGGCGAAGAAAAAATCTCGGCTTCGATCACGGAACTCGAAACGGCGTGGAAAACCTCGCTCGAAAGCCGTCTGGAAAATTGATTAACCGCGAAAACGCGTGAAAGAGGCGAAAAAACTGTAAGATTTTAATAGCTGTTACTTTTCGCGGTTTTCGCGGTTAAAATTTAATGAAAGCCGGAATTTACATTCACATTCCCTTCTGCAAATCGCGCTGTTCTTACTGCGATTTTGCGACCGACGTTTATCGCGGCAATGATGCGGTCGAACGCTACGTCGCAGCGCTCTGCGCGGAAATTACGGATTACGGATTACGAATTACGAATGAAAAATCCCAAATCCCTAATCCCAAACCCCAAATCGAGACGCTCTATTTCGGCGGCGGCACGCCTTCGCTTTTATCCGCAATTCAGCTCGAAAAAATCATCGAGGCGGTTCATAAAAAATTTGCCGTCGAGCCGGAAATCGAATTTACGCTCGAAATGAATCCGGCGACCGTCACCGCAGAAAAACTGCGCGATTTTCGAAGTTTGGGCGTTAATCGCGCGAGCTTCGGCGTGCAAACTTTTAACGATCGGGCACTCAAGCTGCTCGCGCGCGGTCACGACGCAGCGGACGCGCGGCGAACTTTCGAGCTTTTGCGCGCGTCGGGTTTCGATAATATTTCGTTCGATCTGATCGGCGGTCTGCCCGGTCAGACGTTCGCCGATTGGGAGAAAAATTTAACGGAAGCGCTTCGTTTAAATCCCGAACATCTTTCGCTTTATCTTCTTGAAATTCACGAAGGAACGCCGCTCGCGCAGCAAATCCGCGCGCATCGCCAGCCCGCGCCCGATGAAGATTTAGCCGCTGAAATGTATGAATTGATGATCGAAAAAACCGCCGCCAAGGGCTTTGCGCAATACGAAATATCGAATTTTTCGCGCGCCGGTTTTGAATCAAAACACAACACGAAATACTGGCTCTGCGAACCAGTTTTCGCGTTCGGCGTTTCGGCGCATTCGTTTGACGGACGGGCGCGTTGGTCAAATGAACGCGACACGAACGCTTATGTTTCGCTCGTCGAAACAAGCGAATCCGCAGTTGTTTACAATGAAGAAATTGATTTAGCTTCGGAATTTGTCTTTCTCGGTTTGCGGCTGATGCGCGGCGTTGATCTGGAAATTTACGAAAAAAAATTCGGCGTAAATCTTGTATCGAAATACGCCGAGGATTTGGAGCGTTTAATGTCGCTCGATCTGGTTGAAATTGTCGAAAACCGTCTGCGGCTGACAGGCAAAGGCGCTCTGTTTTCCAACGAAGTTTTCGCGGTCTTTGTTTAGTGCACCATTTCAAATTGCTGGCGCGAATAGACGAGTTCGGCGACAACCGTTTGAAAAGATGCGAGTTCTTGTTTTTCCATCAAAGAGCGCTCGCGCAGGATTTCCCAGTCTTCTTTCGGAATCGCCTTGAATGCTTCGACGATCATCGGGTCGAACTGCGTTCCGGCGCAGCGTTCGAGTTCTTCGAGCGCCTTCTGATACGAACAGCCTTTGCGATAGACGCGGTCAGAAACCATCGCGTCAAAGGCGTCGACGACCGCAAAAATCCGCGCGCCGATATCAACGTCTTCGCCGCGCAAGCCGAACGGATAACCGTCGCCGTCCCAGCGTTCGTGATGCTGCGCGACGATCCGCGCCGCGCCTTCGAGAAACGGAATATTTCTGAGGATTTTTTGCCCGTGCTGCGGGTGAAGCTTCATTTTTGCCCATTCGTCCTCGTTAAGCTTGGCGGGTTTGCGTAAAACCGCGTCGGGAACGCCGATTTTTCCGATGTCGTGGAGAAGCGCGCCGAGTTCGAGATCGCGCATTTTTTCCTTTTCGAGTCCGAGTTCGTAACCGAGCCTGAGGCTGAATGTCACGACTCTTTCCGAATGACCGTGCGTTTCGAAATCTCTGGTTTCGAGCGCCTGAACAAGCGCTCTGAGCGTGCTTCGATACGAATTTTCGATTTCTTCGAGCGCATTGTCCAATTCGACCGTGCGTTCGGCGACAAGCTCTTCGAGATGGTATTGATAGCGGTCTTTCATATACCGCAGTTCAAACTTTCCGAACGCCTTTTCGATCACGCTGTCGGCTTTTTTCAATTCGAACGGTTTTTGGATAACTTCGAACGCGCCGGCGCGAAAAGCGCGCACGGTGTTTCCCGCTCCGATCTCGCTGTCGCTGATAAAGACCGGAATCGTGCGCGGCGAAAGTTCCTGCAAATACGGTATCAAATCAATCGCGTTCAGACTCGAAAGGGTAAAAGCCGTCAAAATAACCGAATATTCCTTTTCGCGGATCTTGGCGACCGCGTCATTCAGCGAATCGGCTTCGTCACAATTATATTTTGCCGAAAAAAAGGAAGTTAGAATCTTACGTCTCGTTTCGTCCTGTTCGATAATAAGCAGATTTTTTTCGTCTCTTGTGATGTCAAACATAATTATAGGCTTACAGGGGAAAGAAAAGTTTTATTCTTGAAATGCAGAAAATCCGGTCGGAAACATCAAAATAACGTAAAATTACTCTGACAACAAAAATTTAACCACAAACAAAGCGCCGATTGCAAGATTTTTGTTTCGCGCTCTGCAAACGTTTTAATTTTACGGGCAATATTTCAAATAAGCGCGGTTGTTCTTGACGTATGCGGCGAAGAGTTTTAATATCTAAAGTTCGCGCCTGGGTGGCGAAATTGGTATACGCACCAGACTCAAAAGTTTGGATTAATTAAGTCCAGATTACGCTATATAAATCAATACTTTAGCGAGAATTATCAATTAAGAAAAAGCGAAGTCTTGTCTCTATTATTTTACTCATTTTTCACTAAAAAATCTAATCAATTAGGCGTATAAACAGGTGAGCTTTAAACAAGGTCAAACTTGAATTTTGGGCACAATAACCCATCGGAGCTTTTTGCAGTTCAGAAAAGTTTGTTCTCTGATTGAAAAATAGAATTGATTTTGGCGGGCTGTCGAGTATGTGAAGTTACAAAAAATTCATAAAGATAGGAGTTAAATAACTTCGACTTTCGACTATTAAAGATCACAACTGGCATTTGATGCGCAAACGGAAAGTATTTAATTTTTTTAAAAATTTGGGAAATTATAAAAACGATTTTAGCAATGTTGATTTATACCGAAAATAACAATGAACGAAATTCGTAATCTTGATGAATACAGATTGCTTAAGTTTTTCAGATGCCTTTCTCCCGAAGCTAAATTTGACGCAATGGAAAAAGTCGCTTCGATGGCAGTGTTAGAGTGTATTCCTGATACCAGCATTTACGAAATAATGCCCGATGATGCCGGGATCGAGCCGGAAGGCATCGACTTTATTGATGGTAATATATTCAGTATGTCATGTCATTTATTGCGGAATGGAAGAAACTGGCGACCCGGAGCATTATTTATTCGGCACTTCCTACTATGACGAAGACATAATTCCCAATTTTGTACAGGGTGCTGAAAGAGCTGCTTTAGAGCAAGGTAGTTGGTTTAATTACAATGAAGAATTTGCGTCGAAATATATAAAATCCTGGAGAAATGAAATTTTAAACGCCTGCGTTAAATTCCGAGAAAATGAGGCTGAAATTCAAGGAAAACTTCGTAGTGAGCTCGGAAAGAGATATAGTGAGTTATCCCCTGATTTGCAAAAAGAGGTAAATCGTCAATACGGCTTTAACAATCCTGCCATGCGACATAAAGATGGAAATTTATATGCGCTAATAATAAAAAATGAGCCTCTGACACGTGAAAATTATTTGGCGGAATGTAATTTGACGGAAAAGGATGTCAACGACGATTTATTAATCCCGTTGATGTTTAGAAAAGAGAGTATTTGAAGGTTTTGGAGGTATCTGAATCGAAAGGTAAGAAATAAACTTTAACCCCGCTTCCTACAACCTATGAATAGCAATTCCCACAAACGAAGAGTCGTTTTAGAGCCTGTCAAGCAGATTGTGTAACTGCCTTTTTTACATATAAGGAGCAAGCTGCTCCTCGAACTCAATGGCGAATCGATTCATCGCCTGTTTCCAGTTTTGGATCGGCATCGTCCATTTTCTGGCTGCCGCCTGCGT
>JANOBZ010000175.1:0-120647 GCA_031411895.1 Acidobacteriota bacterium | reverse complement strand
GGCTATTTCATCAGCACGGTCGGCGCACATGGTAACGAACAAATGATCAAGAACTACGTTCAGCAACAAGGCAAGACAGATGAAAACGGTCAACTCCGTCTCTTTTAATACCCCGTCAGCTTGCTGCGGGGTTTTTTATTGGCGAACGGTCGGTCATAAATCCGGTATTTCGTATAAAATCATAAGCTTTTGGTAAATTATGGATTTTCAGTCATTATCGCGGAAACGATTATTAAAAATATAACGAAGCGGGCGATAGGTTAATAAAATTTATAAAACAACGGCGCGGCAGCGGCATATGACTTGCCTAATATTCCTCACTGACATTTACATTTAGTAAATATAGTAAATAGTTTTTTACATTCATTTTTGAAGTTTTAGACTCACCTCTGAACTCAAATAAACTCCCAATTATTTAATTCAAAGGTATCAAGGGTTTCTGAACATCTATCAAGGGTTTCTAAATATGTATTTAATGTTTAAAGGAGGGGTTTATGCTTAATAAGATTTTACTGGCAATCTCGATGACGTGTCTTCTGGCACTTGCATCATTTGCCCAAAGTACGACCGGTCGAATTGTCGGAACCGTGACGGCTCCGGACGGCGCAGTTCCCGGCGCAACCGTTACCGTCACCGACAATCAGACCGGCAAGGTTAGAACAGTCGTTGCAACTCAAGACGGCACTTTCGATGTGTCACAGCTTGAATTCGGTGTTTACACCGTTAATATAACGGCGACCGGCTATAAAAGTTTTACCGCTAACGAGGTAAAGATCGACGCCGGACGCGATTATACGCTCACCGCCCAACTCGAAGTCGGGCAGGTAAGCGAACAGGTTACGGTCACGGCGGGCGCTGAACAAATTAACTCGTCGACCGGCGAACTTAGTACGACGGTCAGCCCGCAGCAGATTAAAGAATTGCCGCTTAACGGGCGCAACCCGCTTTCGCTGCTCAATTTGCAGGCAGGCGTCAATGCGACGAGCGGCTCGATCAACGGGCAGCGATCGTCATCGGTCAACTACACGCGCGATGGACTCAACGTGCAGGACAACTTTATCCGCAACGGTTTTGTTTCCGATCAGCCGACCGTGGACGATACCGGCGAATTTAACGTCATCACGCAAAACGCGGGAGCGGAACTCGGAAGCGGTTCGACCCAGGTTTTGCTCGTTACGCCGCGCGGCGGCAACGAGTTTCACGGTTCGCTTTACGCTTTCAATAGAAATTCCTATTTCGCGTCGAACAATTTCAATCTTAACCGCACGGGCGTTCAAAGACCGTTTTTGAACCGCAATCAGTTCGGCGGTTCTTTGAGCGGTCCGGTGCCGTTCCCGGCTTTCGGCGAAGGCACGCCGGCTTTTCTCAAAAACAAAGTATTTTTCTTTTTCAATTACGAAGGCTTTCGTCTCGCCAATCAGGTCGGAGCGACCGCCACGACGCTTTTGCCCGAAGCGCGCAACGGAACGTTCACCTATCTGGACAATACGCCGGTAAGTCAAGGCGGACCGGTGCTTCGCACGGTCAATGTTTTGACGGGAGCCGGGTTGAATTTAGCTGGCGCCAATCAGACCGCGTTCAACAGTGCGGGAGGAGTTTTACAGGTCGACCCGATCGTCCAATCGCGAATTTTGAGCAGACTGCCCAACTCCGCCAACGGCACGACGACCGGAACGAACTTTTTGCAGGTCGTCAATTTCCTGCGTTCCAATCCTGAAAATCGCGATCAGTTCGCGACGCGCGTCGACGCGGATTTGAATCAGCAGAACTCGATTAATTTCGTTTATAAACGCAACAACATCATCGACGCGCGCACGGACGTCGCCGCCGGATTCTCGCCGGGCGTTTACACCAGCCAGGGCGGTCCGACCAACTTTTTCGTCGCCGCGTGGAGATGGACGCCGAACGGGAATTTTTCGAACGAAGTACGCGGCGGCTTCCAGTATGCCGAACCGTATTTCAGTGAAGGCAATATCCCGAGCGATTATTTGATCGGCTTCGGGCTTTTCACCAATCCGGAAGGCTCGTTCCGCGAACAAGGTCGCAACACGCTTTACCGCAACATTCAGGATAATGCCGTTTTCTCGACCGGCAATCATACGATTCGTTTCGGCGGGCAGATTCAAGCCTACAAATTTACGGCTCTCAACGCTGCCGGCTCGACGCCGACCTACAACATCGCAACGACCGCCAGTACGGGCACGACGCGCTTGGCAACCGGGCTTTTCCCGGGCGGCATCAACGCGACCGACCGCACGCGGGCGGACAATCTGCGCTTTTTGCTGGGCGGAATCATCGGCGGAAGCACTTTGACTTTCAACCAGCCGGATCTGACGAGCGGTTTTCAGCGCGGCATTCCGCAAATCAGAACCCTCAACTTTGAAACCTACTCGGGATACGTTTCGGACCAGTGGCGCATTTCGCCGAATTTCTCGCTTAACTTCGGTGTTCGCTACGAACTTTATACGCCGCTCAACGATCCGCGCGGCTTGTATCTCGAACCGCGCGTCACGAATCTCGACGATCCGCTCGCCGATCTGCTGAACCCGAACGGCGCTTACCAGCTCGTCGGCGGCAACGCCGGTTCGACCGGCAACTTCTTCAAAGCCGATAAGGACAATTTCGCTCCGAACGTCAGCTTTGCCTGGACGCCGAACATCGAAAAAGGCTTTTTCTCAGGCTTGCTCGGCGGGCGCACGGTTCTGCGCGGCGGCTTTAAGATCAACTACAACAACGACGAATACGTTCGTTCAGCCGACAACGCTCTGCTCAACAACCAGGGCATCGGCACGACGACCGTTTCGACGACGTCTTTGCGCGGCAGTCTCAGCCCGGTGACCGGATTTACCCCGCTGCCGGGAATCAACACGCCGACGATCAACACGCCGCCGTTCTCCTATGCGACCAACAACGGTTCGCTGCAGAATTTCTTCGGCACGGTTTCGCTGATTGATCCGAACCTTCAGGTTCAGAAAAATTACGAATACAATGTCGGTATTCAACGCGAAATCGGGTTCGGTACGGTTTTCGAAATTCGCTATGTCGGCGGTTTCAGTAACGAACTCGTTCGTTCGATCGACTATAACCAGGTTAATATCCGCGACAACGGCTTTTTAACCGATTTCCTGACGGCGCAGCAAAACTGTCGTATTCAGGGTGCGACGCTTCCCGGAACGGGCGATCCGCTCTTCAGATGTACGAATGCGGCAAACATCGGTCTTGCAGGACAACAAAATCTTCCGGTATTCGCGCAGTTGGCGAGCGGCGGACTTTTGAACAATGCGACCATTCTCGGTTTGATTCAAGGCGGCGTGCCGGCGGATTTGGCGATTACCTACCTGCAGAACAATCTGGCGGGAACGCTGCGTCCGTCGCTTTTGGCAAATCCGAATACGGGCGTCGCCAACCTGACGACCAACGGTGGTAAATACAACTACAATTCATTGCAGACTGAGATTCGCCGCCGCTTCCGAAATGGTTTTGCCTTTCAGGCAAACTACACCTTCCAGAAGATTCTGACCGATATCGGAACCGACGAAGCGGATCAAACCCGCGTTGCGGCGTTTCTGGATAATAACGAACCGGGAAGAGATTTTTCCCGCGCTTATTACGATAGAACGCATACGTTTAACTTTAATATGGTTTTCGAACTGCCTTTCGGCAAAGGTAAACAGTTCTTCAGCGAAGGCGCGTTAAGTACGGTTTTCGGCGGTTTCCAAGTTTCCTCGATCGTGACGTTGAGTTCGGGCGTTCCGCTTACCATTACGGACGCGCGCGGCACCTTAAACCGCGCCGGACGTTCTGCTCTGCAGCCTGCTTCGAGCAACCTGACAACCGATCAACTGAAGGAATTGTTCGGCGTTTACAAAACCCCGAACGGTGTTTACGCCATCAACCCGGCTTACTTGTTCGCTACCGGCTCGAACGGTCAGAGAATCGATCTGACGCAGCCGCTGCCGGCGGGCGTGACGATCAGCAGCGTTCGCGTTGCCAGCCCGATCGATCAGTCTCCGTTTGCCGAACAGGTTTTCTTCCGCAACTCACCGGGCTCGACCGGAAATCTGCCGCGTTATTTCATCAACGGACCGAAATACATCAACTGGGACCTCGGCATCAGCAAAAGCATTCGTTTTACTGAATCCATGCGTCTGCAGCTGCGAGCCGAAGCCTTCAACGTTCTGAACCGCGCGAATTTCTTCGTCGGTCAGTCGCTTGATATCAGCAGCAATAACTTCGGACTGCTTTCCGGTTCGGGCAACGTCTACGCGCCGCGCGTTCTCCAGTTCGGCGCTCGTTTCGACTTCTAAATCTCACAAGGATTTGCTGGCTTAAAAACCTTTTGGGTGTCTTGTAAAAAGACACCCTTTTTTTTATTGATTGGTTGATGAACCGGCAAGTGCTTTTGTAAAAATGACCTGCGGGAAATCGCTTATAGAGACTTTCAGTTAAAAGCAACACAACCTTCGGAATAAGTGAGAGATGAAAGATGAAAGGTGAAATCTCACTTTTTACTTCTTACTTTTCACTTATTCCGAAGGTTTCTGTATTTCAAATATCTGAAAATTGCTCTAAAAAACGAATTTTGCCGAAAGCTGAATCGTCCGCGCGCCGCCGTAAAGATAAAACGGCGTGAAATTCGCGCTCCCGTAGGTCGAATTAGTTTTGCCGAAATATTCGTTCGGCAGGAAATTTCCGTTTTGAAACCGCGTCCCTAAATTGCCGCTCATATCCGCAAAGTTCGTGTTGTTCATCACATTGTAGGCGTTGATTCCCAATTCGAGCCGCATTTCGTTGGTAAAGCGAATCCGTTTTTGAAGGCTCGCGTCGAGCTGAAAAAGCGGGAATCCGCGTAATGCATTGCGCGCCGTATTGCCTTGCGCGTTAAAACTCGAAATCGTAAAAGCTTCGGGATTAAGCGATTTTATAACGTTCGGCGTTAAATAAACGGGCACGCCCGGAACCGCGTCGGCGCGAACGAATTCCTTGCCGAAATCATTGACGCTCGTATAGCCGACCGACAACGGAAAGCCGGTGCGCGCGTTAGCAAAAGCGGAAATTGACCAATCTTCGGTCAGGCTTTCTGCCCAGCCGCCGACAAAAAACGTCGGAATATCGTAAACGCCGTAAACGCCGAATTGATGCCGCACGTCGAAATCCGACGCGCCGCCTTCACGTTCCAAACCCGCCGACACAAAATTCGTTTCGCGCAAGCGGTCGGGCGAAAAATTGTCCTTCGATTTCGATAAGCTGTACCGCGCGTTAAACGAGAAGCCCTGCGCAAATCGCCGCTCGACGCGAATTTGCAGCGATCTGAAATCGGATTCTGCCGAATTGTCGGTTATGCGAACGTAATTAAAATTCGGGTCGGCATTGAAAGAAGTCCGGGTTAGAAAAAGTTTGCGCGCGGTCGAAGAAGTAAAAGTCGCCGTCAGGACGAGATTGCGGAAAAGTTCCTGCTGATATTCGGCGAAAGCGTGCCAGACGCGCGGCGTCTGCAGATTATTGTCGAAAACGACGAGCGGTCGAAGCGGCGCGGTCGGCGCGGCGCTGAAACCGGCGTTGCGCGCAAAAGCGCCGCTTGCAAACGGGAAGGAATTGGCAAAACTATCGCTCGCCGCGCCGTTTCCGAAATCGTAATAAAGCCCGCCGCCGCCGCGCAGAACGGCGCGGATACTCTGGAAAAGTTCGAAAGCGACGCTCGCACGAGGCGCGAAATTGCTTTTATTATCAGGCATTTGCAGTGAAGCATTTTGAAACGAAACATTCGTCGTGCCGATTTTCGGCGCGAAATCCGCGTCCCAGCGCAAGCCGAGATTAATTTGCAGGCGCGACCCGATCCGGAAATTGTTCTGCCCGAAAAGCGAAAAATTGTTAAGCTCGGGCTTTTCCGTCAAACTGCGCGAAAGCTCGGTAACGCGCGCCGTCAAGAGGTTGAAATTCTGTGTGACGCGAGAAAATAGAACGTTTCTTTCCGTCTGCGCCGCGCCGATGTCGAGCGTAATGCGGCGAAAATCCGCGCCGAATGTAAAATTGTTTCCTGTGAAAAACCAATCAACCGTGCCGCTCGCCTGAAACTGCCGGACGTTTGTCGCAAGCGGATTGCCGGCGGCGAGCGCCGAGTTTTTGCCCGCGAAATCGAATTTCAGAAAATCGTAGGGCGCGTTGAAAATCGCCCCGGAAGTGTCCGCCCCGCCGAAGCCGTCAATCGAAAACTGCTGCCCGACAAAGTTTTGGCTGAAATTCAAACGTCCGTCAATCACAATATTCGAACCAGCCGCGTAGCTCGTCCAAAGCGAAAACGAGTTGGTTTCGGTATCGAGATTACGGCGCGTATTGAGCGAAAAATCGCGGTCGGCGCGAATCTTGGCGAGCGAATCGGCGAAATTATAGCGCCCGCCGATGCGCAGTCTGCTAATCGGCTGCGCATCGATCCGAATGGCGAAAACGTCGTGTGCCGCCGGATTCGTGTAAACGGCAGCAAATTCGGCAAAGCCGTTCGAGGTTTCCTGACCGTTCGAGAGCGGAAATGCGTTGAGAATCGGGCAAAGCGCGCCGCAGCCGATCGAGCGCGAAACGAGATTCGGAACTTCTGACAGGTTATAACCCGGCTGGCGAAGCCGCAAGCCTTCGTAGCCGCCGTAAAACCACGCTTTTCTTTGCAAGATATAACCGCCGAGCGCGCCGCCGAATTGGTTGAGCCGCGCGTCGGCGCGTTCCACACCGCGCGAGTTGGCGAAAAAATCGTTGGCGTTAAGTCGCTCGCTGCCGAAAATTTCAAAGATCGAACCGTGAAAACCGTTGTTCCCGCTGCGCGTAGAAATATTTATTTCCGCACCGCCGACGCGCTGCTCCCGCGCGCCGCTGAGCGTTCGGATGGTGATTTCCTGCGTCTGCGAGGAAGTCGCGAAACTGTTCATTCCGCCCGAAGCCGTCAAAGCGGGCAGCAGTCCGGCGTTTCCGGCAAGCGAAGTTTCGTCCAGGCTTATGCCGAGGTTTGCCGAAAAACCGTCAACCGTAAAATTGTTCGAAGTCGGGCGCTGACCGTTCGACGAAACCGGCAGACGGCTGTCGAAAAACCGAAAATCGCCGATCGGCGTGATGCCCGCCGCCGACGAAAGCAGCGACTGAATTCCGCCGCCGCGCCGCCTTGAATTCGTAAAAGATCGGCGGAGAAGCGAAAAATCTTCGTCTGGCGCGAAAAGCCGCCGTGAATCGGACGCGGCGCGCTGCTTTGAAAAAGACCAAAAAACTGCCGTCGAGCGAAAGCTTTCAGCGCGGTTCGTAAGAAAATTATACGGCGATTGAATTGCGGCTGAGCTGTTTTTAACGCCGGTTTCGGTCGTTTCGCCGTCTTTCGGAAGCGGGGCTTCGGGCGGTTTTTCGGGCTGTCCGAGGGAAGTTAAAGAACACAGAAGGCACAGCAAACACGCTCCCAAGCGATGGTAAAGACGCGATTTTCGACGCATAAAATACGCTCCAAGTTTTTGTAACTATTAGATTTGTAAAACCAACTGCCGTTTTCCTTGATGCGGCAGGAAATTGTTTTGGTTGCTTTAAGCGGAAAAAGATTAGCCACGAACAAACACGCGCATTTCACGAAGTAATTCTAATTTTCGTGTACTTTTGTGTTTGTTCGTGGCTAATTCTTATTTATATGTCGGCAGGAATTTGGGCGCGCGGCGCGCTTTTGTCGCCTGTTCGAAAGCGTAAGCGATTTTAATGAGTTTCGGTTCGGTAAATGCGCCGCCGAAAAACGAAACGCCGATCGGCAGTTCGTTGATAAACGCGGCGGGAACGGTGATGTTCGGGTAACCGGCGACCGCCGCCCAGCTCGAACTTCCGATATAACCGCTTCCGCAATCGCCGGAAACGAGGTCGATCATCCACGTCGGCGAATTGGACGGCGCGAAAATCGCGTCAAGATTGTCTTTTTTTATCACTGCGTCAATGCCCTGATCCTGCGTCATGACCTTGCTTTGGAGCAGCGCGAGACGATAGGCGCGGTCTTCAAGATTCGGTTTCGCTTCGGCTTGAATAAAAATATCCTGCCCGAAATAAGGCATTTCGCGGTCTTTGTTTTCCTCGTTGAATTTGATCAGATCGGCGAGCGAGCGGTATTTTCCGCCGCGCGCCGCCAAATATTTGTTCAAACCATCTTTGAATTCATAAAGCAAAACCTGATATTCCGCGTCGCCGAATTTACCGTTGGTCGCGAAATTGACGTCAAAGAGCGTCGCGCCGTTGTCCTTTAAGACTTGCAGCGCCGATTCGAGAACGGCGTCAACGCGCGCGCTGCGCCCGAAATACTGCCGCGCGACGCCGATGCGCGCGCCCTTCAAACCGTCTTTTTGCAGGTATTGAGTATAATCGAATCCGATTTTCGCGGTCGTCGTGATCGAATCGGCGGCGTCCATTCCGATTATCGCGTTAAGCAGCGTGACGGCGTCCGAAACGGTGCGGCACATCGGTCCGGCGGTGTCCTGCGAATGCGCGATCGGAATCACGCCTGAGCGCGAAATTAAGCCGAGAGTCGGTTTGATGCCGACAATCCCGTTGATCGAAGACGGGCAGAGAATCGAACCGTCGGTTTCCGTGCCGATCGCGACCGCCGCTAAGTTTGCCGAAACGGCAGCGCCCGAACCCGACGACGAACCGCACGGATTTCTATCGAGAATATACGGGTTGCGCGTTTGCCCGCCGCGCCCCGACCAGCCGCTCGACGAATCGTTCGAACGAAAATTAGCCCATTCCGAAAGATTCGTTTTGCCGATAATTACCGCGCCCGCTTCGCGGAGTTTTTGAACGAGAAAAGCGTCCTGTTTCGGCGTCGGCGCATCGAGCAGCGCAAGACTTCCGGCAGTCGTTTTCATCTTGTCGGCGGTGTCGATATTGTCTTTGATGAGAACCGGAATGCCGTGCATTGCGGAGCGCACTTTGCCCGCTTTTCGCTCTTTGTCCATCGCGTCGGCAATCGCGAGCGCGTCCGGATTGATTTCGATCACGGAATTGATGGTTTTATCAACCGTTGCGATGCGGTCGAGATATTTCTGCGTGATTTCACGCGCCGTCATTTTGCCGGACTGCATCGCTTCCTGTAACTGTGCAACCGTTGTTTCTTCGAGATCAAAACTTTTCATACCGGTTTGGGCGGAAATCTTTTCCGCGCCGCTCATTGCCAGCGTTGCCGCGCCGGCGGCGGATAAACTTAAAAAATCGCGTCGTTTCATTTTTCTCCTTTTGCTTTTTTTAGATTTTCACGCGCTTCCGCGTAATCGGGTTTTAATTGTAAAGCCCGCTCGAATAATCCGGCGGCTTCCGCGCGGCGGTTTTGTTCGAGCAGCATCAAGCCGTAAATATTATATGCGGCGGCTTCGTTGGGGGTTATTTGAAGCGCGCTTTCGATCAGCTTTTGCGCTTCATCGTACCGTTTCAGACGGTTTAAGGTCAACGCGAGATTAGCGCGTGCCGGTGCGTTCGCGTTGTCGATCGCCAAAATCCGCGTCAGATTTTCCGCCGCTTTGTCGTATTTCTGCTGTTCGTTGTAGGCAGCCGCGAGGCTGTTCAGCGCGTTGATCCAGACATCGTTTGAAACTTTGCCGTCGTTTGCGCGAACGGCTTTTTCGAGACTTGCTTCGGCTTCTTCGGGTTTTTTCAGTAAAGACTGGGCGACCGAAAGATTGGCGTTGGCAAGAGTAAAATTCGGTGCTTTTTCCAACGCCTGTTTAAAGCTCTGTTCGGCTTCGGCGTATTGTCCGCGTTTGATCTGCCAAATTCCGAGCGTGTTGTAGCCTTCGAAAAAGTTCGGGTTAAGCTCGATCGTCCGGCGGCAGAGCGGTTCGGCTTCGTCGAGGCGGTCTTCGATCGTTAATGTATAACAGAGATTGTGCGAGATCAGAAAATTATCCTTCGTCACCGTCAATGCGCGGCGATAGACCGTTTCGTTGTTTTTCCAAAAAGAAGTCTGCCGGAAACTGATGACGGAAAACGCGAGAATCGCAAGCGCAAACGCCGCGAAAAACGCTTTTTTACTTTTCAGCAAATCGCCGACGCCCCATGCGAGCATCACGAAAAGCCCGAAATACGGGATATAAGTGTAGCGGTCAGCCAGCGACTGCGAGCCGACCTGCACCAGACCGATCACCGGAACGAGCGTTCCGAGAAACCACAGCCAGCCCATTAAAAGATATTTGCGCTCGCGAATTTGCCAGATGCACAGCGCCGTTACGCCGAGCAGCAAAAGCGCCGCGCCGCCGATCTGCCAGAATGGAATGTCGCGTTCATACGGATACCAAACCGCCAGATCCGCCGGGTAAAAAAGCATCACGACGTATTTGGCGTAAGAAACGAGCGCGTTTGAAAATCGCGTCCCGACCGATAAAGATTCGAGCGATTCGACCGCGCCCGACGAACGCTGCGCGAGAATCGTGATATACGACGACGCGGCGCTCAAAACGAAAAGCGGAATCTTCTCGATCAAAAGACGCGGCAACTCCTTCAAAGTTTTCAGCCTTTCGAGCGACCAGAAATCCATCAAAAGCAAAACGAACGGCAATGTCACGAGCATCGGCTTCGCCATCAGACCGAGCGCAAAGAGCGCGATCGTCAAAATATAAAATTTATTTCCAAAATCCGAATTCCAAATTCCGGATTTTTCTTCCCCAGTTTCTTCCGGCGATTCTTCAACAATTTTCTTGTCTTCGTTATTTTGAATTTTGAATTTTGAATTTTGAATTTTAGCTTCTACAAAGCGCAAATAAGCGAACATCGTCAAAAGCCAGAAAAGCGTCGAGAGAACGTCCTTGCGCTCGGAAACCCATGCGACGGATTCGACGTGCGCCGGGTGAACGGCAAAGAGCGCGGCGACGATCGCGCTTTTCCAGAAACAATTCGTCATTTTGCGAAAAACGACGAAGGCGAGCACCGAATTTATCAGGTGAATGACGATATTGACGGCGTGATGCCCGCCCGCGCTGCGCCCGAAAAGCTGAACGTCGAGCATATGCGAAAGCCACGTCAGCGGATGCCAGTTTGCCGAGAAAAACGCGGTAAACGCCCATTTTATGGATGCTTGATTCAAACCGCTTAGGACCGCCCCGTTCTCGTAAACGTAGAGATTATCGTCGAGATTGATAAACCCGAAACCGGTCGTCTGCCAGTAGATCGCGAGCACCAAAACGGTGAGCACCGTAAAAACGATCAGCTCGCGGTTGGTTTTGAAAAAATTGTTTTCTTCAGACATTTTTTTATTTAACGCAAAGGCAGTTCCATTTCGGATTTGAGATTTACGATTTCGGATTTACTTTCTGATTAAATTTTCAATCCGAAATCCGAATTCCTAAATCCGAAATCGAACTGCCTTTGCGTTAAAATCTTTAAAATTTCTTCTCGATTTCCTGATAATAATTCGGTAAAAGCTTCTGACCTCTTTCCCTGAAAAGCCTTGTTTTGATTAATTTCCAGCGGTGCAGGCGGAATTTCACGCTCGTTTCGAGCACGCCGAAGCCGTATTTGACCGAGCGTCGAAAGTTTATCGAAGAGGCTTCTTCGAAATAGCGCGTCGGGCACGAAATTTCGCCGATCCGGTAGCCGAAATAAACCGCCTGCGCGATCATCTCGTTGTCGAACACGAAATCGTCGGAGTTTTCTTCGAGCGGCAGATTTTCGATGACCTCGCGGCGAAAGGCGCGAAAGCCCGTGTGATATTCGCTCAATTTCTGGCTGATTAAGATATTCTGCGCGAGCGTCAGAAAGCGATTGGCGATGTATTTATAGACGGGCATTCCGCCCTCGATCGCGCCTTTGCCCAAAATGCGCGAACCCATCACGGCATCGTATTCGCCGTAAGCGATCATGCCCGCCATCGGGACGATCAGGTTCGGCGAATATTGATAATCGGGATGCACCATCACGACGATGTCCGCGCCGCGCCGCAGCGCTTCGCGGTAACAGGTTTTCTGGTTGCGCCCGTAGCCGAAATTGCGCTCGTGCTGAAAGACGGTTAAGTCAAGTTCGCGCGCGAGCCTCACGGTTTCGTCGCCGCTCGCGTCGTCGACGAGCAGGATTTCGTCCACGATATCGCGCGGAATCTCGGCGACGGTTTTTGCCAGTGTCTGCGCCGCGTTATAAGCGGGCATCACGACGATTATTTTTTGTCCGTTGAGCATAGAGAAAGAGAACTCTCTATTTTTACCATATTTCCCGCCGGAATCGGGAATCGGAAATCCTAATTAACCTGAGAATCGGGTAAGAAATATTTCAACGCGGGTGGCACCAAGCCGCGAAGGCGCAAAGGTTTTTTATAATTGTTAATGGATGGTCAAGACTTTGAAATACCGATGACATTTCCGATTTCGAACAGTTATTTAAAATCTCTGCGGCTTGGCGTCTTTGCGTTAAAACCCTCAATGCTTTTTCGGCTTTTTTTAACCTGCGTGATATAGCGCATAAGGCGTTTTTTTCCTGCACGATCATTTTTTCGGTAAAGCGGAATTTGCGGCGGTTGCGGCACATAAATTCGAGACATCTGCCGGTCATTTCCGCCGCCTCAACGCTTGTGTAAATTCTCGAACCGGCGAGAAATTTGTCGTAAAGCTTTAAACCTCGGTTCATACTCTTCTCCTATGTGTAAAAAATGAACGTTCGAACAAATTTTAATTTCCTGACACTTCAAAAAAGCTGAAATGACAATCGCCGTCGTTTAATTTGACCTCGTATTTGAAAAGCGTCGGGATGCCTTCGATGAGCGACGTGCCGAGCAGGTTGTCGTTCCACTTAAGCCCGGCGAGGTATGGAAATTTGAGCTCGACTTTATAATTTGCGTCGGGCGGCACGGCGACGTTAAATGCGCCGTTCGCGTCGGTTTGCGCGTTCAATGTTCTGCCGCCGCCCGCGACGCTGATTTCGACGGGTTTGCCCGAATACGCGCCCTGCGCGTTGGAAACGAGCCGACCGGAAATCGCGGTTTCTGATTTTCCGTCGATGATATTTTTTAAAACTCCGGCTTCTCCGCTCGTGATTTTCGGCTCGATCAAAACGCCGCGAAAGGCGGAAAACGATTTTAAGACAATGTCGTTCGAGGCGTAGATGATCCACGTTTGACCGGATTTGACGGTTAAACCGCAATCGGCGGTCACAACGACCGTAAACGTCGGATTGTCCGCGCCTTTGTAATTCTGCTGAACCTGAAAACGAACTTTCCGTGCGCCGTCGGGAAAACCTTCGTTGCGCGGCGCGTTTTCGACCTTAACGGCTTTGCCCGTAAAAACGGCGTCGGCACGCGTCCAGTAAGCGCAAACCGGCGTCCCGTCGTCCGTCAAAGCGCACGCCGCGACCGATTCGGCTGACGCCGCGAAAAGCATTGCTAAGATTAAACCGTGAAGAAGCTTCATACTATTTGCCGAAATTTTCAATCCGCTTCAGAGAAGCTGGTTTGAAATAGTAGCTTTCTCTCTTATTCTCGCGATTGCGGTCACTCCATTTGCCGTCGATTTTTTTCAAACTATAAAAATCATTTCGCTCGCTCCAGTAGCCGGATTGAAATTTGACTCGCACGATCGCTTCATCTTTATTTTTATTAAAACCGGCGCTGGAAAAATAGATTATTCCGCGCGCTTTCGGATAAGTTTGATAAAATCTGTCCCAGCCGCCTTCGCCTTTCGGGAAAAGCAAGGCTTCTTCTTCGCGGCTGAGCAGATTTACTTGTGAATTTAGATCGAATTCGTTGCGTAATCTACGCGCCTCCGTGTTTTTCAAATTGAAATTTTCAGCTGTGTCTTCGCTAAAGTTTGAGTGTTCAAGATATAGCAACAGCTGCGGGTTGACATCAACGACAAGCTCACCGACGACAATCGTTTCCGGCGAGCGGATTTGTCCCAAAACGGCGGCAAAGACCGAGTAATCGTCGCTCGAAACGTAATCAATATTTTCTCTCGCCGGACGAAGCGCGGATATTTCGACAGCCTCGGGAGTATGCGAAGACGTACAAAACGGCGCGTCCGAAAACAATGAAACGGCAATAATGCTTAGCGCAAACGCCGTCCAGAACGATTTGATTCGTAAGATTATCGCAGTGAACTTCATAAACTTTTTACCTCTTTTATGTCAAAACTATTTGCCGATTCGCATCAGGCTGCCGTCGCCGCTGATGCGCCCCTTTTGCGCGACCTGTTCGGCTTTCGTGAAGGCGCGCAGGAAGTTTTCGCCCAATACTTTGCGGATTTCCTGTTCGGTGTAGCCGCGTTTGAGCATCTCGTATGTGACTAAAACGAGGTCTTCCATGCCGTTCATTCCGGCGGGCAGAAATGGTACGCCGTCGTAATCCGAGCCGATGCCGACAATCTCGATCGAAGCGACTTTTTTGATATGGTCAATATGGTCAACGATGCGCGCGTAGGTCGGATTGTAGATCGGATTTTCCGCGAAAAGTTTGCGCTCGGCTTCGTTAAAGCCCTGCGGATTGTCTTTGAACTGTTCGCGCAGCGCGTCCGTCTGCGGCTTTAATTTCGCGGAGCGTTCGTTCTCCTCGCGGTTCGTGCGGTCGTCCAGAAACGACGGGTAAAAGTTAATCATCACGACGCCGCCGTTCTGCCGGATGCGCTGTAGAACGTCGTCGGGAACGTTGCGCGTGTGATTGGCGACGCCGCGCGCCGACGAATGCGACGCGATGATCGGCGCAGTCGTAATATCCAAAACGTCGTTCATCACCTTGTCGGAAACGTGCGAGATGTCAACGAGCATTCCGAGACGATTCATTTCCTTCACGACTTCTTTGCCGAACGGCGCGAGACCGTTGTTTTTGACTTCGCCGCGATGCGCGTCCGCCCAATCGTGCGAAACGTTATGCGTCAAAGTCATATAGCGAATGCCGAGACGATAAAAATTGCGCAGCACGAGCAGGGAATTTTCGATCGCGTAGCCGCCTTCGATGCCCATCAAGGCGCAGATTTTGTTCATCTTTTTGGCACGGCGAATCTCGATGGCGGTCGTGCAGCTCAGGAGCATATCCGGATTTTTTTCGACTTCGCGGTTCGTCGCGTCGATCAATTCCATCGCGCGGCGCATCGGCGTTTTATTCGTTCCCGAAACATAGATCGAGAAAAATTCGCCCGTGATGCCCGACTTTTTAAAGCGGTTCAAATCCGTGTGAAACGGGTCGCCGTCGCGGTGAAATTTGCCGAGCGTGTCGCTCAGAAGATTGAAATCTTCGTCAACCATCGGACTCGTGATGTCGTTATGACCGTCAATCACGACGGCTTTTTGATGAATTTTCAGCGCGCG
The DNA here is from genome assembly GCA_031411895.1 of Acidobacteriota bacterium. Lineage (GTDB taxonomy): Bacteria > Acidobacteriota > Blastocatellia > Pyrinomonadales > Pyrinomonadaceae > JAFDVJ01. The sequence goes on along the minus strand of JANOBZ010000175.1, from coordinate 105,371 downwards.
CGCCCAGAGCTTCGGATCGGCGTCCGAAGGCATCGTCTGCGCAAGCGTCGAAGCGCAAAAAACAAGCAGTAAAAGAAAAGCGGTAAATTTTTTCATAAGTGTCGGCAGCAGCAAAGATTTGAGTTTTAGTTTAGCTTTTTTCGGGAATTTTGGCGAGAAAAAAGGGAACGGTTTATCGAAACCGTTCCCGAATTATTTTTTCGAGGAGAGAACTATCTTGAGGAGAGAACTATCTTGAGGAGAGCGTTATGAACCTTTTACCAATCGCGACGGTCGCGGCGCACCGCGCGGCGGTATTGATAATATTTTCTGGAAAGATTGCGCTGTTCGCGATAGCTTAAATTGCCGTCGTTTCGGTAATAGCGGTTCGTTCTGCGCGCGAGCCGATAACGCTGGCGCGAGAGCCGCCGGTATTCCTGCGGCGTGATTCTGCCGGTGCGATAGCGTGTGCTGCGCCAACGGCGGTTTTGATTGTTCTGCCAGTATGAATCGCGGTTTTGCCAACTGCGATCACGGTAACGTTGTCCATAGCTCGAAACGACGGCAATGCTCATCAAAAAAGCGATTGCGACGCATACCAGACCGAGCTTTTTCAAGTAATTCATAAAACCTCCCTCTAAGTTCAAAATTAATTTATAGCTTGTGCTATGTAATTTCCGATGACGTTTACAAAAAGTCGGTTGTCAGAAAAATCACTCTGCCGCGAAAAAAAAACTGGCACGCGAAGTGCGTTATGAACATGCGGCGCAGCCGATTGAAATTATTTAGAATCATTGTTTTATATAAGTTTTATCAACATTTTCCATTAAACAATTACGCCGCGCCGCAAAAAGCGATTATGTCAATTTGACCGACCGACGATTCAAAATGACAAAAATCTCGGCTCGGAATCTATCGCAATTTGATACTTAAAAAATAATAACGGCTTTCTTAAACTTGGCGAATGCAAAATCAAAACTTACTAACCCGCGAATTTTCCGGCGGCGCCTCTCCGAAAACGATCAATCTTTTCTCGGGCAATATTTTTCTATATTGCGGCGTGGTTTTCGGCATTCTGCTTCTGGCTTACGAAACAAAAGCCTACTGGTCGCCGGAACTCGTCGTTTCGGCGGTGATGACGGTCGGGTTCATCTCGCTTATCTTCGCGCGCCAGATCGCGGCGCTGAGAAGCAGAATGAATTTCATCGAAAAAATCACCGAGCAGAAGGACGAGATGAAATTCGATAATCTCATCAAGGATTCGTCCGACATTACGGCGATTTTTCGCGTGGACGGCGTTTCGCTTTTTTTGAGCCCTTCGATCCGCAACGTGCTCGGTTATAACCACAAGGTTTCGACGGGTACGCAGTCGTTCGATTTTATACATCCGGACGATGTCGCGATGGTCAGTGAATCTTACCGAAAAGCTTTCGACGATCCGGAATACGTTTTCACGCACGAATTCCGCTACAAACATTTAAACGGCTCGTGGCGCGTGCTCGAAGGCGTCGGGCGCCAATACCGCGACGAAAACGGCAACGTTATCGGAATTCTCCATAATTCGCACGACATCACCGAGCGTAAACTGGTCGAAAAACAGCTTCGCAATTACACCTACAAACTCGAAAAATCGAACCGCGAGCTGCAGGAATTCGCCTACGTCGCTTCGCACGATCTACAGGAGCCGCTGCGCAAAGTTCAGGCGTTCGGCGATCGTCTCGAAAGAAAATATGCTGCCGAGCTTGGCGACGAAGGACGCGATTACGTTTTCCGGATGCGGAGCGCGGCGAATCGGATGCAGAATCTGATCAACGATCTGCTCACCTTTTCGCGCGTTTCGACGAAAACTCATCCGTTTCAACCCGTGACCCTCAAGAAAATCGCCGAAGAAGTCGTTTCCGATCTCGAAATTCGCCTCGAGCAGACGGGCGGGCGCGTCGAAATCGGCGAATTGCCCGTGATGGATGCCGACGCCGTGCAGATGCGCCAGCTTTTCCAGAATCTGATCGGCAATGCGTTGAAATTTCACCGCGCCGATGAAAAGCCGCTCGTCAAAGTTTATGCCGAAACCGCTGCGGCTAACGGCGCGAGCTTTTTCGTGAACGGCGAGGAAGTGCAGATCGGCGCGGAAAGCGATTTCTGCCGCATCCGTGTAGAGGACAACGGCATCGGCTTTGACGAAAAATATCTCGACCGCATTTTCACGGTTTTCCAGCGTCTGCACGGGCGCACGGAATACGAAGGTTCGGGCATCGGGCTCGCCGTCTGCCGGAAAATCGTCGAACGCCACGGCGGACAGATCAGCGCGACGAGCCGCGAGGGCGAAGGCGCGACGTTTTTTATCGACTTACCTCATAGACAGGAGAACGAAAATATTCATGAAACAAAATTCTAGAACCGTCACCATTCTGCTGGCGGACGACGACGCCGACGACCGACTTCTCGTACGGGAAGCTTTCGAAGAAAATCACCTTTTGAACGTGATGGACACGGTCGAGGACGGCGAGGAATTGATGGATTATCTGCGCCGGCGCGGAAAGTTTGCGGAAAAAGCCGTCCGTCCGAGCATGATTCTGCTCGATTTGAATATGCCGCGCAAAAGCGGGCTCGAAGCCCTGCGCGAGATCCGCGAAGACGCCGATCTGCGCAGCATTCCGGTCGTCGTTTTGACGACTTCAAAGGCGGAAGAAGATATTATCCGCTCGTACGAACTCGGCGTTAACTCGTTTATCGTCAAGCCCGTGACGTTCGAATCGCTCGTCGAACTGGTCAAAACGCTCGGCAGATACTGGTTTCAGATCGTCGAACTGCCCGCTACGGAAAATTAGTCCAGAGTTTTGAGTCAAAATTAGTTTTGAGTGTAAAGTCCAAAGTCAAATCCGAACGACTCAGGACTTGTAAATTTATGAATATTCACCCGGTAAAAGTTTTGTTGATTGATGACGACGAGGAAGATTATATTCTGACACGTTATATTTTCGACGAATTCAAGGACAATCAGTTCACGCTCGATTGGCTCGATAATTATGCGGACGGGCTGCGCGTTTTGCAGGAAAACCGCCACGACATTTATCTCGTTGATTACCGGCTCGGCGGGCAAACCGGCTTGGAACTTCTGCGCGAGGCGATTCGGTCGGGCTGCACCGCGCCGGTCATACTTTTGACCGGACAGGGCGATAAGGAAACGGATTTTCAGGCGATGAAGGCGGGCGCGGCTGATTATCTGGTCAAAAGCGAACTGACCGCGCCGCTTTTGGAGCGCGCCATTCGATACAGCCTGAAACACGCGCGTTCGCTCGAAGAAATCCAGAATTCCGAAGCCAAATTCCGCTCGGTCATCCAATCGGCGAGCGACGCCATCCTTTTGGTCAACGAAGACGGCAGAATCACGCTCTGGAACAAGGGCGCGGAAGAGATTTTCGGTTACCGCGAGCCGGAAGTGATCGGCGTTCCGATCACCGCGATCATGGGCGCGAAATACGCGCAGAAAGCGCTTTCGGTCGGCGTCCGCTACACGCTCGAAAACATCCTCGCGCCGTTTGACGGGAAAATTATCGAGGCTTCCGGCAGACGCAAGGACGGCAGCGAATTTCCGCTCGAAGTTTCCGGCTCGGTCTGGAAATCGAGCGAAGGCGTTTTTTACACGGCAATTCTGCGCGATGTCACCGCGCGCCGCGCCGCCGAAGACCGCCTCGTTCACGAAGCGACGCACGATTCTTTGACCGGACTTCCGAACCGCGCGCATTTTACGACGATCTTGCAGGAAGCGATAAACGACGCGAAAGCGGACGCGAACCATAAATTCGCCGTGCTTTTTCTCGATCTCGACCGCTTTAAGGTGATCAACGACGGACTCGGACACGTGATCGGCGACCAGCTTTTGATCGCGATTGCCGAACGGCTTCAATCCGCGATTCGCCCGGGCGATGTCGTTTCGCGTTTCGGCGGCGACGAATTTACGATTCTCGTCAATAATATCAACGATTCAGGAATCGTCACGGAAATTGCCGAACGCCTGCAAAGCAAACTTTCCGCGCCGTTTCAGATTGACAGCTTCGAGGTTTTTACTTCGGCGAGCATCGGCATAATTATGTCCGAAGTTTCGCACGACAATCCGGAAAGCTTCCTTCGCGACGCCGACACGGCGATGTATCGCGCGAAGGAAGCCGGAAAGGCGCGCTACGAGATTTTCAACCGCGCGATGCACGTTCGGAGTATGCATCTCCTGCAAATGGAGAACGATTTGCGCAAATCAATCGAGCGCCGCGATTTTCGCGTGTTTTACCAGCCGATCGTCAATCTCGAAACCGGCGCGACCAACGAGTTCGAGGCGCTGATTCGCTGGGAACACCCGGAAATGGGTTTTGTTTCGCCGAACGAATTTATTCCCGTCGCCGAGGAAACCGGTTTGATAATCCCGATCGGCGAATGGGTTTTGGAAGAATCCGTGCGCCAGATCAGTTATTGGCAAAAAATGTTTCCGAAAAAACAGCTTTCGGTGAGCGTCAATCTTTCCGCCAAACAATTGATGCATCCGAATCTGATCCGGCAGGTCGGCGAGATTATGAAATCTTCGGCGCTGCCGCCCGAGTGTCTGAAGCTCGAAGTAACCGAATCGACCGTCATGGACAACGCCGAAACCGCGCTCGAAGTTCTCTCCGAGCTGTGCGCGCTCGGCGTGCGTTTGAGCACCGACGATTTCGGAACCGGTTATTCCAGCTTAAGCTATCTTCACCGCTTTCCGTTCGAGCGTCTGAAAATTGACCGCTCGTTTATCGGCAAAATGGATTCGGACGCAAAATCCGAGGAAATCGTCCGCACGATCGTCACTTTAGCCGGCAACCTGCATCTCGAAGTCGTCGCCGAGGGCATCGAAACCGAAACGCAGTTTCGAAGACTGCGCGAATTCGGCTGTAAACTGGCGCAGGGCTATCTGTTTTCAAAGCCGGTCGCGATCGGGGCTGCCGAAAAAATACTCACCTGCGGATTGGATTATAAATTCGGGCTGAACCGTCTCGAACACTCATTTCCGATTGACGGCGGCGCGGTTCTGGAAGTTTCGAAAATTCAGTAAGGCACACGGGTTGCAATGTAATCCGGCGGCAGGTTTGGTCATATTTTGTTAACTTACTCTTCCGACAAAGCTTATGCCGCCGTTCGCAAAAGTGAGAATTTAGCGTCCATTCAAAATGCTCTCTTTTGCGTCAGTTTACAAAATTTATCGGTCAACTTGATGCAATCGAACTCCGAACAATATTTTCCGATATGCCAGAAATAAAAAAGCGACTCTCTAAAATTTCAGCGCACAGGGAAGCGAAACAGCCCAAACGATCTCAAAACCTAAACACGCTCACCACGGGCGGGATTGATTTTCGCGGCTTTATCGAAAATCTGCCCGTAATGTTTTACGCCGTCGAACCGCAGCCGCCGTTTGCGCCGCTTTATGTCAGTCCGGCGTTCGAATCGCTCGGATATCCGCTCGAAGATTGGGTAAAAAATCCGGATATGTGGCTGCGCGTTCTTCACCCGGAAGACTGCAAGCGGATTTTGGAAAATACCGAAGCCGCGATGCGCGCCGGCGAAGAAACCAATTACGAATACCGGATCATTACCAAAGACGGAAGCGTCAGATGGGTGCGCGATTGCGGGCGGTTCATCATGGACAAGAAGGGGAAAATAACCTGCTGGCAGGGCGTTATTCTCGACATCACCGACCGCAAGGAAGCGATTTCCGAACTGCGCGAAAGCGAGATGCGATACCGCAATTTGTTCGAGAACGCGAGCGATTTGATCTACGTTCATGATCTGGCGGGCAATTACGTTTCGGTCAATCAGGCGGCGGAGCGCGTTTTCGGAATCTCGCGCGAAGAGGCGCTGAAGATGAATATGAAGCAGATCATCGCGCCCGAACATCTCCGGATGACGCGAAAAATGCTCAAGGAAAAAATTGCTTCCGGCGCGACGCAGACGGTTTACGAGGTCAACTGCGTCGCCAAAGGCGGTCGCCGCATCACGCTCGAAGTCAACAGCAGCATTATCTACAAAAACGGGATGCCGGTCGGCGTGCAGGGCATCGCGCGCGACATCACCGAACGCAAACTGACCGAGGAAGCGCTGCGCGAAAGCGAGAAACGAAGCCGCGATCTGTTCGAAAACGCGAACGATTTGATCTACACGCACGATCTCGAAGGCTGTTTTACGTCGCTTAATCGTTCGGGCGAGCGCATTACCGGCTACACGCGCGAAGAAGTCGTGGGCACGGGCTTTAATATCGAGCGCGTCGTCGCGCCGGAATATCTCGAACAGGCGCGGCAGATGATCGTTGATAAACTGACGGGAAAAGCGCCGACGACGTATGAGCTTGTAATTCTTGCCAAAGACGGCACACGGGTTTCGCTCGAACTCAGCACGCGCCTTATTATGCGCGACGACAAGCCGGTCGGCGTGCAGGGAATCGCGCGCGACATTACCGGGCGCAAACGCACCGAAAAATCGCTGCACAACACGGTTTCGCTGCTCGCTTCGACGCTCGAATCGTCGAACGACGGTATTGTCGTCATCAATTTCGACGGCGAAGTAGTCGTTTACAACAACAAATTTCTCAAGATGTGGCGTCTTCCGGAAGAAATTATCGAGCGAAGAAGCGTGCCCGCGCTGATCGAACACATCAAACCGCAGTTAAAAGACTCGGAAAAATTCACCCGCGAAACTGCCGAACTTTACGAAGACCCGTTGAAAACATGTTTGTTTAATGTGGAATTTAAGGACGGGCGCGTTTTTGAACGCTATTCGCAGCCGCAGTTCTTGGAAGGCAAGCCGGTCGGGCGCGTCTGCGCCTTTCGCGATATTACCGAGCGCGTCCGCGCAGAAGAAAAACTGCTCCATTACGCGCAGCACGACACGCTCACGAATTTGCCGAACCGCGCCGAGTTTATGAATCATCTCGAACTCGCGATAACGCGCGCCGAACGCGAAAGAAATTTCCGGTTCGGCGTGCTTTTTCTCGACCTCGACCGCTTTAAGGTCATCAACGACAGCCTCGGGCACGTGGTCGGCGACAAACTTCTGGTCGCGATTGCCAAACGGCTCAAGGCTTGCGTTCGCCCGCGCGATGTCGTGGCGCGGCTCGGCGGCGACGAATTCACGATTCTGCTCAATCGTTCGGGCGAAGACGAAGACGTCACGCGGGTTGCCGAGCGTATTCAAAACGCTTTGTGCGAGCCGTTTAAGGTTGACGGTTACGAGATTTTCACGAGCGCGAGCATCGGCGTGATCATTTCGGACGAAATCGCGCGCCAGCCCGAAGATTTCCTGCGCGACGCCGACACGGCGATGTATCGCGCCAAAGAATCGGGCAAGGCGCGCTACGAGATTTTCGACCACGCGATGCACGTTCGCAATATGAGTCTTCTGCGCGTCGAAAACGATTTGCGCAAGGCGCTCGACCGCCGCGAATTCCGCGTTTTCTACCAGCCGATCGTCAATCTCGAAACCGGCGAGATCGAGGAACTCGAAGCCCTCATCCGCTGGCAGCATCCCGAACACGGGCTGATCGCGCCGAACGAATTTATCGGCGTCGCCGAAGAAACCGGTCTGATAATTCCGATCGGCAAATGGATTCTCGAAGAAGCGTGTCGCCAGATAACCGTCTGGCAGAATCTGTTTCCGCGCGCGAAACCGTTTTCGGTGAGCGTCAATCTTTCCGCGAAACAGTTGATGCATCCGGCTTTGACCGCGCAGGTCAGGGAAATTTTAGCGAAAACCGGACTGAAGGCGCGTTATTTGAATCTCGAAGTGACCGAAACGACCGTCATGGATCACTCTGAGACGGCGCTCAACGTGCTCAACGATCTGAGCGCGCTCGGAATTTCGCTCTCGACCGACGATTTCGGGACGGGTTACTCGAGCTTAAGCTATCTGCATCGTTTTCCGTTTAACCGCCTGAAAATTGACCGTTCGTTCATCAACAAGATGGATTCGGACGCGAAAAGCGGCGAGATCGTGCGGACGATTCTGATGCTCGCGCAAAATCTGCATCTCGAAGCCGTCGCCGAAGGCATCGAAACCGAAGAACAGTTAAAACAATTGCAGGTTTTGGGCTGTCAATACGGGCAGGGCTTTCTGCTTTCCAAACCGGTCGCCGTCGCGGAGGCGGAAAAACTTCTATCCAAAGGACTCGGTTTCGATATACCGCAGTTTTCGCTCGAAAATTCGTTCCCGATCGATATGGATTCAGTTTTCGAAGTCGCGGAAGTACAGTAGAAAAGGCGAAAGGCAAAAGTAAAAAGTAAAAAGTAAAAAGTAAAAAGGCAAAATGAGAGCGCGTCTTGGTTAGTAATTAAAACTAACATTAAAGACGCGCTCTTATTTTTTACTTTTTACTTTAACGCGCCGGCGCGTTTTTGACGTATTTATCAAACCATTGAATTTGCTCGTAAAGCGCGTGTTCGGTTGATTCTTTGGCGGCGTAGCCGTGCGATTCGAGCGGGAGCATGACGAGCCGCGCCGTGCCGCCGGTGCCTTGAAGCGCCGCAAACAGACGCTCGGACTGAATCGGGAAAGTTCCCTGATTGTTGTCCGCTTCGCCGTGGATCAAGAGAATCGGTTCCTTGATTTTATCGGCGAAAAAGAACGGCGAAACGTTTTGATAAAGCTCGCGCGCTTCCCAGAAATTGCGGCGTTCCGATTGAAAGCCGAACGGCGTCAACGTGCGGTTATACGCGCCGGAACGCGCGATTCCGGCGCGGAATAGGTCGGAATGGGCGAGCAGGTTCGCCGTCATAAACGCGCCGTAAGAATGCCCGCCGACGCCGACTCTCATCGGGTCAACGACGCCCATCTCGACGCCCGTATCAATCGCCGCTTTTGCCGAATCAACGATCTGTTTGATGAACGTGTCGTTGACCGTCAAAGGATCGCCGACGATCGGCATCGTCGTTTCGTCCATCACCGCATAACCCTGAAGCAGGAAAAACAAATGCGAATAGCCGCCGATTTGCGTAAAGCGGTTGGTCGAACCGGAAACCTGTCCGGCGACGCTCGCGTCGTTAAATTCGAGCGGGTAAGCCCAAACGACGGTCGGCAGACGCGTTCCTTCCTTGTAATTAGGCGGCAGATAAAGCGTGAACGAGAGATCAACGCCGTCGGCGCGTTTATATTTCACGAGCTGCTTTTTGATGCCGCGAAGCTGCGGCGTCGGGTCTTTGAAATCGGTTAATTGCTTATTCGCGAGCGCGATGCAGGTTTTATCCGGCGGGCAGCGAAACTGCAAATAAAGATTCGGCGGCTCCGAGATCGATTCCTTGCGCGTGATAAACTGCGTTCCGTCCTGATTTTGCAGCGCGACGAAACTTTCATACGAAGCGTTGTCCGAGCGGAAAATCTCGCGCGTCTTTAAATCGGTCAGATTCATCGCCCGCAAAAACGGTCGGTCGCCTTCGGTTGATGAACCCGCGCCGGAGAGAAAAATCTCGTCGCCGTTCTGCTGAATCACGCTGAACCCGTTCGGCAGACGTTTCGTGACCGGCTGACCGATGTCGTTGTAGCGGTCGCTGACGTTCAAGTCCGAGATCAGTTTCGGCGTCTGCGGATTGCGGTAATCGATCGAAAAAACGCGTCGGCGCTGCGTGTCGCGGTTGTAATCGTAAAAAAGCATCAAGCCGTCTTTTTCTCCGAAACTTCTGCCCGCGTAGCGCTGTTCGATATTGATCAAATCCGTCGGCGGTGCGCTGAATGGCGCGGCGATCTTGACGAGCTTATCGCGCGGTGAAACTTTTGCGCGCGGGTCGCCGCCGTCCAGAGCTTCCGCCCAAACGAGCGTTGCGGCTTCGGTCGGAATCCAGTCGTAGCCGCGCGGTCCCTTAGCGACGCCCTGCACCGGCAGATTGTCCTGCAGCGGAATCGAGGCGACTTTATAAACCGATTTGCCGTCCAAATCCAAAACTTCGACTTCTTTCGGAAAGCGGAAATACGGGAAAAGATACGAAAACGGACGTTTGATGCGCGAGACAAGAATATATTTTCCGTCGGGCGATACGACCGCCGTGTCAAACATCGCCGGGTAACCGATCTTTTTCGGACCCGGAACGTTTGTTACGCTCACGATTTCAAGCTGTGAAGTCGCGTAGTATTCAAACAGATTTTCATCGCTCGGCGATTTGAGCAAATCCTGAAAAGTCTGCACCGCGCCGGTTTTTCCGGCGGTTTCCTGAATATTCGGCGACATCGGCACGACGTTTTGATAAGCAGGCGCGGCGCCGCGTTGGGGAACCGTATTGACGAGCAGCGATTTCTGGTCGGGCATCCACGAAAATCCGCCGAACGCCGTATTGACGCGCAGCGAGACGATCAGCCGCGACTGTGCCGTCGCCGTATCGACGACCCAGAGCTGAACGCCGCCGGCATTGCCGTTGTTGCTGTCGCCGAGGATATTGGCGACGGCGATATATTTTCCGTCCGCGCTCCACGTCGGCGAAATCAACATCTGTTTATCGCCGAGATAAACGACTGATTCCTTGCCGTCCGAAATGTTTTTGAGAGTCATTTTGGTTAGATACGGCTGGCGGTGAAGACCATTCGTGTTCGGATTGATGCGCAATCCCGCGAGCCGGAGCATCGGCTGGGCAAGTTCACTAATCGGCGGGTAGCGAATTTGCTCGAACAGCGCGATTTTGTCTTTCGCCGGTGAAATCGACGTAAACGGGATCCCCGGCGCATTTAAAACATCCTGAATTGCCTGCGGCGGCTTTTGATACTGGGCAAACGTGCTGCCGGTCAATAATAAAACGGCAAACAGCAAAAATAATCTTTTCATGACTTTTCTCCTCGAACTGCAAACTAATTAATTTTTCCTAAATTTTCTAAAACCTTTTCGGCGATCGTCGGAATAATATTGCGCTCGTTCGCAAAATTTTCGGTGAACACGACGATCACGAATTTTAAGCCGTCAGCCGTTTCGACGTAAGCGGCGTCGTGGCGCGTTTTCGATGTCCAGCCGGCTTTCGACCAGAGCCGCGCGTCTTTTAAATTTTTGTTGTTGAGCGCGATTCCGGTAAATCCGTGCGCCTGATCGTCGGCGTCTTTCGACGCGGCGGAAAAATCGCGCTTCATCAAATCGAGCATAATGCGCGTCCGTTCGGGCGTGTTGGTCTTGCCGAGAACGATTTCCGTCAAAAGCCGCGCGGTCGCGTTCGTCGTCAGCATATTGCGATTGTTGCCTTTATAGCCGCGAAACTGCTGTTCGATTCCGTAGGCGTCTTCGCAGAAGGTTTTTTGATTGACGTTGATGTTTTGATAACCCTGCGCCGTGTAAAAGCGGTTGACGACGTTGCGTTTGTTTGCCCAGACTAGAAAATCTTTTTCGGGCAGTTCCGCGCCGCTCGACGTTCCGGTGAGAACGTCCAAAATATACTGCGTCGCTTCGTTCGACGAATCGACGATCATATCTTTCAGACCGCGCTCCAATTCGGGCGACATTTTTACGCGCCCGTCTTCGAGCCAGCGCTCTAATGCGACCATATAAAACATTTTCGACACCGACGCGGGATAAATCTTTTCCTCGCCGCGCACGCTGGCTATTTTGAGACTCTTCGCGTCGCGCAGATCGATCACCGTCGCGGCAATGTCTTTTGCCGCTAAGTTTTTATCCTTGAATTTTTCGAGCGTTTCGCGAACCGCGATGTCGAGCATCGCCTGCATCGCGATCGGCGTCGCAAATTTAACCGGTCTATAATCTTTCGGCAGATTAAATTCGGATTCATTAAAATAGCGTTGCTGCGCGTCGGCAGCAACGGTGAACAGACAAAAAACGACCAGACAAAAAAGCGCGGTAATAAGTTTTTTCATTAAATTTTCCCCTGAAAGTTTTGCGGAAAGTATTTTTTCAGAGTATAAACGAAAAGCGGTCAGCAAAAAAGTTCGAACGAATTTTCAAAGGCGGAAAAATAGCTTTGCTGATTACTTCGCAGATTCATAACACGCATTTTTAATGTTTGAAAACGAGTTTACAGACTCTGAAAACCAATTTTCAGACTCTGTAAATCGGCAATTTTGACCCGTTTTTACATTATTTCAAACAACATAAAGGGAAGTTTTTAGAAAAAAAACAATGGAAGAACAAGAAAATACTTCTGAAGGACTCGTGCGCGGCATTCGCCGCTGGGATTTGACGGCGATCGTCATCAACACGGTTATCGGCACGGGAATTTTTCTGCTGCCGGCGAAGGTTACGGGGTTGATCGGCAATTATTCTTTGTTCGCGTTCGTCGCCTGCGCGCTGATCGTCGGGCTTATTGTTTTATGCTTTGCCGAAGTTTCGAGCCGTTTCGAGCGCACGGGCGGAATGTATCTCTACGCGCGCGAAGCCTTCGGCGCGGCGGTCGGTTTCGAGGTCGGCTGGCTTTACTGGGTCGTCCGCGTGACGACTTTCGCGACCAACTGCAACGCGCTTTTGATCTATCTCGCGTTCTTTTTCCCGGAAGCGGACAAGGGCGGCTGGCGCTATGCGATCGTGAGCCTCGTCGTGCTCGCAATTTCCGCCGTCAATTTCGTCGGCGTCCGCGAATCGACCTGGACGACGAATATTTTTACCGTCGGCAAGCTCGTTCCTTTGTTCGTTTTCGCGCTCGTCGGGATGTTTTTTATCGATCCCGCGAATTTTACGTTCTCAGCCGCGCCCGAATCGGGAAAATTCGCCGAAGCCATCCTGGTTTTGATCTACGCGTTTGCCGGTTTCGAAGCGGCGGTCATTCCGGCGGGCGAAACCAAAGATCCGCAGAAAAATATGCCGTTCGCGCTTTTGACGGCGCTCGCATTGATCGCGGTTTTATTCATTTTGATTCAAATCGTCGCGATCGGAACGCTGCCCGGTCTTGCCGCTTCCGAGCGCCCGCTGGCTGACGCGGCAGGCAATTTTCTCGGCAGCTTCGGCGCTTCTTTTATCATCATCGGCGCGCTCATCTCGGTTCTCGGAAATCTCAACGGCGGTTTTCTGACGACCTCGCGGATTCCGTTCGCGATGGCTGAACAAAAGGAACTGCCGCAGATTTTGGCGGAAACGCACCCGCGATTTAAAACGCCTTATATTTCGATCGTTTTAACCTCGCTCGTGATCTTTGTTTTCACGATTTATACGTCGTTTGCCTCGGCGCTGACGATCGCGACGATCACGCGGCTTCTGGTTTACGCCTCGACCTGCGCGTCGCTGCCCGTTTTTCGCTCGCGCAAAGACGCGCCGCCGGCAAAATACAGCGCGCCGTTCGGCATCGTCGCGGCAATCTTGTCGATGCTTTTGATCGTCTGGCTGCTGACGCGCGTCGATTACCGTAAAGAAGGCTTGGTGATGATCATAATGGCGGCGATCGGGATGATTATTTATTTCGCGTATCGTCTCTTGGGCAAAAGAAATTCCGAATCTTCGTCTGAACGCTGAAATACGTTTCAAAGGAGGAAAAAAAATGGCTTATGTAGTACAAGGTATGACGTTAATTCCCCAAAATCTAAAAATGAGCTGCTGGTATGCGAGCGCGCAGATGCTGATTCATTGGAAAATGGAACAGCGCCAGCAGAGTTTTCAAAATTTGATCCCGCCCGAACTCGACGCCGAATGCGCGAAGATCAGGGACGATAACAACGGACTTCAAAATCCGCAGATACTGAAAATGGCGGAGCGCATCGGGCTCGAAGCGATTCCGCCGATGACGCCGACGACCGACACGATCGAAGGCTGGCTCAAGCAGTACGGACCGCTCTGGGTCAACGGCAAAACGCATATCGTCGTGATCGCCGGAATTATGAACTTTCCGGGGCTCGGCTATCAACTGCTGGTTTACGATCCGTCGCCGGTCAACGTCGGCAAGGTCGAATGGCGAAGTTTGAACGATTGGTACTTGTCGGGCAAATCGGCAAGCACACGCGATACGGACAAAGCCGTCGAAGCCGTCTTTTTATACGTTCCGGATAGTTTTTAATTAATCTTTGCGGCTTAGCGACTTTGCGGGAGTTCTTAAAATTTCCCGCAAAGTCGCTAAGCCGCAAAGTAAGGAATTTTGAGATAAATCCTGAAATTATGGCAAAAAGAATTCTGGCGCTGAGCCTTTTTATTTTGTGTTTGGGCTTGACGACAGCGTCCGCGCAGGCGATCGAAAACGCGAGCCGTTCGACGATCGGTTACATATCGGACAGCGGCACGGTCGAAAACCGGAGCCGCTCGACGATCGGCTATATCACGAGCGACGGGACGGTCGAAAACAGCAGTCGTTCGACGATCGGCTATATTCGCAAAGACGGCACGGTTGAAAATCGAAGCCGTTCGACGATCGGTTATATTCGTTCCGACGGGATGATCGAAAACGCGAGCCGCTCGACGATCGGCTACGTCAATTCCGACGGCTCGGTCGAAGATTCGTCGCGCCGCACGATCGGCTACGCGAAAGGCGTCAAAGCCGAACACGCCGCCGCGTTTTTCTTCTTTTTCTTTCAAGAGGCGAGATAAAAAGATGAAACGAATTTTCGGCTTAAGCCTTTTACTGTTAAATTTAACCGGATTCGTCGCAGCGCAGAAAACGGTCGTGCCGATTGCGCAGCTCAATGTCAGCGACAAGGAAAAGGCAAACAGCTGGTCTTACCTGCTCGGCGGCGTTGACGAAAACGGCAGATTCGTGGACGCGAAAACCACTTTTGCAAAAATGAAACCGGACGAGAAATTTTCGCTCTTCGATTTTAAAAAAGGCAGAACCGGCGAATTTTCGCTCGGCGAGTTCAAAGCCGGTCCGGGCGCGTGCGAGGAAAATTATTTTGCCGAACCGGACGTTCGCAGCGCGACGAATTTCGCCGTCGGAACGGGCGCGAAGTGGGAAATTCTGCCGCGCAAATGGCAGGCGGCGAACGTGGCGGACGCCGGTTATAAAAAAGCGGTCGCCGACATTCTGCGCGCGCGCGGATTGGCGAAAAGTCGGGTAAAAATCGAAAAAGCCGTCAAAGTTGATCTCGACGGCGACGGCACGGACGAGGTTCTGCTGCTCGCCAATCATTTGAACGACGATCTGATCGGAGAACAGCAGCCCGGAAATTATTCGATGCTTTTACTGCAAAAAACGGTCGGCGGAAAAGTGCGGAACACAGTTGTCGGCGCAAGTTTTTTGACGAAAAAAGATGATTATTTCGGCGGCGTATATTCACTTTCCGGCATTGCCGATTTTAACGGCGACGGCAAAATGGAAGTGCTCGTCGAAATTTCGGCATACGAAGAAGGCTCGATCAAGATGTTTGAAATAAACGCAGGGAAAATGGGGGAAATAAAGGCTTTATCATATTATTGCGGAGTTTAAAGAAGAGGAAAAAGTGAAAATTTTAACGACAGTTTTTTTGACAATGTTATTTGCGGTTCTGGCAAATGCGCAAGTCGTTCCGATCATTGAAGTGCAGACGCGCGGGCTTTTGGGCGGCGTCGAAAACGGTAGATATCTGGACGCGAAAACTACTTTTGCAAAGCTTTCCGGCGAAGGCAAATATTCGCTTTTCGGCATCAAAGGCAAAACCGGCGCGTTGACCGCGACGATCGAATCACCCGATGTGCCGTGCGAAGAATTTTATTTTGCTAAATCCGAGCTCGAAGGACAAAAGGGAATTGCCATCGGCGCGGGACTCTCGTGGAATCCGGTTCCGCGCGCGCCGCGCGCGATAAATCTGAAAGATAAAACCTATCTTGCAATCGTTTCGGCGATTCTGCGTTCGAAAGGTTTAACGAAATCCACAGCGGTCATCGAGCAAGCCGTCAAAATCGATCTCGACGGCGACGGCACGGACGAAGTCGTTTTAACGGCAAGCAATTACGGCGGAAAAATTCAGCCGAGTGCAAAAGCGGGCGATTATTCGTTTGTGCTGGTCAGAAAAATCGTCGGCGGAAAGGCGCGAAACATAATGGTTGCCGAGGAATATATCAAAAAGAACGTCGAATTCGGCGCGCCGAGCCGGTTTGAGATTTCGGCGATCGCCGACCTGAACGGCGACGGCAAAATGGAGATCGTCCAGTACGGCGAATATTACGAAGGCAGCGGCGCGGGCGTCTATGAAATAACCGACAAAGTCGTCGCAGTAAAAGCGCTCGAAACCGGCTGCGGCGTTTAAGTTGATTAGAATTTGCGTGATTTAATTAGCGCCTTTGCGGCTTTGCGGGAGAAAATTTCCCGCAAAGCCGCAAAGGCGCCTAAGTTTTATTTAAAGACTTTTTCGTGAATCAAACGCAGCCCGTCGAGCATTAGATTCTCGTCAACGATTTCGATCAGCGCGCAGTTTTCGGCGATCAAGTTCGCGAATCCGCCCGTCGCGATCGTCTTTGGTTGTTCGCCGAGTTCGCCCTGCATTCTGCGCAAAATTCCTTCCGTCAAACCGATATATCCGTAGAAAATGCCCGATTGAATCGCGTGCGCGGTCGAATTGCCGATCACGGTTTCGGGTTTGCGGATTTCGACGCGCGGCAGCTTTGAGGTTTTGATAAAAAGCGCTTCGCTTAAAGTGTTGATTCCGGGCGTGATAATGCCGCCGAGGTATTCTTTTCGCGAATTGACGGCGTCAATCGTCGTCGCGGTTCCGAAATCGCAGACGATTACGGGCGCGCCGTATTTTTCGACCGCCGCAAAAGCTGCGACGATGCGGTCAACGCCGAGATTTTCGGGCGGAAAATATTTGATTTCCAAGCCGAAATCCTGTCGGTTATCAACAAAAAAAGGCGTTCGATTAAAATATTCTTCGCCCAAATCTCGAAACGCCTCGTTTAATTCCGGAACGACCGAAGAGATGACGATTGCCGAAAATCGACCGGTTATTTCATCTTGAATCGAAGCGTAAATGTCGTCGGCGTTTTTACTGCGGATGGTCGGAATCGTCAGGCGCCTGGAGAGATTTTCGTTGTCGTATGCGCCGAGTTTGGTGGAAGAATTGCCGATGTCAATTGCCAAAAGCATAAAAATGGAAAATGGAAAATGGAAAACGGAAAATAAAAATCATTATATTTTCCGTTTTCCATTTTCCATTTTTCGTTAAATTTTACCCTTGCAGCGGAAGTCCGTCGTAGACGATCTTCCAGCCGTTGTCGTAGCTTGTCCGAAGACTTTTGTTAAACCATTCGATCGCTTTTTCCGGATCGTCGTAGAGCTGAACGGCAGGCTGGGCTTCGCGCGGGTCAACGCGGCAGATCGCGCCGCCTTCGGTCGCCGTTTTCACGCACAAAAGCGCGATCATATTATTTTTCGACAAAACCGCCGTGCGCACGAAAACCTCTTCTTCCTCGAATTCACCAAACTCGTCAAACTCGTTCTCGAAATCCTCAAAGCCCAAGTCTTCATTATCAAAATCAAAATCGTTACTCATAAAATTATTTAACACACTTTTTAAAAAGGGCGTATTTACACGTTACACGCTTGCGGCGTGGAATTCAATTCATATTTCACTTCCGACGAGTTTTTGACCAGAATTTCCTCGTCTAATTTATTGCCCGTGCGGCGGTCAATCCGCGCGCGCCAAATTTCGTTTTCGCGATAGTTTTTCTCGTTCTTTTGCAGGAATTGATGATTTTTCTCGAAAACATGATAAGTATTCGGCAGCTCGGTTTCGCACCGCAGAGAACCTTTCAGATGTTCGCCGGTCAAGCTGACGCGAATCTGAAACGTGTGTTCGGTCGGGTTGTAAAACCTGAGATCAATGTAATTGTAAAAAACGCTCGCGCCGCTTCCGAACGGCAAAACGCGGCGGTCGTCGGGAAACGGGTCAAAACTGTGATGATGGCGTTCGGCGATCTGCAAAGGCGAATGAAACGCCATCCATAAAAGCAGATTCGCGAGCTGGCACAATCCGCCGCCGATGCCGGTTTTGATCTCGCCGCGCGATAATTGCAAGCCTTCGAGATAACCTTTTTCCGCCGTCGCTTCACCGATGCTTTTCCAGAACGAAAAAGTTTCCAGAGGTTTTATCAAAAGCCCGTCAAGCGGCGCGCGGGCGATTTCGAGATTCGTCACTTTGTTTTCCTGAAACCGCATATCGAGCGTTCCGAGCTTGCGCCTGAGCAGCGATTGATGATTTTTGACCGTAAATTTAAGCGATTCCGTTTGCTGTTCGCGCGCAAAAGCGACGGAGTTTTTCGCGTCCGAGAGTTTTCGCGCCAGCCGCAGCTGCCAGATGCGCGTGTGATAAAAAATCGGGTGAATCTCGGAAAGTCTTCTTTTCATATATCTTTTTAATAATTGTTTTAACGCAAAGGCGCGAAGGCGCAAGGGCGCAAAGTTTTATTTAAATTTCTTTGCGTCTCCGCGTCTTTGCGTTAAAAATTCCGTAACTGCTCGACATCGCCCGCGTGAATCGTGCGAATTTCGCCCGAATCCTCCGTCTCGACGCGGAGCGCGCCGTTTTCTTCGATGCCCTGCGTTTCGCCGTGAATCGTTTCATTTTCTAACACGACTCTGACGCGTTTTCCAAATGCGTAGGACGAGCGCCGCGTCCATTCCGCGCGAATTTTTTCCGCGCCGCTCGCGCCGTACAAAATATCGCAGAAATGCGACAAAAAAAAGGTCAGTTTTTGCAGTAATGTTTCCGCGTCGGGCGGGCTGCCGGTTTCCGTTTCGAGGGCGGTCGCGGTTTCTGAAATTTCGGGCGGAAAACTCGTTTCTTTAAGATTGATGCCGATGCCGACGACGACTGCCAAACCGTTTGCCGTGTCAGCCGTTTCTGCCAAAATCCCGCAGATTTTTTTGCCCGCGACGTGAATGTCGTTGACCCATTTTATATCGCAGTCAATCGCGTAAAGCGTTTCGATTGTGTCGTGGACGGCGATTGCCGACATTAAAGTTACGAGCGGCAAAAAACGCGTTTCGATCTGCGGGCGCAGAACGAGGCTGAAAAAAAGTCCGGCGTCTTTTTCCGAAACCCAGACGCGTCCCTTTCGCCCGCGTCCGGCGGTTTGCCGCCGCGCAACGACGCCTAAACCTTCCGCCGCGCCGCGTTTTGCCTGATTCAAGGCTTCGGTGTTGGTTGATTCGATTTCGTCAAAACGCAGAATTGTAAAATTCATTTCAATCTCGGATTTGGGAATTTGGATTTCGGATTTGTCTGATTTAGAAATCCGCAATCCAAATTCCCAAATCCCAAATCGAAATGCGTTAGGAAATTCTCCAAAGCGAATTCGTATAGAAATTATTGCCGTCGAAAAAGTTTTTGACGATTTGAAAACCGCTTCGCGTCGCGAGGCGTTCGATCATTCCGACGCCGTATTTTTGCGAGATTTCCATAAAGATCGGTTCCCACTGCGCAAACTCGAAGGTTTTATCAACCGCTTCGATATAGACGCTCTGGGCTTTTTGACTGATCAGAAACGAGCGCGCGGCGCGTTCGGTCGGGTGATAGCTCGCGTAATGCGAAAATTCTTCGGTGTTGAAATTTCCGCCTAATTCGCGATTAATTCGCTTTAAAAGATTGATATTAAATTTCGCGGTCACGCCGTTCGCGTCGTCGTAAGCGCGCAGAATCGTTTTCGGGTTTTTATGCAGATCGAAGCCGATAAAGAAAAAATCCTGCGGATTCATCACTTCGTTGAGATGTTTGAAAAAGACGAGCGCCTGTTCTTCGCTGAAATTTCCGATGTTCGAGCCTAAAAAAAGGATAATCTTTTTGCGGTTCGATTTTTCTTTGAAGGTTTCGAGCGTGCGAAAATAATCGCCCTGTTCCGGCATAATCGAAAGCGCCGGAAATTCGCGCGCGAATTTTTCGGTCAGAAAATTCAGCGCTTCCGACGAAATATCAACCGGAACATATCTGAAATCGGCTTTGTTTGCAAGAAAAAAATCAACCAGCAGCGAAGTTTTCGTGCCGTCGCCCGCGCCGAGTTCGATCAGATCGAACTCGCAGTTTCCGGCGTTGAAAGACTCGAAAATCTCGTGCGTCTGCGTTTGAAAAATCTCCAGTTCAGCCCGCGTCAGGTAATATTCGGGCAACTTCATGATTTCCTGAAAAAGGCGCGAGCCTTCGTCGTCGTAGAAATATTTCGACGACAAGAATTTCGGCGTCGAAGACAGACCTTTGAGAACGTCTTCGGCAAATGTGTTTTGTTTTGTCGCGCCTGATGTCTGCATTTTTCCCTTGTTGTTTAATATTCGTTTTATTTTGCCAAACGGATTCCGTTAAATTGCCAACGCAGCGGCGCGTGGAAAAAATTGCGGTAAGTTTGTCGGCTGTGACCATTCGGCGTGACGATGCTCGCGCCGCGCAGAACCATCTGATTTATCATAAACTTACCGTTATATTCGCCGACCGCGCCGTCGGCTTTCGTAAAGTTCGGATACGCGAGATACGCCGAATTCGTCCATTCCCAGCGCAAGCCCCATTCGAATTTTTCACTTGCGATTTCCCATTCGAATTCGGTCGGCAGACGCGCGCCCTTCCATTCGGCAAACGCCGCCGCCTCGTAAAACGAAACGTGGCAAACCGGCGCGTCCGGGTTCAATTTTCGCAAACCCGAAAGCGTGAAATTAAACCATTCGCCGTCTTTTTTATGCCAGTAAAGCGGCGCGGTAACAAAGTTTTGGTTGACCCAATCCCAGCCTTCCGAGTGCCATAGGTTAAAATTTTCGTAAGCCTTGTCTTCGATAAATTCGAGGAATTCGGCGTTCGTGACAAGATTTTTTTGAATCGAAAAATCGTGCAGAAACGTCTTGTGCCGCCCGAGCTCGTTGTCGAAACAAAAACCGTCGCCCGCAAAGCCGATCTCGTAAATTCCTTCGCCGATCTCGACGAAATTTCTATCCGGCATTTCGCAGATTTCTTCGATCGCGTAATTCTCACGGTAAACCGGAAAAAGCGGGTTGCGGCTCAGGATATATTTGAAATCCGTGAGAAAAAGCTCCTGATGCTGCTGCTCGTGATTTAAGCCCAAAATGACCAAATCCTTTAATTCGCCCGTCAACTCCCGCGCGAGCAGTTCGCACATTTTTTCGTCAACGTATTTTCGATATGCGAAAACCTCTTTGACGGTCGGGCGCGAGAGATCGCCGCGATTGTCGCGCCGCGTGCGCTCGCCGAGCGTGTTGTAATAACTGTTGAAAAGAAAGCCGAAATCGGGATTGAATACCTCGTAATCGTCGGTAAATCTTTTCAGAATCATTTCTTCGAAAAACCACGTCGTATGCGCGATGTTCCATTTCGGCGGCGAAACATCGGCGTTCGGCTGCGGAATATAATCCTCGGTTTCGAGCGGCGCGCAAAGGTCTTCGGTCGCGCCGCGCACTTCCTGAAAAAGCGTCAACAGATCGGATTTTGAGCCGTGTGATGTAGCTGCTTGCATATTTTTATTAGAACAAAATTGCGCGCGTAAGACAAAATATTTTTACAAATTGACGGTTCAATTTATAGATCGCGGGCTTTTAATCGAAGCGATGCTTTTCGGATTTGGCAAAATTGCGGGATTGTTCGATAATTTGCTCACAAATCTAAGATTTTTTGAAAGTTATGACAAATAAATTCCGAGTCGCGATGCTTGTTCTGCTGTTTTTAGCGTTTTTTACGCAGGTTTTCGCGCAAAGATCGTATTTTCCGACCGCCGAAAACTGGGAAACGCGAGCGCCCGAACAGTTGAAATTCGACGCTTTGAAATTAAAAGAAGCGATTGATTTTGCCGCCGGAAGCGAATCGAAAGCGCCGCGCAATCTTGAATTGGCGCATTATCAAACCTTCGGGCGCGAACCGTTCGGCGAAGCTGTCGGCGCATTTAAGGAACGCGGCGCGATGACCGGAATCATTATTCGAAACGGCTATATCGTTGCCGAATGGGGCGAGCCGAATCGCGTCGATATGACGTTCAGCGCGACGAAAAGTTTTCTTTCGACGGTTGTCGGGCTGGCTTTCGACCGCCGTCTGATCCGTTCTCTGCAGGACCGCGCCGCAGATTACTCTTCGCCGGTTTTGGTTTATAACCCGTTTGAAAAAAACGGCGCGGCGGAAAATTTCGGAAAGCCGCGCTTTATCGAGCTTTTCGAAACCACGCACAACCGGCAAATCACATGGGAACAGCTTTTGCGCCAGACGAGTGATTGGGAAGGTACGCTCTGGGGCAAGCCGGATTGGGCTGACCGACCCGACCGCGACCCGAAAAACTGGTTGGGTCGCCCGCGTAATGCGCCCGGAACGGTTTACGAATACAACGACGTGCGCGTCAATGTGCTCGCGCTTGCCGCTTTGAACGTCTGGCGCAAGCCTCTGCCGCAGGTTTTAAAGGAGAACGTGATGGACGAAATCGGGGCGTCCGCTTCGTGGCGCTGGTTTGGTTACGAAAATTCATGGGTCGTGATGGACGGCGCGATCGTGCAATCAGTCAGCGGCGGCGGACATTGGGGCGGCGGAATGTTTATCTCGGCGCGCGATCTGGCGCGTTTCGGGCTGCTCACGGCGCGCGGCGGCAAATGGCGCGAGCGGCAGATTTTGTCGCCGGCTTTTGTCAAACAAGCGACGACGCCGACCGTTGTGCAGCCGACCTACGGGTTTATGAACTGGCATCTGAACACCGACAAAAAACTCTATCCGAACGCACCCGCCGCTTCGATCGCGCACATTGGAAACGGCACGAATATCGTTTACGCCGACCCGGAAAACGATCTGGTCGTCGTTTTGCGCTGGATTGAAAACGACAAAATAAACGAATTTCTAGGGAAATTGTATGCGAGTTTGAAATAGCTGTTGAACCTTTGCGGCTTTGCGGCTTTGCGGGAAACAAGTCAATCTCCCGCAAAGGCGCAAATTTTTGAATTATTAGTTTGAAGATTCGACGCTCGAAAGTTTTTTGAGCGATTCTTTGGCGATTTCCGAGAGGTAATAATCCTTTGAATTCACGGCGTTTTGCAGAGCGGGAAGCGCCGCTGCGTCGCCGATCGCGCCGAGCGCGAAAGCCGTTTCGCGCCGCGTGTCATCGGCTTCGCGAGAATCTTGCAGAATTTGCGTCAGCTCGGGAACGGCAGCGCGAAACGGCAAAAAATCGGTCGAGAGATTTTCGTATTTTTCGAGCGTCGCGGGCTTGTATTTTCCGGGCAGAAAGTTTTCGGGCGTGACGACGTACGATCTTCTGACTTGAATGATCTGCGCGATTTGCCCGATCGAACGCGCCGCGCTGCGGCGCAGAAAATCGTTTTCGTCGGTTGGTTTTTGCCGCAAAATCTGCGTTAAAAAATCAACCGCCGCGACGTCGCCGATTCCGCCTAACGCGACGATTGCCGCGTTTTTCACCTCGATCGATTTATCCTGCTGAAAAGTTTGAATTAAAGGCGCGATTGCCGCAGAATTTTGAATTTTACCCAAAGCGTAAGCCGTTTCGCGGCGAACAAGCTCGGATTTATCCTGCAAATTCGGCGCAAGCGCGTTAAACGCTTCGTCAGCGGGCAGATAAATTACCGCAAACGCGGCGGTCGCGCGGACGATTTCATCCGAATCCTGTAATCCCGGAACGGCTCTGCGCGAGGCTTCGGCGGATTGAAAATTTCGCAGGCGGAAAAGCGCGTCGCGTTTGATCTCGGAATTCGACCCGTATTTTACTGCTTCTCCGGCAGCGTTAATTGCAAGCGTCAGTTCGAGCGCGGCTTTGTCGGTTGCGGCGGCTTGCGCGAAAGCGTTTCCCGCTGTAAAGACGCAAAGCGCGCAAAGCAGTATAAACGGACGAAAATTTGCCCGAAAATTCGTAATTCGTAATTCGTAATTCGTAATTAAACCCTTCACGCGGCGCGTTGGACCGAGTTTTGACGACGCACTCGTTCCCATTCGAAAACCTGCCGCGCGCGCTTGTTCTCGTAAGCGTCGGACAATGAAACGATCAAATCGTCGTTTGGCTGGATTTCGATTAATTTTGGATTTCTTGCGGAAGGAAGTTCGGAAATAAAATTTAATACTGCGGAAGTTTCGTGTTCGTTTAATTTATCAAATTCTTTGGCGACTTTTTTGTTTGTTCTTCTGACCATTTCCGTGCCCTCCAGTTTGTTCGGCGCAGACGGTCAAGTGCAAACCTGCTGTTTTAAGTTCTGACCGTCGGCTTAAATTTTTTGTTCATTATTAAACTTAAAATTTTGTAAAACTCCTAACCATTTAAGGTTTTATCAGAATAACACAAGATTTATTTCAGGGCAAAATATTAAATTGGACAAAATTGAAGCGATTCGCTAAACTCCAGTGTATGATTTGTTACCGAAACAATCTCGCCCTTAGATCGCCGCTTCGTTAAGCTTTTTTGACGACGCGGCGCCGCATCGCTTCCAATAAAGAATTACAAATTAAGAATTACGAATGTTAGTGGATAGATTTATGTTTATTCGCTAAACTAACATTTTTTAAGTCCAGAGTCTTGAGTCCGTAGTCCAAAGTCAAAACGATTTCGGGTTACAAACTCAAGACTCCGGACTCAAAACTCTGGACTTATATATTTATGGACGAGAAATATTTTGCAAAGAAGATAGAAGATAAATGGCAGACGAAATGGCGCGAATCGGGCGCTTTTGAGGTCGAGGAAACGGACGCGAAACCGAAATTTTACCAGCTCGAAATGCTGCCTTACCCGTCGGGCAATCTGCATATGGGACATGTGCGCAATTACTCGGTCGGCGACGCGCTCGCCTGGTATAAACGCCTGAAAGGCTTCAACGTGCTGCATCCGATCGGCTGGGACAGTTTCGGGCAGCCGGCGGAAGACGCGGCGATCAAGCGCGGCGTCAATCCGCGCGACTGGACGGAAGAGAACATCAATCACATGCGCGGGCAATTGCAGCGCCTCGGTTTGAGCTACGATTGGCGGCGCGAAATGGCGGCGCATCGTCCGGATTATTACAAGTTCGACCAGTGGTTTTTCCTCAAAATGTATGAAATGGGCTTGGCGTACAAAAAAATGTCGCAGGTCAATTGGTGTCCGAACGAAAAAGCCGTGTTGTCGAACGAACAGGCGAGCGGCGGCATTTGCTGGCGCTGCGGCTGGGCGGTTGAAAAGAAAGAAATCGAGCAATGGTTTTTGAAAACGACCGCGTATGCCGACCAACTTTTGGACGATATGGCGGAGATCGAAGCGGGCTGGGCGGAAAAGGTTCTCAAACGCCAGCGCGACTGGATCGGTCGCTCGGAAGGCGCATTTGTCGAATTCGGAATTCGGAATTCGGAATTCGGATTGAAAGAAGATACAAATCCGCAATCCGAAATCACAAATCCGAAATCAGTACGCGTGTTTACGACGCGCATTGATACGATTTACGGCGCGAACGCGATCGTCGTTGCGGCTGAACACGGAATCGTCGAAGCTAACTTCGCAAATTTTTCGGACGAAACGCGCGCGGTAATCGAAAAGATCAAAGCCGACAAACTGAAAGTTACCGATCACGAAGCGGAAATCGAGAAGGAAGGCGTTGATACCGGCTTGAAAGCCGTCAATCCGTTTTCGGGCGAAGAATTGCCGGTCTGGGTCGGCAATTACGTGATGATCGAATACGGCACGGGCGCGGTAATGTCGGTTCCGGCGCACGACGAGCGCGATTTCGAGTTTGCGCGCAAATACGATCTGCCGATTCGTCAGGTTATCTCGGAACCGCATCTCGCGCACGAACACAGCCAGATGCAGGCGATGGCTCTGGAACAGGCTTTTACCGAGTACGGCGTTTTGGTTCACTCGGATTACTGGAACGGAAAAACTTCGGACGCGGCGAAAAAGGAAATGACCGATTATGCGGTCAAACACGGTTTCGGCGAAGCGGCGACGACGTATCGTCTGCGCGATTGGGGAATTTCGCGCCAGCGTTTCTGGGGTTCGCCGATTCCGATCGTCTATTGCGACGTGTGCGGAGTCGTGCCCGAAAAGCAGGAAAACCTGCCGGTTTTACTCCCCGAAAACGTGACGATTACCGGCGCGGGCGAATCGCCTCTGGCGAAAGTTCCGGAGTTCGTCAACACCGTTTGCCCGAACTGCAATGAACCGGCGCGGCGCGAAACCGACACGATGGATACGTTCGTCGATTCGTGCTGGTATTATTTTCGTTATCTGGACAATCAAAATTCCGAAATGCCGTTCGCGCCCGAAAAAGCGGCTTACTGGACGCCGGTTGACCAGTATATCGGCGGCGACGATCATGCCGTGATGCATTTGATCTACACGCGCTTCTGGACAAAAACGATGCGCGATATGGGCTTGGTCACATTCAACGAGCCGGTCAAGCGTTTGCTCACGCAGGGAATGGTCATCGGCGAAACGTTTTTCGACGTGATTCCGAACGAGGAAGACCCGGAATCGAAAGGCAAGCGCATTTATTTTCCGCCCGATAAAGTTACGGTCGAGCGCGACGCGAAGGGCAAGATCGTGTCGGCGAAATCGGCGGACGGCAAAGAGTTGCAATCGGCAGTCGAGCGAATGTCGAAATCGAAGGGCAACGGCGTTGATCCGGACGAAATGGTCGAAATTTACGGCGCTGACGCGGCGCGTCTGTTCGTTTTGTTTGCCGCGCCGGTCGAAAACGAATTGGTCTGGAACGAAGCCGGAATCGAAGGCGCGACCAGGTTTTTGCAGCGCGTCTGGCGGTTTACATATAAATGGATTCAAGAAGGTGGTTTTAGACCATTAGAATCAGGTTTTGAGGTTGAAGGTTCAAGATTAGATAGTCAAGAGTTTGGTTACAAAATGCCGAGTGTAGGATTTATTATAAAAGGGGATAATGCTCCGGGCTCTACCAAAGGCAATAGTCCTGAAGTTCGTAAACTTACTCAAAAAACTCATCAAACTATCAAACGTGTAACTGAGAATTTTGAATCGTTACAGTTCAATACACCTGTTGCCGCTTTAATGGAATTATCAAATGCTCTTTATGATTTCAAAGTTGAGCCGTCTGAGGCAAATGATGAAGAAAGATATGCTGTTCGAGTAGCTTTGGTAAGTTTGGTTTTGATGCTTACACCATTTGCTCCTCATACAGCAGAAGAACTTTATGCACAACTTATTGGCAATGATCAAGGAATCTTGGCAAATGGCGCACAGTTTCCAATTGCTGACGAGAATCTAGCAAAAGCGGACGAGATCGAAATTCCCGTGCAGGTCAACGGCAAGCTGCGCTCGCGCGTGCTGGCTTCGCCCGAGGCTTCGAACGATGATTTGGAAAAAATGGCGCTGGCAGACGCCAAAGTCGCCGAATATACGGACGGTAAACAAATCGTTAAGATCGTCGTGGTGCCGAAACGTCTGGTCAATATCGTCGTAAAATAAAAACTTCTGATTTTATTGGTCGCGGCGATTTGCTTCAAAAACTTAATTGCAAATATGAATGCGGGCGGATTGAAACACTTCGCCCGCGTTTATCGTTTTTACCTTGATTGAGATTCATAAACGAACTAAAATCAAGAGGAAGAAGTTTTAGTGCAAAATGCCGTCCGAGATTATATCTGACAAAAAGGAACAAAACAGCTTTTCGCCGTTCAACCGAAAATCAAGATGAAAGAGTGTCAAATTTGTAAAAGATGTTACGCCGACGAGGTAAATACATGCCCTGACGATGGAATGCCGACCGTGCAGACAATTAGCGGCGAACCTGTTCTGGAAGGAAAATATCATTTGGAAAAACGGCTCGGACAGGGCGGAATGGGCGTGGTTTATAAAGCGCGCCATGCTTACCTGAAAACCTCGCACGCGATCAAGGTTATTCTTCCCGATCTGGTCGGCAACGACCCGCAGCTCGTGACGCGTTTCAGGCAGGAAGCGCTCGCCGCCGCCGCGATTCGTCATATTAACGTCGTCGGCGTGTCGGATTACGGCGTCGCCAACGGGACGATGCCGTTTCTCGTGATGGAATACGTCGAGGGCGAATCGCTGCACGATCTGCTCGCGCGCGAAGGCAAACTTTCGCCCGAAAAAGCTTTGGATTTAATGACCGCGATCTGCGGAGGCGTCGGCGCGGCGCATCATCAGGGAATCGTTCACCGCGATCTGAAACCGCTCAACATCATGATCTGCACCGGCAAAAAGAACATGGGCGAAGCGGTCAAGATTCTCGATTTCGGGCTTGCGAAGATCAAATCGGGCGAGCTTTTAGGCTCGTTTATTCAGGCGCAGACGACCGGCTTGATGGGTTCACCCTATTATATGGCGCCCGAACAGTGGGCGGACGAAGAGCCGGACATCCGCGCGGACATTTATTCTCTCGGCGTGATGCTTTTTCAGATGCTCGCGGGCGACGTGCCGTTTAAAGGTTCTTCGATTCCGGCGATCATGAAAAAACATCTCTCGGACGCGCCGCCGTCGTTTGCCGACATGAACACGACCGTCGCGCCGCAGATCGAATACGCCATTCGCCACACGCTCGAAAAGTCGCGCGAAACGCGCACGCAAAGCTGTGAGCAACTGGTCGAGGAATTGACCAAAGCCGTTCGTTCGGCGTCGCAGAATATTTCTTCGATCGGTTATTCGACAAATTCCGCGCTGCCCGTTTCGCAGCTCAGGATTCTGACGAATCCGCCGCAGTCGCGCATTTTTGTTGATAATGTCGGGGTCGGTCAAACGCAGCCCGACGGCTGGCTGCTGCTCGACGGTGTGCAGAGCGGCAATCACCGTCTGCGCGTCACGCACGACGGTTTTCAGGATTGGGAAAGCGAAATCGTCTGCGACGGCAATCCGCAGCAGGTCGCGATCAAGCTCACCGAAGGCGCGGGCGGCATTCCGCGACCGATGGAAACGATGCCCGTGATGCAGCAGTCGCAGCAGAACCTCTCGCAGATGTCGAACCCGCAGATGCAGCAGAGTTATTCGGTCGCGCCGCTCAATTCGCAGGCGCAAATGCAGCAGACCGGAGCGCAGCAGAATTGGCAGACCGGACAGCAGGGCGGCTACGTTCAGTCAATACCGCCGAAAAAAAGCTTCTTTTCGCCGTTAATTTTGGCACTTATTGGAATTAGCACCGCATTGATACTTATTTCAGGTGGGTTGTTCGGAGCGTACAAGCTCGGAATGCTCGGCGGGAACAAAGGTGTTGTCAATAATAACAACACAAATCCGGCGAATAATTCAGGAAACTCGAACAATCAAAAACCGCCGGCTGAAGTCAAAGCCGAGATGATCAAGATTACGGGCGGGAAATTTACGATGGGACACAACGGCGGCGATCCGCTCCAGAGTCCCGAACACGAAGTTGAAGTCAAGAATTTCTCGATTGACAAAAACGAAGTGACGAACGAGGAGTATTACCAGTTTGTCGAGGCGACGAAATACAACCCGCTGCCTCTGCACTGGGAAAACGGAAAGCCTCTGACCGCTGATTTGAAAAAGCCGGTGCGCTACGTCAACCTTGAAGACGTCAACGCTTTTATCGCCTGGCGCTCGAAGCGTGACGGCGTCACGTATCGCTTGCCGACAGAAGAAGAATGGGAATACGCCGCCCGCAACGGCAGCGAAAACACTCTTTACCCGTGGGGCAACGATTTCGACGAAGCGACGGCAGGCGTCAGGCGCGATTTGAACTTTGTCGAAGTCGGGACAACCCCGACCGGCGCGAATAAGCTCGGCGTGATGGATTTGGTCAGCAACATCTGGGAATTGACCAGTTCGCCGGCAACCGCTTATAAAGGTTCGCCGCTCGCGCCGCAGGTCGAATCACGCGTCGGGAAAGATCATCTGGTCGTGCGCGGCGGCTTCGATCAAAAGCAGGGCGTGAAAACGGCAATGTCCACGTATCGCTCTTTCAGTTCGGTGACAAACCGCGATAAAGCGATCGGTTTCCGGCTCGCGCGATCCGATTAAAAGAGTTTTGGAGTGTTTATTAAATGGCAAGAGTTTTTGGAAAATACACGATTTTATTGATCTTCACCGGCTTGATTTTTTCATCGGCTTACGCCTCGGGACAGGATTTGGGCAGCAGCAGCGGCATTTTCCGTTCGCCGAACACTTCGACCAAAACCAGTTCGTCAAACACGACCACGCGCACGAAAACGAAAACTCCGGTAAAAACTAAGAAACCGACGCCGAAACCGGTTGCCAAAACAAACAAACCCGTGCGCACCGTCAACCGTCCGACCAGACAACAGCGCCAAACAGTTTCAAATACGACAGTTAGAACGCAGCCGACAGTCATTGATCCGCAGCCGCAGAGCAATATCGTGATTACGGTCGGCGACAATACGACCGGCGATTTCGACGAGCTTTTCGAGCAATCGGTCGAAGAAGGCAACGCGGCGCGCGACGGGCGCGATTACCTGCGCGCCGAAGCCGCTTATCGCCGCGCACAGAATTTGAAGTCGAACGATTCGCGGGCGGTTTACGGACTCGGCAATATCTACGCCGACCAGCAGCGCTGGGAAGAAGCCGAAAAAGCGTATCGTCAGGCAATACTTCTCGAACCGAACGAAGCGGGCGCGTATATCGCTTTAAGTTATGTTTTAACTCAGCCGATCGCGACCGAAAATCTCTCGGAAAGATACAACGAAGCCGAAAAAACGGCGCGCAAGGCGATTCAGATCGATCCGCGAAACGCTTTTGCTTACGACCAGTTAGGCGTCGCGCTCGAACTTCGCGGAATAATTTCCGCCGAAACGCAGAACGCCTACAACCGCGCGATTCAGATCGAACCCGAATTCGCGCTCGCCCATGCGCATCTCGGCAGACTTCTGCGCCGCAACGGGAAAGCGAAAGAATCCGCCGACGCCTACGCCAAAGCGATCAAATATTCGATTGACGTGCCGACGATGATTCTTGTCGCCGACGTCATGCAGTCCGAGCAGAAGTTTCTCGAATCCGAACAGCTTTTGCGCCGCGCTTTGGCGGTTGATGCGAAAAACCCGACCGCGCTCAATATGCTCGGACGCGCGCTGACGACGCGCGGCGAATTTGAAGAAGCCGAAAAAGTTTTGCGAAAAAGCACCGAAGTCAGCCCGAACAGTTTTGTCGCGTACACGCTTCTGGGTTCGCTTTATCTGCGCCGCGCGAAGCTCGACGATGCCGAAAAAGCCTTGAACAAAGCGCTCGCCGTGGTTTCGCAGAACGAGCGAAAACGACTCGCGCAGGAATTCGAAGCCGTCGGCGACGCGTTTGTGAAAGCCGGAAAAATGCGCGACGCGCAGCGGCTTTACCGGCAGGCGGTCGCGCTCGACGGAACGAAAACGAATTTAACTGAAAAATTAGCGAAAGTTAGGTGATTTTGGATTGAATAAATTAATTAATTTATTCATTTGTTCATTGAATCATTTGTTCATTTGTATTCTGAAAATGAATGAATTAACAAATGATTCAATGATTCAATCGCTAAAAATCTAAAATCCTAAATTTAATTGAAATCCAGCCGCGATTAAACCTATTTTCTAGCAGGCGTTTTGCGAAACGTCCGAATTTCACACACGGAGAGGTTTAGGCTGAATGATTGCTTTAACTGGGAACACAACGATGCTTTACTGCCCCAAGTGCCGCCGCACTTACGAAGATGGAAAACAGAGATTTTGCGATAACGATGGCGGAAGACTCCTGCCCGCGCCTTCGGGACAAACAAACGATTCGCTGGAAAAAGGCGGCGTTTTCACAAACCTTCTGGGGAAAAAACAGTCGCACGAAACGGACAAAAAAATAAATCCCGCGCCGCGTTTCGTGCCGCTTAATAAAACCGAAGAATCCGATAAAAAGCTGACCTCTTTCCCGTCGGCGGGCAGAATTTTCCAGTCCGAACAATTTCTCAAACCGAAATCTGTCGAAACGCTCGAAGATTCGATTCTCGAACTCGAACCGCTGCCGTTAAAAACAGACGAAAAACCGCCTTTGGAATTCGAGCCGGTTTTGAAAGCGGAAGACGAAACCGCGCCGGACGAAACTCTCGAATTGAATGCGCCGAAGCCTTTGCCGCGTCTCGTTAAACCGAGTGAGATCGCGTCCGGCACGGCTGATATCGGCAACCGGCAGACGAATCCGCTCGGCAGAGACGCCATGAGCTGGGAAAACACGCAGGCGCTGCTCGGGCAAACCGTCAAAGGTCGCTATCAGGTGATCGAAGAAATCGCCGAAGACGATGAAGACAGCGTGATCTACCTGGCGGAAGACAAAATCGTCGCGGGCAAAAAAGTGGTCGTCCGCGTTTTTATGAACGACCGTTTGAGCGAAGATTTCGAAGAAAAGATTTTTGCCGAAGAACGTGTTTCGCTGTCGCATCTGAATCATCCGAACATCGCGGGCGTGTTCGATTCGGGCGAACTGCCCGAGGGCAACACATTTATCGTGAGCGAATTCGTCGAAGGCGAATCGCTCGCCGAAATACTCAAACACGCCGGACAATTCAACGCTTTGCGCACGGCGCGAATCATTCGACAAACTTCTTATGCATTGAGCGAAGCGCATCAAAACGGCATACTGCATCGCAATTTGATGCCCGAAAATATTGTTCTGACAGTTTCCGAAGCGGGCATCGAGCAGGTCAAGCTGATGAATTTCGGCGTTTCGCGCGGCGAGGTAACCGATGCGAATCTCGCTTACAAAGCGCCCGAGGAAATCGAAAAGGGAATTTCGACCTATGCGAGCGACATTTACGCGCTCGGCGTGATCGCCTATCAAATGCTGACGGCGCGGCTTCCTTTTTCGTTTGAAACGGAAAATGAGTTCGTCAAAGCGCAGAAAGCGGGAGTAAAACTTTCGCTCGCTTCCTTAAGACTCGATATTCAGGCGCTTTCCGATAAGATCGTCCAAAAAGCTTTATCGTTCAGCCCGTCCGACCGCTATCCGAAAGCGCGCGATTTCGGCGATGCTTTTTTCAATGCCTTAACGACCGCCGCGCCGTGGTCGGGCGACGAAGAAGTAGAAACGGAGCAAATCGAGGAAATCGAGGAAATCGAGGAGCTTGAAAAACAACGCGAGTTTTTCGTCGTTCCGCCGATTAACCGAAAGGACGCCGTCACGGAAGAAATGCCGGTCGAAGCGCCGCTCGAAGCCGATATTCATATTTCCCCGAGCGTCGAAACGGAAACGGCGGAAGTTGCCGAAACAAAAACGAGCGAAGCGCCGGCGTGGGAAAAACGTTCGCCCGAACCGCCGCAAACCGGCATCGCGTGGCGCGTCTGGGTCGCGATTCTCGGCGTGATTACGGTTTTACTGGTCGGCTTGGTAGTTTCACGAATGATCAAAAATCGTTCGGAGCAATCGGAGCAACCGGAAAATGTTCAGAATCAAATGAATCAAAATCCGGTGATCCCGGCGGAAAAGGCGGAGAACAATATGCAGTTGGTCGAAGCCGATATGCCGCCCGAACCGCGTTTGCAGACGACTCCGCCCGGAACCGTGCGTTTTCAGAATGTTCGCGAGAACTTAAACGAAAATCTGGCGAAGAATTTTATCGGATTCGAGATTTTCTATCCGCAGGATTGGACAAAAAATTCGACGGATACAAATTATCTGGACATAAAACGCGCCGCCGGCGCGCTGCCGATAGAGCAGATGATTATCACGCGCTACGACAGTATCGGCACAATGACGCTCGACCGGCAGAATTTTCCGAAGCTCGTCGAAAAATCGAATCAGGATTTGAAAAAATCTTTGGGCGAAACCTATAAGGTCATTTCCGAAGGTGAAGCGACGATCCAGAACGGTCGCTGGAAAGTTCATGAAGTAAAGTTTCAAAGCATCAGCAAAAACGAGCGCGGAGAAGATATCATCGTCTGGGGCAGACGTTTATGGCTTCCTGTTCAGTCTGCCGGAAAACAGAGCGGCTTTGTCATAACCTTGCTTGCAACCTCGCTTTCCGACGCCGTCACCGGCGTTGACGAAGTCGGCGTGAAGGGCGAATTAGCGAATGTTTTGGAAACTTTCGAGCCGGAACGACGATAAAGCACACGAAAAATTTTTTTTCGGTAAAAGCGTAGGGAAATATAAGCCTTACGCTTTTTGTTTTGCGCACTTTAGGCTAGAATTGAAAGGCAATTTCTAACGATAATTTTAATTTCTATAAACCTAAACACCGATGAAAATTGTTTTAGCCGAAGAACAAAACGGCAGCCAGTCGTCTGAGAAAATTTTTAGTCAAGCGCTCATCCGGATCGGGCGCGATCCCGTAGATTGTCAACTGCAATACGACAACGCGAAATACCCGATGGTTTCGCGCAAACAC
Source organism: Acidobacteriota bacterium (assembly GCA_031411895.1). Taxonomy (GTDB): domain Bacteria; phylum Acidobacteriota; class Blastocatellia; order Pyrinomonadales; family Pyrinomonadaceae; genus JAFDVJ01. Next base: position 71,289 of record JANOBZ010000175.1, on the reverse strand, counting down.
GCCGAACTGCGTTTTGAAGGCGGCAGATGGATTCTGCACGATTTGAATTCTTCTTACGGAACATACGTCAACGGGCAGCGCGTCGTCGGCGCGCAAGCCGTCGCCGCCGGCAATCTTTTGCAGTTCGGGACACAGGGTCCGAGCGTGAGAGTGCTTTTTGTCGAAGCCGGGAGCGCCGCCCTGCCGCAGAATATGGGCGCAGGACTGCCGCAGTCGGCGCAGCCGACTCAGTTTCAACAACCGCCGCCCGTTCAGCAGCAGCGACAGCCGCCGCCGCCGCCGCAAAATGCGCCGAACCCGGCAGCGCCGGCGCAGCTCGACTTTATCGATTCAACGATTCATTTCGCGCCGTTCAAGCTCGTCAAGCCGCAAATCTGGCTCGGTCGCGAGCCGTCGTGCGACATTATCTTTCAGTCGGACGCCGTCATGGTTTCGCGTAAACACGTTGAAATTACCAATCACAACGGCACGTATCTGCTGACCGACAACAACAGCTTTAACGGTACGCTGGTTAACGGACAGCGCATCACGGCGCAGACGCCGATCTATCACAACGACGAAATCCAGCTCGGCGTCGGCGGTCCGATCGTCAAATTCAATTCGCCGACCAGAGTTGCTCCGAAAGGCGCGAGCCTTGCCGGACAGCGCGCCGTCGCGGCGGACAATATCGCGCCGGTCGCGCAAGGACTCGAAGCCTTCGAAAATGCCGGTTCGAAAACGATGATCGCGAATCTCGGCAATATGTCGCAGAAAATCTCGCTCGACGATTCGTCGCAGCCGACGCTTTTGATGAGTTTAGCGTTCGGCGGCAAACAGGAACTCTCGATCGGTCGCGCCGAAGAAAACGACATCGTGCTCGACGGTCTGCAAATTTCAAACCGCCACGCGCGCCTGATTCAAACCGGCGCGGGCGTTCAGATCGAAGATTTTAACTCGACGAACGGCGTTTATATCAACGGCACAAAAATCTCACGGCAGGGAATTATGCCCGGCGACAGCGTCCAGATCGGCTCGTTTCTTTTGCAGATTGACCAGAACGGCGTGATCGGCATTTTCGACACGCGTTCGAAAACGCGGATTGATTCGATCAACATCACCAAGGAAGTCAAAGATCGTTCGGGCGGCGGAATGATCAAGCTGCTCGACAACGTTTCGCTTTCGATCATGCCCAACGAATTTGTCGGTCTTCTCGGACCTTCGGGCGCGGGAAAATCAACGTTCATGGACGCTTTGAACGGAATGCGTCCGGCATCGGGCGGCTCGGTTTTAATTAATAATCTTGATCTTTACCAGCATCTCGATTCGCTCAAACAATCAATCGGCTACGTTCCGCAGGACGATATTATTCACCGCGAGCTGACGGTTTACCGGACGCTTTACTATGTTGCGAAACTCCGGCTTTCGGGCGACGTTTCGAAGCAGGAAATCAATCAGATCATCGAGGAAGTGATGGACGTGACCGGACTCTCCGAGCGCCGCGACGTGCCGATCAACCAGCTTTCGGGCGGTCAGCGCAAACGCGTTTCGATCGCGGTCGAACTGGTTACCAAACCGTCCGTCATTTTCCTCGACGAGCCGACATCCGGACTCGATCCGGCGACCGAGGAAAAGATCATGGTCTTATTCCGCCAGATCGCCGAATCGGGCAGAACGGTTATTTTGACGACGCACGCGATGGAGAACGTTAAATTGTTCGACAAGATCGTGCTTTTGATGCGCGGCAAACTCGCTTTTTACGGAAAGCCCGACGAAGCCCTGAAACATCTCGGCGCGTCGAGCTTTAAGGACCTTTACGACAAGCTCGAAGAACCGATCGAGCAGAGATTAAAGCAGGGCGGCAATCGTAATCAAGTAACCGAACAGGTTGCCGAAGAATGGAAGCAGAAATTTATCCAGACGCCGCAGTATCGCAAAAACGTTTACGAGCCGTTAAAAGAGCTCGGAAGTTTGCAGTCGCCCGGCGTTCAGAAAAAACGCGGGCTCGGCATTTTCGGCTCGATTCGCCAGTTTTTGACGCTTTCGCGTCGCTACTGGGAAGTTCTTTTCCGCGACAAATTGAATCTCTTTATTTTGTTTGCCCAGTCGCCGATCATCGCTTTTTTAGTTTATCTCGTGATGGGCGACGACCAGCCGCGCGATTTCGCGTATTTCGTGCTCTCGCTTGTCGCCGTCTGGTTCGGAACATCGGTTTCGGCGCGCGAGATCATCCGCGAGCGTCCCGTCTATAACCGCGAACGAATGGTCAATCTCGGGTTGATGCCTTACTTGATGAGCAAGCTCTTCGTGCTCGGATTTATCGTCGGGCTGCAGTGCCTGTTCCTATTTTTGCCGCTCAAGTTTCTCGATATAACCGGAATTATGCCGATGCCGGGCGAGTTTTTCGGCATCCCGCAATTGTGGGCGATGCTTTTGACGGCGGGCGTCGGCATTGCGCTCGGGCTGCTGATTTCAGCGCTCGTCAAAACGTCGGAAATGGCGACGAGTCTCGTGCCGCTGATCCTGATTCCGCAGATTTTGTTTTCGGGATTGGTCGGCGTTCCATCGGGCGCTAACAAAGTTGCGGGCTTGATAATGCCGGCGACCTGGGCGTTCGATACGATGAAGCAGTTTTCCGGCTTGAAGGTTTTGCGCGAGGACGAAGATAAGGACAAGACCGATAAAAATTGCTCGCAAGAGCCGTGCGGACTTTATAAACAGGTCGAGTACGACAACAAGCAAATCATCAAAAAAGCGGAAAAGGACATCGCCGATTACAAGGGTGACGCCAAAAAGGATATGGATAAATACAAGGATGATATGGAGGATTATCAAGAAGATATGGGGAAATATCAGATGGGGCAAATATCCAAACCAAACAAGCCGAAACAGCCCGAAATGAAGGAAGTTCCGAAGATCGATCCGGCAAAAGAGGTTCCGAAGGATTTGAGCGGTTATGTCGACTTTAAGCATCCGTGGATGGACTCAATTTTAAATCAGCTCGTATTAATGCTAATGTTTTTTATATTGGTTGTCGGCGCGCTGATCGTCCTCAGGATGCAGGACATCGGTTAGCGAAAATAATTTACGGCAAAAGTTGAGTTAAGTATTAGAAACTTTTGCCGTTTTACTTTTACCGAATCCGACACGCCGAACGATTTAATTTTTATGAAAGTTTTTCTTCAAAATATCGCTTTATTCGTCATCTTAACGCTCGCTTTTTCGGCTCTCACCGGCTGTAACGGCGGCGGCAATACTTCCGTTAATAACGCCGAAACGACCACGACCGGCAATTCTAATGCGAGCACTTCGCCCGCCAAACCGAAAGGCGATTATCCGCCCGCGCCGTCGGCGATTATGCAGGCTGATATTAAGTTACTGGACGACACGACATTTAAATTGCAGGATAAAAAAGGCAAAGTTTTGCTCGTAAATCTCTGGGCGACGTGGTGTCAGCCCTGTCTTGCGGAAATGCCGCATTTGGTCGAAATGCAGGAAAAATTTCGGGATAAAGGACTGGAAATCATCGGTTTGGACGTTGACCCGGAAACGAAAAAGGAAATCGAGACATTTGCCGCCAAGCAGAAATTGAATTACACGCTCGGCTGGGCAGACGATAAACTGCAAACCGAGTTTGTCAAAGTTACGCGCCTCAACGGAATTCCGCAAACTCTCCTGATTAACCGCGACGGGCAATTAAGAGGAATGTTTACGGGCGGCAGCCCTTCGGTAATCATGAAAATGAAGGAAACCGTCGAAAAAGCCATCAACGAATAAATTTAAGTGAGAAATGAGAAGTGAGATTATTAAACGTCTCATTTCTCACTTTTCGTTTCTCACTTCATCACTGATCTGCGGTTCGACCAAAATCGTCTTAAAACTCGATAAACTGACCAAGCCCAAAGCCGCGCCTTTCGGTTTGTTGACGTGTTTTTTCGGCGTGTAGTGAACGGCGACTTTCGGCTGCTCGCGCGCATGGCTGTAAAAGGCGGCGATCTCCGCCGCTTCGATCAATGTACGCGGCGGAATTTCTTTGCGGTTCGGATTGCGGATAACGACGTGCGAGCCGGGATAATCAGCCGCGTGAAGCCACAGATCGAGCGATTTTGCGATGCGAAATGTGAGAAAATCGTTATCCTTCGACGCTTTTCCGACGAGGATTTCAAAATCGTCGCTCGACATGAAACGCCGCGCGCCGTTAAAGTTTTCCGCCTTTTTGTCCGTCTTTCTGCCTGAAGTTTTCGCCGGTTTCTCGCCGAAAAATTCGATCAGAAAATCTTCGTCGCGCGTTTCGACGGCGCTTTCAACTTCCACTTTTTGCAGCTTAAAATCGGCGATTTGCGTTTCTAACTCGCGGACGCGTTTCGATATTTCTTCTTTCGCGTTGCGCGCCTTTGTGTAGCGGCGGAAAAACTTTTCCGCGTTCTGCGTGAGCGAATCGTTTTCGTCAATTTCGATTTCGAGCGTCGGAATGTTTTCGTCAAAATAATCGACGACTAAAACCTTATTATCGATCCGAACGGCGTCTGCCAGATTTGCCAGGATCAGGTCGCCGTAACGCTTCCATTTTTCGGCGTCGCCGTGATTGGCTAAATCCTGCGTCAGCTTTTTGACCAGCTTTTCGCGCTTCGCGATTTCCTGCCTGACCTTGTTTTCGGCGGCTTTCGCCCGATTTTGAAAAAGCTTTTCCGTCTCTTTTTTAAGATAAAATTCGTCGAGCGCTTCGGATAAAGTTTCAAAACCGTTTTGCGAAAAGGCGTCCTCATCTTTTCTGATCCTTTTTTCGCCTTCCCGAAACGGCGCGGAATATCTGCCGCCGATCTCTTGTCCTTCGCCGAAAGTTTCGCGCAGGCGGTCGAGAATAAAGCCGTTTTTATCGAGCAGAAAAAGATTCGCCGAGCGACCCGTCAATTGCGCCGCGAGCGAGTATTTTTCACGCTCGCCGATTTCGCTCTGCGCGTCGAGATAAAAAATTAAAATTCGCTCGTCTCCAACTTTTTCGACCGCAGTTAAAACGGCGTTCGAAAGCCTTTTTTTGAGAAAAAGCACGAACGAATGCGGATTGACCGATTGTTTTTCAAGGTCGCGCAAACGGCGTTTGACGAGATGGATGCGCGGCGCTGAGGATTCGACCGAAACGAACAAAAACTGCGAATCGGGCAAGCGGAAATCGATCGCCAGCGTGAGCCGCGAAAGCGGAAAAATCTTTCCGAATTTTTGACCGGCAAGAATTCGTTCAAATTCGGCGCGGATTTGTTCAAGCGTTTTTTCGTTCACAGCTTTTAGTTTCGGGTTTCGGGTTTCAGGTTTCAAGTTCAAAAACAAAAAGGTTTCAGGTTTCAAGTTGAAAATTAAACCTGAAACCTGAAACCTGAAACCCTGAAACTCGTAAATCTTTATTCTTTGACGACGATCGTTCCCGAAAGCAGGTCGGGCGCGGTGCGGCGTTCGGAATTGAACAGAGCGGGCAAGAATCCGATTCCGCCGAGCGCGAGCGACACGAGATAAACGCTCGAGCTGACCGCCGCCTGATGAAACGTCGGGTAATCGTTTTCTTCGATGTCGATCGTTTCGAGCGAGAAGATTTTCATTCCCACGGTTTTGCCGAACATTGCGATCGCCGTCGTCATATAAACGAACATCACGACCGCGAAGGTGACGAGAAACGCGAGAAATCCGGGCAGACTGTACCAGTTGCCGCCCGAAAACATCAACGCCGCCGAAAATAGCACGAACGACGCGAACGCGCCGATTATCAAATCAAAAACCCCCGAATTAAAACGCATCGCAAACGGCGCGAGGTCTTCGGTTTCCGCGTCTTCGGCGACCATTTCGGTTTCTTCGAATTCGAGAATTTCCTCGTCTTCGGCGGATATCACGCGCGAAATTTTAATCAGCGGCGCGTCAACAACATTTTTTTCTTCGAGCTTCGGCAGATCGCCCGAAACTTTTTCGAGATTCGCCGAAATCACCGCCGCATTCGGCAGAGGCTTTAATTTGTTCGTGTCGAGCGGTTTTTTCTCGATCACCGGCAAATCTTCGAAAGTCGGCTTTTGCTGCACGGGCGCAGTAGAAGTAGCCGTTCCGGCTTGCATTTCCGCCGGTTTCGGCAGGATTTCCGCGTTTTTGGTCGCGATATAAAACGGGTAATTTTTGCCTTGCGGCGCTTGCGCAATCTTCGGCGCTTCTTCTTCTTTCTGCTCTTCCGCCAGAAAACGGCGGCGCGATTCTTCGATCCGGCGCATGGCATTCGCCAGTTTCGGATTGCCGCTCGCGGCAGTAACGATGACGGGCGCGGCTTCTTCGATAACTTCCGCTTTCAGCGCGTTGGCGCCGCTCGTCTGAAGACGAACACGGCTGACTGCCGACGTTTTTTCAAACACGACCGGCGATTGAATATTATCGACGCGCTTGCGGACGGCATTCTGCAATTGCAGACGCCAATCGGGCAGCGTTGCGTTTTTGTTTTGAAATTCGACCAGCGTCGGGCTCGTCGCTTTGGCGGCAATTTCCATCGTATCGATTTTTGCGGGCGCGGCGACCGCGACGGGCTGTTTGGGAATCGGCTGCGGCTTCGGCGCAGTAGTTTCAACCGGCGGTATTTGCGGCGCGAGACTCATTGCCGGCGGCGGCGTTTTCGGCACGGTCACCGGCGGCTTCGTTACAGCGACCGGCGGATTCGGTCTTGCTTCCATCGTGAAAGTCTTCGGAGCAATTGAAACTTTGACGTTTAGTTCTTCACGAACCGAATCATTCATCATCGCTCCGCAGCTCGGACAAATTGATAACGTTGGCGCTAGATTTCGATTACAAACAGGACAATTCATAATTTTTAAAAGATTTTTCGGCTTGAAATGCTTCCTCAGCGAGATAATGGAAACCTTTTGAAATGAACAATACTGAGGGCATACTATCAGAAACTACTTTAAGTAGTCAATAGTAAAGTTAAGAAAGATTTAAACTTTTTCGTGATCTTTGTAAAAAAAGTCAAGTTTAAAATATAAAAAACTTAAAAAATCCAAAATCCAGAATCTAAAATCCAAAATCACAAGGGTTGTCGTCCGCTGAATCCTTCTTCGACCTCGTGCCACCATTCGATCCGTTCGCCCTCGCCCAATTGCCAGCAGAGCAAAACGACGCGCCCGTCGCGCATCGACGGAAAATCGATCAGCCCGCGCGTGTAATCTTTAAGCTGCACGCCGAGTTCGTGCAATTCGGTTGTCAGTTTTCCGAGTTCGTAAAGCACGCGGACGTAATTCGAGCCGCCTTCCATACCGCCGCCGCCAAGCTCAGCCGAACCCGCCGCCGCGTGAGAAGAATCACGATAACCGGCGACCGACGTATAAAATTCGCGAATTTCACGCAGCTTCGGCGCGACTTCCGTTAATAGCTGGTTGGCTTCTGTAATTGTAAAAAGTTTCATTTTTACTTTTTCATTTTTACTTTTTACTTTTTTATCTATCGTCCGTCACGCGAATCAAATCCGATAAATCTTCCGCCGGTTCTTCGTCGGTAAAACTTTGCTGGTAATTTATTTCATTGTTGATGCGCGTAAAACTGTCGCTATTACTGCGGTGCCGCGTCAAAATTTCGGGCGGCATCTCTTCGGGCGGGATAAACGACGGAATATCGTATTGTCCCGACTGCGAAGCGTCTTTACGGACTAATTCGGCAATGTCGCCGAGATCAATGAAAAAATCCGCGACGTCGATCAGGCGCGGCGCGGTGTTCGAGCGAAAACCGGCAACCTCGACGCGGCAGCCTTTATACGCGACGGCGTTGAGGGCGTAAACGAAATCCTCGTCGCCCGAAACCAGCACCGCCGTATCATATCTTCCCGCGAGCGAAAGCATATCAACCGCGATCTCGACGTCGAGATTCGCTTTGCGCGTGCCGTCGTAGAAGGTTTTCAGTTCCTTCTGGACGACGCGAAAACCGTTGCGCCGCATCCATAAAAGAAAGCCCTGCTGGCGTTCCGCGCCGGCGTCCACGCCCGTGTAGAAAAAGGCGCGAAGCAGGCGACCGTCGCCTAGCAGAACGCGTAATAATTTGTTGTAATCAATGTCTATGTTGTGGAATCGTGCCGCGTGGAAAAGATTATTGCCGTCTATAAAGACAGCCACGCGACCACGATGTCCAAACTGCCAAGACGAACTTGTAGTCGTGTCAAACTGCATTTTTATTGCCCCTTGCTGTAATTTTGGGGCTGTTTTGCGCGGCGTCAAGGAAGCGGAAAAATCGAGACGAAACTTTCTAATATTATGATTTAATACTATTCTAACTTAACTTTTTGAATGATAAATGCGTCGGCAAGATATCAATTTTATTTCAATAAAAATGGTAAAACTAATTTTTCGTTCTCGTTTTTCGTAAACCTCTACGCGGACAAAGCAGCCGTTTATAGTTTGCCTTTTGCTTTACGTTACGGTCAAGCAATTTGTTTATAAAATAATACCATTTTGGTATAGAATCCTAAAGGTATGCAGGAAAATAATAATAACTCTACGGACGAAGATTTTCTGAAAAATCTGCCGCTTCAAGCAGAAGAAATCGGTTTTAAGCCCGATGAAATGCTCGCCTGCGGGAAATGCGCGCGCACCAATCCGCCGAACCGCGTGAAATGTATGTACTGCGGCGCGGAACTCGAAATTTCCGCCGAACAAGCCGGAAATATCAAACCCGGACTGCGCAAACTCGAACTCTGGGAACAGGGATTTAACGTGATCTATCTGCCGAACGACGAGCAAATCGCGGTCGAGACAATTCGCAAACTCGCTCAATTGACAGGGCGCGAAAAGGAGTTTTTGCAAAAGGCTTTCGACGCGCGAACACCGCTTCCGCTGGTTCGCTGCGAAACGGCGAAGGAAGCCGAGATTTTGCAGAACCGACTCAACGAAGACGGTCTCAAGACTTCGGTTGTCTCGGACGAATCTTTGACTGCGGATACATTGCCGACACGTCTTCGCGGTGTTGAAATTCGCGATAAATACGTTTTACTGACTATTTTTAATACCGGCAAAATCGAGATAATAAATCTTGAAGATTTAAAGATAATAGTCACTGGCGCGATCTTTCAGAAGGCGGTCGAGGCGACCGAAGCGCGCAAAAAAGGCACGACCAAGATTCTCGACGCGACCGAAATCGCTTCGGACGAAGCTTTGATCGATTTATACACCGGCGAAAACGCGAATGGTTACCGCATTTTAACGAAAGGCTTCGATTTTTCGTGTCTCGGCGCGGAAAAGGGAATTTTAGCGCGCGATAATATTAAAAAGCTCGCCGCGAAATTGCAGACAATCGCACCGCAGGCGAAGTTAATTGACGATTATTTATCGGTTCGAGGCGTTTTGGGCGAAGTTTGGGAAGTCGAACAGCGCAAGGATTCGCAGGGCTTGTCGCGCCAGCGTTTCGGGAAATTCGATCTGAGCAGTATTTCTTCGAGCAACAATTCACAGCAGTTTACAAAATATTCGCGTATGCAGTGGCATCTTTTATGAGAGATTTTAAGGAAAAAGGCAAAAGACAAAAGACAAAATTCGAACCGCCGAGAGTTAAAGATACAAAGCGGGAATGGAAGACCGATGATCGAAATTCGGTCTTCGAAGACCGAAAACCGAAATTCGAAGACCGAAGACCAAAGACCGAACCGTCGAAAAATGTGATCTTCGGATTGCTGCCGGTTTTGGAGTTGCTCCGGGCAAATTCGCGGCGGGTCGAAAAAATCCTGCTCGCCGAAGGCGCGCGCGAACACCGGATCGCGGAAATCATCGAGCTGGCAAAAGAGAATCATATTCAATTTCAGAAGGTTTCGCGCGACGTGCTGGCAAGAATGGTCGAACCGGGCGCGAATCATCAGGGCGTCGTCGCCTATACGGCTTCGGCGGATTATCACGATTCGGACGCGCTTCTGGAAGAGATTTTTCAAGCCGAAAATCCGCTCGTTTTAATTTTGGACGGCGTCGAAGACCCGCGAAATTTGGGCGCTATTCTGCGTGTTGCCGAATGCGCGGGCATCAAAGGCACTTTTATTCCCGAACACCGCGCCGCTTCCTTGACCGAAACCGTCGTCAAAACGAGCGCCGGCGCGACCGAATACACGCCGATCGCAAAGGTTAAAAATCTGAATCGTTTGATTGAAGAACTGAAAAGGAATAATATTTGGGTTGTCGGAACAAGCGGCGAAGCCGAAACGGATTATACGGATTGGGACTGGACGCAGAAATGCGCGCTCGTCCTTGGAGGCGAAGGCAGGGGCTTGCACCGTCTGGTTGCGGAAAATTGCGACGCGCTCGTGCGTATTCCGATGCAGGGAAAAATAGAATCGCTGAACGTTTCGGTCGCCGCCGGCGTAGTACTTTTCGAAGCTGTCAGACAACGAACGAAGGAGAAAGAAGAGAATTAAAAATTAAAAAATGCGGAAAAGCAAAATTCTTTGATTTTTAACTTTTAACTTTTCACTAAACATTATGTTTTGCCCAAAATGTGGAACTCAAAATCCTGATGACGGAAGATTTTGCCGCTCGTGCGGCGCGGATCTCGGCAATGTTTCGGCGGCGCTGTCGGGCAAATTACCGCAAGCGCCGTATGTGGTTGATCCGAGAAAAAGAGGCGTCAGCTGGCAAAGTGCGATTACAAAGATTTTTACCGGATTGGCTTTTTTTATTGTCTCTATTATCCTGGCGTTTAATCAAACTCCCGGCTCTAAAGTCTGGTGGTTCTGGCTTTTGATTCCAGCTTTCGTCACGTTTGGCGGAGGCATCGCGCAAATCATTCAATTAAAGAAATTAGAGAAGAAAGAAGCCGCATTTGCGCCGCAAAATACCCGAAATATAATTTCTTCCGCGCCGCCCAGCAACGCTCTGCCGCCGACTCAGACCGATTATATGGCGCCGCCGAAGCAGTCAATTTACGACACGGGCGATCTGGTCGAACGACCCGGAAGCGTCACCGAACCGACGACACGTCATCTACAGATGGATTCCGAAGGCGAAACGATGACTTTGCCGAAAAAATAAGAGTTTTTCCAACGCAAAGACGCTAAAGAAATATTTGAAAATCTTTGCGTCTCTGCGTCTTTGCGTTAAAAATTTTTAGCTTTTCTTGCGCAGATCGAGCCGGTGACCGGAGAGTTTTTCCAGTACGCGCAGGTATTTTTTCGGGAAAAGTCTTGAAACGTAGTTGATGGTGTGCGCGTCTTTGCCGATCAGGATGCGCGGATTTTTCGCTTTGATTCCGGTTAGAATCGTTTCGGCGGCTTGTTCGGGCGTGGTCAGCGCGACCTGATCGAAAAATTCGACGCCCTGCGTTTTATAACCTTCGGGCGTTTTTTCGCCGAGCCGCGAATTGCGCGCGATGTTGGTTTTGATGCCGCCCGGATGAACCGATGACACGCGGACGTTCGTTTTTTCAAGCTCGTGGCGCAAGGATTCGGTAAAGCCGCGCACCGCGAATTTCGACGCGCAGTAAGCGGTTTGCTCGGGCGGCGCGATCATTCCGAAAACGCTCGAAAGATTGACGATGTGCGCCGATTCCTGCTCCCGCAAAACGGGCAGAAAAACCTTGCAGCCGTAAACGACGCCCCAGAAATTTATATTCATCAGCCATTCGAAATCTTCGAGCGAGATTTGTTCGAACGTGCCCATCAAACCGACTCCGGCATTGTTTATCAAATGCGTGACGCGTTCGTGACGCGCTAAAACGTCCGATTTCAGCTGTTCGATCTGTTCGAGTTTCGAAGTGTCGACGATATGTTTCGAGACGGAAACGCCGGATTTTTCGATCATTTCCGCCGTTTCATTCAAGCCTTGCTCGTTAACGTCGCAAATCGCGACGCCGGCAATCTTTTCTTCCGCCAAACGAATTGCCAGCGCGCGCCCGATACCCGAAGCCGCGCCCGTGATTACCGCGACACTATTTTTAGAAAGAGTCATAATAATTTTTTAGCCGCGGATTACGCGGATTTCGCAGATTTTAATTTATTGATTTCCTTTGCGCCTTTGCGCCTTTGCGGGAGAAGATTATTTCCCGCAAAGGCGCAAAGACGCAAAGATAAAGAAATTATCTGCGGCTAAATCTTATTTCTTTACGATTACGCGCGCATTTCCCGCGTTTCCGTTCGCATCGAAAACGCGCAGCGTGACCGCGTATTCACCCGCCGCCGGAACGGGAATTTCGACGGTGTAGCGTTCGCGCTGACCGTCGGAAATGCCGTCGTCGGCGTAAACTTCGCGCCATTCGCCGCCGTTGACGCTGTATTCGGCGCGGTTCAAATAGCTCGACGTTTCCGTGGCTTCGAACGAAACGCGCGCGCGGTCGCCCGTGATTTGTATCGCATCCGAACCTTTGACGGTCGGCGCGGCATTGTCAACGTCGAACGGCTCGCTCAATTTTTCGCCCGACAGGAACTGTCCGAGCGGATTCGAGATCGAATCTTTAGCGACGATCCTGAAAATATAACGCCCGTCAGCGAGCGATTGACCGTCGATCGTAAAGAAAGTGTCGGGTAGATCAGCCTTCAAAAGCTTGAAGTTTGCCTCGCCCGCTTCGCGATAATAAATGTCGTAAACGAGCTTGTCGCCGTTGCGGTCTTCAGCCGTCCACTGCACCGCCCGCGCGCCGCGCTGGTAAACGCGCCGCGCGCTCGACGGCGGAACGACGACGCCGAAAAGCGCCGGATCGAGTCCCGAAAGTTCGATGTTCGGGTCGAGCTGAACCGGCGGATTCGCCGCGAGACCGATATTGGTCGGCAAAACCTGAATCGCCAAAACTTCAGGCGCGATGTTTCGCGCGAGAAATGAAATGTTGACTTCGTTCAAACTTGCGGCGCTTCGCAAAACGGCGCGCCATTGAATGTATTTCGCTTTCGGGCTACTGATCTGCGCGCCTTTCGCGTCCGTGTAGACGGCGCTCCACTGGCTCCAAGTTTCGTTCGGTTTTTCGGTATTTCCGCTGCGCGTCTGCATCTGCACATTGCCGCTTGCCGCCCACCAGATTCTGCCCCACGTCGAAACGGCTTTCGCGTCCAGAACCGCCGATTCATACGTGCCTTCGGCGTTCGATTCCGTCCCGAAATTAAACAGTTTGCCCTGATTGCTCGACGTCGCGACGAGCTTTTGACCAGATGCTTTGATCGTCGAAATCTGCCCTTCGTCCGATTGCAGAACGAGCGTTTCGCGCCCGTCGTTCGTCACGTTGTAAATTCTGCCTTTGTCGGAAGTACCGATCAAAACGCCGTTTCCGGTTTGATGCGCGTAGATCGAGAAAGCCGAAACCGCCGCCGAATTCCAGATAATATCGCTGCCGCCGTCGGGCAGGATACGATAAACGACCGATTTAGCATTGGTCAGATCGTAACGGCTTTTGGCTGTCGTTTCGGCTGTCGCAGTCGGTTTCTCGACCGACACGGTCGCGCTCGTCGCGGCGGGCGTCGGCGTTGTCGTTTCAGCGGCTTTCGGCGTCGAAACCGATTCGCCGAGTGCGAGCGCATAAACCGAGCCGTCCGCGCCGATCGTCAATTCGTGAATTTCACGAAGCGGCGAATCGAGTACGCCGAACGGTTTGCCGTCCGCGCCGAACTTTAAAACCAAACCGTTCGAATCCGTTCCGGCGTAGAGATTTCCCTGACGGTCGGCGGCGAGCGAGATGATGTGCGTTTCGCTCGTGTCGTAAAGCAGCGAAGCCGCCGCGCCCGCATTTGCCGCTCTGACACGATAAATCTTGCCGTTTTCACCCGTTCCGACCGCGAGACTGCCGTCCGGCATCGCCGCGAGCGACCAGATATATTTTTCCTGCGGTTCGAAATAAACGCTCGCTGCGCCGTTTGCCGCGATTTGATAAACCTTGCCGTCGGGCAATGTCGCGGCAAAAATTTCGCCGCGCGTGCCGATCGCGAGCGCCGAGACATTCAATTCGGCGAGATCGGCGAAAAGCGCCCCGCGCCCCGCTGCGTCAACGCGAAAAATCTTGCCGTCGCCGCCCGTGCCGAGATAAACATTGCCGCCCGCGTCAATCGCGCTCGACCAGACGAACGGTTGTTCGGTGCGGTAAATTTCGGTCAGCTTCGGCGCGATGCTCAGCGTTCCGTTGTCGTTGATCGAAACGCCGCGCGAATCGCCCTTTAAAACGTCGGCGCGCGAATTGACCGACCAGATTTCCGGTTGGCTTGCCCGCACGCCGAACGCGCCCAGAAACAAGCTGAAAACTACACAATAAATTTTAATCATCGGATTTTTTCTTTATATAAACTAAATTTTCTTCGCCGCTGAAAATTTCGATGCCGCGCGGGCGGAAGCCGATTTTTTCCAAAACCTTCTGCGAGGCAGTATTTTCCGCGTCGGTTATCGCAATTATTTCACGAAAACCCAATTTTTTGAAACCGTAACCGGCGCAGGCTCCCGCAATTTCGGTCGCAAAACCTTTGCCCCACGAATTTTTCGCAAACAGAAAGCCGAGTTCGATTTCTGCCGATTCGTCGAGGCGCGCAAAACCGCCGCTGCCAACGATTTCGCCCGACGATTTTTCGATCACCTTCCAGCGGCAAAAATCGTTCGCCTTTTCGTAATTTTCCGCCCACGCGAGAAAGTCTTTTACCTTTTCCATCGTGAAAGGCTTGCCGTCGGCGATATATCGGACGACTTCCGCGTCGCGCAAAATCTCGAACAGCGCGACGGCATCGGCGGCGCGCCAACTGCGCAAAATCAGGCGCGACGTTTCGAGAATCGTTTCGTCCTTCGTCAAATTATTCGGCGACAGATTTTTTCTTTGTTACTTTTTTTTTCTCAGGTTCAACGACCGGCGCGGCAGCCGTTTGCGCTTCGGGAAGTTTCGCCGTTTCGCGCATTTCTTCGGCGTCGCCGGTGATTAAACGGGCACTCCGCTCGCGAGTGACATAAGCCCAGAACCATTCGCTCAAAACGTAGAGGCGATTTTTGAAGCCGATCAAGCTGATGATGTGAACGAAAAGCCACGCGAGCCACGCGATAAAACCCGTCAGCTTTAGTTTTCCGAGTTCGACGATCGCCTTGTTGCGCCCGATCGTCGCCATCGAGCCTTTGTCGAAATATTTAAAGTCTTTGCGCGCTTCGCTTTTTAAGTCGCGCAGAATATTCGCGGCGGCGTTTTCAGCCATCTGCATTGCGGCGGGCGCGACGCCCGGAACCGGTTTGCCGTCAGCCTGTTTGAGCGACGTCATATCGCCGATCACGAAGACGTTTTCATGATTCGGAATCGTCAAATCCGTCTGGACGAAAACGCGTCCCGCTTTATCGGTTTCCGCGCCGAGCATTTTGCCGAGTGGCGATGCGGCGACGCCGGTTGCCCAGACGGCGACATCGCACATAATCCATTTTTCGCCGACCTTGATGCGTCCGTCTTCGACTTCGGTGACGAAATTATTGAGATAAACCTCGACGCCCAATTCTTCCAAATCCTGCTTGGCGCGTTCGGAAAGGTCGGGCGCAAACGTATTCAAAATGCGGTCTGAGCCTTCGAAAAGCATGACGAGCGCTTTGGTCGTGTCGATTAAATTAAAGTCTTTCGCGAGCGCGCGCCGCGCGATACCGGCAATCGCGCCCGCCATCTCGACGCCGGTCGGACCGCCGCCGATGACCGCAAAACTTAAGTGAGGCTTGACGCCCGTCAGATAAGCTTCGCGCTCCGCCAGTTCGAAGGCTAAAAGAACCCGGCGGCGAATTTCGACCGCGTCTTCGATGGTTTTTAACCCCGGCGCGTCCTGTTCCCATTCGTCATGTCCGAAGTATGAATGACGCGCGCCGGCGGCGACGATCAGATAATCGAACCACACTTCGGAACCGTCAAAAAGCTTGACGCGTTTGTTTTCGAGGTCAAAGCCGACGGCTTCACCCAAAATTACTTCGACGTTTTTCGCGCGGTGCAGAATGCGCCGGATCGGCGAAGCGATCTCGCCGGGAGAGAGAACGGCGGTCGCTACCTGATACAGAAGCGGTTGAAAAGTATGATGATTTTTGCGGTCAATCAGCGCGACTTCGACCGCTTGTCCGGCTAACGCCTTCGCCGCCTGAAGCCCGCCGAAACCGCCGCCGATAATCACAACTCTTGGTTTATTTGCCATAAAAACCTCCGTCAATTAACGCGAAAAACTGTTTGCGAAAAGTATCTCATAATCGGCTTTCCAATGCACAGAATTCCTTCGCGTCATTATTAGCTCACTACTAATAAGACGAAGTACGGACGAATTTGTGACTACCTGAGCCATTTTAATTCATTTTCGTCGTGCCAATCGCGCAGGCAATGACGACATTGTCGTGCATTTTCGGTTCTTAAAAGTTCTCCGCAATACGGACAAGGAATTGTTTTACGGTGAACATATTCGCCGCAATGGTCAACCCAAAGTTTTGCATCTCTCAAAGATGAGTTAGTAATTTCGCGGAGTTTTTTTATGGCTGAAATTGGACCGATTTCACGATATGTTTGGCGAACAATTTCTTCATCTACTTTTGATAAATTTTCAAAATTTGGAATTATTTGCTGACAACATTCACAAGGCTTTTCCATTAATTAAACTCCGACAAATCTTGCATACAGCGAGCGAGCGATTGAAACATCGTCCGTGCCGCGAATGATCGCGCGGGCGTCGGCGAAAATTGTCAATTCGTGTTCGCCCGTCGTAAAACGCACGAGATATTCGTTTTGTTTGACTTCGCCTAAAGATTTTAATTTTTCGGCTAACTGCGGCAAATCAATTTTTGCAGCTCGTGGCGGCGCGATTTGGACGGCGTTGCGACCGCATAAAACGGCGGAAAATTCGTTCGATTCCGCGCCGTCGAGAAACTCGAAATTGCCCCGTGCGCAGGTTTCGCAGTCCGCGTTCGGCGCGCCTAATTTGATCTTGCGCCAGTCGTTTTGCCAAACGTCGATTTGGATCAATGATTTATGGAGTTTGGCGATATTGCCGGTTAAAATTTTGAGCGCTTCGGTCGTTTGAATTGCGGAAATGCTCGTGATGATCGGCTGGATTACGCCCGCCGTGTCGCAGGTCGGCGCGCTTCCGGGCTGCGGCATTTCTTCGAAAATACAGCGCAGACACGGCGTTTCGCGCGGAAAGATCGTCATCGTCGTGCCGTAACTCGAAACCGCCGCGCCGTAAATCCACGTTTTTTCGTGTTTGACGCAGGCGTCGTTGATCAAATAGCGAATCTGAAAATTATCCGTGCCGTCGAGCACGAGATCAACGTCTTTGACGAAATCTTCGATATTCGAGTGGTTAACGTCGGCGACGATCGCCTCGACTGCAACTTCAGAATTGATTTCCGCGAGACGGTTTCGTGCCGCAATCGCTTTCGGCAAACGGTTCTGCGCGTCCGCTTCCGAGTATAAAGTTTGCCGCTGAAGATTAGTCAGTTCGACAAAATCGCGGTCAACGATGCGCAAAAATCCGACTCCGGCGCGCGCCAGAATCTCGGCGTGCGAAGCGCCGAGCGCGCCCGCGCCGACGAGCAAAACGCGCGCGGTCGATAATTTTTCCTGTCCGTCGCGCCCGATCTCGCGAAACAAAATCTGGCGGCTGTAGCGTTCGTTCATGCGATTCTTTTTAAAACCGCGCGGCTCATTTCTTTCATCGGCGCGGCGAGTCCTGTCCAGATTCTCTGCTGTTCGATCGCCTGCGCGATGAGCATCGCCAAACCGCCGATTTTCGGCACTTCGGCAATATCGGCTTCGGTCATCAGCGGCGTCTGAAACGGGATGTAAACAAGGTCGTAAACCAGATGCAAACCTTTTAGATGCTCGGCGAGAGCGGGCGTTTCGCCGTCGGCTTTGCCTTTCATCCCGAGCGGCGTCGTGTTGACGAGAATGTCGAAATCGCTGAAATCGGTCTTTGGTTTTTGGTCTTCGGTTTTTGAAAGTTCGCGTGATTCGACCTTGAAATCCGCCGCCAAACTTTCGGCTTTCGTCAAATCGCGGGCAAATATCGTAACGTCTGCGCCCGCTGTTTTGAGCGCGTAAACGACCGCGCGCGCCGCGCCGCCCGCGCCTAAAACGGCGACTTTCGCGCCCGTTAAGTCGCCGTATGAATTGAGCAACGGTTCGATAAATCCGGGCGCGTCCGTGTTGTAGCCGTAAAGTTTCCCGTCTGTGATTTTGACGGTGTTGACCGCGCCGATTTTGGCGGCAGTTTCGTCCAATCCGTCGAGATGCTTGATAATCGCCTGTTTATGCGGCAGCGTGACGGAAAAACCTTTAAAGTTTAGCTCGATTTCGCGCGTCGCGGGCAAGACCATCCGCCGCATGAATTCGTCGAGATTATTTACCTGAAGCGGCACGAAGACCGCGTTCAGATCGTGAAATGCAAACGCCATGTTGTGAATATACGGCGACATCGAAACGCTCGTGTTGCTGCCTAAAATTCCGTAAACGTCCGTCGTTTCGTTTAATTCTTTGGCGCGGTAAACCTCGATCAAATCCCTGGCTGAAACTTGTCCAGGCGCGGTTTCGCTCTCCGCATCGAGCGATGCGTAAGTCATAAACGCGCCGTGCGCAAGCCCTAAAATCCGCGTCCATTTGCCGCTTTCGCCCATCGCGATCGGAATAATCTGTTTGTTTTCCGTCTTTGCCTTTTCGAGCAGTTTCCAGATTCGAATCGTATCGCTTAGATCATCGGCTTGCGCGGCGATTTTCAGTGTGCCGGTATTTTGCTTGAGCAAATCGAAGGCAACATTTAAATCAAAATCTTCGGGAACGCTCGTGAAATCATGGCTCGAAACGATCTTGTTCTTGAGTTCAATATTCAGCTTCAAATGCAGATCGGCTTCGAAATCAACAAAGTAGTTCTTATTTTTATTGTTCAGCAAAAAGGCTTCAAAAAATTTCAGGCGTTCGGATAAACTCAAATCGCGTTTTCCGCCTTGTTCCTTCGGTCGAAATGTCGCTAAAAAAGGCTTTCGGACGTTTAATTCCTTCAATTTTTCGAGCGCCGTTTTTAGTTCGTTTTCATTGAAACAATCGAAACGAATCTCGATCACGTCCGCCAAATCCTCGGCGCGTTTTATTTGTTCGACCAATTCGGCGGCGGTCGCGGCACAGACCGAAACGCAAATTTTTCCGTTGTTCATTTTATAAAGTTAAAAGTCCTTACTTCGCACTTTTGCGTCGAGAGCACGAAACAAAACCTTTCTCCCGCAAAGACGCAAAGACACAAAGTAAATCCGAAATCCGAAATCCGAAATCAGACCGCTTTGCGGTCGGATGAGGGCATATTCATGACAAAGCTGATCGCGGCGATCAGACAGGCGATGACGCCGACGGCGCAGGCGGCGACGATCAGCGTTTTGCCGCTCTGTTTGACCGCAATCGCCGTTAAAGCCCACGCGATCGCGAGCGGGTAAAAATAATTCGTCAGTTTTATCCGCACCAAAACGCCGAGCAGCGCCGCGACAAAGATAAACGCCGCGCCGAGATAGATCGAATAACCGAGCGGCAAGCCGAGATAAACCAGCGCGATCATCGTATTTAAAAGCGTCGCCGCCGTCACCCAGCCGAAATATATCCCGAACGGAACTTTAACGAGCCAGTATTCGCCCGCGGTTTCGGTTTTTCGGAGCTTGAAATTAATAAATCCGACCGCCGCGAGCAAAATCAGGATCACGCCGACGCAGAGAACGATCTTTTCCTGACTCCAGAAATAAAGCCACGCGCAGTTCGCGACGCAGCTGATAATGTAAACGCGGCGGATCGCGCGGAATTTTTCCAATTGCGCCGGCAAAATCTGGTAAATGCTGAACGCGACGCAGCCCGCATAAATCACGCTCCAAATCGCGAAAGCGTAACCGGCGGGCGTGATGACGGTCGGATATTTGTCAGAAATCGCGCCCGTATCAACGCCGCCCAAGATTCCGGTCGCCGCCAAATAATTGAAAACGATCATTCCGACGGTCGCGATAATTACGAGTACCGGTTGTAATCTGTCGTTCATAATTTCAAATCCTTTATAAATATAATTCTGGCACAAATTTTCGCCTTTAAGAAATTATGAACGATTTTTCGAACGAAATCTTAAAACTCCGGCGAATACCGTGAAATGCGCTTTTTTTAATATTTATTTGGCGACATGCGGCGAAAAAAGTCACCATTTCGGTAAATAAAGTGGCAATGTTTCACGATTTCGTATAAAAATTACGGAAAACGTAAAGTTTTGTAAACGAATTCCGACAAAATCCACGGTAAATGCGTCAAAAAGGTGTTTGGCACCGTGCTTGCAACATAAAAAACGGCAGCTTTCCCCGGAACGTGCCCCCGAAATCTAAGGAAAGAGGTAGTTTTTGAAATGATGAAAATTTTCAAACAGATATTATTTATGACATTGCTCGTCGTCGGCTTTTCGATGACGACGATGGCACAGCGCGACGATAATCAAAATCGTCCGAAAAAAGACCCGACGGAAATTGTTCCGGCTGACAAGGACAAACCGAAAGACCGCCCGAAGGATAATGATAATAACAACAACAATCGCCCGAAAAAACCGCGCGACAGTTATTTGGAAGGCTCAAATACGACTGAGATCAGTTCCGTTTGATAAACTTGCAGCCAAGCTGCAAAAAAAAGCAAAAAGGCGACTCGAAATTTCGAGTCGCCTTTTTGCTTTTTTGCATAAACCGTCGAATTTTGATTGTATATTTCAAGTTAATAATTTACATTGATTTCGTGTTTTCATTATCCTCTAAAGATTCAAAACCGGTAATGAAAATTCTTTCGTATTCAATCTAAAACCATAAAAAGAGAAATTGGCTAATCAAGAAAAGATACTTATTGTTGATGACGAGCGATTTGTCCGGATGACACTCGGCGAAGCGCTCCGGTCGTGGAATTACGCGGCGTTCGAAGCCGGCAGTGTGGCGGAAGCGCTGGCGGCTTTCGAACGCGAAGAACCTGGCGTCGTGCTGCTCGACATTGATTTGCCGGACGGCTCGGGACTCGATGTTTTAAGCGAGATCAAGGAAAGATTTCCCGACACGATCGCCGTGATGATTACCGGCAATGTCGATGTCGAAAACACGATCGCCGCGATGCGCGGCGGCGCGCACGATTTTATCGGCAAACCGATCCGGCTCGAAGAACTGCGCGTGACGCTTCGCAACGCGCTCGAAACGCGCCGTTTGCGCCGCGAGGTCAAACAATCGAGACAAAGTAAATCCGACTTCGGCTTTTCGAACATCATCGGCGAATCGGCGGCGATCAAACGCGCGATCGAGCTTGCCGAGCGCGTTGCCGCGTCCGACGTGATGGCGATTCTTTTGCAGGGCGAAACCGGAACGGGAAAAGATTTGTTTGCCCGCGCGATTCATTACGCGTCGGAACGCCGCAACGCGCCGTATCTCGCGATAAACTGCGCCGCGCTGCCCGCGAATCTGATCGAATCCGAGCTGTTCGGCTACGAAAAAGGCGCGTTTACCGACGCCAAAGCGCGCAAGGAAGGATTGCTCGAACAGGCTGACGGCGGAACGATTTTTCTTGACGAGATCGGCGAACTCGAACTCGGACTTCAGGCAAAACTTTTGCGCGTTCTCGAAGAAAGCAAGTTCCGCCGCGTCGGCGGTCTGCGCGACATTCATTTCGACACGCGGATCATCGCCGCTTCGAACCGCGATCTGAAACGCGAATCCGAAGCCGGCGCGTTCCGGCTCGACCTGTACTATCGCCTGTCGGTCATTCAGATAGACATTCCGCCGCTTCGCGAGCGCGAAAACGACGTGCTTTTGCTCGCCGCGCATTACATCGAAAAGGCAAATCTCAAGCGGCGCGGCAATAAATTAAAAGACCTGTCGAAGGAAACCGCGCAGATATTTAAAGATTACGTCTGGACGGGAAACGTCCGCGAGCTGAGAAACGTCATCGAGCGCGCTTCGATTCTCGAAGACGGCGAATGGGTGACGACCGCATTTCTGCCCGCCGATCTGCTCCGCACCGCCGGACAATCCGCGCCGAACGCGAAAAATTCCGCGCTTTTTACGCTGCCTGCCGAAGGCGTCGCGCTCGAAGCGGTCGAAACCGAGCTCGCAAAACAGGCTGTCGAAAGGACGGGCGGGAATTTGACGCGGGCGGCACAGCTTTTGCACATCTCAAGAGATCAGCTTCGCTACAAGCTGAAAAAATCGGGCGATTACAGAGAAGATTTAGCCGAATTAGATGACACAGCCAAAAACCGTCAAAAGTAATAATAAAAGCGCGGCGCTAAACCGCGATTTGCTGAAAGAGCTTTCCGACATTAAGTTCGCGCTCGACGAATCGGCGATCGTCGCGATTACCGATCAGACGGGAAAAATCACATACATCAACGATAAATTCTGCGAAATCTCGAAATACACGCGCGAAGAACTTTTAGGGCAAGACCATCGCATCGTCAATTCGGCGTATCATCCGAAGGAATTTATCCGCAATCTGTGGACGACGATCGCGGGCGGAAAGGTCTGGCGCGGCGAAATGCGCAATCGCGCGAAAGACGGCGCGATCTACTGGGTTGACACGACGATCGTTCCTTTTCTCGACGAGCGCGGAAAGCCTTATCAATATGCGGCGATCCGCTACGACATCACCGAGCAGAAACGTGTCGAAAATCAATTGCTTCGTGCCCAGCGAATGGAATCGATCGGAACATTGGCGGGCGGCATCGCGCACGATTTCAACAATATCCTGGCGCCGATTCTGATGGCGACCGAGATGCTTCAGCTCAACGATTTCGACAGGGAAACGCAGCGCTGGCTCGCGATTATCCGCGAAAACTCCGAGCGCGGCGCTGATCTGGTCAAACAGGTTCTGACCTTTGCGCGCGGAATGGAAGGCGAGCGCATCATCGTGCAGGTCAAACATATCATCAAGGATTTAGTCAAAGTCTTAAAACAAACTTTGCCGAAATCAATCAACGTCAGGAGCAATCTCGAACCCGATCTGTCGTTGATCCGCGCCGACCCGACGCAGATTCATCAGGTTTTGATGAATCTTTCGATCAATGCGCGCGACGCGATGCCGCTCGGCGGAGCGCTCGAAATCAGCGCCGAAAACGTCAGTCTGGACGAAACTTACGCGCGCGTTCATCTCGACGCCGTGCCGGGTGAATATTTGTTGATTACGGTTTCGGACACGGGCGGCGGCATCGCGCAGGAAATCCACGAGCGCATTTTCGATCCGTTTTTTACGACCAAAGAAGTCGGCAAAGGCACGGGTTTAGGACTCGCGACCGCGCTTACGATCGTCCGCAGTCATCAGGGTTTTATTAACGTTTACAGTGATTTAGGGAGAGGCACGAAGTTTTCCGTCTATCTTCCGACCGCGAATATCGAGGAAAGCGCGAGGAAAAACGTTCTTTCAGGCAAACTGCCGCGCGGCGCGGGCGAGCTGATTCTGGTCGTTGACGACGAGGAAAATATCCGCGAGATCGCGCGCGCGACGCTCGAAAAATTCGGCTACCGCGTTTTGACCGCGACCGACGGCACGGACGCGATGGCGGTTTATGCCCAAAACAGCGCGGAAATCGCGCTGATTCTGACCGATATCGCGATGCCGTATATGGACGGCACGGCGCTCGTTCGCGCCGTTCGGCGGATTGATCCGCACTCGAACATCATCGCGATGAGCGGTTTGATGAACTCCGAACAGACGGCTGAACTGCAAAATCTCAACGTCAACGCGTTTTTATCAAAACCTTACACGGCGGAAACGCTGCTCAAAATCCTCGCGGGAATTTTGCGAAAGAGTTGAGAAAAGCGTCGAAAATCAACTAAAAGCTATCTCGAAAATAAATTAGCCGTTCGAAATACTTTGCGGTTTTCTTTGCTGCTTGGCGTCTTTGCGGGAGAAATTAACGTTTCCCGCAAAGACGCAAAGTCGCTAAGTAAGACGAAAAGCATTTTTGAGATAGCTTGTCTGAATGATTCGATGTTTCAATCCGGCGCGTTAAATCTGTTTCTCAATCCGGCGGCAATCGCGGGCGCGAACAACATAAACAATAAGCCGAAACCCAGCAAACCGCCGTTCGCAATGTCGTAATCCGATAAAATCCGTTCCCATGACAGATTCATCGCGCGCCCGAGCGAGATTTCGAACGCAATGGTCAGCGCGAGCCACAACAGACCGACGAGAAATAACTGAAAACTATTTACGGCGCGAATCCGCCGGACGAACAAATAAGAAATCGCGAGAATTATCAGCATTCCCGTAAAAACCGCGATTTGACGGGCGCGAAAATCGCCGACGAGCGGTTCGAGAAAAAACACGCGGATCGCGCCGTGCAGAAATTCCGCCGCGATAATCACGAGCCACACCGCGAAACCGCGTCCGATTATCCGAATATTTTCCGCTTTCATAAATTTCGAATCTCCTAATAAAACTTTAGGCACGTTGCTTGCCAAAGTATCGGTTAGTGAGCGCGTCAAACCAAAGCCGAATCGCAAAAATAAGGAGAAAAAAAGATTATGATCGCCGTCGAAGAAATGGACAATGGAATGATTAAGGAAGTTTTAAAACGCCTCGGTTACGGGCATCTCGGCATGGCGCGCGGCAATATTCCGTATGTCGTGCCGATCAATTACGTCTATGACCAGCCGCATATTTATATCTATACGACCGAAGGCAAAAAGACCGAAGTTATCAAAGACAATCCGGAAGTTTGTCTACAGGTCGAGGACGTTAAAAACGAGAAGGATTGGGTGAGCGTCATCGCGACCGGCGAAGCCGTGCCGGTGACGGACGAAACGGAACGCGCGCGGGTGCTCGAAATTATTTTGAAATCCAACCCGACCCTAACGCCGGCGCTCAGTATTCGCTGGATGGACAGCTGGATTCGCGAAAATGTCGAGATCGTCTATCGCCTCACGCCGCGGATGCTGACCGGGCGCGCGACGATCGAATACAGCGGATTCCACGAAGATTTTTCCGACGAGGAAAAACGCCGCAAATCTTCGATCTATTGACCGGCGTAAATCCTGAAAGACGCGATGCCGCGCCGCCAAGCAAGCCGAATGTTAAAGAAATTTCGACTCGCTCGGCGGCGCGGTTTTTTTCGCGGCGGAACCGAAAAGCGCGAAAATTTTCGCACGATAATTTGCGTGAAAGCCAATAAATACGGCGGTTGGAAATGGTATGCGCGTTGCACTTGATGAGTGCGAAAGTTCGTTATCAGGCGAACGAAAAATTTTAGAGGAGATAAATGAAATGTTAAAACTTTACTGGACACTTTGGGCGGCATTCGCAGCGGCGGCTTTACTGCTCTGGGCGAGCGGAAATTTTACGATGCTCGCGCTCGTCGGTTTCGGATTTGTCAGCTTCGGGATGATTTTCATGGGCATGATCGCCGTACTGCCTTCGACCGTCGTGCATCACGCCGCGCCGAAAGTTAAACCGGAAAAAGTAAGAGCCGAAAAAGCGGAACGAATTTTTCATGCAAATCCGGTTGCGACGCGTTAAAAACCTTAACGAAAGTCCCTTCTCCACGGCGCTTTTCCGCGCAGAACATTTGAAAAGGCGGTCGTCGGCGTGAGCAGGCAGCGAAGGATTTTGATCGTTACCGACAATCTTCGGAACTTTTTTTCGAGCCAGTTTCTTAAGATGTATTTATCGATCGCGTCCTCGGCGATCAGGACGCCGGTGCCGAGCGTCGGAGTAACGACTAAATCCACATAAGCCATCGTGCTGCGCCCGCGCTTTTCGCGGATGCCGACATTTCCGAGCGACGCTTCGCTGAGCGGTCCGAACTCGAACTGCGTGCTCCAGACGGTTGACCAGATAAACGCTTTGAAGCGGCTTTCCCAGTACTGCTTCGATTTGCCGAATTCCTGCCTGTTTGCGCGGTCGCTGTTGACGACAAAAATTCTTCCCGTCAATCCGCCCTGCAAAGGATGGAGCACATAATTGATAAAAAAACTGTCCGGATCTCTCCAGCCGCGCAATCCTTTGACGGATTTCGCCCAATCGCGAAAAAACGCTCCGCCCAATTCGCGACGGGTTTTTTCCTGCGTCATGCGGTAGCTGTGCTGGATTGTGAGAAACTTGAGCGACTGGATCAGCGCGGGCTTCCAATGAAATTTTTCTCTCGTTTCGGATTGATAGGATTCTTCGGTTTTCGGGCTGAAATCATCGTTTTCCGTACCGGGTTTGAAAGGCTTAACAGGTCGTTGAGTTTTATCTTCCTTCGAATCCGGTGTTTTTTTCGCAAATCTGCTAAAAGGATTAAAATCCTGCGGCTTTTGTCGAAAAGTTCTAAAATCCTGCGTCGCAGTTTGGGGGAGAATCTTGAAGTCGTCAGCTTTCAGCGAAACTTCGGCGGAAGCTTCCGGCAAAATTGGCGTAGTTTCGATTGTCTGCGAAAATGCCGCACCGGCGAACCCGGCAACGAGAAATAAAACTAATATAAGTGTATTTATTAACGCATTATTTAACATAAATTTCTTTTGCTAAAACAGGCTCGCATCAATTTAGCGAGCCTGTTTTACTTAGAAATTTATATCAATCATGAGCCGCTCAAAATCTCCGGATTGTGACACAACTTTAAAAATAGTATTAGTCTCACAAAATAGATGAGTGCCGTAAAAAAAGAAAAGAGGCGCTTTGAAACGCCTCTAAACTATTGAGAATATTGGTGCCGACTACAAGATTTGAACTTGTGACCTATCGCGTGTGAAGCGAGTGCTCTACCACTGAGCTAAGTCGGCGTTTTTGAAATCACTCTTTACATTGAAGAATCGTCGGCTTTTGCCGGACGGTTTTCATCAGTCACCTTAACGGTGCCGAGCGTCGAATCGTAGTAAAAATGCCGGTTGCCCGTCGCGTCAATGCCATCGCCGTCCTGCGGGTCGGCATTTAGAGAAAATTTCGCGGGACTTGTCGCCGTCATTTCCTGGACATTCAATGTGAATGTATAGCCGCTAATGACGGGCTGTTCGCTCGGGAATTTGTCGGCTTCCAAACAGCCGCTTTGAGCAAGCTGGGTGAAAGTGGCGAATTTTCCTTTATTTTTACCTGAATAACTGGCTTGGCAAGTGCGGATCGATTGGATTGTCTGCGCGGCTGACGTTTCGTTACCGCTTCTGACCATTGCCTGCCACGCCGGAACACCGACGCCAATCAACAGCGCGATGATCGCGATCACGATCATCAACTCGATAAGGTTGAAACCTGCTTGATTTTTCTTATTTCGGCGTAAATTTTTCATATTATCTTCTTCGTATGATTCCTCCGAACCTTTTCACGAACTGACCGCTGAAAGGTTGCAAATAATTATATTGATACATCAATTTATATCATAAACCAAAATCGGATTGAAAATTTGAACCGCGAAAAGCATCTTTTCACTGAGATGAGCAACTTTTCAAGTGCGGAAGCCGCCTTTTCAAGTACGGAAGCCGTCTTTTAAACTAAAAATCGTCATCGGCAAAATCGACGGAACTTTTTGTCCTCAGGGAAGTCTAATAAATTGAAGTAAAACTTTTTAATGCCCAAACGGCATCAAATCCTGTAAAATGGATTTTGCATGTCTGTTTTTCAAACAAACGAAATGAGAGATTGGATTACCAAAGAAACCGAAACCGCCGCCGCGCCCGCTACGCGCAGTTTTAACCCGAGCGAAAAGATCGAGCGTCTGCAAATGACGATCGAGCGCGTTATCAAGGGCAAATCGGAAACCGTCAAGCTCGCGCTCGTCGCGCTGTTCGCAAAAGGACATCTGTTGATCGAAGACGTTCCCGGCATCGGTAAAACGACGCTCGCCAACGCGCTTTCGAGGGCTTTGGATCTGAGTTTCCAGCGCGTTCAGTTCACCAGCGATCTTTTGCCGTCGGACGTGATCGGGCTTTCGATCTATAACCAGCAGAACAGCAATTTCGAATGGAAGCCGGGACCGATTTTCGCCAATATCGTGCTCGCCGACGAGATCAACCGCGCGACGCCGAAAACCCAAAGTGCGCTGCTTGAAGCGATGGCTGAAGAACAGGTCACGGTCGAAGGCGTTTCGCGCGGACTGCCCGCGCCGTTTATGGTCATTGCGACGCAGAATCCGGCGGAGCATCACGGCACATATCCGCTTCCTGAATCGCAGCTCGATAGATTTATGCTGCGGCTGCACGTCGGTTATCCGAGCAAAATGGACGAACGCAGTATCCTGCGCGACCGCGAGCGCCAGAATCCGCTCGAATCCGTCCGCGCCGTGATGAGCGAAGAAGATATTATCGAGCTTCAAAGGCTGACTTCCGAAGTTCGCGTGGACGACGCGCTCGTCGAATATCTTCTGAATATCGTCGAAATGACGCGCCAGACCGAAATCATCGAACTTGGCATAAGCCCGCGCGGAACTCTCGCGCTTTTCCGTTCGGCGCAGGCTTTAGCCCTGATCGAAGGGCGCGATTACTGCATCGCCGACGACGTCAAACGCCTCGTCATTCCGGCATTCGCGCACCGCATCATCGTCAACACGCGCGCGACCAATCTCAAACACAAAACCCGTGAAGCCGAACAGATTCTCCAGGACATTTTACAGAAAAACGCTGTCCCAATTTAATTAAAGCGTGAAAATCAAAAGAAATGGGACGCGGATTTTACGGATTAAGCGGATAAACGCGGATTTATTAAATTTACTTTTAGAAATCTGCGAAAATCCGCCCGATCCGCTAAATCCGCGTCCCATTTTAAGATTACCTGGTTAAAGACGCAGTAAATTCAACAAAATCATCATCCGATTTATCCACAGGTTTAATGTTTCCGCCGGTTTGAATATCGCGCCAGCGGAGCTGTCCGTTGACGCCGTAGAGCAGAAAACGAACGCGGTTGTTTGAGCGCTCGACCGAGACTTCGACAAAACTTTGAAAATACGGCGCGCGGTTAAAATCGAACGCGCCCGAAACCATTTCCGAGTCGAACGGGTAGCCGTGAAGCCATTTCAGCCACCAGTAAAACGGGTATTTCCACGCGGGCGCTTCGGTTTGGATTTTGTTGGTGATCTCGTCGCTGCGCGGGTAGAACGCGTAATTTTCCGTTTCGGGTTTTTCGGGAAAACCGACCGCCGTGCCGATGCTCAAATAAGCGCCACCGCCGCCGTTGACGAAGTGAAGCATTTCCTTTGAGCCGTTTTCAGACGGCGTATTGACTTTATAAAACTCGAAATCGTGCGTGTCGCCCGCCATCGCGACATCAACCCGAAATCGCCGCAAAGTTTCGTAAATCTGGTTAAAATCCTGATTGTCCGCGCCCTGATATTTGCCCGCGACGTAAAACGGATGCCCGAGAATGACCATCTTGAAATTACTTCCGGCTCTTTCAAGCGCCGCTTCGAACCACGCTTTTTGCTTTTCGTCGAGCCGCCGCATAATTCCCGTGTCAACGCTGATGAGCGAAAATCCGGCGGCGTGCATTTCAAAAAAAGGCGCGCGCTGTAAACCGTTTTTGATGCGGTAATACGAGCGCAAACGCTCGGCTTCGGTCGTGATTTCGGCAAATCGTTCGTCGGTCGTGATGACGTTTTTGACGTCTTCTTCGAGCCGCGCGCGAAGCGAAATCGTCGCCGCGTCGCGATTGAGAAAATTGGCGTTAAAACCTTCGTTGGCGTCGAACCAATCGTGATTTCCGGGAATCGCATAGATCGGTTTTTCGAAGCCTTTGAACGGCAGGTAAAAATTCGTTTCGTAATCCTTCATCTTGCCGTCCGGATAAATAACGTCCGACGAAAGCACGAGAAATTTGACCTGTTCGCGCTTGCCGGCGGCGATGATCTGGTCGCGCAGAACCATCTGCGACGGGTCGCCTTCGCCCGTGTCGCCGATCACGACAAATGAAAAATCGCCTTCCGGCGTAACGCCTTCCGGTTCGACGGCGAAAACCTTTTCCGGCGCGATACCTTTCGCAAGCGCGTCGCGTTCGACCTTTTCCGCCGAGGCTTTCCGCCAGACGTCAACGCGCTCTTTAGTGATTTCCTGCCAGACCGCCGACGCCCAGTTTTCAGAGTTGAAATACCAGCTGAAACCCCAGATCGAATTGACCGCGATGAGAATCGCCGTGAGCGGCAGCCCGATCCGCATGACGCGCCAGAAAGCGTAATTTAACGAATAACGCAGCTCGCGCATCTCCAAAGCGAACCGCATTCTGCCCGCCAGCCAGATTTTCAGCAATCGTTCGCCGATGGTCGGTTCCTCGTTCTTTTCCTTGAGATAGAAAAAACGCCGCCACGCGAATCGCTCGACCGGACGCGTCAAACGCCGCCAGAAAATCCGAAGGGGCAGAATCAGCACGACGCCCAAAAGAAGCGCGACGACCGCATCGCCGACGACCGCCGCAAACGGCGAGATCAGCCCGATAAAACTCCAGCGCGCGTCGGTGCGCAGGGCGTGGATGAGAAAGAACATTCCGAGCAGCGTCAGGCACCAGACGATGTTCTGGCTGTTCGCGACGGGAAAAATTTGTAAGAGCGGTTCCTGAATTTCCTTGATCGTTTCGCTTGCTTCGAGCGCAAGGCGATAATCGGGATGCTCGCTCGCGTCGGGCTTGAATTCTTCCGTCTCGAAACCTTTTTCGGGCAGAAAAAACATCGTCCAGCCTTCGACTAAAAGCCATAAACCCAAAACGATGCCGATCGCCGCGATGCCGAGATTTGCGGTCAAAAGATACCAGACCAAGAGTCCGAGAGCGATCGTGAAAAGACCGTTGAACATCGTCCACGAGCGTTCCTGCCCGCTTTGTTTCCACGCGCCGTAAATTCTGAACGCGCCGTCGCCCGCTAAGATAAGGGTCAGGACGATCAACAGCGCCGAAACCGCCAGATGCGGACTTAGAAACATCACCACGCCGAGCAATGTCGCGATTATTCCGGCGGCATAAGCGATCAGCGAAGTCGTTTTGTCGTGCGAGCGGACGGTTTCGACAAATTGAAACAATCCGGCGATAATCAGCGCGATGCCGAGCAGCGCAAGCACCCAGCCGCCGATAAAGATCGGCATGAACAAAACCGTCAGACCCAAAATCATGACGAGCAATCCGAGCGAGCGGCGTTTTGTCAGGCGTTTCCAGTCAATCTTTTTCATACTTGAAAATTAAGAAATTAAATATGCTTCAATAATAAACAAAGATTTTTCAAAACGTGTCGGAATTTACCGGAAATTTTGACAATCTGCGCTGCCGGTTAATGTTTTGCGGAAAATAGAGTAAAAGCCAAGCCGTCGAATCATGATTCGACGGATTGGCTTTTTTAGCGGAGGATTAGCTGTTAGGACAAGGAAAGTGTTCAATGTTGGAACGGTGTCTCGACGGGCGAGAGACCGCAGCGGCATCGGCTTTTCCGTCGCCGTCATGATCGACGGCAACCGGGGGCGGAAAATTCTGGTTTTCCGAATTGCTGCGGCTCTTAAATTTATTATCCCGTTTCCGGGCTTCTAAAATACTTAATTTAGCTAAAAAAACATTAAAAAAACTAAAAATGAACGCCTTTCTAAAAGGTCGAAGCTGACAAATTCTGTATATTTTTTATTCAATTTACAAATTCGGCGGCTTTTCGGATAGTTCTTCGGGAATATTGGATTATGCGCGGCAATAAATTAGAATCGAGTTAATGCGCCGTAGCGGTTGAGACTTTTTTCAACAAAGGCGCGGCGGAATGATGAATCTGAAAGTTCTCAGCCAAATTTTTAGTTTTCGGGACATTCGCAACGCGCTGCTCGGAATCGTGGTCGTGGTCGGTGGGCTCGGACTGGCGTTTTTTACGCTTTGGGCGCATCGTTCGGGCGATACGCGATTAGCGCCGATCGCGGCGGGCGCGTCTCTGGTCTTTGTTTTGTTGATTCTGATCTTCGTTGTTCCGCCGCTCGCGCGCAATGCGAGCGCCGAAGCTTCGCAGATGAATCTGCCGTTCGAGCTGACACTCGGCGGCGCGGTGATTATCGGTTTGATCGTGATCGTCGGATTTTCGGCGTGGAACACGGGCAACAATCTTTTGTTTCTCGTGCTCTCGATTTTGACCGCGTCGCTCATCGTCGGTTTTTTCGCAGGCAGCGCGTGTGTCAAAAAACTCGACGTCAAGATGCGTTTTCCCGAAACGATCTTCGCCGGCGAACCGACGCCGATCATCGTTAGCCTGCATAATCGCAAATGGCTTTTCCCGACCTTTTCGGTCGTCACCGAAGTGCGCGGGCGCGACCGCGAAAAATCTGCTTTAGCCGAAGAGATCAAGGAAATTCTGCCCGCCCGTTGGGCTGAACGGCTGACGCGCCCGCCGATCGTCAAACACACGCTCGATTATTTCGTCTTCGTGCCGCGCCGGGGCGAGATCGAAAACAAGGCGGAACACGTTTTTGCGCGTCGCGGGCGTTTTATCATCAAGGATTTCGAGCTTTCGACGCGCTTTCCGTTCGGATTTTTTCGCCACCGCCGCCGGCTTTCGGCGCAGGAAGCCGAAATCACGATTTTCCCGAAACTGATTTCCATCGAAAAGGATTTGGAAGATTTGCCGCTCGAAGTCGGCAAGCTCGTCGCCAATAAACGCGGCACCGGACAGGATTTGCTCGCGCTGCGCGAATATCAGCCGATGGACGATCTACGCCGCGTTGACTGGAAGGCGACGGCGCGCACGCGGCGTTTAATCGTCCGCGAATTTTCCGCCGAAGACGACAAACGCGTGACGGTTTTCTTCGATCCGCGCGTGAAAAAATCGCACGACCTAAAGAAAAGGTCAATCCGCGAACGCCTCGAAGACGAACGCAAAGGCGTCAATCTCCCGGCGTCCGAAGCGCGTTTTGAAATCGGCGCGAGCAAGACGGCTTCGTTTCTGTCGCATTTTACCGAAGAACAAGCCGAAATCCGCTTGATCGTCGGCGATGAAAAAGGCGAATTCGGCATCGGTCGCGAACATCTCTACGAATGCCTGAAACGCCTCGCGACGGCGCAGCCCGAACTGATCGAAAAATTCGACAACCAGCCTTTCGACGAAGCATTAAACGAAATCACCGACGAGCGCGACAAAAGCCACACGTTTCTCATCACCACCCAAACCGAAAGCGATTTTTCGCCCGAAGTCGTGCAGAAACTCAATATTTTGAATTTCTAAAAGGAATGCCGTCATCCTGACGGCAATGCGCGCGTGAGCGTTCAAACACGATTCGTATGCATTCAACTTGAAAATTAATTACGACTCTTAGATTGCTCGCGCAATCTTTGCCGTCAGGATGACGGCGTTCCTTTTGACCCAAATCCTGACGAAAATGCGCGTTAGGCATTAGAAGTGTTTGTGATTATAATTTTTTTGTCACAAAATCGGGCGGAGTGGTGTTTTAACTTTAGAAAGCACGTTTTGACGGGCGGAAAATGAATGAAGGCGCGGAAATATTTGTGGACGTGATGTCCGAGCAAACGGCAGCGGCAGCTCAGAAAGAAAAAATTGTATTCGACGAAGCTTTTACGCTTCATCATCGGACTGTCTTTCGGGCGGCGCGATCGGTTGTGCAGGATGCGGGACTTGCGGAAGACGTGACGCAGGAAGTCTTCCTGCGCCTTTACAATAACATCGATTCGATCGCCGACCGGGAAATGCTCCGTCCGTGGCTCATTCGCGTGGCGATAAATGTTGCACGAAATACGATTCGCGGGAATATTCGGGCAAACACGCGCGATGAAAATTACGTCAAAGAATCAGCGGAAGTGAGCGTTTATTCGGTTGAATCGGATTTTGAACAAAGAGAACAAGAAAGCGAGATCAACCGGGCTTTGAATAAGATAAAGGAACCTTTGCGAAGCTGCCTGATTTTGAAACAGCAAGGATTGAGCTACAAGGAAATCGCCGAGAGTCTTTCGCTCAACGAAACGAGCATCGGTCAATACGTTGCGCGGGCGCGAAAGGAATTTGTCCGGCTTTACGGCAAAATCGGGAGAGAGATACAATGATGGAAAAATGTTTTGACGAAGCCACATTACAAGCCTTTTTAGACAATGAACTCGAACAGACATTGTCGCAGAAAGTAGCGCGCCATCTGGTCGAATGCGACCCGTGCGCCGGTTTGCTGGCGGAAGTCGAAGAAGAAACGGCGTTTGCCTTTGCCGCTCTCGAACAGGAATTTGGCGGGCTCGTCCCGACGCAGCGTTTGTGGACGAAAATCAACCAGTCGATCGAAGTCCAGCACCGCCAAAGAAGTTTTTGGCAGAATGTTTTAGCGTTTTTCTCGGGTTTGAGGTTTTCTAATCCGCATGTCATCGCCTTCGGCAGTTTACTATTGATCGTCGGCGTCGTTTCGACCTTGATTGTCTTGAAAAACGATAGTATTTCAAATAATGTCGCTGCTATTAAGCAAACCAACGTTCCGACGATTCAGGAAGCGCAGAATCCAACTGCGACGATCAATGCGCCAATCGTAACTTCGCCGGTTATTGATTCACCGGCGGTTACTCCGGTGAAAGCTGACAATCAGAAAAATAATGCCGCGCCGCAGTATCGCGTCGAAAAAGCGATTTTTACCGATTCGCGGAAAAATCCTCAGTCGCCGATTAGGGATGTCGTTGATCCGATTTCCCGCGCTCCGCAGTATCTCGACGGCGAAGAAAGCTACGTCACGACGATTGCGCGGCTCGAACAAAACGTCAATCAGCGGAAAGACGAAGTTTTAACGGGTTCGTCGCGCTTTGCTTACGAAAAGGATATGGCGGTCGTCAACGATACGATTTCCAAAATGAAGCGCGAAGTTCGCCGCAATCCGAAAAATAAAGATGCGAAACAGGTTTTATTTGCTTCGTATCAGAACAAGATCGAATTGCTCAGTTCCGTAACGCAAAGAAGCGAATTGATGGCGAGCTTGCGTGATTAAAAACCCCTTTAGCTGAATGAAAAAGTTAACGATAATTCTCAATTTAATATTCTCAAAGGGAAAAATCCTCGCGCTTTTCCTCGCCGCGCTGTATTGTTTGAGCGCGTCGGAAATCGCGGCGCAGAACCCGCCGACGCCGACCCCGAGAATAGATAAAAAAACTGCGCCGACCGTCGTCACGCCGAATCCGCGCCCGCTGCCGACGCCGCCGCCCGCGAAACGCGTCGTCGTCAACGAAAGCGAAACTCCGGCAGAAAAATCAATCGTGACCGAATCGAAAGTGAGCATCAACCTCTGCGTGCAGGAAGGCAACGTGCGCATCAACGGCTGGGACCGCGACGAAATCCGCGCCTATGTCGCCCGAGGGAGTCAGGTCGGCTTCAAGATCGTGCAGACGAGCGCGAAAACCAAAAAGCCCGTCTGGATCAACGTTTTGGGCTTCGACCCGCAGACGAACAAGGAAGTTAAACCCGAAGAATGTCTTTCGGGCACGGACATCGAATTAGACGTGCCGCGCAATGCGACGATCAAACTGAAAAGCGGCGAAAGCGATATAAAAATCGAATCGGTCGCGCGTGTCTGGGTCGCAAATCTTGGCGGCAGCATTTTTCTCAACGATATTTCGAACGGCGTCGAAGCGACGACTTATCGCGGCGATCTGACGATCGAGCGGTCGAGCGGTCAGATCGTCTTAAATAACGGCGACGGAAATATTATCGCGATCGATGTCGAACCGAGCGAGATCGGCGATTTTTTCAAGGCGAAAACCGCGAGCGGCAGAATCACTCTCCAGGGCGTCGGGCATCGTTTGATCGAAACGAATTCGATTTCCGGCTCGACGAGCTTTAGCGGCGAATTATTGAGCGGCGGACAGTACGGTTTTTCGACCGAAAACGGCTCGATCGTGATGACCGTGCCGCAGGAATCTTCGTGCAAGATCAACGCTTCGTTTGGTTTCGGCGCGTTCGCTTCGGAACTTCCGCTCCTAAACAGCATCAAAAAAGAGCAGAGCCTTTCGGCGCAGCTCGGCAGCATGGATGCGACCTGCGGAATGAATCTGCGCACCGGCAGCGGCGTGATCCGGATAAGAAAGCGGCAATAGGTAAAACGGCAAAAGAATCTTAAAATAGAAAGCACGCGAATAAACGACGCGTGCTTTTCGTTTGTTAGCCTTTACAAAATTTTACAACAAAAACCGGCTGTCGGTCGTAAAAACTTGCAAAGGAGATCGAAAAGCGGTTAGAGTTTGCGTAAAAAGCGAGATGAATTTCGAAAATTTAATCGGACAAGTTGTTGACGACAAATACAAAATCGAGCGCCAGCTCGGCAAAGGCGGCATGGGAACGGTCTATCTGGCGACGCACATCGGCACGGAACGCCCGGTCGCGGTCAAGGTCATCGCGCCGCAATTTATGAAGCGCGCCGAATTTGTCGAGCGTTTCCGGCGCGAAGCCCGCGCCGCCGGAAGGTTAAGGCATCCGAACGTCGTTGACGTGACGGATTTCGGTCTGTGCCGGGGCGATGATGCAGAGTGCCGCGAAATGGCTTATCTCGTGATGGAATACCTCGACGGCTGCACGTTGGGCGAGATTCTGGACGAGGAAAAACAACTGCCGCTGGCGTGGTCGCTCGACATTCTCGAACAGGTTTGCTCGGCGGTCGGCGCGGCGCACCGGCAGGGAATCATTCATCGCGATCTGAAGCCCGACAACATCTGGCTCGAGCCGAACCAGCGCGGCGGCTACACGGTCAAGGTTCTCGATTTCGGCATCGCCAAGCTCGAAACTCAGCACGGCGAGGAAACGAGCGAACAGGACATTCACATCTCGGTTTTGCCGACGAACGCCCTGCATTTCGCCGAAACCGTGCCTGACAATACGCAGGCGGAGACGATTGCCGAAAACAGCGGTTCGACTCTGCTTAACGAAAAAGGCACGGCGATTTTGACCGCCGAGCAAGGCACTTTAGCCGCCACGGAAACGGACTTTTCCGAAAAAGGCACGGCGATTTTAGAACCTGCCGGGATTGATCTGGAAGGCGGCACCGCGATTCTGCCGGATAAAAAGACGCAGTTTATTGATAAGGAAGGCGGCACGCGGCTGATTTCGGCAGCCGCCGAAACCGACCGCGCGGTGAAGGTTTCTTCGACCGCCGAGCTGACGCGCGTCGGCGCGGTTCTCGGCACGCCGCTTTATATGTCGCCCGAACAATGCCGGGGCGAACGCCTGACGGCGCGCTCGGATATTTATTCGCTCGCCGTCATCGCCTACCAGATGCTCGGCGGCAAAACGCCGTTCGAGGGAGATTTTACGAGCGTCATGCAGGCGCACAAAGAAGCGCCGCCGCCGCCCTTGACGGTCAAAAAAGTTCCGCGAAAAATCAAAAAGGTAATTAACGAGGCGTTATCGAAAACCGCCGACGAGCGCCCGCAAACCGCCGAGGCTTTTGCGAGCCGCCTGCGTTCGCAATCGGAAGGCATCGGCGCGCTGCTCCGCCGTTCGCTCGTAATTTACAGCGCGCATCTTCCGAAATTTATCGCGCTCACGACGATTCTTTCGATTCCCGTGATTTTGCTGACGTTTATGGTGATGGTTTTCAGCTTTCTGAGAGCGAGCGAGATCATTCCGGACGGCTGGGCGACGATTCTCGGCTGGACGATCGGCACTTTGCTCGGCATTTCGAGCGCGTTTTGCCAGTATCTGATCTTAGGCACGACAACCTGGATCGTCGCGCAGTATCTGGCGGTTCCGCTGCGTCCGGTGAGATTGCGTCCGGCTTTTGCGGCGGCGCGAAAGAAATGGAAAAAATTTGCCGGAACCGGAATTTTAAGCACGGTTCTAACGTTCGTTTTCGGTTTCATCACTTGCGGAATCGGCTTTCTCGTCACGGCGGTCATCTGGACTTTGACCTCGTCGGTCGTGATGATGGAAAACCTTTCGGGCTGGCAGGCTCTGAAACGCTCGACGCGGCTCGTCCGGCGCTCGATTCGGACAACCGTCGCGGCGGTTCTGCTGCTCGTCATCATCCCGATGTTTATTTCGGGATTCATTACGTTTTTCGTCAACGTCACGGCAAAAGCATTTGAAAAAGCAAGCAACCCGCCGGTTGCCGCCGAACAACCAATCACGGACGAGAATGCGCAGGGAGATCAACGCCGTGAACAGCGCAAGGAGTTTAATTTCGATTTTAATCGTAAATCCGACGTCGTGAGATTTTCCGGCAAAGATATGCAGACGCGCTTGAAAAATACGGTTTTGGAAAGTTTGATCCAAATTTTCTGGCTGCCGACGCATATTCTGGTGACGAGCTTTACGGCGATCATCATTGCGCTCTTATATCTGAAAACGCGGCAGGCGGGCGGCGAGACGGAGCAGGATTTGCTCGAACAATTCGAAGACGACGAGCAGAAGAAATCGAATTGGCAGCAGCGCGTTCAGCAGCGCCTGATTCAATCGGGCAGAACCACGACGGGCAAAACGTAGGAAAAAAATGAGGAATTCTTTCGCAAAAATCGGCTTTACTATTTTTGTCGTGATTTGTTCGGCAATTTTTGCCGGAGCGCAAAATTTCAAGCGCGATCTGACTTTAGCGAAAGGCGCGAACATCGAAATCATCAACAATTTCGGGCGCGTCGACGTTCTCGCGGAAAAGCCGGAATCGGAAGCATCAACAGCAGTTCAAAGCTATCTGACCGCAAATTCGACAACTGCAATTGCCGACGGCGAAATAAAAATTTCAAATTCGAATAACCGGCTCGTGATCGAAGTCGCGCCGGCTGACACAAAAAAACGCATTGATTTATCGCTTCATTTGCCGGAGCGAACGAATCTGAAAATTCAGACGCTCGAAGGCGAAGTGCGCGTTTCGGGCGATTTTGCGCGCGTTGAAATCCGCACCGAAACCGGCACGATCGCGGCGGACGTGCCGCTCGACAATCTCGCCTACAATTTTTTATGGACGGCTTCGCGCCCGCGTTTTCTGAGCGACGTCGAGCTTGAGGACGTAAAGGAAAAAGCGGCGGGGAAATTCGTTATCAGCGGCAAAGTAAACAAGGAAACTCCGAAATCGAGATTCAGCATCTCGAAGGCGCCGGACGAGGAAATTTCGGAGCCGGTTGAAGAAACGACCGGCGAAACGACGGACGAGAAGGACAAAAAGAATAAAAAGAAAAAGGACAAAAAGAATAAGTCCGACGGTCGCACGGAACTCCAGTTTTCGACCGCGCGCGGCATCGTTCTTCTGAACGTCAACCCGAACGAAGTGCCGTCCGATTTGCGCGAACGCCCGTTGACCATCGCCGCGAAAGCGATCATTCGAAGCGGCGATTCGCTGCTCATGGAAGCGATCCGGCGCGCCAGCCCGAAATACTTCGGCGAATATGCGGAAACGCTGCCGCCGACCAAATTCGAGCCGACTTTATCTGTCCGCACACCGGATCAAACTTTTGTTAACTCGAACGTCAAAAAGGTTTTAGTCCGCGTCACGGATATCAATAACCGCGCGATTTCGGATTTGAAAAAGGAAGATTTCGAGGTCACGGAACGCGGCGAGATGCGCGAGATTTTAGCGGTCGAACCGACCACCGCGCCATTTAATCTCGTGCTGCTTCTGGACGTTTCCGGGAGCGTCGAAAATTACGTCGATTTTATCCGCAAAGCCGCCCGCGCGTTTGTCGAAACCGCCGACCGCTCGGATAAGATCGCGATCATTATTTTCAACGAAGACGTCAAACAAATCTCGACCTTTACGACCGACAAAGGCAAGCTTTCCGAAAGCCTCGACACGTTCGACGCGGGCGGCGGAACGGCTTATTACGATTCGCTCGCCTTTACGATTTCCGATACTCTGCGCCCGCTTCGCGGCGAGCGGACGGCGATCGTCGTTTTGACCGACGGCGACGATAATTACTCGTTTCTGCCGTTCGACGCGCTCCTGGGTTCGATTCAGGAATCGGGCGCGCTCGTTTATCCGCTCTATGTTCCGTCGGCACTGGTCGCCGCTTCGAATTCCGATCTGAACGCCAAAATTGACCCGCTGCGCTCGAAATATATGGGCTTGACGACGAAAGCCGAGGGCGAAGGCGAACGGCTCGCGCAGGTTTCGGGCGGCGTCTATTACCCGATCACGCAGCTTAATCAGATTCAAAAAGCTTACGACGATATTGTTCTGCAACTGCGCACCGCTTATTCGGTCACGTTCAAATCCGATTTGATCGAAATTTCCGACAAAACAACCGCTTCGCCGCGTTTGAAGGTCAAAGTCCGGCGCGAAAACGCCTTCGTCAAGCTCGGCTCGGTCGTCGAAGTAAAAACCGGCGTCTCGCAAGTAAAAAAAAACTAAATAATCCGCCGCTTCTTCAAGACATTTTCTATTCGGATTTCCCGCGCCGAAAGAACGAATTTTTTAACTCTGCGTTCTTTGCGCCTTTGCGGGAAATTTCATCGCAGTCGGGCGAAATTTCCGCCGATGTCGAAAAAATCAAATATAAACAATTCGTTAACGACGAACTGAAAACTTCAAAGTTTCAAAATTTCGACATCAACACCGCGCAGGGCGCATTTTTGCTTGAAAACGGCGCGGAAAAAATCGCTGTCAGCCGCTGGATTTCGCCGAAACGGACGCGTTCTTACCCGTATGAACGCGTTTACGACACGCTCGCTTTTGCGGGCAGAAAGGTCGCGATAATTCCGGTCGTGAAGGACGAAGGCTTGGGCGGCGACCGCGATTTTTTGCAGTGGGACACGATTTCGCTGCTTAGTCTTTTGGACGTTCACGTCGTGCTGGCGTATTTCAGCGACGCCGAAAAAAACACGCGGCGCAGCGACCAGATTACCAAGCAGAAACTCGATAACACGTATATTCAATCGCGTTTGAAAGAAATGTTTGAATTCAAAGGCTCGCCGCGCCAGTGGAACGAGCGCGAATCGAAACAGCTCAAAGCCGTCTTTGAAAAAGCCAAAACGGCGTACGCGGAAATTTCGCGGCAGACGAAAACCTATCTGCACAATGCGGCGGCGCTCGACGAAATGATAAAATTCGCCGAAACGCCCGAAAAGTTTATCGAATTTTCGCGGCGAAAGGCGCGCGAAGCCCAGTCGCGCGAATTTCTGACCGAACAGCCGAAAGAAGCGCTCGCTTCCGACACGAAAGCGAAAGTTACGATCAACAACGCGCTTTTCGGCAAATACTTTTTCACCTGCGACGAAACGCTGACCGAAGGCGAAAACCTTTATCTGATCGAAGCCAAACACAGCCAGCGCGCGAAATTTCCCTCAAAAAACGACATCAAAGACGGGCTCCTAAAGCTGATGATTTACACGAATCTGACAAACGTCAAAATCGGTAAATTGGCGTTCACGCCGCGCGTCGCGATTCGTTTGACATCAAATCAATTAAAAGGTTCGATCAAATCCGACGCAAAATCCGAAGCGCTCGAAAACTTCTTTACGGACAACAATTTCAAGCTCAAAGATAAGGAATTTTTCCGCAAGCTTTTTGCCGAAGCGCGCGAAAACCGGTTCACGATAATCTTAGAACACGCGGAAACGGCGAAATGATATTTCGCCGTTTCTTTTATGCCGCAAATTTTTGATTGATTAAGCCGACAAAATTTGACAAAGAGTTGAAGGCAGTTTCGGATCCATTCTTAAATCGTTGAAAAAAGGACGATTATTTTGCAGATAAACGGAATTTAAGGCGTGAATCGTATAAACGCCGCCGCCGGGTGTTGCCCAAACCGTGAAGGTTGGAAAATTTACGACACCGTCAGCATAAAGACTGCCGATGCCGAACCCGTTATAATGTTTTTGAAATTCTTTGATGGCTTTGTGAGTTTTCTTTCCGAATATCCCGTCTTCGACAAGTTTTGTCGCCGCGCCGGTCGAATTTATCAGAAACTGAACCAGCAGGACATCGCTTTGCTTATTGTCATAACCCCAGCCGACAGCTTTGTTTATATTCCAGAAATGGCGCGCTCCATGAAAAAGGGAACGACCGATTCCCTGAAAAAAATCGACCAGTGAGCTGTCGTCGGAAACAGATGTTTTTCGTGCCATGATTTTTATCTCCTTTTTGGTGAAATTTCACTCGTTCTTCCACGATGAGAAAATCTGACAAAGCTCGTTCGGCAATTTACTGTCCATTCTTAAATCATCGTAATAAGGACGTTTCTCTCCGAGGTAAAAAGAATTTAGTAGATAAATCGTATAAGTAAAATACGAGTCGTTTATATTCCATTCCGTCCCGTCAACTGCGTTCACCTTGCCGTCGGTAGTGAGCATACCTTCACAGTTTTTTTGAAATGCTCTGATCGCCTTTTGAGTTTTTTTTCCAAATATTCCGTCTTCTACAAGATTGGCTTTTTGAGTCGCATTTAGAAAAAACTGGACTAGCAAAACATCGTCCCATTTATTGTCGTAACCCCAGCCGACTCCTTTGGTTATATTCCAGAAATGATTTACTTCTAAAAAATACTTTACGTCTCCTTCGGGAAGATAAGCTTTATGCGCCATGATTTTTTTTACTCCTTTATTTTATTGCCAAATCACATTTGATTTGTGCCGGCAAAAACTCGCCGACAAATTAGATTTAGGCGCAAGACCTGTTAAAATGTCCTCAAAGAACGGCTCAAATTTTCTAAAATTTTCTAAAATATGACCGATTCGCCGACCGCTAAAAACTACTTCTTTGAAGATTTCCAGATCGATTCTGCGAGAAAACTGCTTTTGCGGCTGCCGGCGGGCGAACCGGTCGCGCTCACGCGCAAAGCCTTTCAGGTGCTTTTGCTGTTGGTCGAAAATCGCGGAAATGTCGTAACTAAGGACGAATTGATGAAAGCGGTCTGGCAGGACAGTTTTGTCGAAGAAGCCAATCTGACGCAGACGATTTCGGTGTTGCGAAAAATCCTGGGCGAAAATCCGAATCAGCATCGTTTTGTCGTCACGGAATCGGGAAAAGGCTATCGCTTTGTCGCGCCGGTGCGTGAAGCGGACGGCGGCGAGCTTGAAAATAACGCGAATTTCGAGGAAAAAACGGTTGTCGAATCGTCGAAAAAAACTGCAGCGAATCAAAATCATAAAAAAACTTTCATCTACGCTTTCGCCGGAATTCTGGCGATTTTTTTGATTGCGGGCGGCTATTATTTGGGGATCAAACCGGAAGCGGCGATAACGGCGCCGTCGTCTGCCAGCGAGGTCAGAGCGATCGCCGTTTTGCCGTTCAAAAATATCGAACCCGACAAGGAAAACCGGTTTCTCGGGATCGGTATGGCAGACGCGGTGATCACCAGATTGAGCCACGTTAAAAGCATCGTCGTCCGTCAAACGAAAAGCGTGATGCGCTATGCCGACACGACGCCCGAAGCGATAAAAGTCGGGCGCGAAATAAATGTCGACGCGGTTTTGGAAGGAAATATCCAGCAGGCGAACGGGCGAATCCGCGTTTCGGTGCGGCTTTTTCGCGTCAGCGACGGGGCGCTGCTCTGGGCGGAAAGTTTTGACGAGCGCGAAACGGATATTTTCGCGCTTCAGGATTCGATTTCCGAGAAAGTCGCCAATTCTCTGTCTTTACAGCTCAATCCGGACGAACGCGATAAATTAAAACGCCGCTCCACGGAAAATATCGAGGCTTACCAGCTTTACAATAAAGGACGTTTTTTCTGGAACAACCGGAGCAGCGAAGATTTACGAAAAAGCATCGCATTTTACGAACAAGCGATCGAAAGGGACGAAAATTACGCGCTTGCTTATGCCGGTTTGGCGGAAAGCTACGTGCTGCTTCATTTATTCAGCCCGAATCAGGACAGGGAAGTTTTCGCGAAAGCCAGACAGGCGGCGGAGAAAGCTTTGAGCCTGGACGAAAATCTCGTCGAGGCGCGCACCGCTCTGGCGATGTATAAAGCGCAAGCCGATTGGGATTGGGAAGG
Source organism: Acidobacteriota bacterium (assembly GCA_031411895.1). Classification (GTDB taxonomy): domain Bacteria; phylum Acidobacteriota; class Blastocatellia; order Pyrinomonadales; family Pyrinomonadaceae; genus JAFDVJ01. The sequence goes on along the minus strand of JANOBZ010000175.1, from coordinate 27,600 downwards.
CGCGGAGAGCGAATTCAAACGCGCCGTCGCCGCGAATCCGAACTACGCGACGGTTCATCAGTCGTACGGCGAATTTTTGGGTTTTATGGGCAGAACCGACGAAGCAATCGCGGAGGTCGAAAAAGCGGTCGAACTCGACCCGTTGTCGCTTTCGACCAACACGGCGCGCGCTTTTCCGTATCTCGCGGCGGGAAGATACGACGAGGTGATCGAAAAAATAAAACCGGCGCTCGAAATGGAAGCGAATTTTCCGCTCGCGCTTTATTATTTGGGCAGAAGCTATGCGGGCAAAGGTTTGTACAAAGAATCGATCGCCGAATATGAAAAAGCGATCCAAAATTCCGGCGGCAGCACTTTTTTCGCGACGGCGATGATCTATTCGCTGGCGCAAAGCGGGCAGAAGAAGGAAGCCGAGAAAAAATTCAACGAGCTTTTGAAATTATCCGAAAGCCAGTCGATCTCGAATTATGTGCTGGCGCGCGGTTTTGCGGCGTTGGGCGAGCGGGAAAAGGCGCTCGAAAAACTCGAAAAAGCTTTTCAGGAACGCGACGGGTTGATGCACGTGATCAAAGCCGACCCGAATTTCGAAGCGCTGCGCGGCGATTTGCGCTTTCAAACGATTCTCAAAAAAATGCGCCTCTGAATTTTTCTGCAATTTCCTGTAAAATCATTCAAACAAAGATGAAATCTCAGCTTTTACAATCACTTTTCGACGGCGAGACGCGGCGACCTTTGACGGTTTCCGAGGTTAATTCGCAGGTTAAAGCGGCGATCGAAAAAGCTTTCGCGTCCGTCTGGCTCGAAGGCGAGATCGTCAATTTCGTCGCGGCGGCTTCGGGACATTGGTATTTTACGCTTCACGACGGCGATTCGCAGTTAAAAGCGGCGTGTTATCGCGGCTCGAACTGGAAAATCCGTTTTCAGCCGTTCGACGGTTTGCAGGTTCGCGTGCGCGGAAAACTGAGCGTTTACGAACCGAAAGGCGAATATCAAATCTTAGTCGAATCGCTCGAACCGATCGGCGAAGGCGCGTTAAAAGTCGCGTTCGAACAGATCAAACTAAAGCTCGGAAAAGAAAGGCTTTTCGACGAGGATTTAAAGCGTCCTTTGCCGTTTTTTCCGCGCCGCGTCGGCGTCGTGACGAGTCCGAACGGCGCGGCATTTCACGATATTCTGAACGTTCTGTCGCGAAGAACAAAATCGGTCAGTCTGGTTTTGATCCCGACGCGCGTGCAGGGCGAAATGGCGGGCGAAGAAATCCGGCAGGCGGTGATTTTAGCGAACGAATTTAACAAAACCGCCGGCGAAAGCGAGAAAATTGACGTTTTGATCGTCGGTCGGGGCGGCGGTTCGGCGGAAGATTTATGGGCGTTTAACGAGGAACGGCTCGCGCGCACGATTCGCGCGTCGGAAATACCGATAATTTCGGCGGTCGGGCACGAAATTGACTGGACGATCGCCGATCTGGTCGCCGACCGCCGCGCGCCGACGCCTTCGGCAGCAGCGGAGATCGTCGCCGAATCGGAATCGCAGATCGAAGCTTTTGTCGCGCAGCGGTCGCAGGATTTATTTCAATTAATAAATTATAAACTTTTAGCGTCGCGCGCTCGTTTACAGGAATTGGCGCTTTCGCCTGTGTTTATTGAATTTCCGCAGAAAATTAAAGATTGGCGGTATGAAACGGAAGATTTAGCCGCGCAGATCAATGCGGCGCTCAAAGACAAACTGCGCGCGGCGGAAAATCGTTTCGAGGCGGTTAAATCGAGGCTTTCGCCGGTCAAACTTTCGGCGCGGTTCGGGAATCAGAAAACGCGGCTCGCCGTTTTGCGCGAACGGCAGGCGGCGGCGGCGCGAAAATTGATTGACCGCAAAGACGAAGATTTGAAGATCGAGATGGCGTCGCTCGACGCGCTTTCGCCGCTCGCGGTTTTGCGGCGCGGCTATTCGATCACCGAAAAAGAATCGGGAAAAATTATCAGTTCGATCGCGCAGATTAAGCAAAACGAGCGTGTGCAAATTCGTCTCTCAGATGGCAAACTGAAAGCCGAGGTTTTGGAAACGGAGAAAGATTAATGTCGCAATTTGTAGTCAACTTGAGTGATCCGAAAAAGGACGAGCCGAAAATAGAAACGCCGAAATTCGAACCGGTAAAAAAATCAGCCGATAATTTTCAGACGCCGAAAAAACGCGGCTGCGGGCGTATCTTGGGAGTTTCGGGCATCGTTCTCGCGGCGCTTTTGCTGGTCGGCACGGTCGTCGGTTATTTTTACTGGCAGAACTTGAAAACGACGCCGCAGTATTCGCTCGCGCTGCTGGTTGACGCGGCGCGGCGCAACGATCAGCAGGCGATTGACGAATTGGTTGACACGGATGCGGTCGTCGAAAGTTTTCTGCCGCAGGTGACGGATAAAGCGGTCGAATTATACGGCAAAAATCTTCCGGCGGACAAGATTGCGAAGGTCAAAGACGCCGCGACGCCGCTCATGCCGGCGATCAAAGCGCGCGCGCGCCAGGAAGTTCCGCGCGTGATCGCGGAAAAAACCGATAAATTTTCGGGCATTCCGTATTGGGCGATCGCGATCGGCGCAAGCTATTATCTCGATGTCAAACAGGACGGCGAAACGGCGACGATCGTCAGCAAGATTCCCGAGCGCCAGTTCGAGCTGACGATGAAGCGCAAAGGCGATAAATGGCGCGTCGTCGGCATCAAGGACGACGCGCTCGCGAAACGCATCGCCGAAACCATCGGGCAGGAACTGATCGCGATTTCGACCAAGGAAAGCCTGAAAAAAGCGAGCGAAAAGTTGAAAGCGCCGGAACTTCAAAACGTTCAGAAAAAGATTGAAGACCTTTTTAAATAGTTGGCGGAAAAGTTGACAGGAAGTTGCAGAGTTGACAGGAAGTTGCAGAGTTGCAGGAATTTGACAGGAAGTTTGTAGAAAGTTTAACTTCCTGCAACTTCCTGCAACTTCCTGCCAACTTTCTGCAAACTTCCTGCAAACTCAAAAAAATATGGCTCAGAAAAATCAAACATTCGAATCGTCGCTCGGCGAATTGGAAAAGATCGTTCGTAAACTGGAAGACGGCGATTTGTCTTTGGAAGAAAGCTTGAAGCTTTTCGAAGACGGCGTGCGGCTTTCGCGCGAATGTCAGGAAAGGTTAAGCAAGGCGGAGCGCCGCATCGAGATTCTGCTCAAGGATGAAAAGGGAAATCCGCTTTTGCAGGAGATAAATGCGGAATCTTTGGACGAACCGCGCACGCCGAAAATTAAGCGCCGCATCGTTTTTGACGAAGATGACGATGCGGACGAATCGCCGTTTTAAGACGATTTCGCTGCAAATTTTTCGCTCAATAAAAAGGCTGCGTTCTCTAATCGAGAACGCAGCCTTTTTATTTGAATCGAAGGATTTTTAGTAATTACGGAAAGCCGGCAGCGGCGTGTCGCCGAACGAGCCGAACTGCTGGATCATTAAACCGGCGGTTGATCGCTGCACATACCAGTTTGATTCCGTCGGGCGGAAAATCGCTAAATCGAATTTGCCGTCGCCGTCGTAATCGCCCGGCGCGACGATGTCGCCCGCTGCTCCGAAGACGTTCGAGTAATAGGAATTATCCTCGCTTCTCTGAATAAACCATTCGCCGGTCTGTTCTCTCCAAACCGCGAGATCGGCTTTGCCGTCGCCCGTCCAATCGCCCTGCACGGGTCGGTCGCCGCTGGCTCCGAACGTGAAGACGCGGAATTGGCTGTCCGACGAGCGAACATACCACCACGAGCCGTCCGAAGGTCGGAAAATGGCGACATCCGTTTTTCCGTCGCCGTCAAAATCCGCCGGAACAGGCTTATCGCCGGTTGTGCCGAAGGTGACGATCGTCGTGCCGCCGGTGGATTTCAAAATGAACCATTCGCCCGTAGACTGCCGGAAAATAACCGGATCGGCTTTGCCGTCGGCGTCGAAATCTCCGACCGTCGCCGTATCGCCCGAAGCGCCGAACGGGAACGAAAGGAACGAATTATCCTCGCTTCTCAAAATAAACCAGCTGCCGGTTGAAGGACGGAAAAAGGCGATGTCGGTTTTGCCGTCGCCGGTATAATCGGCGGGTATTGTTTTATCGGTCGAGGCGCCGAACTGAGCGGCGATGGTTGCGCCGGTCGAACTGCGGTTGATCCACCATTCGGCAGCCGACGAACGAAAGATCGAAAGATCGGTTTTCGAGTCGCCGTCGAAATCAACAAATCCTTTGCGCGTGGCGGTGATCGACCCCTTCGCCAATTCGCCGACGAACGAAAGCGCCAGTTTTGAGAATTTTATCGCGTGATTGGCGTTTCCGCTGCTTTGCGAAATCGTATCGTTCGCGGTGTGAATCGTCGGATTGTCGCTTGATAAAGGCGCTTCGAACGGGAACGAAGCCGGATAATTCTGAGTATTCCACGAAGAATGATCCGAGCATCCGTAGCCGCAGGTCGAAGTACCGACGGTCAGCGCCGGTTGATAGGTCGTAACCAGATTCGTGACGAAAGTATTTTGCGCCGCGTTCGTGCGGTCGGTGATTATCACGATGTCGAACGACGGCGAGATCGGGCTTTTGTAGTTCGTCATATCGAGCTGCATAACGCCGACGACGTTCAGATTTTGCGAGCGGTAATTCTGAGCGATCGCCGCCGAACCGAGCAGTCCGACTTCTTCCGCCGCGTAAGCCATAAATTTGACCGTGCGCTGCGGTTTGAAGTTTTTCGCCATCAAAATGCGAATCGCTTCGGTTAAAGACGCGATGCCCGAAGCATCGTCGTCCGCTCCCGGAGCCGGGTTGTTAACCGCAGTTCCGGCAATCGAATCCTGATGACCGCCGAGAACGACGATTTCGCTCGGCAGCGTCGTGCCTTGAATCGTCATCACGATCGAAGGCTGCGGCGTGGTCGTATGCGTAACGAATTCGACCGTGACGTCGCTTCTGCCGGCGGCGAGAGCCGTCCACTTGTTTTTAATCCACGTTGCCGATTGCAAACCGGTCGCCGAGTTGTGGCGACGTGTCAGAAAACCCGTCGAAAGGTCTAAAATAACCTGACGCGTGCTTGTTTCGGAGACTTCCGAAAGCAAAGGCGTAACGTTCGCCTGATTATCAATCGTGTAATCTACGAACTGCTGGTTGGGATCAACCGCCGCATCGCGCGTAATCCAATCAATCGCTTCGTCGCGCGACTCGTGAGCCACAAAACCCGCGCATTTATGAAAGCTGTCGTGCATCGCGTTCGAAAGTTTTTCCTTCTGCGAATCTTCGAGCCGCAGAGCCGCGATGCCGTTCTGGACGAACTGCACTTCGACCGATTTCAGATCGGCGTCGCCGCGTTGGGCAAGCGCGGTTTGAATATGCGCAAGCTCGCTTTCATCAACCGTTACCCAATGCACGACCTTTTCGGCTTTCGAGTTGCCGACAAAAAATAAAATACCGCCGGCAACGCAAAACAACACGGCAAACATGGCAAAAGCCTTAATTTTAAATGACATCAAATAAATACCTACAAAGTCTAAAATTTAACAGGAGAAAAATTTGGAGTGTAAGAAAAAATATACCTTATAAAAAGTTCGGCTGGCAACTGACCCGTTGAATTATGCTGAATAATTACGATTTCGATGCGAAAAACCCGCAAATCCTTGCACAAAAACTAAAACGGAAAGGGTGAAACCATGCGCTTAACGCGAACCAACACTAAATAATTTATCTTTTTCGCGTTAGGCGCGTGTAAATTCGCGGTTTATTCCTGTTTTTTGATAGATTCAAAATTTTTTAGATTGTTTTCGTGCAAAGCCTCAAAAAACCGGAAGCAACGATTTTTCAGGTGAGCCGCCGATTATAAAGAAACTTTACCTGCAATCCCGCCGTCAAGAGATAAAATATTTTCAAGCCGAAACAACTAAAAAGCTCTGCGCTAAACGGCGCAGAGCTTTCGCTGATTCCGGGAAAAAAGCCGTGATTTCTAACGCACGAACGAGTTCGGAAGCGGCATGTCGCCGTTTGTGCCGAAGGTCGTAATCAAGTTTCCGGCACTCGAACGGTTGATATACCACGTCGAAGTTGACGGACGGAAAACCGCCGTGTCGAATTTACCGTCGCCGTCATAATCGGCAGGTGAAGGCATATCGCCCGCCGCGCCGTACGGAACCGAGTAAAATGAGTAATCCTGGCTTCGGAGGATAAACCATTCGCCCGTCGAAGGTCGGAAAAACGCCGAGTCGGCTTTGCCGTCGCCCGTGTAATCACCCTGCACGGGTTTATCGGTCGTCAGTCCGAATCGGTAAGCGTAGTTCGTATTGTTGCTGCTCCGCAGAATCCACCATTCGCCTAAGTTTGGGCGATAGATCGCGATGTCGGTTTTGCCGTCGCCGTCTTAATCGAACGGTTTACGCGAAATAGGTTATAAAGGCTTCGTCTAATTGTTTTATTATTCCGAAGGAATTCGGGAAATTAGCCTGACGTGAAACGTCAGGAACGGTGACAAAACCGATTAGCACTCTGAAAGAGTGCTGCTACCATAAATACCGCTCATCGTAATCTACATTTGCCTGCTTTAAAATGCTCATATACTGTTTCTGAAAGCTCTTTTTTCGGTGATGCGTCTCCTGATTCAAAATATAACTTTTAACATTTTCAATTTGCGAGACGCTGACGGTAAAAGCTCCGTAACCGTTTTGCCAGCTAAACAATTTATGATTGATTTCTTCATGAATCCATTTTGACGAGGCGACTTTAATCTCTTTAACAACATCGGCTAAACGATGTGTTGCGCGCAGTCCGATTAAAATGTGAACATGATCGCGTGTGCCGCCGACCGCTTCGGGAACCCCGCCGAGGGGGTTTGATACAGCCGCCGGTAAATGCGCGAAGACGATCGCGCCATTCGTCGCTTAAGAATTCACGCCGTTCTTTAGTGCTGAAAATGATGTGATAATGCAGGCTGAGATGTGTTGACGACATACGTTTTCCGCCGCACTTTCAGCGCGGGAATTGTTTTTCGTTTTGTAACCCGACGCTTCGCATCGGGCTAATTTCCATTATTCCTTCAGAATAAAAAACGTCCGGCATTACTTCTAAATAATAAAACTTATAATTAAACTTCAAAATATTTAATCGGAATATTTAAACATATTGTCGAATTTGGGTAATTAACGTTGAAATTTACGAAATAGAAAAAGGCTTCGCTCAAATTGAACGAAGCCTTTTGTTTTGGAAAATCCAAAATCCGAAATCGGAAATCCGAAATCGGATTACATTCCCATGCCCATGCCGCCCATGCCGCCGCCGCCCATGCCGCCGTCGCCGCCTTTTTCGTCCGGCAGCTCGGAGATCATCGCTTCGGTGGTGAGCATCAAGCCGGCGATCGAAGCCGCGTTCTGCAGGGCAGTGCGCGAAACTTTCGCCGGGTCAATGACGCCCGCCGCAACGAGGTCTTCGAATTTTTCGGTCGCCGCGTTGAAACCATAGGTTTCCGAGTCTTCGGCACGGATTTTTTCGACGATCACCGCGCCTTCTTTGCCCGCGTTCAAGGCAATCTGGCGAAGCGGTTCTTCAACCGCGCGTTTGATGATGTTGACGCCGATGATTTCGTCCTGATCGCCTTCGATGGTGAAACCTTCGAGGACTTTCGAGGCGCGAACCAACGTGACGCCGCCGCCCGCGACGATGCCTTCTTCGACCGCCGCACGCGTAGCGTGCATTGCGTCTTCGACACGCGCTTTCTTCTCTTTCATTTCGGTTTCGGTCGCCGCGCCGACTTTGATGACGGCGACGCCGCCGACCAATTTCGCGAGACGTTCCTGAAGTTTTTCGCGGTCGTAGTCCGAAGATGTTTCTTCGATCTGGTTGCGAATTGTTTTGACGCGTCCTTCGACTGCGCCCGTATCGCCTTGACCGTCAACAATCGTCGTGTTGTCTTTGTCGATCGTCACGCGTTTGGCTTTGCCCAAATCTTCGATCGTGATCGCTTCCAATTTGATGCCCAAATCTTCCGAGATGACTTTGCCGCCAGTGAGCGTCGCAATGTCTTCGAGCATCGCTTTGCGGCGATCGCCGAAGCCCGGAGCTTTAACAGCCGCGACATTCAACGTGCCGCGCAGTTTGTTAACGACCAAAGTCGCGAGCGCTTCGCCTTCGACGTCTTCCGCGATAATCAAAAGCGGGCGTCCCATTTTGGCAACCTGCTCGAGAATCGGCAGAAGATCGCGCATGTTCGAGATTTTCTTTTCGTTGATGAGAATCATCGGCTCGTCCAGGACGGCTTCCATGCGGTCGGCGTCCGTGACGAAATAAGGGCTGAGATAGCCGCGGTCGAACTGCATCCCGTCAACGACTTCTAAGGTCGTGTCCATCGTGCGCGATTCTTCGACGGTGATCACGCCGTCTTTGCCGACATTGTCCATCGCCTGCGCAATGATTTCACCGATTTTCGTGTCGCCGTTTGCCGAAATCGTGCCGACATTCGCGATGTCGTCGCCCGTCACGGGCTTCGAAAGGCGTTTGACTTCTTCGACGATCAACGCGACCGCTTTTTCGATGCCGCGCTTGAGCGCCATCGGGTTCGCGCCGGCAGCCACCGTGCGGACGCCTTCTTTGAAGATCGCCTGCGCGAGAACCGTCGCGGTCGTCGTTCCGTCACCGGCAACGTCCGAGGTTTTCGAAGCGACTTCACGCACCATCTGCGCGCCCATATTTTCCAGAGCGTCTTTCAATTCGATCTCTTTCGCGACCGTCACACCGTCTTTCGTGATCGTCGGCGAACCGAATTTTTTATCGATAACAACGTTGCGTCCTTTCGGTCCGAGCGTTACTTTAACCGCGTCAGCCAACTGGTTAACACCGCGCAAAATCGCTGCGCGCGACTCTTCTCCATGAATAACTTGTTTTGCCATAATCTTCTTTATTAACTCCTTTGTAAAAAGTTTTCCAAGTTGCAGGAAGTTGCAGAGTTGACTGAGTTGAAAACCAACTCTGCAACTTTCTGCAACTCTGTAAACTCTGCAACTTAATTAGCGTTCGCTCCGGCGCGTTCGATGATCCCGAGGATTTCATCTTCGCGCATAATCAATAATTCTTCACCGTCAATTTTGATTTCCGAACCGCTGTATTTGCCGAACAGAACGCGGTCGCCCGCTTTGACGTCGAGCGCCTGACGCTCACCGTTTTCTTTGTATTTACCGTCGCCGGCGGCGATAATTTCGCCCTCTTGCGGTTTTTCCTTCGCCGAATCGGGAATGAAAAGTCCGCCCGCAGTCTGGTTGCTGGTTTCGTCCAAGCGACGAACGATAACTCTATCGTGCAATGGTTTGATTGATGTAGCCATTTCCTTTACTCCTTTAGATATTTGATAAAAAGTTTAAGATAACTTATAAACGAAGCGTGTAAAATCAAAACTTTAGCACTCCGTCTGTATGAGTGCTAATATACAAAACAGAGTTAAACGTGTCAAGTGTGAAGATGAATTTTTAGAAAATCTGATAAAGGGATTATCAAGTTTGGTATGTATCTTTCCGAAATAAATATTTATCCGGTCAAATCGCTGGCGGGAATTTCCCTTAAAGAATCGAAGATCGAACAGCGCGGACTCGAATTCGACCGCCGATGGATGTTGATTGACGAAAACAATAAATTCTTAACCCAGCGCGAATTCCCGAAAATGGCAACCGTCAAGACCGAAATTCTGGCGGACGGCTTGCAGGTTTCGAGCAACGGAAAGAGTTTTAACGTCGCGTTCGAACCGGACGGCGACGAAACAAAAACCGTAAAAATCTGGAGCAGTCGTTGTAAAGCTAAGATTTACGACGATTTAATAAACAAATGGTTTAGCGACGTTTTGGAAACAAACTGCAAACTCGTCTTGATGCCCGAAGAAACGCGCCGCAAGGTCAATTATTTTTACGCCGTCGAACGGGACGACCACGTTTCATTTGCCGACGGTTATCCTTTTTTATTAATCGGTGAAAATTCGCTCGCGGACTTGAATTCACGGCTCGCCGAAGATTTGCCGATGAATCGCTTTCGCCCGAATTTGGTCGTGTCTGATTCGGAAGGCTTTGCCGAGGACGGTTGGAAAAAGATTCGAATCGGCGGTGCGATTTTTCATGTCGTCAAACCCTGCGCGCGGTGCGTGATCACGACGATCGAACAAACGACGGGCGAAAAAGACGGCAAAGAACCCTTAAAAACTCTCGCCGGATTTCGTATTCCGAAACGCAGCGTTAAGAAAAAGATTCTTTTCGGGCAAAACCTGATCGCCGAAAAAGCGGGCGACATTTTGCGCGTCGGCGATAAAATCGAGGTGTTGGAAACAAAACGCGCGCCGAAGTTTTTATAAAAATTTTACCCACGAATAGCACGAATAACACGAATATTTTTTAATGTTATTCGTGTTATTCGTGCTATTCGTGGGCAAATAACTTTTAACTTTCCAAACGATAGTTCGGCGCTTCTTTGGTAATAATCACGTCGTGAACGTGCGATTCGCGCAAGCCTGCCGAGGTGATGCGGATAAACTTCGCGTTTTTGTGCAGTTCTTCGATGGTTTTACAGCCCGTGTAGCCCATTCCCGAGCGCAAGCCGCCGACCAATTGCGTGACCATTTCCGCCAGAGTTCCTTTATAAGCGACGCGCCCTTCGATGCCTTCGGGAACGTATTTCGAATCGGAAACCGATCCTTCCTGCGCGTATCTGTCAGCCGAACCTTTTTTCATCGCGCCGATCGAACCCATGCCGCGATAGGTTTTGAAGTTTCTGCCCTGAAACAAAATAACTTCGCCCGGCGCTTCTTCGGTTCCGGCAAAAAGCGAGCCGATCATCACGCTGTCGGCACCGGCGACGATCGCCTTGACGACATCGCCCGAAAATTTGATACCGCCGTCGGCAATCACGGGAACGCCCGTGCCTTTCGCGGCTTCGACGCAGTCGTTAACCGCAGTAATTTGCGGAACGCCCGCGCCGGTCACAACGCGCGTCGTGCAGATCGAACCGGGACCGATACCGACTTTGACGGCGTCAACTCCGGCGTCGATCAGCGCTTTCGTGGCTTCGGCGGTCGCGACGTTTCCGGCGATTATTTCGATGTCCGGGTATTTCGCTTTTACTTTTTTGACGGCTTCGATGACGCGGCTCGAATGTCCGTGCGCGGTGTCAATCACGATGGCGTCAACGCGCGAATTAACCAGTGCGGCGGCGCGTTCGAGAAAATCGCCGGTCGCGCCGATCGCCGCCGCGCAGCGGAGTCTGCCCAATGAGTCCTTCGCGGCAAACGGGTAGCGAATCGCTTTTTGAATATCTTTGACGGTAATTAAACCTTTGAGATGCCCGTCGTCGTCCGTCACGAGAAGCTTTTCGATGCGGTGTTTTTGCAGCTTGGCTTTCGCCTGTTCGAGTGTCGTGCCGACCGGAACCGTGACGAGCGGCTGCGGTGTCATCACTTCGGAAACCGGAATGTCGAAACGCGTCTCGAAACGCAGATCGCGGTTGGTGATAATGCCGACCAGTAAACCGTTTTCGTCCGTTACCGGAACGCCCGAGATGCGGTAGCGTTCCATTATTTCGAGCGCTTCGGAAACGAGCGCATTGTTGCGGATCGTGACCGGGTCAACGATCATTCCCGATTCCGAGCGTTTGACCTTATCAACTTCTTCGGCTTGTTCTTCGATCGAAAAATTCTTATGAATTACGCCGATTCCGCCTTGCTGCGCGAGCGCGATTGCCAGCAAAGCTTCGGTGACCGTATCCATCGCCGACGAGCAGAGCGGAATATTCAAGCTGATATTTCGTGAAAATCTGGTCGCAACGTTCGTCTCGGACGGCAGAATATCTGAATATGCCGGAAGCAGCAGAACGTCGTCGAATGTTAATCCTTCTTTTATTTCTTCAATGTTCATAAATAAATGGGTTTTGGTCTTGGGTTTTTGGTATTTGGTTTTTGTATTTTTCAAAGACCGAAGACCAAAGACCCAAGACCGTTTTTAATAAAAAAGCCCGCATTTATCTTGCGGGCGCGAATTTCGCTCAAAAATTATAAAAATAAACTCGTATTTCAGCTTTTCAAAAAGCCTCATAAGATCTGTCTGTTCAAAATCTCATCTAGCGCGTCGCCGGAGTCGCTGCCGGTGCTTCGCCGGTCGGAATCTGTCCGCTGTTCAAAATCTGGACGACATTGTCCTTGGTGATTTCAAATTCGATGGCATTTTTCTTCGGCGGAATCGGCGCGGACGGCACGATAATCGGTTTGCCGTTGATCGTCAACTGCACCAAGTTTCCAAAACTCTTGTAATAGCTGAATTTTACGCTCTGTTTCGGGTTAAGCACGAGCGGTTCGTTTTCCGTCACGTTTTTATTTATCGAAGTGCCGCTGCCGTCAAGCCAGTAATATAACGGAACCGGCGCGCCCGTGCTCTTGAACTCGATCTTGATTTCGTTGACCGACGTAACACTTGATGAAACATTCGTATTCGCGCCGCCGGTATTCGCGTTTGCGGTGTTCGTATTGCTTGCCGTGTTCGAGTTTGCCGCCGGTGTGCTCGGCTGATTTTGAATGTAATTGACCAGCGCAAAAATGCCCCAGCTCATCAAACCCAGAATTATCGCGGCAAAAATGATCGTCGGAAGCATTGAAGACGAATTGCGGTCGTCGGTTAAGACTTCGGGCTTATAGGTTTTCGGGTCATCGGACGGGATGCCTTCCTGCGTGGCGACCAGACTGGTGTAATCCTGCAAAGCCTCCTGTTCGTCAATCCCGACGTATTTGGCGTAGGATTTAACAAAGCCTTTGTTAAAAATTCCGCCCGGAAGCGTCCGGTAATCGTCGTTTTCGATCAAATCGAGATAATGCGGAGAGATACGGGTTTGTTCGGCAACTTCACTGATTGAAATACCGCGTTCTTCGCGGGCTTGCCGCAATTTTTCACCTAAAGTTAATGACATTTTCTTTATTTGGATAAAGAATCGCCGGAACGGGGGCATCATTCCAATTTACCGACAATCTTAAAGTTGAAATATAGCTTTGTTAAACGGGCAATGTCAATCTAACCGCCCTTTTTGTGCGCAGCCAGCGCTTGATATTAGACAATGCGCGTGATAGGTTTAGGTTTTACTCAAATCTTGTATTAAAATTTACAAATAAGTTTGTCAAAGAGAGGAATAAACAATGAGTCTTGAAGCACTCGGAATGGTTGAAACCAAAGGTTTTATCGGCGCCGTCGAAGCGGCTGACGCGATGGTCAAAGCCGCCAATGTTCAGCTTATCGGAAAGGAATATATCGGCGCCGGTTACGTCACGATTTTCGTGCGCGGCGACGTCGGCGCGGTCAAAGCTGCGACGGATGCGGGTGCGGCGGCAGCGCGTCGGGTCGGCGAATTAATCTCGGTTCACGTCATTCCGCGCCCTCATGGCGAAGTCGAAAGAGTTCTTCCGAAAGGCGGCGCGGTCGGCTACAGCCCGGACGAAAAAGCGATCGGCGGCACATCGCGCGGACAGCTCGGCGCAGGCGAAGCGGGAAGCGAAATTTCGGCTAACGACCGCAGCAAAACACGAAATAAATAGTTCATTGAGTTCTTAGGGTTTATCGAGTTTATTGAGTTTAATAATTTTCTTTTACTCAATGAACTCGATAAACCCTAAAAACTCAACAAACTCTAAAATGTCAGATAAGGATTTAGTTTCACAACAGGAAGCGCGCGACGCGGTCGAAGCGGCGCATCTGGCGTGGAAAATGGTTGCGAAATTCGACCAGACGAAGATTGACCGGATTTGCGAAGCGATGGCGAACGCCGCTTTGGCGGAATCGGCTCGGCTCGGCTTGATGGCGCACGAGGAAACCGGATTCGGCAAAGCGGAAGACAAGCGCGAAAAAAACCGTTTTGCGGCGGAAGATGTCTGGAATCATTTTAAGAATCTAAAAACCGTCGGCGTGGTTCGTGATAACGGCAGCGTCGTCGAAATCGCCAGCCCGCGCGGTGTCGTCGCGGCGATCATTCCTTCGACCAACCCGACTTCGACGGCAATTTTCAAAATCATCATCGCTATCAAATCGCGCAACACGATCGTGCTTTCGCCGCATCCTTCGGCAGCGCGCTGCATTGCGGAAACGGCGCGCGTGATGAAGGAAGTCGGTGTGCGCGAGGGTTTGCCGCCCGACGCGATAAACTGTCTGACGACTTCGGCGCTCGAAGGCACGGAAACATTAATGAAGCACAAACGCACGGCGGTTATCTTAGCGACCGGCGGAACCGGACTCGTGCGCGCGGCGTATTCTTCGGGCAAACCGGCGTTCGGCGTCGGACCGGGAAACGTGCCGTGTTTTATCGAAAGAACGGCGAACGTCGAAAAAGCCGTCGCGGATATTCTGACCGGAACCTGTTTCGATAACGGCACGATCTGCGCTTCCGAGCAGTCGGTCGTCTGCGACGCGCCGGTTGAAGCCTCAGTGCGCGAACAATTTAAACGACAGGGCGGACATTTTCTGAATCAGGACGAAGCCGATAAAGTCGGCAAAGTTTTACTGACCGACCAGCGAACTCTGAACGCGAAAATCGTCGGCAAATCGGCTGAATTTATCGCTAATCTCGCGGGTGTTTCGGTTCCATCGGGAACGCGCTGTCTGCTCGCGGACTGCGGCGGCGTCGGGCGCGATTTTCCGTGGTCGATCGAAAAACTTTCGCCGACGCTCGCGTTTTTCGTCGTTGACGGCATCGAAGCGGGCGCAAATAAATGCGAGGAAATCTTGCAGTTCGGCGGAATGGGACACACCGCCGGAATGCATACGCAGTCGCGCGAAGCGGCGATTCGCTACGGGCAGCAGATGCCCGCGTCGCGCGTGATTATCAATTCGCCGACAACGCACGGCGCGATCGGGTTTTCGACCGATCTGTCGCCTTCGATGACTCTGGGCTGCGGTTCGTGGGGCGGAAACGTAACAAGCGACAACGTTTCGCCGATTCATCTGATGGACATCAAGCGCGTCGCTTTCGAGACAAAAGCGGTGAGCAGTCGGCAATCGGTGGTCGGTGGTCAGCAGTCGGTGGTCAGTAATAAATCGCAGACTTCCAATATTAAATTCCCGATTGAAAGTCAGAAGGCAAAAATCGAAAGCCAAAAACCGAAGCGCGAAGACCAAAGACCGAAACGCGCGGAAATCGCGGCGATCGTTGATAGGTTTCTAAGTCAAAAATTAACGGAAACGCCGAAAGCCGTCGAGAATCGAGAGTCGAGAGTCGAAAGTGAAACAGGCGAAAACCAAACACCAAAAACCGAAAGCCCTGTTAAAACCATTATTCACGAATTAAAGCCGCCGTCGGCGACGAACGGCGCAGGAAAGCCTTCGGCGGTTGATTTCGTGAGCGAAGCCGACGTGCGGGCGGCGATCGAAAAGGGCGAAAAAATTTATGTTAAGGCAAAAACCATTATCACCCCGGCGGCGCGTGATCTGGGCGATGAAAAAGAGATTTTTGCCGCGATCAATTAATGACGAGACGAATCTAGAATCCTCCATACAAATTTTAAGTGAAAAATGGCGAAGACTTTGGTAGAAAAGAAAATTTGTGATGCTTGCGGCGCGGACATTCGCCCGGGTTCGGGCTTTTGCTACAACTGCGGTGCCGCCGTTTCGCAGGAATTGCCGAAAACTGAACCAAATATTGACCTTAAAGAAGTCGGCGACGTCTGGCGGCAAAGCGATTTGGCGGAGACTTCAGATTTTAAGACGAGCAACATTGATCTGAAAACGACAAAGCTCAAAGAGGAAGTGATCGAAGTTATTGACCTCAAACCGATCGGCAAGCCGAGCGATGAGGTATTAAATAAAACGATCGAATCCATTCCGGCGGAAAAGCCTTCGCTTCAGGAAGATGCAAAAATGAAATCAGCCGCGAATATGCGGCGCAAAGCCAAAAGTTTTCAGCGGAAAACGGTCGAGGTCGTCTGGGAAGAGCCGGAAAGCGCGCCGAACAAATGGTTTCCGCTCGTCGCGCTTGTTTTGATTCTTCTGGTCGTCGGTATTTTTTATCTGGCAATGTATCTGAAATAGCGGAGAAAATTTTATGGAAATCGCCATACTCGTATTTTTTCTGGCAATCTTCGGCGGCGTTTTGTTTCTGCTCGCGCTGGTTTGGTTTATCTTTCGCCGCGTCGAAGGTTCGCGATCCTCCAACCGAAATTTTGCAGGCGGCGCAAGTTACGGCGAACATTCCGGAACGCGTCACGATTCGATAGATTCGGATGATAACAATGACGCCGCGCTGTTTGCCGGAAGCGCGTTGTTTGCAAATCAGGATTCGGAAAATCAGAACCCGGAAAATCAGGTTCATACCGAAATCGCGCAGGACGCCGCGACGCAGAGCGAAAATACCTATTCGCACGAAAGTCACGGCTCAGGAGCCGCGCCGGCGGAACCGAGTTATTCGAGCTACGATTCGGGGTCGAGTTATGATTCGAGTTCGAGTTCGGATTCAGGTTCGAGTTCGAGCGACAGCGGCGGCAGTTCGAGTTCGTCAAGCGACTAAAAAACGGGTAAAATTAAAAACAGTTTAGAAAGGAAAAGTGAGGTGAAACAGGTGCAGGCACTCGGAATGGTAGAATGTATGGGTTTGGTGGCGATGATCGAAGCTGCCGACGCGATGGTCAAATCGGCGGACGTTCGGCTGGTCGGTTATGAGAAAATTGACGCCGGACTCGTAACGGCAATCGTGCGCGGGGAAGTCGGCGCGGTCAAAGCGGCGGTTGACGCCGGTGCGGCGGCGGCGCGAAGAATCGGTACGGTCACGGCGGTTCACGTCATTCCGCGCCCGCACGACGAAGTTGCCGACGGGATTTCGGTGATCGAAACCGGCGAAACGACGCGCAAGAAAATTTCAGGCTCCGTACCCGAGTAACAGTGGTTGGTAATCGGTGGTCAGTAGTCAGTAAAAAAGCGTTCTGATTTTTCAGAACGCTTTTTCTATTTGATAATTGAAAACCAGAATTAAAACTGACCACTGACTACTGCGTCTTGATTTTTGTCTGATTCTGCAAGGTCGGCGTCGGATTTTTGTTGTCTTTTTGAATGCCGGTGCGCGTGATGGCGATGCGGCGTTCTTTGTTCGGTCCGTCGTTGACCGTTACTTTAATGGCGCGATACGGCGCGTTCTTTTTGTCTTCGCTCGGCTGGTAGCTGATCAGATACTGCGTTCTGAGTTCGTTGGCGATGTCCGTCGCGATGCCGTTCAGCTCGCTCAAGGCGTTCGGAAAATAAACCTTTCCGCCGGTTTCTTTTGCCAGTCTTTCCAGAAATGCTTTGGCTTTGCCCTGCGGACTTTTGCCGATAAAGCCACCGTCCTTCTGCAATTCGGTGATAAAACCGATCACGTAGATTTGCACGTCCGATTCGCGCAAAAGCTCGAAAAGCTGCTGTTCCTTATAAAACGAATCGCGGTCTTCGCCGTCCGACACCAGAATCAGCGCCCGGCGTTTGCGTTCGTTCGGGTTGCGCGTCTTTTCATACTGGTCAACGCGTTCCGCCGCCAGATAGATCGCGTCAATGATCGCCGTCGCGCCGCCTTCGATGTAGAGATTGTCGAGCGCTTCGAGAATATCGGGTTTGCTCGCCGTAAAATCCTGCGTGATTTCGATATTTTCCGAATTAACAAAGCGAATAATGCTCGTTTCGTCGTCCGGGCGATTGGTGTTGACGATAATTTTGCTCGCTTCGATGACCTTATCGAGCTGAAGCCGCATCGAGCCGGAATTATCAATCACCATCGCGTAATTGGTCGGGACTTCGGCTTTACTGAAAAATTCGATTTTCTGCGGCACATTATCTTCGTAAATCGTAAAGTCGTTCTGCGTGAGATTGGCGATCGAACGATTGTTGCGGTCAACGACGCGGACGTTAAGATTGACGAGTTCGGTGTCAACGGTAATAACTCCGTCTTCATCTTCAACCGTCGGTTCGGGCGAAGTCGTCTTTGTCGGCGTCGAAGTCGGCGCCGGCTTAACCTGCGTATTGGTTTGCGCGTCCGCTTTAAAAAAACTCAACGCCGCCGAAACCGCGACAAAGCAAAAAACAAGCGTCAATATTAAAAAATTTCTTTTGTTCATCTCTTTCTTAGTAGTTCGTTGAGTTTTTAGAGTTCGTTGAGTTCATTAAGTAAAGACGATTCTTAAACTCAACAAACTCAATAAACTCAACAAACTCAATGAACTATTTATAACTGGTCACCGGTGTTGCGTAATAGCCTTCCCGATTTCTGACCGTTAGACGCGGCAAACCGCGCGGGGGTTTGACCTTAACTTTTACTTTGTGCCATTTTCCGTTCGGCTCGAAATCTTTCGGCGTGTAGCCGATCGAATATTGATGTCTTAATTCAAGCGCGATGCGTTCGAAAATTTCGTCCATTTCAACGTCGGTCGTCGGATAAAACGCCTTGCCGCCCGTGACCGACGTCAATTCGTCGAGAAACGCCTGCCCCTGCATTCCTTCCATGCTGCCGTTGTCGCGTCCGTCCATAATGCCGACCGCGTAAACGACGACATCGGATTCTTTTAAGAGACGGCGGACTTCGCCGAAATTGTAGCGCGATGAATTGTCCTGTCCGTCGCTGATGATGAGCATCGCTTTTTTCTGATGCGCGCCGCGCGTTACTTTTTCGATGCCGAGATAACAGGCGTCGTAAAGCGCCGTGTTGTTTTTCGGCTGAACGAGCGTTAATTTCTGCAAGACCGCTTCGCCGTCGCGCGTGCGGTCTAAAAGCAATTGCGCGCGGTTGTTAAAGGCGATGAGAAAATATTCGTCCGACGGATGACTGGTATTGATAAATTTTTCGAGCGCCTTGCGCGCCTTGGCGATCTTCGTGCCGGTCATCGAATCGGAAACGTCGAACAAAATTCCGAGCGAAACGGGCGCGTCCGTGTCGCTGAAATAAGTAATCTCCTGCTCCTGACCGTTATCAATTACGGTAAAGGCATTCTTCGTCAATCCTGAAACATAGCGACCGTAAATGTCTGTCACGGTTAATGTTAATGTTACGAGGTCGGTGCGGATTCCGACCGGTTTATTATCCACGTCTTCAACCGCTTGTTGTTGCGGCGTCGGAGTAGGCGCTTGGGCAAAAGACGCGGCAGTTAAGCCGAACGTCAGGAATACTGAAAGGAAACTGAAGCGAAGCGCGATTTCAAATCGGCTGACACTCTGGACGTAATTCACAGCCATAAATTCTCCCGTTATTTGGTTCTTATATTGTAAGTACTGAATACTTTTTCCGCAAGATGTTTTTTATGATGAGCGCTAAGTAAAAACGGTTGTTTTAAGGCGAAAAAAGATTTGTTTAATTTGAACTGCGGTGCAACCTTTGGTAAAAAAAAGCGTGATAGAATAAGATTTTGGATTTTGGATTTTTGGATTTCGGATTTTTTGTATGAAACTTCACTCTTGTTTTAATCCGTTAAGTCTAAGAAAATAAGACTAAATAAGAAAACCGATCCGAAATCCCAAATCCGAAATCCGAAATTGAAATATGTCTGAATTTATTTGTCGTTTAGGAACGCCGTCGGGCGAGATTGTCACGCGGGTTGTCGAAGCGGTCGGCGCGACCGAGGCGAAATCGCAGCTCGAACACGAGGGATTTAAAGTTTTCACGGTCGCCAATGCCGAAAAAGGTTTGTCGGCGATTCTGCCGATCGGCTCGAAAAAGAAAAACCGCGTCAAACAGGGCGATTTTCTGCTTTTCAATCAACAGCTTTCGGCGCTTCTGCGTGCCGGTATTCCGGTTTTGCAGTCGATCAATCTTTTAAGAAATCGCTCGGCTTCGTCGAGTCTGCGCACGGTGCTTGCGGATGTCGAGGAAAAGATCAAAAGCGGAATTCCGCTTTCGGACGCTTTCGAAGCGCAGGGAATTTTCCCGCGAATTTACACGGCTTCGCTTTTATCGGGCGAAAAATCCGGCGCGCTCGACGAAGTTCTGGCGCGTTATGTCGATTATCTGAAAC
The DNA here is from genome assembly GCA_031411895.1 of Acidobacteriota bacterium. Taxonomy (GTDB): domain Bacteria; phylum Acidobacteriota; class Blastocatellia; order Pyrinomonadales; family Pyrinomonadaceae; genus JAFDVJ01. Next base: position 7,621 of record JANOBZ010000175.1, on the reverse strand, counting down.
GCGCCGTCGCCGTTTCGCGCAAGCTTCGCGGAGCTTTGGCTTATCCGGCGTTTTTGCTCTCGGCGGCGGTTATCATGGTCGCGTTTCTGACGCTCTACATCGTGCCGCGCATGAGCGATCTTTTCAAAGGTTTAGCAACGAAAAACGGTCTGCCGACGATTACGGTCGTCGTTTTAACGATTTCTTCGACCGTTGCGAATAACATCTGGTGGCTTCTGCCGATGCTTTTGATATTGATCTTTGCGACCGTCATCTGGCTTCGCACGCCGGCGGGCAAGCTTTTGCTGCATAAGTTTTTGCTGAAACTGCCGCTGATCGGAAATCTGATCCGGCAAATGGCGATGGCACAGCTCGCGCGGTCGCTTTCGACGCTGCTTTCGGGCGGAATTACCGTGCCCGACGCGTGGGACATCGCTTCGCAGGCGATCAATAATCTCGAACTGCGCCGCCGCAGTCAGGGCGTGCTGCCGCTGATTCGCGAGGGTCGCGGTTTTACCGAAGCGCTGCATCAGGCGAACTGGATGCCTGACCTTGCGCTCGATATGATCGGCATCGGCGAAAGTTCGGGCAGCTTGCGCGAGATGCTCGATGAGGTCGCGAACTTTTACGACGCCGAAGCCGAAGTTCGTCTTGAACAGTTAATGACGTTGATGGAACCGATTATTTTGGTCTTTATGGCGATGATCGTGATCGTGATTCTGCTCGCGATTTACCTGCCGATCATTCAGACGATCTCGTCGGGACCGTTTTCGGGCAGAGGAAAGTAAGCTTAAAAACAACCGTTTGCGCGTAAATTACAACTAAAAGTAGAAATATGGAAAATCAAACCAATGGAAACATGGTCGAGACGAGTTCCGTGCCGAAAATAGAAACCTCTTTTCTCGATAACGAACCGCCCGAAGTCGTCGAGGCGAAAGCGCTCGCGAAACGTTATCGCCTGCCTTACATCGATCTTTTGCCGCCGGACAAACAATCGCCGATTGATTACGAAGAACTCGCGAGAATTCCGGTCGAGATGATGCTCAAAAGCCATTTCGTGCCGTTAAAACGCGAAGGCAGAAATCTGCACGCGGCGATGGCTGACCCGTCGAATCTCGAACGGCTCGACGAGCTTGAAAATGCTCTCAACGTCCGCATCGTGCCGTATGTCGCGACGCAGGGCGCGATTGACGTCGTGCTCAAAAAAGGCGACGCGACGCAGCGCGTTTTGCAGGAAGCCGCCTCGGGCTTTAAGATTTCGCTCGTCAAGGAAACCGATCAGGGCGAGGAAGTTCTCGATTTAGACCGGTTAGCGTCGGATTCCGATATGTCGCCGATCATTAAATTGGTGGACACGATCGTTTATAACGCGATGGAATCGCGCGCGTCCGATATTCACATCGAGGCGGGCGACCGCGACGTGGCGGTCAAATTCCGCATTGACGGCGCGCTTTATCAGAAGGTTGACCCGATTGACATCATTTATCATCAAACCTTAATTTCGCGTATCAAGGTTATGTCGGAGCTCGATATCGCCGAGCGCCGAATTCCTCAGGACGGACGCTTTCGCGTGCGCTACAAAGGCAGAACGGTCGACTTTCGTGTTTCGATTCTGCCTGCTGCCTACGGCGAAAACTGCGTTATTCGTATTCTCGATAAAGAGCAGATTTCCGAGGAATTTAAAAATTTGAGCCTCGAAGTCGTCGGTTTTGACGAAGATGATCTGCGTCGCTTCCGGCTTTATATCAAAGAACCTTACGGAATGGTTTTGGTGACAGGTCCGACCGGTTCGGGTAAAACGACGACGCTTTACGGGGCACTCAACGAAATCCGCAATATCGAAGATAAGATCATCACCATCGAAGACCCGGTCGAATACCAATTGCAGGGAATTATGCAGATTCCGGTCAACGAGAAAAAAGGCTTGACCTTCGCTCGGGGCTTGCGTTCCATTTTGCGTCACGATCCCGATAAAGTAATGGTCGGGGAAATTCGCGACGAGGAAACCGCGCAGATCGCAATCAATTCGGCGCTTACCGGTCACCTTGTTTTTACGACCGTTCACGCGAACAACGTGATTGACGTGATCGGGCGTTTTCTGAATATGAACGTGGATTTGTACAACTTTGTCGCCGCGCTCAACTGCGTTCTCGCGCAAAGGCTCGTCAGAAAACTCTGTTCAACCTGCAAACGCGCCTACAACCCGACGGACGAAGAATTTCATATTTCGGGTTTGCATCCCGAAGTTCGCAACGAGCAGCGATTTTTGATGAGCGTCGGGTGCGATGCCTGTAATCACACGGGTTATCGCGGACGAACGGCGATTCACGAACTGCTCGATATGACCGACAATATTAAGGAAATGATCATTGCGCGTCGTCCGGGTTCGGAAATTCGCCGCGAGGCGCAAAAAGAAGGACTTTCGAGCCTTCGCGCGGCGGCGCTCAAAAAGGTTTACAGCGGGCAGACGACTCTGCACGAGATCAATCGCGTCACGTTTGTTGAAGAAGCGAAATAAAGTTCACCGAAATTATTGATATTTCTTGCAATTTATCGTCGTAAGGTTGAAAATTGAATGACTATAATCCGCGCATTGTCCGATCGAGGAAAACTTTTGAAACTTTGTCCGTGTCCGCGCGTGTAGAAATTTCGTAAAAAGATATTTTGCAAAAAACAAAATAACTCCAAATCTGAGTCAAAATTATATGAAAAAATCTGCTTACATTCGTTTTGTGCTGAGTTTTCTTCTGGTCTTTTCGATGCTTTCGCCGATCGCCGTACTGGCGAAGGACGGCAAAAAGTTCTTTAAAGAAGGAATGAAAGCCGAGATTGCCGAAGATTGGGATAAAGCGGCTGAACAATTCGCGCTCGCGATTGCCGAAAACCCGAGAAATCCCGAATACCGTCTGCATTACGTCCGTGCGCTTTTCAACGCTTCGCAGCTGTATGTCAGAAAGGGCAACAGTCTGGCGAACGAAAAAGATTACAAAGGCGCCTACGAAGCCTTTCGCCGCGCTTACGCTTACGACCCGACGAACGAGTTGGCGAAAGCCGAAATGGAACGGATGGCGCGGCTTTATAAAGAAACGATTGACGGAAAAAATCCCGATCCGAACGCTTCGCGAGACCCTGTTCGCCTGACGCCGACGAGCTATACGCGGCAGAATCTTCCGCAGGGCATCGTAATTCCGCAAAAATACGACGAGCTCGAAAGCTACGGACCGTATCCCGGTTTAGTTGATTTACAGACCTTGATCAGAGATTTGGCGAAAGAGTTGGAATTAAACGTTATTTTCGACGCTGAAACATTTCGTTCGGCGAGAAAAATTAATATCGAACTGAGAGGCGTAACGACCGCCAAAGCGCTCGATTATATTTTTTTACAGGAGAATCTATTCTTTCAGCGAGTCGGTCCGCGCACGATTTTGGTCGCCAATAACAACCAGCGGCAGAAATTTCAGCAGCTCGTTCTGCGCACGTTTTACCTGCAGAACGCGAACCCGAAAGACGTGATCGACCTGATCGGCAGAATCATTCCCGCACAGCCGGGCAGAACGCCGACCATCGCGATCAAAGACGACGCGACCAACAGCATCACGATTCGCGACACGGCGGAAAATATCGCTTTGATGGAACAGCTCATCAGATCGCTTGATAAAGACCGCGCCGAAGTGGTGATGGACGTCGCGATCTATGAAGTTTCAAAATCCGATCTGATGCAGCTCGGCAACCAGATCGGCACCGAATCACAATTGACGAATTTGGGGGGCTCGACGCGCGGGCTTTTTGGTGTCGGCGGAAATTACAGTTCCATCGGGAGCACTGCGGCAAGCCTGCTTCCGACAGCCCTGGGAGTCGCTTTTGCGCTTCCGACCGCAAATCTGATCGCGTTTCAAAGCAAGCAGAACACGAAACTCTTAGCTTCGACACAGATTCATGCGTTTAATAACGAAGATTCTTCGGCGCGCATCGGTCAGCGCGTGCCGGTCAGAACGGCAACCATTTCAAATGGCTTTAATAACGGCAATACTCCCGGTCAGAACAACGGATTTTTGAGTGACGTGATCAATTACGAACAGGTCGGTCTGACATTGAAATTCAAACCGCTCGTTTTTCCGAATCAGGATGTGCAGGTGGCGATGGAAATCGAGTCGAAAGACGTCGTTTCCTGCAACGCCGCCGGCGGCAATCCGTGTTTTTCGGAACGCACGATCAAAGGAACGGCGCGTGTTCAGAATAATAAAACTCTGATGCTCGCGAGCGTCGCGCAGGATACGCAGACCGACGGCAGAGAAGGTTTGCCGCTGCTCGGTTTGATTCCGATTATCGGCAGACTTTTTAGCGCGCCGAAGAAGGATAACCGTCAGGTTGACATCATCATCGCCGTTACGCCGCGCGTTATTCGTGCACCTTCAATTCTTCCCGAAGATACGGTCGAACGCCCGACGGGAAGCCTTGCGCAGCCGACCAACGGCTCGCTCGACGCGATGGTTTTGCAGGAAGTTATTGACGAACAGCTTGCCAATTATCGCCGTCTCGGCAACAGCACGGCGGTGCAGCTGCCCGATCAAAAGGTTGAGGATCAGCCGGTTTACGTAAGAACGAATCCGGCAGAAACGAGTTCGAATACGCAAACGACGCCGCAGCAAAACACGACGCCGACCGTTAATACGTCAGGCAACGGAACGCTGACGGCGAATATTCGCCCGATTGATTCGACCGACGTCAGAACCGTTCTGCCGACGCCGACTTCGGACAATTCTAATACTTCGACGGAAAGCGTTCTGCCGAAACCGGTGCCGCTTCCGCTGCAGCAAACTTCGCTCAAACCCGAACCGGCGCTCGAAAATAACGCGGGCACGCCGAATGCGCGGGTCAGACTTTTACCGGGTTTGCCGGAGATGAAAGCGGGCGATAAAACGAAGATCGCCGTGATGGTTGACAGCTCGGCGGCGTTTCGTTCGATCGTTCTCGGATTAAAATTCGACGATAAAAAACTCGCGGTGCGCGGCGTTACTTACGGCGAATTTTTCGGCGGCGATTTAGCAAGCAAAGCGGCGTCGCCCTGGCTGAATCAAAACGGCAAGATGTATGTCACGCTGACAGCGTCGAAAAATATGGCGGAAAACGCTTCGGGCGTGTTGGCTTACATCGAAGTCGAAGCGCTCGCGGACGGTAAACACGATCTCGGTTTTGATACCGATTCGATGAGTTTTGACGGTAAAACTTTCGCGGTCAAGTTCTAAGCATTTTCTGAAGTCTTGCCGGCAAGCGGGACTTCAGAACTTGAGCGGTATGAAATTGAAGAAATCGCAAATCGCAAACTGTTGGCGGTTTCACCCTGTTCGAGTTGATCATTACGCTTTCGGTGCTCGCGATTCTCGTGATGGGCACGATTCCGCTCGCGCAGAATGCGGCTAAACGCCAGCGTGAACTGCGCTTGCGCGAGAGTTTGCGAATGATGCGCAACGCGATTGACGAGTTCAAACGCGATACGGTCGGCGCGTGTCCGCAGGGCGCGGTGAATACCACCAACCCGACCGACCCGCGCCAGGGCGGCGCTAATGTTCCGGCAGACCCGCGCAGCCGCGTCGTCATTGACGACTGCAAGATGTTCAGCACGGAAAACATAGACCGTTACCCGCCGACGCTCGAAGATTTGGTCAAAGGCGTACGCGTCAAAGCGCGCGGATTAAATCTGCAGGGCGGCAGAGGTCTCGGCGACGACGATAAAAACGCGACCGAGATAAACGAGCAGAAGGAAGTTACTAAAGTTTACCTGCGCGAGGTTCCGGTTGATCCGGTGACCGGAAAGGACGATACGTGGCAATTTCGCTCATCGTATCAAACGCCCGATGCGACCGGCTGGGACGATATAAATGTTTTCGACGTGCGCTCCGGTTCGGACGAAGAAGCCTTGAATGGAGAGAAATATAGTGATTGGTAAGTATTTAAAAATCCAAAATCTGAAGTTTAGAGTCAGGAGTCTTGCCAAAAACCAAAGACCAAAGACCAAAAAACATTCGCAGAGCGGGTTTTCGCTGCTCGAAATGATGATCGCGATGTTTATTCTCGTCATCCTTTTGTCGGTCGCGCTGCCGGCTTACCAGCGGACGGTTCAGCACGCGAGGGAAACCGTTCTCAAAGAAAATCTCTGGCAAATGCGCCGCGCGATTGACCAATACGGAGCGGATAAAGGCAAATTTCCGCAATCAATCGAGGATTTAGTCACGGACAAATATCTGCACGAAGTACCAGTTGACCCGATTACCGAAGAACGTGAATGGGACCCAAAAATGGGCGAAAACACAAATTCTCCCGACGGCGGGCAGGGGCTTGTTGATGTAAAAAGTATGGCTGAGGGAACCGACAGCGATGGAAAGCAGTACGCAGATTATTAAAGCAGTGAAAAGTAAAAAGTGAAAAACGAAAAATTTAAGCAGGTTTTCACTATTCATTTTTCACTCTTCACTTTTCACTAAAATAAGATGTTTCAACCAAATTATCCGAAAGCCGCAATCGGCTTGGAAAAAGAATTTATCACCGCACTCGCCCTGCAAAAAGAAGGCAGAGGACAATTCGGCATCAAACAAGCCGCGACCATCGAATTGCCGGTCGGTTTAATCAATCCGAGTTTTACCGAAAAAAATATCTCGAACCAGCGCGAAATGCTCGCTCTGCTTGAAGACGTTTGCGTTCGCGCCGGACTGCAGAAACAAAAACGTTGGGCAATCAGTCTGCCCGGAAACACGGCGCGGACGGCGATTCTGACGCTTGAAAATGAACCTGCGTCAAAAGCCGAACTTGAAGAGATCATTGACTGGAAAGCCGAAAGCGGCTTCGGCGCACCGGCGGGCGAACTTCGTCTGTCGCGCCAGAAAATCTCGCCCGACAAGGACGGCAAAGCGCGTTATTTTGCGACCGCCGTCAAGCTTTCGGTAATTAACGAATACGAATCGCTGTTTGAAACATTCGGCTGGCAAGCCGGCTTGATTCTGCCGCGCGCCGTGTCGGAAGCAAACTGGCTGATTGACAAAAACGCGCAGACGGATTCGCTGCTGATCAGCGCGCAAAGCGACGGTTTTACGGCGTTTTTGATGCGCGGCGACGAACCGGTTGTCGTCCGCAACGTGATCTGCACGGAAAGCGAAACCGACGACGAAATTTATCGCCTGCTGATGTTTTATAACGACCGGCTCGCATCTTCGAACGGCGGATATCTGGATAAAGTGCTCGTTATCGGTAAAAATTTCAACCCCGCGCGCATCCGCGAAATTTCCAACGAAGCACTCGGACAGGAATTGATCGTCCTCAGCCCGGAAGACGTCGGATTAAATATTCCGGTCAGCAGTTTCAGTTTCGACGACCTTGCCGCGCCCGCCGGTGCCGCTGCGTTCGGCGCGTAGGCAGTTAAAATAAAAAAGGAAAATTAAGGGTGTAAACCCAGACTAAAATTAACTTAAACGAAAAGGCTTTCTTTGTTAAAAAGAAAGCCTTTTTATCTGAGCCTGTCAAGCAGATTGTGTAACTGCCTTTTTTACATATAAGGAGCAAGCTGCTCCTCGAACTCAATGGCGAATCGATTCATCGCCTGTTTCCAGTTTTGGATCGGCATCGTCCATTTCCGGGCTGCCGCCTGCGT
>JANOBZ010000174.1:0-2398 GCA_031411895.1 Acidobacteriota bacterium | reverse complement strand
TAACTGTTCGGGTTAAACTAAATTGAAGAAACGAGTTGCCAAGCTACTTAACGGTTTCGGAACCTGTCGAACATCGGAATCTCGTTTCTTTTTGGCAATCAGATTTTATCATCTGGTTGCCGGACTTAATATACAAGTCGAAGAAATCAACTTTTTAGCTGCGGATAAACGCAGATTTCGCGGATTAAATCCTTTGATTTCTTTGCAGCTTTGCGCCTTTGCGGGAAACTATTTCTCCCGCAAAGGCGCAAAGTCGCTAAGTTTTTATTTTCTTATTCCGCGTGCATCCGCGTTTATCCGCGGCTAAATAAAGTTACTCTTAAATTTGACGAGGAAAAATATTATGCGTTTATTCAAACTTTCGGTGATTTTTCTGGCGGCGGTGTGCTTTTTATCCGATTCGGTTATTGCACAAACGACGCGGACACGACGGACGAACACCAACCGGCAGACGACGAACATTTCAAACTCGGACATCACGGGCGGTTTGAAAGACGCGCTTTTGCAGGGCGCGCGCAATGCGATCAGCGATCTCGGACGCGAAAACGGTTTTCTCGGCAATGTTCGCGTGCGGATTCCTTTGCCGAAAAATCTACAGAAAACCGAAAAGACGCTGCGCCGTCTCGGACAAGGAAAAAAAGTCGACGAATTTATCGAGTCAATGAATCACGCGGCGGAAGAAGCCGTACCGGTTGCCGCCGACATATTTTTCGATGCGGTCAAACAGATGACGTTTACGGACGCGCGAAATATTCTTTTCAGCGGTCAGGACGATGCCGCGACCGAATTTTTCCGCCGCACGAGCGAAGACCGCCTGCGCGAAGAATTTCGCCCGATCGTCGAGCGCTTCACGGCAAAAGTCGGCGTTACGCAGAAATATAAAGAAATGGTCGGGCGTTACGGATTTATGGGCAAAATCGTCGGGCAGGACGCAAACGATATTGACGGCTACATCACGCAGAAAGCGATGGACGGTTTGTTTTTGCTGATCGCCGACGAGGAACGCAAAATCCGCCGCGATCCCGTCCGCCGCACGACTTCGTTGCTGCGCAAGGTTTTCGGCGTTTTAAGGTGAAAAATCGCTATTTAAGAAAAAGTGATGTTCAAAATATAACTTCGGAACAGGGGAAAAGTGAAAAGTCGAAGGCGATAATCAAAATCTCGTCGTATATTTCACATTTCACTTATCCCTTATTCCGAAGTTATAAAATCTTAAAAGGCAAACAGCTTTGCTTTTTATTCTTTACTAAAAATTAAACCGCAACTTCGTGTTAGACAGGACTTAGAATTTTTCTTATCCTGTCTATTTTTATGCAGCGGCAAAAAATAATCTTTTTCGTTTTCCTCGTTGCCTGCCTGACGCCTTACGTCTCGCCGCCGGTCGCGCTCGTTTTAGGGCTTTTTCTGGCGTTGAAAATCGGCAACCCGTATGCGCGCTTCGTCGGTCGCTGGACGCGCATTTTACTGCAATTCAGCGTTGTCCTGCTCGGTTTCGGAATGAACCTGACGAACGTCGTCAAGGCGGGCAAGGACGGCATAATATTTACGGTCGCGACGATTTTCGGAACGCTTTTCGCCGGTTGGGCGCTCGGCAAATTATTAAAGATCGGCGATAAAACTTCCGCCTTGATCTCGTCGGGAACGGCGATTTGCGGCGGCAGCGCGATTGCGGCGGTCGCGCCCGCGATCGAAGCCGACGGCGAGGAAATTTCCGTTTCGCTGGCGACGGTTTTTATTCTCAATTCGATCGCGCTCGTCGCGTTTCCGGTCATCGGACAAGCCTTAAATTTAACGCAGAATCAATTCGGAATCTGGGCGGCGATTGCGATTCACGACACGAGTTCGGTCGTCGGCGCAAGCGCGCGCTACGGCGCGGAAGCATTGCAGATCGCGACGACCGTCAAACTCGCGCGCGCTTTGTGGATCGCGCCGATCGCGCTGATTTTCGCTTATATTTACGGCAGAAAAAGCGGCGGCAGCAGTAAATCGAGAGTCGCGATTCCGTGGTTTATCTTCCTTTTCCTGCTTGCGACCGTGACGAAATCTTACGCGCCGAACTGGTTTCCGCCGAGCATATTCGATTCGCTCGTTAATCTCGCAAAAGCCGGTTTGACCGTCACGCTCTTTCTGATCGGTTCGAGTCTTTCGCGCGAAACACTTCGAAAAGTCGGTTTCAAGCCATTTTTACAAGGCGTTTTGCTGTGGATCGCGATTTCGCTCGTTTCGCTGTGGGCGGTTTTGAAACTTTTATAGAAGCTGTTTCATCTATGAAGACGGTTTCGGTGTCAAGCAGAAAAGCCGCACAATTCCAGTTGTCCGCCGACTTCGGCGATCATCGAGTGATTTAATTTCTGACTTGTAACCGATCCTTCGTTCATTGTTTTAACTAACTTTTTCC
>JANOBZ010000173.1:0-10034 GCA_031411895.1 Acidobacteriota bacterium | reverse complement strand
AAAATCTCCCGCCATGGCGCTAAGTCGCTAAGTCATTTGGATTTTTTTAATAAAGAATCGAAGGAATAAAAGCGCCGCGCGGTTCCTGGTAGAAGCCTCTGCTCATCAATGTCATCGGCTGGACGATCTTTAAACCGTTTGCCAGACAAAAGCGCATCAGCTCGTTATTGCGCGTCGGCAGAAGAAATCCGACGCCCGGAAATTCGGGCGCGGCGGCGATCAGAGCTTTTATGTCATCATTGGTTTCGCCGAGCGTGTGACCGAAAAAGCCGAGCGTCGTCGTGTAGCCCGTAATTTTGCCCGCGCGTTCGACAACCGCGCCGCTGTTTTGCGCGACCACGCCGCGCAATTCGCCCGTGCGGCGGATTCCGTGAACCTGAAAACAAATTTCGTCGGCGGCTTCGATATCGTTTTCCGTCATCGGACGAACATCGCAGCCTTCGATCTTCAAATTCAAAGGCGCGCCCTGAATCGTCGAAAGCGGCTCGACCGTATCGAAACCGAGTTTTGTGTAAAGCGCGAGCGAGCGATTGTGATATGCCGCCTGCACGAGCCGCACGGAACGATTGCCGTTTTCTTCGGCGTGGCTGACGACGTCGTCCATCAACATTCTGCCGACGGTCGAATTCTGCACTTGCGGATCAACGGTGATCGGTCCGACGCCCGCCACGTCAACGTCTTTCCAGAGAAAATTGCTGCCCACGATCTCGCCGTCGATTTCTGCGATGACCGAATAAACATCGGGACGAGAAAGCAGCATACCGCTCAAACCGGCGGCGATTTCGACCGACGGCAGATCCTTCGGGAAATTATGGCTTTCAGAAATCGTTCGAAAAGCCTCGTAACAAATTTCGCCGGTCTTTGCGGCGTCTTCCGGCTGTCCGGCGCGTAATTTAATGTTCATCTTTTTTCACCTCAAGGATTAAAAATTCAACCCGACATTATACGCGCAGTTTTTATTCGGCAAGTATCAATCCTTCAAAATTCCGCGTGAAATGATGATTCGCTGCATCTCGCTCGTGCCTTCGTAGATGGTCGTGATGCGCGCGTCGCGGTAGTATTTTTCGACGTTGTAATGCCGCGAATAACCGTTGCCGCCGTGGATTTGAATCGCGTCGGCGCAGACGCGGTTCGCGTTTTCCGAAGCGAAAAGCTTCGCCTGCGCCGACGCGATTCCGGTTTGTTTATGGTTGATGTCCTTCATCGCAGCGGCGCGCAGCGTTAAAAGCCGCGCGGCTTCGGTCTGCGTCGCCATATCGGCGAGTTTGAACTGAATCGCCTGATGTTCGGCGATCGGCTTTCCGAACGCGATGCGGTCTTGCGCATATTTACGCGATTCATCGAGCGCGGCTTGCGCGATGCCGACCGACAGCGACGCGATGCCGATGCGCCCGTTATCAAGACTCGAAAAAGCGACGCGCATTCCTTCGCCCAATTTTCCGAGAATGTTCGCTTTTGGAACTTTCGCGTCGGTAAAACTCAATTCGGTCGTCTGCGACGCGCGCTGTCCCATTTTATGCTCGACGGACGAAACCTGTAAGCCTTCGGTTTCCTTTTCGACGATAAACGCGGTAACTTCTTTTTTGCCGTTATTTTCGCCGGTCACCGCCATCACGATATGCGTGTCCGAATAGCCGCCGTTCGTAACCCATGATTTCGTGCCGTTAATCACGTAATTGTCGCCGTCTTCAACCGCGCGGGTTTTCAAATTCATCGCATCCGAGCCGGCGTGCGGCTCCGACAAACAAAACGCGCCGAGCTTTTCGCCCTTTGCGAGCGGCACGAGAAACTTTTGTTTTTGTTCTTCCGTGCCGAAACTCAAAATCGGGTAGCAGCAGACCGAATTCGTTACCGAAACGATGACGGCAACCGATGCGTCGGCGCGCGCGATTTCTTCGAGCGCGACCGCGTAAGAAACCGTATCGAACCCCGCGCCGCCGTATTCTTCGGGAATGATCATTCCCAAAATTCCGAGTTCAGCCAAACCGGCAAGCTGTTCCGCCGGAAATTTTTCCGCATCGTCGTATTCACGCGCGCGCGTCGCGATCTCGTTTTCGGCAAATTCGCGCACCGATGATTTGACCATCAATTGTTCTTCATTTAAATCAAAATTCATAGAACTTATTTTATATCAGCCCGGAGCCTCAAGGAAAAGAGATTTAACGCAAAGATGCCAAGTCGCGAAGGCGCTAAGAAGCCGAAAAATTAAAAAATCTTTGCGTCTCAGCGTCTTACCGACTTGGCGTTAAAATTCTGCTTTTTTCAATATTTCCCTTTCAAACTTGATCGCGCCAGCGCAGAACTTCCTGCCGCAGAATCGGGTTCTGCTGAAAGCTCGCCGTGTGTCCCTGCGCGGCGGTCGCGCGCTGCATGTGCCAGTATGAAAGTCCGAGTTTTCCGAGCGCGCGCACGTAATTGCTGCGGGCTTTGAAATTACCCGAAAACAAACCGCTGATGATCCAGCCGGTGGACAAAAAAGCCGAGGTTGCCGTCTTCAGATGATCCTGCGGGATCAAACCGCGCGCGGCGTCGATCGCGAGCATTTCCTTCAATATTTTGTTTTGACGCCACATTACACAGCCGCAGAAGATTATAAAAAGCGCGAAAAACGGAACCTGGAGGAAAAGATAGCTCAGGATAAATCCTTCGAAACCGCCGAAAACCGCCGCGCCGTTCCAGATCGCGTGAAGCAGAACCGCGCAGATATAGCCCAGAATCGGCAGCAAAATCCGCACCGCCATATTATGCGATTCGCGCGATATTCCGAAGCCGATTCCGGTCAGCGCCGTAAAAGTTACGTGCGCAAACGGCGAAAAAATGCCGCGCACGATAAACAGCAGGAGCAGCCCGTCGGAACCGCCGCTGACGATTCCGCGCCCGTAATAAAGCACGTTTTCGACCGTCGCGAAACCGAGCGCGATAACGCCCGCAAACACGATTCCGTCGAGAATATCATCGAAATATTTGCGGAAAGCAAGCAGGAGAATCAATAATCCCAAACCTTTCGAACCTTCCTCGAAAACCGGCGCGGAGATTACCGCGCCGAATGCCGGACCGAAAATACTGCCCAGAAGCGTATTGACCACGAACGAAACGATGACCGCGACAAGTGCGCCCCACGCAAAGGCGAGCGCGAGCAGCCACGCCGGTTCGGGGTCGTAACGATCGAGCCAGACAAGCGGCATCAGATAAAACATCGCCGGGATAAAAGCGACGACCGAAGCCATTACCGCCGATTCTAAACCGACGCTAAAATACATCAGCAAAGAAACGACGAACGAAAGTAAAATTACAACAAAAATCGTTGCCGCAATTGCCAGATTCTTTGAAGTTTTATCTGTTTCAGGTTCCGGATAGTACTGCGGCGGCACTCCGCCCATGCCCAATCCCTGCAAAGAATTCTTAAAGCTCTGCGAAGGATTCAAAAACGGCTGATTCGGCTGCGGAACATAAAAATCGCCTTGATATTGCGGCGTCGGATTCGTCGGCAGCGGCGGCGTCATCGGCATTGTAAAATTATCTGCCGCCGACGGCTCTATTTTCGGCGCGAATTGTGTTACCTGACTGTTCGGCGCATCCTCGGGCACGTAAAACCGGGTCGCGATGTTGGATTGTTTTATTTCGGGAATTTTCAGCTGCGTCGCTTCGCTGTTCTGGTTCGGCAAAACGCTGGTTTTGTCAGCCGTGGAAACGCTTTCTTCGATCAAAACCGCCGCGCTCGCGCCGTTTTTACCGAACTGTATGCGGTCGCCGCTGCGAAGTTTGACCGAATTGACCCGCTCGCCGTTGACGATCGTGCCGTTCGTGCTCCGGTTATCGGATATATAAAATCCGTCCGGCTTGGATTCGATAAAACAATGCTCCTTTGACGCGATTATTTCCGAATACGGGTCGAATCTGATATTACATCTTTCGCCGCGACCGATGGTAAAAAAGCCCTCGGTCAATTCAAAGCGCCGTCCGGCAAGCGAACCGGACTCGATATTCAGGGACAATTTCATAATCCAATCTTAGAAACAAAAAATCCAAAGTCAAGTCTTTAATTAAACTCAACTTTGGATTTTCATTTTTTTATATAATTTTTACTGCGGCTGGACGGCGGTCGGCGACGGAGCATCGCCCGCTTGACCGAAAACACGCGCCGAAAATGCGCCGTTCGAGCTGTTCAGCCGATACCAGACATTTTCGCTCGGACGAAAAACCGTGATGTCGGCTTTATTGTCGCCGTCGAAATCCGACGGAATCGGAACATCTTCGGCTAAACCGAACCGGACGATCGAAACCGACAAGCCGTTTGAATTCAGGATATACCAGTTTCCTTCGGACGGGCGATAAACCGCTAAATCAGACTTGCCATCGCCGTCGAAATCACCGGAAAGCGGTTTGTCGGTCGAAACGCCCCACTGCGCGATCATCGCAATGCTCGACGAACTTTGGAGAATATACCAAACGCCGTTCGACGGACGAAATACCGCGAGATCGGCTTTGCCGTCGCCTTCGAAATCGCCGGTAAACGCTTTGTCTCCCGCCGCGCCCCAGCGCGTAATGCGCGTTCCGAGCGTGCTTTGCATGATGTACCATGTGCCGGTCGAAGGACGGAACACGGCGATATCGGTCTTGCCGTCAGCGTCGTAATCGGCGGCAACCGGCACGTCGGTGCTGATCCCGAAATTAACGGCGGTAAAAATCGTCGGATTCGTGCTTTTGCGAATCCACCACGTTCCGGTCGAAGGTCGAAAGATCGCCAGATCGGATTTTCCGTCGCCGTCGTAGTCGCCGGTCACGATTTTATCTTCACTGATGCCGAAATTGCTTTCCGAATAACCGCTGTTCGAGCTTTGTTCGATCTTCCACGTACCGCTCGCCGGCGTGTAGACCGAGAAATCCGTCTTGCCGTCGCCGTCGAAATCCGAGACCGTGTTCTTAAACGGCGCGGTCGAATTCGAAACGTCGAGGACGAGCAAGCCGCTCGTCATATCGCCCGCGAGAACTTTGTTTTCGCCCAAAAACGGGAAAACAGCCCAGTTTCCGTCATATGTCGTTGGGAGCGCGTTTTGCAGATTAGTGCCGCCGCAGATAATATCCCACGGCTCTTCGCTTAACTCGTTTTTCAACGCTTCGTCGGGCGCAAACTGCGGCTGATACGTATCATACTGCCCGATTCTTTTCGGGTTCGAAGGAACCGTAATGTCGAAAACCTGAATGCCCGCCTGATACCACGCGACATAAAGCTTGTTGCCCATCACGACCGGATTATGCGGCGTGACGGCGTTCAGGTTCAGATTATTCATCGTCAGGCTGTTGACGAGCGTCGGCGCTGCCGGATTCGTGATGTTGTAAACACGAACGTCGCCGCTGCCGCTCGAAGTTTCCCGCGCGCTGTATAGATAATTGCCGTCCTCGCTCGACCAACTGCTGTGCATACTGTTGCCGGCTGTGACCGAAGCACTCGAATCAGTGACCGCACCGAGCAAAGTCGGAGCCTGCGTGCCAATATTCGAAATGTCGTAAATTTCGGTCTTGCCGCGATTAGTCGAATTTCCCCAGCCCGATGTGAAGAAGCGGTTTCCGCGAATATGCATCGCGTGAACCCATTGAACTTCGGTCGGATTAATGTCGCGGACAAAAACCGGTGCCGCCGGATTCGTCACGTTAATGACTTTAATGATTTTATTGCTCGTGCTGTTAAAGTTTTCGATCAGATACGTCGCGCCGTTTTGGCTGAGAACGTTCATTTCGTGAATCGAATTATGACCCGCGCCGTTGGTTGAATTGACGACGCCCAAAAGCACCGGGCTCGACGGGTTGGTCAAATCGACGATATGTACGCCACCGCCGTTGCCGCTGCCGAAATAACCGCGATTTCCGACAACAATCGCTTCCAGAAACTGCTGGTTCGCGCCCGGATTGTACCAGCTCGCCAAAACCGGCGCATCCGGATTCGAGAGATTGAAGATAAACGCGCCGCGACAGTTGTAACTTCCCATCACGGCGATGTTTCCGTCAGCATAGATGTCGGCGAATTTTAACGGCGAAGTCGTCGCGCAGGTCGGCGTAATCTGCGAGCGAAGCCTGACTTTTTGCGCCGAGACAATGCCCGAAAAAACCAGAACCGACAATAAAAGTGCCGTTAAAAAGGCAATGCCTTTGATTTGCTTGAAATTAATAGTCATTATTTTTCCAAAAAAAAGGGACGTTGTTTAATAAAAGAAGAAAAAGCATTTTTACTTATTTTTACGAAAAAAACAAGCCGAAATGCTTTCTTTACAAATATTTCGCCGAAATTCAGGAAGCCGCTTGCGACGCGTCGCGCATTACCAAATCGAATGTTCCGGGCGCGACTTTACGAAAACGACGGTTGCGGTTGAGCGACACGGCGATCGAGATCGTCGGATTTTCGCCCTTGAATTCCATACCGCCCGCGACGAGCATATTATAAAGTTCGTTGACGTGGAGCGGGCACTGATATTCACGCAAAATCAGAGTGCAAGCCTGAGTTATCGTGCGGTCGGAAAAACGATGGCTGACCGGCTCGATATTCGGCGCGATCGATGGAATATTGCGCGAATTGTTGATGTATGAAACACGGTTGTCGTTGCGGTAGTTGTTGTTGTTCGATTCTCGCTGGTTCGGATAATTGTCCTGCTTGGGGTAGTTGTCCTGTTTATTGTAATTATCCTGATTCCCGTAATTGTTCTGATTCATTCGCGGCGGCGATGAGGAGGAGGAGCGCTTGATGTCCTGCGGAATGTCGTAATCGTCGTCCACCCGAAAATTATTCGGCAGATTCCAGTTCGGCTTGCCCGAGCGCATCGTCGCCAAAAGGCTGTAAATCGCCTGTTCAGTCTGCGCGGCGCTGTTTTCCATCGCTTCGATTTCAAGACGCAGACGATTTGCTTCGCCCTCGACCTCGTTGAGCCGTGTTATAAGTCGCTGCTGCGCATTGCGCGTCTGTCGTAAACTCTGTTCAAGCGTCGCTATTAAATTTTCGTCCAACATAGCTCCTTTTAATGGTCAATTATTAATTGTTAATTGTTAATCAAATTCAATTATTAACCATTAATAATTAATAATTGACCATTATTTTATTTGTTTCTTTCAATCATGTACGCCGGAATGTCTTCCAAGGCTAAACGATACTCCGTTTTTGCTAAAACATCAAGATTTTTTCTCGCCTTTTCGGCGTAACTATAGGCGCGGCGGCGTGTTTCCTCGATCGTGTCGGCGGATTCGAGCTTTTCGAGCAGCAGCTCGCGCGAAACGCCTGTGTAGTCGCCGTCGTGCATTATTTTCTCTAAATCCTTTTTCACCGACGGCTCTTTTTTGACCAGTAAAATCAGCGGCAGCGTTAATTTTCCTTCGAGCAGATCGGCTCCGGCGGCTTTGCCGAGAACGTCTTCGTCGGCGACAAAATCGAGAACGTCGTCCGCCAGTTGAAACGCGATGCCGAGATTCATTCCGTAATCTCTGAGCGCGATCTGCTGTTCTTTGCCAGCGCCGCCGAGAATCGCGCCGATCTCGCAGCACGCGGAAAACAAAAAGGCGGTCTTGCGCTGCAAAATATCGAAATATTCGTCCTCGGTAATTTCCGAACGTCCGAGCACCGTCAGCTGAATCAGTTCGCCTTCGGTCATTTTTCTGGTCAAGCGCGTCAGAATATCGAGAATTTCGAGGCTTCGTTCCTTGAGCGACGTTTCAAACGCCGACATATAAAGCCAGTCGCCCATCAAAACGGCGGATTGATTGCCGAACCGCGCGTTGACCGACGTGCGGCTGCGGCGCGTGTCGGCGTTGTCGATAATGTCGTCGTGGACGAGCGTCGCCGTGTGGAGCATTTCCATGACGGTCGCGAGGCGAATCACGTTTTTCTTCGAAGCGTCCGCACCGACCGCAAAATTCGACAATAAAAGCAAAGCCGGACGAACGCGTTTGCCGCCCGAAGCGCGCAGATAATCGCCGAGATAATTGATGACCTGAATATTGGATGAAGCCTGCCGCTGAAATTCGGCTTCGACCAAAATCATCTCGCTTTTGATAAGGCTGAAAATCTTTTTCGCCGCAACCTGCGGGTTTAATTTTTCTCTGATTGGTGAAAATGTCTGCATTAGTTAAATTCTACAGTCTGCGGATTATTCCGTAAAACCGAACTGGCGGCTAAGATGTGAATTGAAATCCGCAGAGACGGCTGTAAAGTAAACTTTGTCGAACGAGTAGTTTGCCGCGTCGCGCGAATCGACCAAGCCGGTACTGCCCATACGCATGGTCTTCACGGTGCTATTTGTTTTGTAAAGCTCGCGCGCGTCGGGCGCTTTGATCGTGAAATCGAAGCCGAACTCCGCACCGGGATTGTAAAATGTCGTCATCGAACCGTTCGAAGACCAGGAATAAGGGTAAACGATTTCGATTGAACGCGCGACGTAATTTAAGTCCATCGTCGTCGCACCGGCAGGCGGATTGTCGGACATTTCGAAATTTATCGAGGCGCTGCGTGTCGCGGTGATAAACGTTAGTCCTAAATCCTTTAACAGTTTGTCTTTGCGAAAAGCGACCTCGGATTGCGGAATCGAATAATCGTAATTGTTGATCGGATAGCCCGTCATCTGCTTCATCTTTTTTACGACCGCGTCGTCGAGTTCGAGTTTTTCGTTGATGCGAACGTAAATCGTGCGGTTCGGAATTTTTCCGGCGGTTTCGAGCACTTCCGAGAGCGCCGCGACCGCCGCCGGATCAGCCGTCCGTTTTACTTTCGTCGCGTAATCGTTTTTTAATCTGCCGAAGATTTCCGCAATTTTACGGTCGGCTTCAGGCGCGTAACTGCCGTGCGGGTGGCGCTGTTTGTATTCCTCGAAATCCGCGATGGTCGTGCCGTTTGCCAGACGATTCCACGTTCGTGTGTCGTCATAGTTGCGGTTGATCGTCTTTGCCGCAAAGCTCACGCCGAACGAGATTGCAAGCAGCAAAAGCACGCCGCCGATCGTTGCCGCCGTTTTCGTCGAGCCGCGATAGACGGTTTCGTCCGAAGCGTATTTGCTCAAAAAACTTTCGCCCGCTTCGTTGTTCCAAAGGACGAAGATTTTTTCGAGGCGCTCGGCGTCAGCCGTGTTTTCAGCCTTGATCTTTTCGACGCGCTCGCCGATCCAGACTTCGATCATCTTGATGTCTTCGCGAAACGAAAAGCCTTCGAGCTGCTTGAGGCTCCAAAATTCGACGCGATTGCCTTTCGTCTTGATGCATTCGTCGGTCGTAAAAACGTAGCCGTCTTTTAATTTGACGAACCTTTGGG
This sequence comes from Acidobacteriota bacterium, assembly GCA_031411895.1. Classification (GTDB taxonomy): domain Bacteria; phylum Acidobacteriota; class Blastocatellia; order Pyrinomonadales; family Pyrinomonadaceae; genus JAFDVJ01. The sequence continues at coordinate 751 of JANOBZ010000173.1, read as the reverse complement.
AAATTATCCGGTAGACCGCAAATAAGGCGAGCGAGATCAAAACGATCGAACCGGCGGCAAAAAGCCCGAACATCCAGCCTTCCCACAGATAATTCTGCGTCGAAGCGAACAGATACGCGCACCAGCCGATGCCGGCAATGATCGCGAGCCAGTAAAATTTTGAAAGCGGCGGAATAAACGCGAAACGGTTTTCGCCCGGAGTTTGCAGTTCGATTAATTTTGTCTGAACGTCCGCCGGTAATTTATCGAACGCGAGAATGTTGTTAGCCATACTTTTACGTTGTTGAGTGAAATGCGCGTGCGCGCATAGTGTTTAATATTAAATTTTCGGATTTTGAAATGTTTCGCCGTAAAGTGTAAAAGAGTTTGCGAATAGAGTAAAGGTTTTGCGCGAAGTTATTGAGAATAAATTTAAAGTTTTAGCCGCAGATTTCGCGGATGCACGCAGAATAGAATTAAATAAACTTTGCGTCTTTGCAGCTTTGCGGGAAATTCATTTTATCACCCCGCAAAGTCGCTAAGTCGCTAAGTAAATTGGAAGCTATCTTAATAATTTTTTGACTTAATCTGCGAAATCCGCGTTTATCTGCGGCTAAAGAGTTGATTTTGCTCGACTTGTATATTAAGTCCGGCAACCAGATGATAAAATCTGATTGCCAAAAAGAAACGAGATTCCGATGTTCGACAGGTTCCGAAACCGTTAAGTAGCTTGGCAACTCGTTTCTTCAATTTAGTTTAACCCGAACAGTTA
>JANOBZ010000172.1:0-51692 GCA_031411895.1 Acidobacteriota bacterium | reverse complement strand
TATCCACGCTCACCAAATTTCCAAAAAAAAACAGTAAAATAAACATACTCTTAAATTTTAATTGCAGAGCTTTGCGCCTTTCCGTTAATTTTATACCCCCCAAAAGCCCCAAAGCTCTCAAAGAATTAAAAAGTTATCATGAGTGAAATGACTTTTACCGCAGAATACTTACGCGAAAATTTTATTCGTCTGAACAATGTGAAATTAGGCGCGAACGTAAAGATTTTTTCGTTCGTCAACGCTTACGGCTGCGCGATCGGCGACAATTCGAAAATCGGCGCGTTTGTCGAGATTCAAAAAAATTCGAGCATCGGTAAAAACTGCAAAATTTCGAGTCACACGTTTATTTGCGAAGGCGTCGAGATCGAAGACAATGTTTTCATCGGACACGGCGTCATGTTCACGAACGACAAATACCCGCGCGCGACCAATCCGGACGGCTCGCCGCAAACCGAAGAAGATTGGGAGATCGTCCCGACATTCGTTAAAAAAGGCGCGAGCATCGGCTCGGGCGCGGTGATAATCGCGGGCGTCACGATCGGCGAAAACGCGATCGTCGGCGCAGGCGCGGTCGTCACAAAAGACGTTCCGCCCGACACGATCGTCGCAGGCGTTCCCGCTAAGAAACTTAGGGAAGTTTAACGCGAAGACGCAATGAAGCAGAAAAATATTAGCCGCGGATGCACGCGGATTTTTACTTTTGATTTCTTTGCAACTTTGCGCCTTTGCGGGAAATACTTTCTCTCGCTGTAGAAGCAAAGCCGCTAATTTTTCAAGAAAACCATTCCAAACAATTTATTGCTTCAATCCGCGAAATCCGCGTTGATCCGCGGCTAATATTTTTTCGCGCCTTCGCGTCTTCGCGCCTTTGCGTTAAACTTTTAAAATGTGCGGAATCGCCGGATTAATTTCACCAAATCCCGAAAATCTGATCGGAAACATGCTCAAGGCAATCGAGCATCGAGGATTTGACGACGAGGGCGTTCTTGTCTCGGATAAATTCGGCAAAAACGAATTAAAAGCGTGTCTCGGACACCGCCGGCTTTCGATTATCGACACTTCAGCCGCCGGACATCAGCCGTTTTTTTCCGCCGACAGACGATTTGTTCTAACCTACAACGGCGAGCTTTATAATTACCTCGAAATCAAGGCTGAACTCGAAGCAAAAGGCTACATTTTCAAAACCGACTGCGACACCGAAGTTTTAAGCTACGCATTTCAGGAATGGCAAACCGATTGTCTGCCGAAACTCAACGGAATGTTCGCCTTCGCCGTCTGGGACAAGCGCGAAAAGTCGCTCACACTTGTACGCGACCGCACCGGAATCAAGCCGCTTTATTACGCTAAGATCGGCGAAAAATTTGTTTTCGCGTCGGAAATCAAAGCTATCTTAGCTTCAAAATTAATCCGCGCCGAACTCGACTTCGAAGGCTTGCATCAATTTCTGACTTTCTTGTGGACAGCCGCTCCGCACACTCTTTTCAAAGACATTTATCAATTGCCGCCCGCGCATTTTCTCGTCTGGAAAAACGGCGAAATAAACACGAAAGAATGGTGGGATTTGGATTTTTCGCGCGAAGAAAAAGGTCGTTCGGAAGATTTCTGGCGCGAACAAGTTTTAGAAACTTTTGACAAATCCGTCGCGATGGAGATGATTTCGGACGTTCCTTTGGGCGCGTTTCTGTCGGGCGGCGTTGACTCTTCGTCAATCGTCGCGCTGATGACGCGCCATACGAAAAAAGTTTCGACTTACACGACCGGCATTTCGGCTGATGATTTGGAGTTTGACATTATTCCCGACGACGTTGAATGGTCGCGGCGCGTGGCGGAAATATTTCCCGCAATTGATTATCACGAAACGCTTTTGACGCCCGATTTGACCGCGCTTTTGCCGAAATTGGTTTATCACATGGACGCGCCGGTGATTGATATGGCGATTCCGTCGTTTTTGATTTCCGAGCAGTCGCGCGCGACGCAGAAAGTTATGCTCAGCGGGATGGGCGGCGACGAGGTTTTCGCCGGTTACCCGCGCCAGCTGGCGATGAAACTCGCCGGAGTAAGCGATTTTATTCCGTCTGCCGTTCGCCGTCCGCTGATGAAAACGCTTGATTCGATGCTTTACGGCGGAATGAAAGGAAAGCTGACCGCGCCGCTTAGAAATGCGAAAAAATTCGCGCGCAGCGCCGGTGCAAGTTTTGAAAATCGCTACTTAGGTTTCGGAACTTATTTTTCGGACGAGATGAAAACGCGGCTTTACGCGGAAAATATGCGCGATTCGATGCAGGACTTCGACGCGTATAAATATCATAAAAAATACTTTGAAAACTGCCGTTCAGCATCTCCGTTAAACCGGCTTTTATACGTTGATTTCAAAACGTTTATGCCCGCACTCAATCTCGATACGACCGATAAAACCTCGATGGCGGCAAACCTCGAAGTGCGCGTACCGTTCTTAAATCACGAGATAGTTTCGCTTTCGGAACGAATTCCCGCCGCGCTCAAAATCAAAGGCTTGAAACGCAAATATATTTTGAAAAAAGCCGCCGAAAGCATCTTGCCGAAAGAGATAATCTGGCGCAAAAAAGCCGGCTTCGGCGCGCCGATCCGCTCTTGGCTGCGAACGAGCTTAAAACCGATGATCGATGATTTACTGTCGGAAGAAACCGTAAAAAGGCGCGGACTTTTTGATTTCAAGGAAGTTCGGCGAATCATCGAACTCAACGATTCAGGCAGAGAAGATTTTAATTTACAGGTTTTTCAGCTTCTGAATTTCGAGATTTGGATGCGCGAGTTTTTAGATCGGAACACAGAGCGATAGCGACGGGGTAAGCGATTCTAATTAAATTTTTCAATTTGGAAATATAACTCGTCGCTATCGCTTTGTGTTCCGACTCATTTAACGACGCCGCGTTTCGACGATTCGATAAATTCGATCAAATAATCAACTTCCGCACAATCCGTGATCTCTTCCTTCATTTTTTCAACCGCCTGCGACGTGTTTAGTTTCGACGAAAGCAGCAGATGATAAGCGCGGTGAAGTTTTTCGATGGTTTCCTTCGAATAGCCGCGCCGTTTCATGCCCAATCGGTTCAAGCCGTAGCATTTCGCGTGATTCCCCTGCGAAATGGCAAACGGCAGCGCGTCTTTGACGACGACCGAATAACCGCCGACAAAAGCTTCGCGCCCGACGCGGCAAAATTGATGAACGCCCGAATACGCTCCGACGTTTGCGCGGTCGGCGATCTCGACGTGTCCGGCGAGAGTTGCGGCGTTTGCCATTATCACTTCGCTGCCGATTTGGCAGTCGTGCGCGACGTGTGCCTGCGCCATGAGCAGATTGTCGTCGCCGATTTTGGTCAATCCGCCGCCGCCCGAAGTGCCGCGATGAATCGTGACGAATTCGCGAATATGATTGCGCCGTCCGATTTCGGTCGCCGTCGGCTCGCCCTTGTATTTCAAATCCTGCGGCGCGAGTCCGATCGAAACAAACGGAAAAACGCGTGTTTCATCACCGATCGAAGTTTTCCCGTCAACGACGACGTGCGATTCGAGACGGACTTTTTCGCCTAAAATTACTTCGTCGCCGACGATGCAAAACGCGCCAATATAACAATCTGCGCCGATTTTCGCGCCCGCGTTGACAATCGCTGTCGGATGAATAAAAGATGTCATAAGGACACGCGCGAAAGTAAAAAGTAAAAAGTAAAAAATTAAGCATTCGGAATTTGATTGCCGGCAGGATTTTCGGAATCTTTGACGGAAACGTCAATCGGGTTTTCGTTGACGACTTCAACTTGAACGGGTGCGGTTTCGGTAGGTTTTCGCAGAATCAGCCAGATAAAAAGACCGGAAATCGGTAACGCGCCTAAAACGGAAAGGAAAATGCCGCCAATAAGCGTTAATACAAACCCGATTATGCCGAATTTAACGTTTTGCTTTTTAAAACCGAGTATCAGTGGCGCAAGTCCGAGAATAGAGCCGATGATTGCTCCGATTATTAATAATTGATTAAGCGTTATTTGAGTTGGCATAAAATCTTTATCCTTTCGGACGATCGCCGATGATGCACATAATTTCGGCTTCGGCGGTGACTTGACCGTCAACTTTGGCGAGTCCGCGCATCTTTTGAACTTTGCTGCCGATGCGAATTGCCGTTACTTCGAGTGTCAAGGTGTCTCCGGGCACGACCGGACGGCGAAAGCGCGCCTTTTCGATTCCGCTGAAATAAGGAATTTTGCCGCTGCGGTCTTCAAATTCGCGTAACGCCAAAATCGCTCCGACCTGTGCGAGCGCTTCGATCTGCAAAACTCCGGGCATCACGGGCGCATCCGGAAAATGTCCCTGAAAAAAATACTCGTTGATCGTCACCTGTTTGATGCCGACGATCCGCACCCGGGGTTCGAGTTCGATAATTTTATCAACGAGCAGAAAAGGATACCGGTGCGGTAAGATTTCCTGAATGGCGCGTGAATCAAGCAAAACACTCATAACTTCAAAAAAGCGATTAGAAATTAAAAATCACAAACTTCAAAGTTAGCGAAAAGTTTCGGATTTGTAAATTTTGAAGATGAAATTTCCGGAAAAGAAAAAAGTCGGAAAACCCGCGTAAGAGGTTTCCGACTTTTTTCAGGCAAACTTGATTACTTTGCAGCGGGCGTTGCCGGACGCGCGTTGTAAAAAGCGATAAACTCGCGGGTTACGTCCACGGGATTCCACGAAACAAACAATCCCGCGCGGTCTTTGGAAATATCAAGCAAAACCACAAAGCCGTTTTTCTTGGTAAATTCCTGAAGCGCGATGCTGATGTCGCGCTGGACGGGATAAACGACCGCGACCTGACGGCTGTTGTATTTCGCGTCGTTGTCCTGGACTTTGAATCTGTATTCGCGGCTCAGTTTAGTGTATTCGTCAATCTTGGCAGTAACGATCGCCTGATTGACCTGAACGCCCTTCTGCGCTTGATCCTGAAAAGCCTGAAGCTCTTTTTGGAGATTCTGAACTCTGAGCGCCATTGCGTCCAATTCGGCGGCGGCGGCTTTGAATTCGACGTTGACGGCATTTACTGCGTCAACATATTTCTTGATGCCGGTTTTATTGTCCAGAAATACGCGCGTATCAACAACGGCGATCTTACGACCCGGCGGAACAGTTTGTGCTGAAATCTGAACCGGAGAAACGGCGGCAAAAACTAAACTGGCGATGATTACGAAAAAAAACTTCATAACGCTGACAATACCTTAAAATTAACAAAAGGCTCGAAGTATTTAAGACAAACGGTTCTTTCGAAACGAAACGCTTCAAAAGCTCGGTTCTCCACTTCAAGCCTTTTACTATTACTAATTTGTTACGGTCTTGTAACAGTTGCGGTCGGCGTCGGGCGCGCGTTGTAAAAAGCGATGAACGCTTTCGTCACGTCAGCCGTTTCGTCTAAGCCGATAATTATTCCGGTGTTGTCTTTCGAAACGTCAAGGATCATAACATAGCCGTTTTTCTTGGTGAATTCCTGAATCGCGTTGCCGATGTCCTGCATAATCGGTCCCATCAACACTTGTTCACGACGCGCGTAGCTCGATTTCGCGCCTTCTTCCTTGAACTTGTATTCACGAACCAACTTCTCGTATTCTTCGACTTTTTTGCCGAGGTCTGCATCGGAGAGAGGAATTTTCTTACCTTCTGCAAGAATTTGGCGATAACCTTGAATTTCTTTTTCCAATGCCTGGATTCTTGTTGCTAAGGTCTGCAATTCGGTTTGAACAGGTCTAAATTCCGCCTGCAGAGTGGTCAAAGCGGTTGTGTATTTTTTGATGCCTTCTTTTTCATCGCCAAACGCATATGTACTGAGCCAGACGATTTTACCATTTGATGTCGTAGTTGTCGGGGTCTGGGCAAGCGCCGAAACCGCAAAAATTGCCGCGAAAACTACACTAACGGCGATTAAACGAAATGTTCTCATTGTTTTTACTGATACTCCTAAAAATTGTAAAAAAGGGTGTTGTTATTATTTCTAACTATACCTTTGAAACCTAAACTCTTAAAATTGTTGCCTGATGAATTAGATTATTTTGAGAAAAACAATACTAAGTTATCAGGCAACGCTTGTCAATCTAAATTAAAACGTTCGACCGACCGTAAAGCGGAAGCCGCTGCGTTTACCCGGTAAGAAAAGTCCCGGCAATTCATCTCTGAATCCGAGTTTTGCGCCCGGGTTGTAAAAATAAATCAGGCGGAACGGAACGTTGACGATCGGAACCTGAACGCGAAGCTCGACACCGATGCTCGAACGAAAATCGCCGAACTTATTAAATGCCGCTTCGTCGACGCGAATCACGTCGTTGCGCTGTCCTTCGCCGCGCAGGAAAACCTGCTGAATGCCCGCCGGCAAGCTGACCGGACAACCGAAACGATTGCCGCGACAGAAAATATCAACAAACTGAGTTTTGGTTATGATCTGATTGTTGAAAAGCAAAAGGCTTCCGAAACTGCTTTCCAGATTCGGCGCGTTTCTGAGTCCTAATGCCGAGACGACGCCAGCGCCCAAAAATGTATCGTCCGCCAAAAAGTTACTGTTGATAAACTGCGTTCCGGTTTTGCGAAGATTGAAAACCGAGCCGATGTCGGCAAAGAGCGCGAGGCTCGCCGGTCCGTAAATCGGAATACGATATTCAAAGTTGCCGAGCAGCTGTGTGTCGCCGCCGATAAACTGGTACGAATTAGAAAGCAGCGCCGGATTCGCTCCGCCCGAACCGGTCAAAAGTCCGAGCGCCGCGATTTCGGCAGCTCTCGACGGGTCTAAGCCGGTGATCGGAACCGCTGTTCCGGCAATATTCGTGGCAGCAACGACATTGCGTGTCGTGACATAACGATCAAACGGCGCGATCGGTCCGATCGAACGAACGTTGTAACCGCGAATGTCATACTCGCTTCCCAAATAGTAACGCTCGTAGATCGGCACGCCGCCGACGAACGACAGCGAATTCGCGTTGCGGATTTTTTCGGTCGTCGCAAAACTTCCGATCGTTCCGGCAACCAGTCTGAAACCGAAAACCTCGGCATTCGGCGACCGTTTGCGTCTGATGGGAATAAACGACGTGTAAGAAATACTCGGCTGATAAGTGCGGATATCGCCGCCCAATCCCGAAAAAGCGAATGACGCCGAAAGCTGCGAACCGCGCAGCGTGTCAATACCGTTCGGCGACGGCTGACGCGAATCGTAAACAAACTGTGCCGTCACGCGGCTCGTAATGATATTCGGCTGCGCATAAATGATCGGGATTTCGGTCGCCGCATTGCCGTCCAGATTAACCTCCGGCTGTGTGATGCTCGTGGCTGAAAACTGGTAGGTTAAACCGACACGCGAAAACTGCGTGAAGCGGCGTTTCTTAAAGAAAACTTCTGACAGCGGCGCGGTCGCGAAAACCGATGCGCCGTAAGTGCTCTGCGTAAAAAGATTTCGCTCGTCGGTCGTCGTCTGACTAAGCGGATTGGTAATGATATCGGTTATCAGGTCTTCGTTCTGCGACAGGAAAGTTCCTTCGCCGAAGAATTTATAGCGCGTCGCAAAAAGCGAAAATCCGACGGAAATCGGGCGGTCTTTGAAATACGGTTCCTGAAAAGTTAACTGTAAACTCTGTTGACGATTGCCGAGACCGAACTGGAACGAGACGGTTTCGCCGCGTCCGAGAAGGTTGTTGGTCGAATATTCGAGACCGAAGAACGAGCCGCCGATGCCCGAAATGCCGCCGTTTAACGAGATCTGCTGGCGACCTTTTTCTCTGACTTTAACGACCAGATCAACGTCGCCCTGTTCTTCGTCGGTGCGAATTTCAACGTCCTGATCCTTATCGATCGGGTCGAAATAGCCCGTCTGGTTAAGACGGATAACCGACGTTTCGAGCGCGATCTGATTGTAAATATCGCCTTCGTTGATTAAAACTTCGCGGCGCAGAATCTTGTCGCGGGTAAACGTGTTGCCCGCAAATTCGAGACGGCGCAGACGAAACTGCTTGCCCTCGTCAATCGTAATCACGATATCCACGATGCCTTCGTTCGGATTTGCCGGATTATCTTTGAAAGTCGGGTCAAACTCGGCATTGTAAAGCACGAAGCCCTGCGAGCCGTAAACCTTTTTCAAATCTTCGTAAACTGCGTCCTGAACGCGTTTGCCGTCGGCGACCTCGCCTTTTCTCAAACCGACATAACCTAAAATCTGTTGTTCCGAGAAAATCGAATTGCCTTCGACCTTCAATTCGCCGACGCGGAAAAGTCTGCCTTCGGTAATCGGAACGATAATTCTCAAAGTATCGTCTTTCGAGGTCAGCAAAGGAATCGGCAGGCTGCTCAAAAGCGGAATTCCGGTGCGCCGGTAGCCAAGCCCGACAACCTGCGGTTCGCCGACTCGCGCCTGAAAGTAACCTTTCGAGAACATATAGGCGCGGACGTTTCTCTGCAAATCCGCCTGCAATTTCCGCAAATCGAGAATATCCTGTCCCTTAAAGCGCGAAATCAGACCGCTTTCGCGAACGTAAAGCATCGCGCCGCGCAGTTCGCCGTCGCTGAAAACCTGATTGCCTTCGAATTCGATATCAACGATGCGCGAACGATTTCCCTGCTCGACGTCGAACGTCACGGCGGTCGAAGTCGCCGAAACTTCTTCGTCGCGCACCGTCACTTTCGCGTTCGGATAACCTTTTGCGGCAAGCAGTTCGCGAATCACGCGGATGCCTTTCTGAGCGTTGACCGGATTATAGATCGCTTCTTTCGAAATGCCGACGCGCTGTTCGCGGAAGGCTTTTAAAACTTCCGACTCGGGAACGGCGTCCAAACCTTCGAATTGCAGATCGCGAATAATCGGCAGCTCGGCGACTTCGAAAATAACGTTAACGCCGCCACGCACGCCTTCTTCGGTCAAAACGCGGGTTCTGACTTTATCGAAGAAGTTCAAAGAGAGAAGCTCCTGCAGATCGCGTTCGAGCGCCTGACGGTTAAAGACGTCGCCCGGACGCGTTTTGATGTAATAAAGCAAATCGTCGTCTTTCAGACGGCGATTGCCTTGAATGTCAACCGATTCGACCAGCTGCTGCTGCTGCCGGGTCGTCGTGCCGGTTTTTGGAGAGTTATTTGTTTTATCGTCTATATTGGCAAATGCTGAAACCGCGGCGAGCGCGAAAATCAACATAATGAACCCAAAAGCGCGAAAAATTTGCATAAAACCGATTCCTTATAATTGCAAGTTTGTTAGCTAAAACCTGTAGCCTAAAATGAAAAATTGCCCCGTAAATCTAAAGTACTCAACAATTTTAATTTAAATTGTTACAAAAGCGGGGACTTTTTACCACGTTGGGTTGATACGCGAACTTTGATTCACTCAAAATAGGCTTGGTTGCCTTTGCGCCACAGACTCCAACAAATCTTCAAATTATACAGACAAAATCAGAAAAAAGAAAAAGCGTGAAAGCGATGGGCTAAATCTTTCACGCAAAACACTCTTTAAAGTTGGCAGAAAGTTGCGGAGAGTTGGCAGGAAGTTGACAAAAAGTTGTTAAAAACTACCTGCAACTTTCTGCCAACTCTCCGCTAACTCTCCGCAACTTCCTGCAACTTTCTACAACGTGCCCGCGAAAAGCGTTTCTTCGAGGCGAAGGACGCGAAAGGCGAGCTTCTCGTTTTCGCAGAAAATCTCGACCAGACTTTCCTCGCTCAATTCGCCCTGAATCAAAGCTTCCGATAATTCGTCCTCGACGTATTTCTGCAAAGCGCGTTTCAAGGGTCGCGCGCCGTAACTGCGGTCGGCGCAGGTTTTATTGATCAGCCATTGTTTCGCATCGTCCGTGAGGCGAACCTGCAAAGCGCGTTTTTCGAGCATTGCGTTCAGGCTTCCGACCTGCAAATCAATGATTTCGAACAAATCTTTTTCCGTCAGTTCGTCGAACAGAATTATCTCGTCCAGACGATTGATAAACTCGGGCGCAAATGTTTTTCTGACTTCCGAATGAACCTGCTCCTCCATTTTTTCGCGCGAAGCGTCGGCGTTTGCCTGAAAGCCCAAACCGCCGCGTTTCTGAATAAACCGCGCGCCCAAGTTTGAGGTCATAATAAAGATCGCGTGCTTGCATTCGACCGTGTTGCCCTGCGCGTCGGTCAAAACGCCGTCTTCGAAAACCTGCAAAAGCACGTTGAAAAGATCGGGATGCGCTTTTTCGACCTCATCGAAAAGCACGATCGAATAAGGCGCGCGGCGAAGTTTTTCGGTCAATTGCCCGCCTTCTTCGTGTCCGACGTATCCCGGCGGCGAACCGATAAATTTCGCGACCGCGTGTTTTTCCATAAATTCCGACATATCGAAACGAATCAAAGCGCGCTCCGAGCCGAAAAGAAATTCCGCTAAAGTGCGCGCAACTTCGGTTTTCCCGACGCCGGTCGGACCTAAGAACAAAAACGAACCGACGGGTTTATTCGGATTTTTAAGTCCGGCGCGTGAACGGCGAATCGCCCGCGCCAAAGCCGAAATCGCCGGTCGCTGCGAAATAATGCGTTTATGAAGCTCGGTTTCGATCTGTAAAAGTTTTTTCGCTTCTTCCTGTTTGATCGACTGCACGGGAATTCCCGTCCAGCGCGCGATCACTTCTTCGACGTCTTCGCGCGTCACTTCGACCGCAAGAAAAGAATCTTCGAGATTATTGAGTTCGAACGCCAGAAGCTGTTCGTCATTCGCCGTCGCGCGTTTCCAGTTTTCGACCGTTTCCTTCCATGAAGGCTCGCCGATCGCTTCCGATTCGTAGCGCAATTTGGCGCGCGCGCCGGCTTCGTCCAAAACGTCGATCGCTTTATCGGGCAAAAATCGGTCGGGAATATAGCGGTTCGTTTGATAAACCGCCGCTTCGAGCGCTTCTTTCGAATAGCGAATCTGGTGGAAAGATTCGTAGCGTTCCGCCAAGCCCTGGATGATTTTCAGCGCGTCTTCTTCGTTCGGCGGCATCACTTTGACCGATTGAAACCGCCGTTCGAGCGCCTTGTCCTTTTCGATCGATTTACGAAATTCCGACGGCGTCGTCGCGCCGATGCACTGAATCTCGCCGCGCGAAAGCGCCGGTTTTAAGATGTTCGCCGCGTCGAGCGTGCCTTCCGCCGAACCCGCGCCGACGAGCGTATGAAGCTCGTCAATAAAAACAATATACTGATCGTTTTGTTTGAGTTCGGTCATGATCTTTTTCAAACGTTCCTCAAACTGCCCGCGATATTTCGTGCCCGCGACGATGAGCGACAGATCGAGCGATAAAATTCGTTTATTTTCCAGAAAAGTCGGCACATTGCGGTCAACGATTCTTTGCGCCAAGCCTTCGATGATCGCCGTTTTGCCGACACCTGCTTCGCCGATCAAAACCGGATTGTTTTTCGTCCGGCGGCAGAGAATCTCGATTACTCGTTCGGTTTCCGGGTCGCGCCCGATGAGCGGATCGAGCTTGCCGCCTGCGGCTTCCGATGTCAGATCGCGCGTAAATTCCTGCAAATGCGGCGTTTCGGTTTTATCTCTGCCGGCGGCGTAAAATTCCGAAAATCCGCTTTGGCGCGCAACCTCGTCGCGCACATCCTGAAGGCGCAGTCCGTATTGAAAAAGAATTTCGGCGGCGATCGATTTTTCTTCGCGCAGCACGCCGAGCAGCAGATGTTCGGGACCGATGTGGCGGTTTTTCAGCTTGCGGCTTTCTTCCGCCGAGAGCGCGAGAATCTTTTTGGTTTCGGTCGAAAGATGCAGCTCCGCCGATTGCGGAATCCGCTCGCGCAGCGTGATTCGTTCCTCGACTTCGCGCCGCACGGTTTCGACCGAGAGGCTGTTGCGAAACGGGAAGTAGCGCGCCGAAAGCGTTTTATCTTCGCGCATCAAACCGAGCAGGATATGTTCGGGCGAAATGACCTGTGAGCCGTATTGCAAGGCTTCGTAGCGAGCGAAAAAAATCACCCGCCGCGCCTTTTCCGTATAGCGTTCAAACATAAAAAATATTAGTACTGTAAGTCGTCTTTAAGCTGATAACCTAAAGTCTGAACTTTTATGACAATTTTTTCAAGAATAGAATTTTCCGAGACTTGATTAAATATATTGGTAAAAGGCTCGATCTTCCACAAGAAAATGAACCGAAAAATTCTTTAACTTTAATTATTTGCAAGCTTTATATCTCTTGCCGCAGTTTGGATGTGTCTGGTAAGTTTTAGTTTACCATTATTTTTTGAATTACCGGCTCATTTATTCAGAAGTAAAACTCCGTGCAAACTAAATTTACTGCGTCCGCAAATTTTCGAGCGGTTTTATCCGGCTTGCCCGGAAAGCCGGATAAACGGTTGCCGCGAGACAAAGAATAAAAGCGATCAAAACGATCAACAAAATATTCGAAATTTCAGGACGAAGCGGAATATAAGTGAGCGCGTAAACTTCTGCCGGAATGCTGACGATCTTGAAATAATTTCCCAGAAAACAGCCTGCCAAACCTAAAACCACGCCCGCGAGAATTCCGACAAAACCTAAAAACAAACCTTCGAGCAGAAAAACGATCAGCAAATTTCGCGTCCGTGCGCCGCAGGTTCGCAGGATCGCGATGTCGAGCCGTCGTTCATTAACCAGAAGCGCGAGCGTCGTCGTAATATTGAGCGCCGCGATAAAAATAATCAACGCGATCACCGCGAGCGCGGCTTTTCGCTCTAAACTCAATGCCGCAAAAAGCGGGCGATTGGTTTCCTGCCAGTCAAGAACGCGAAAATTATCGCCGAGAAGCGCGTGAATTTTCTGCGCCGTGTTCGCACTCGCGTAAATATCTTTGACCGAAACATTGAGAATCGTCGGCGCAAACTCCGCGCGCCCGTTCATTTGCGCGAATTTTTCGGGCGTCACGTAAATCCACGTCGAATCGTAATCGTAAAGCCCGGTTTCGAACGTTTCCGCGATGCGCACGCGCGACGGCGTTTGATTTTCCAAAGTTACGATTTCCGCTTCGCCGCCGGGTTTCAAATTCAGCTTTTCGGCAAGCCGCGCGCCGACTGCAATTTGACTTCCCTTTAAGTTGTTCTGAATCTGAACTTTAAGAATCGCGTAACTCGTTTCGGTTTCGCCGGTAATCAAGGCGTTTTCATAAGCCGTCGGCGAAACGGCGCTCACGTTTTCGAGTGTTTTTATGCTTTCCGTAATTTCGCGGTGATTAAGAATTTCAGTTCCGTCGCTCATAAAAACCGAAATATGCGCCGTGTTCGCGAGGATTTTGTCGCGCATTTCGTCCGCAAAGCCGCGCGCCAGCGACTGTGCAATAATCAAACTCGCGACGCCCGCCGCGATTCCGACAACCGCCACGGCAGACGTAAAACGCGCCAGCGATTGGCGACGCGCGTGAAAATATTTGTAGGCGAGCTTCAGTTCAAACGACATCTTTTTTAATGGTAAATGGTAAATGGTAAATGGTAAATGGTAATTGTTTTAGCTAAAATTTAGTTTTTGTAAAAGATTTGGCGTAAAAATCGCAAATCCGAAATCTAAAATCCAAAATCGAAATGCCTTTAGCAACGATCGAAGAAGCCGTCGAAGACATCAGAAACGGCAAAATGATAATTATTGTTGATGACGAAGACCGCGAAAACGAGGGCGACCTGGTTTGCGCGGCTGAGAAAGTAACGCCCGAAATCATCAATTTTATGGCGACGCGCGGACGCGGGCTGATCTGCCTGCCGCTTACCGAAGCGCGCTGCGATTATTTGCAGCTTGCGCCGCAAACCGCTGAAAACACGTCGGGTTTCGGCACGGCTTTCACGGTTTCGATCGAAGCCAAAGAAGGCGTCACGACCGGAATTTCTGCCGCCGACCGCGCGAAAACGATTCTCACGGCGGTTGATCCCGAATCGAAACCGACCGATCTGGCGCGTCCCGGACACGTTTTTCCGCTGCGCGCGAAAAACGGCGGCGTGCTTGTCAGAGTCGGGCAGACCGAGGCGAGCGTCGATATGGCGCGCATCGCCGGACTCGATCCGTCAGCCGTGATCTGCGAGATCATGAACGACGACGGAACGATGGCGCGGCTTCCCGAACTCGAAGTTTTCGCTCGCAATCATAATCTCAAAATCATCTCGGTCGCCGATCTCGTCCGTTACCGGATTCATAAGGAAACTTTGGTCAGAAAAGTCGTCGAAACGACGCTGCCGACCGAGCATGGAGACTTCGGCGCGGTGATTTACGAAAACATCATTAACGGCGAAACTCACATCGCGCTCAAGATGGGCGATTTTTCGCAGACAACCGAACCGGTTTTAGTGCGCGTCCAAACCGAGAATATAACGTTCGCCATGTTTGGCTCGAAACTCGGCGAAGCCTCAGCAGCGATCAACTCTTCCCTGAGAAAAATAGCCGAAAACGGCAAAGGCGTGATACTCTATTTACGTCAGCGCGAGCATAACTTAGATTTAATTCATCAGTTGCAGACTTACGCGCTGATGCAGGAAAAAAACTTGGATTTTCAGACCGCACGACGCGCGACCGGCTACGGCAGTTTCCGCGATTACGGCATCGGCGCTCAGATTTTAAACGATCTGGGCGTGCGAAAAATTCGGCTGCTTTCAAATCATCCGCCGCGCATCACCGCGATCGAAGGCTTTGATCTGGAAATCGTCGAAACCGTGAGCTTGTAAAAAATTAGACAGCATTCAAGGGGTTAGTAAATGTCTGAAGACAACAATAATCAGACCGAAGAACGGGAAGAACTCGAACCGACACAAACCGACACGGAAGAAGGCGCACCGCCGAGACGAAGATATTTCACACGGCGCAGCGCCGGAATTTCGGCGGGCGTGATCGGTATTTTGCTTGTTCTGGTCACGATTTTGGTCTTTGTCTCCTACCGCTACGGCGTTTTCGATAATTACGTCAAGGAACAATTTGTCGCGAAAATGGATCAGATCGGCATTACTTTTACGGCTGATACGTTTCGCGTCCGCGTCGCGCCGTTAAAACTCGAACTCCGCAACGCGACTTTTAACAACAAAGTTACAGGCGAAAAACTCGCTTTCGTGCGCGAAGCCGATCTCTTTTTAACCGTCCAAAATCTCTACGCGTGGCAGCTCACGCGCGATATCAAAATCGAGACGACCGACATTAACGGTATTGACGTTTATGTAAATTTCGACGCGAACGGTAAATCGAATTTCGCCGAGCTGAATTTTGTCGAAGAAAAAGGACGCGTCAATTTTCTTTACGAATCAACAAAATTCAGTCTTAAAGAGGGTCGCGTTCATTTCGGCGACTTAACGCGAAACATCACGGCGGACGCAAATAATATCGTCTTTACGCTCGAACCGACCGATTACGCGGTTCCCGACGATCAAAAGCGTTATAAATTCGATTTTACCTCGACCGATTCGAATTTTATTTACGACCAGACAAAACTCGAAAACATTGACTTAAAAGCGCAGGGCATCGCCGACCGCCAAGGCACGGAAATCACCGGTTTGCGTCTCGTAACGCCGATCGGCGAATCGAATTTGAAAGGCACGACCGCCGGTTGGGAATCGCCGAAATACAATCTCGAAATCGAATCAACCGTTGATCTAACACAGGCTTCGACCGTTTTTCCGACCGGAACGCCGCTGCGCGGAATCGGAAATTTCAAGGGAACCGTCACGGGCGAAGGCGAAAATTACAAGGTCAGCGGCGAAATCAATTCCGAATCGCTTTCGGCGGCGAACATTTATTTAAAGGGCTTGAACGTGACGGCGTCGGTTGACGGACAAGGCACGATGTATGAGGCGAACGGCAAGGCGATCGCGCAAATGCTCACGTTCGAAGACTTTAAGATTGATTACCCGCAGCTGATCGGAATGATTCGCGGCACGGGAACGGACTTTCGTTGGGTCGGCGAACTGCAAGCCGCCGCCGCGAAAACGCCTTTCGGAACGATCGGCGGACTTTTTATCTCTGACGCGGTCGCCGAATACAAGGAACAAAAATTCGGCGCGAGCTTCGGCGGCGCGCGTGCGCGAACTTTCACTTCGAAAGGATTCGACATCGAAAATTTGCAGGTTTCGGGCGTCAAACTCGACACCAACGAAGGCGTAACAACTATTTCCGCGCCGACCGCCAACGCCGGAAAATTCAAATCTAAAGCGTTTCAGCTCGAAAACGTAAAAACACGAAATCTGAAAATCAAAGACGTTCCGGCGCGCACCGAAATTCAAGCCGACACGATTACTTCCAGTTCGGCGACGCTCGAAGACACGCGCCTGAGAAACGTTGTCGCAACCGACGCGCGAATCGGTTCGCAGAACGGCACGACGACTTTTACATCGCGAATTTTAACCGCTCAGGAACTCTTAGCGAACGGCGCGACGGTCGGCGAAGTCGTCGCTTACAACTTTAGTGTGCGCGATCTTCCGTCTGAAACGATCGTCGCATCGGACAATCTAAGAGTCGCCAGAGTCGAAACCCGCGCCGCCGTTTTGGGAACCTTAAACATCGCGGGCGTGCGTCTCACCGTTCGTCAGGGCAGAATCGAAGGAACTTCGGGCGATATTGACGCGGGCAACGTCCAGCTCGTCAAAAACTCGGACATGCCGCAGGGCGGAAATCTCCAAAACGTCAAAATTTACAAACCCGTTTTCGTGCTCGAACCGTCGGGCACATACCGCGCGAGCGCGGATATGAGCCTCGGCGGCGGCACGGTCGGGAGCATCAAATTAGGCGCGGCGCGCGCGTCGGTCACGGTTGACAATAATCAGGTCGCGCTCAATAATCTGACCGCCGACGTGATGGACGGAAAATTAAACGGCAACGCGACGATCGCTTTAAACGGGCGCAACCGCTCGGAAATCAACGCCGATTTTACGAATCTCGACTTAGGAAAACTGCTCGCTTTGCAGGGCGGGCGCGTCGTGCCGGTCGAAGGCAGCACGACCGGTAACGTTAATTTCACGTTTGCCGGAACGAATTTCAAAACCGCGAGCGGAAACATTAGCGCCGACATTACCGCTAATGCCGGAACGGCGCAGCGTGGGCTTATTCCTGTCACGGGACGCGTCGAAGCGTCTGCCGCAAACGGGCTTTTCAACGTCGGCGTCGCGCGGCTTAACACGACAAGCAGCGAATTTAACGCGACCGGAACATTTGATCTGAACGGCTATAATTCGAATCTCAACGTTGCCCTCAATTCGACCGACGCGAGCGAAATCAGCCGCATCATCAACGTTTTGGACATCTCGCCCGAGTTTCAGCAGAAAACCGAGGAATACAAGGCGGAATTTGCCGGAAACCTGCAATTTACCGGAACTTTGACCGGCAATGTTTCGAATCCGACGATTGACGGGCGCGCCGCGCTCGATTCGCTCGTCCTGCGCGGTCGGCGTCTGGGTTCGCTGCGCACCGATCTGCTTGTTTCGCCGACCGGAACGGAACTCAAAAACGGCGTTCTCGAAGAATCCGACGGCGGCACGCTCGCTTTTAACGTTTCGATTCCGAGCGGCGGCGTCAACAATATTTCCGTGCAGGCGACTTTGACAAATATCAATACGGGCAATGTTTTGGCGGCTTTGCCGGTAGGTTTGCCCGACTCTCTGCGCGGATTGAACGCCGACACATCCGGCACGATAAATCTGAGCGGTCTGCCGAACGCGATGCAGGGCGATGCGGTTTTGACGGCGAAAAACGGCACGCTGCAAGGGCAGACTTTCGATAATCTCGACACGCGCGTTACTTTTGCGGGAAATACGGTTAACGTCGAAAAATTCGACGCGCAGTTCGGCGCGGGAACGCTGACCGCAAACGGAGCTTATCAAACCGACACGACCGCGTTTAATTTCAATGTCGAAGGCAAAGGAATTCCGTTCGCGCGGATTCGACCGTTTCTCGGTAATCCAAATTCGATTCCGAACATTGACGGAACAATTAATTTAACTGCCAGCGCCATCGGAAGAACCGAAGATTCAAAAAGCTACGAGATCAATTTCAACGGCACGGGAACGGGCGTCACGTTCGACGGCAATTCGCTCGGCGAGATCGTTTTTAACGGCAAGACCGAAAACCAGCAGCTTACCGCGAATGTTACGGCGAATCTCGAAGGGCAGCAGCAAAACATCACGGCAAACGTCAATTTTGCCGACCCGAATCTGCCGTTTCGCGCCGAAACCAGCTTTAACAACACTGAGCTTGCGCCGTTTATCGCGCTCGTCCGCCAACCCGGCGACATCGCGATTACCGGACAGGCGACGGGCAGAATCTTTCTCGAAGGCAATCTTTCGAGCATCAATCAGACGACCGGCGACCGCGAATTTACGACCGACAACTTAAAGGGCTCGGCTGATTTTACGCAGCTTGCACTGCAAATCGGCGACACGCCGATTACGGCGACCGAAGCAGTCGCCGTGCGCTTTGACACGAATCAGATCGTCGTCGAAAGCGCAAAGTTTGCGGGCGGCGGCACGAATCTGGTCGTTGACGGCAGCATAGCTTTGCAGCAAAACGGCATTAACAATCTGAATGTCAACGGGCGCATCAATCTGAGTATTTTGAACGCCATCTCACCGAACGCATTTTTTGCCGGTCTGGCGGATGTCAACGTTCGCTTGACCGGACCGAGCCAGACGGCGCGACTCAACGGCACGGCGATCATGCAGAACGCGTCAGCCTCGGCGTTTATCGGCAGCGAGCGCATTTCGTTCGAACGGCTTCAGGGTCGCGTGATCTTCACGTCGAATCAGGTGCAGATCGACGAATTGACCGGATTTTTAGGCGGCGGCAAATTTACCGCTTCGGGCGGCGCGATGCTCGGAGATAATCTTCAGCTCGATGCGTTTCGCTTCGTGCTCGGCGGAACAAATGTGACCGTTCCGCTGCCGAAGGATTTTCTGACGACCGGCGACGCGGAGATCGAGATCAACGGCAGACGCGGCAGCACCGGCGTTTTAAGCACATTTATCGGCGGCAGGATCAACGCGCGGCGCAGTTTGTATTCGCGCGACATTGACCTTGCGGACGTCATCAGCGGACGCAGCGAAGGCGCGATCACGCAGAGCGGCGGCGGCGGCACCGGCTCGACGTTCGGCGATATTAATCTGGATTTGACGATCGAAGGTCGCAACGCGCTCGTCGTCAGAAACAACATCGCGGATCTGGTCGCTTCCTTGAGTTTGCGCGTTTCGGGCGATCTCGACGCGCCACAGGTACAGGGCAGAATTACCGCCGATCGCGGCACGCTTTTCTATCGCAACGACCGTTACGAAGTTCAGCGCGGCGAATTGGTCTTCCCGCCCGGCGCTGACGGAATCGCTCCGATTATCAATCTGCGGGCAGAAGCCGAAATCGCCGGTTACCAGATTTTCATTAATTTAAATGGTCCTTTGACGGAAACCGAAAATCTCCAAGCCGTTCTAACTTCGAATCCGGCGCTGCCGCAGCCCGACGTTATTTCGCTGATTACGACCGGCAGTTTATCAAATACCGAAGGCGGAATTCCGACGCTCGCGCAATCCGGAATCAGTACGGCGGCTGAAATTTTGACCGACGAAATCATCAATAAACCGATTGCCAAAGCGACCGATAGACTTTTCGGACTCAATCGCTTTCAGCTCGACCCGATTATTTCCGGTCAGCGAAATCCGGGGGCGCGTTTGACCGTCGGCAGGCAGATCAACCGCAATCTGGCGGTTACCTATTCGACGAATCTTTCGGAAGACCAGAATCAGGTTTTGGCAGTCGAATACCGCGTTTCGAATCGTCTGTCGTTCGTCGCGCAGTACGAACAGCGGGCACTCAATAACGCCACGCAGAACCGCAATAATTTCAGTTTCGAAATTCGACTGCGAAAACGTTTTTAAGTTAAAAAGTAAAAAGTAAAAAGATAAAATAAAGAGTAAGGGGTTAGATTTGATAAACAGCAGCGTGAGAATGCAAGGAAGAAATCATTCAAAAATAAAAAGTAAAAGCTTGGCGGTCGGAAAAGCATTTTTACTTTTTGCTTTTTGCTTTTTGCTTTTTACTTCTGCGGCATTTGCTCAAACCAGCAAGTACGAAGGACGGCAGATTCTCGAACCGGTTGACATTACCTTCGAAGGCAACGACCGCGAAGTTTCCGCCGCCGATGAATTTCGTCTGATCGCCCGCAATACGCTCGGCGAAAAATATTCCGCCGTTAAAATACGCGAAGCGATTCAGGCGATCTACAACACGAACCGCGTTATTTCGGTCACGGTCGAAGCGACCGAAGTCGGCACGGGTTCGGTTCGCCTGCGTTTCATCATCAAGCGCAAAACGCAAGCCGCGACCGTTTCGGTCGTTGTCGGCAACACAGTCGGCGACGAGATTACCGAAGACGAACTTCTGCTGCGGCTCAATCTCGTCAGCGCCGGCAATACTTTTTCCGAACAGGTTCTGCAAAGCAATGCCGGAACGATTCTCGAATACCTGCGCGACCGCGGCTTTTACAAATCCGAAGTAACCTTTACGCAGCAGCCGACGACCAATGAAACTCGTGTCGGCGTAACGTTTAACGTCATTCCCGGCGAACAGGCGAAGGTCGGCGCGTTTAATATTGACATCACGGGTTTTGATCCAGCTAAAGTTCTCTCGGATTTAGACCTTAAACCCGGCGAGCTTTTCACGCGCCGCAAACTCGAGCGCGATCTGGAGCGCATCCGCGAAGGCTTGCGCGACAAAAATTTCTTCGCGCCCGAACTAAGCGAGCCGCGCGTCGTTTTCGTGCCCGAAACCAACACGATCAATATCGCGGTAAGCGGTAAAGTCGGCGCGATTATCAATGTAACGGTTGATTCCGAGGGCGAAAAGGTCGGCGAGGGCACGCAAACACGCCTTTTGCCGATCAAGCGCGAAGGCTCGCTCGATTTTTCGGCGATCGTCGAGGGCGAGCGGCGTTTGGAAAATTATTTTCAGGAACAGGGCTTCTTTTTCGCCGAGGTTACGCCGATCTGCTCCGTTTCGCCCGCGTTTAACGAAACCGAAGCGAGTTATACGGTCAATGAAACGAACCTTTTGTGCGCGTCTTTAACGGGCGCGGATTTGACGAACCGGACGATCGACGTCAAATATCAAGCCAATCTGAATCGTCAGTTAAAGCTGGTTGATATCCGTATCGAAGGCACGAATCTGCTGCCGATCGAGGAGGTCAGAACCGTTCTCAAATCGCAGGAAGCGTCAATTTTCGGCGTTATTCCTTTTCTCGGCTACGGACGCGGCTACACGAGCAACGAGCTGCTTCAGGAAGACGCCGATACGATTCGCTCCTTGATGGGCGGGCTTGGCTATCGCAATGCGAAAGTAACTTTCAGGCAGGGCGTTTCGCCGACGGGCGACAATTTAATCATTACGTTCGTCATCGTCGAAGGAAAACCGACGCGCATCAGCGATGCTGAGATCGTCGGCAACACAGCCTTTTCAGATGCCGCTTTAGAGACCGAATTGCCGAGTCTGGTCGGGCAGAATTACTCGCGCGCCAGGATTCGCAACGGTCAGCGAAAGCTCGCTCAATACTATTCGAATCAGGGCTTTTACGACGCGAAAGTCAGCTATTCGATCGTCGAACTCGGCGGCGACGATACCGAAGACCGCGTCAAAATCGAATACCGCGTCGAAAACGAGGGTAAAAAGGTTTTCATCAACCGCGTACTTGTTTACGGCAATAACATGACAAAGCGCGAAGCGCTCTTAAAAGCCGTCAACTTGCGTCAGGGCGAAATTCTGCGCGCCGCCGACATTTTTTCGAGCGAGCAGAATCTTTACGCGAGCGACGCCTTTAAGCGCGTCGAGATCAAGGTCGAACCGGCGGGCGAAAGCGCCGAAGGTCGCCTCGTGGACGTTATCATCAACGTCGAAGAACAAGCGCCGCGCCTGCTGACCTACGGCGGCGGCGCCTCGACCGATGCCGGACCGTTCGGGTTTTTCGACATCCGCCATTTCAATCTTTTCGGAAATCTCCAGCAGGGCGGCGCGCGCATTCGCGTCAGCCGCTTGCAGCAGCTCGCGCAAATCGATTTTATCAACCCGCGATTCATGCGCGACGGCAGAAACGCCGACGGCACGATCAGATTTTCGTCGCTTACTTTCGCCGCGCAATACCAGCGCGATTCGACCGTCACAAGGTTTTTCCGCTCGGTTTTCGATCGCGGCACGTTCGGCATCGTCCAGCGCGTTGACGAAGACGGAAATCCGATTGATATTTTCGGCAACGAAACCGGCAGCCCGACGATCAACCGCCTCACGCTTTCGGCGGAAACAAGCCGCACGATCAGCGTCAAGAATCGGAGTATCCTGTTTGTCCGCTACAAGTTCGAAGACGTTCGCCTGTTTAATATCGAAAGTCTTTTGATTAAAGATTTGCTGCTGCCGGACTCGCGAATCCGCACGTCGGGCTTCGGCGCGACGTTCGTCCGCGACACGCGCGAAAACTGCGCGATTCGTTATTCGCTGCTCGAAATCATCAATAAGGGCGAAGTCGGCGAACCGTGTCGTTACAGTCCGGGCGACCCGACGCGCGGCGAATATCTGACGGCTGAATACAATATCAGCCTGCCGTTTTTGGGCGCGAACACCGGTTTTCATAAATTTCAGGCGTCGTATTACCGCTTTTATACCGTGCCGTTTTTGAAAAACACGACCTTTGCCGGACGCGCGGTGGTCGGTTTGGCGAATGTTTTTTCAAACGGAAACCGTTTTTCGGCGTCGCAGTTTCCCGGACTCGAAGGAGTTTTACCGATCAGCGAAAGATTTTTCGCGGGCGGTTCGACGACCTTGCGCGGTTTCGATTTCGAATCCGCCGGTCCGCGCGTCGTGATCGTGCCGCAGGGAATATTCCGCAACAGCCGTGGCGAAATCGTGCCGATTGACCCGTTTACCGTTCCGTTCGGCGGCAACGCGCTGGCGATCATCAATCTCGAAGCGCGCATTCCGTTGACCGATTCGGTCCGCGCCGTGCCGTTTTACGATGGCGGGAACGTTTTCCGCCGCGTGAAGGATGTTTTCAATCCGCCCGACGTCGTGCCGAACGACGTCGTTTCGCAAAACCTGCGTTCCGTCTGGTCGCACACGGTCGGTTTGGGCTTACGGCTCAAAACGCCGATCGGCGGCGAATTCGGCGTTGATTACGGTTATTTGTTCAACCCGCCGCGCTTTTTGATTCCGCAAGCCGTCGGACCGAACGCCGTTTTTACGCCACGCCGCACACAGCTTCACTTCCGCTTCTCGCAAGCGTTTTAACGAGGGATGAAGGTTGATGAGGGATGAAATTTCACCTTTTTCTTTATCAAATCTTTAAGTGATTTTAATAATGGTAAGTAAAAAGACCGGAGCGCAAGCACTCCGATCTTTTTACTTTAGGTTAACTTTAACGCTTCAATGTAAACTTAATTTCATCCTTCATCCCTCAGTTTATCGCCGATGAAATAATGTGGCTTTCGTCGAGTTCGACGACGAAGCTTTCGGAATTCGATTCCGGCGCTGAGGCTTCGGGTTTCGGCTGAATCGGTCTGACGGTAATCGGTTTCGGCGACGAATCGAGTTTCTGCGCCTGCTGCTGCTCGTTTTCCGCCTGCGATATTTTTTCCGCGTTTTGTTCCTTCAATCGCTTGCGAAGCATTTTTACGCCGTACATCGCTTTGTCGGCGGAGATGATGATCTGGTCGAGCGACGCGCCGCCGCTCGGATACGAAGCCGCGCCGATGCTGATGCCGACCTGCGCGAATCTGCCGTCGCCGATCGGCAGCACGAAATCATTAACGGCTTTTTCGAGCCGCTGGCATAATTCTTCGACCGAAATATCTTCGGTTTCGGGAATGATCGCGACAAATTCGTCGCCCGCGTAACGCGCCAGAAAATCATAATCGCGAAGCTGGGCGCGCATCGCTTTCGAAAGCTCGCGCAGAAGTTTATCGCCGGCTTTATGTCCGAACGTGTCGTTGACGGCTTTAAATCCGTCGAGATCGAGCATCAAGACCTGAAAACTGTTTCCGTTGCGGTCGGCGCGCGCAACTTCTTTATCGAACTGAATCTGCAAACTGCGCGCGTTCGGCAAGCCGGTCATCGGGTCGGTAAACGCCTTTGTCTCGGTTTCGGCGTGGTAGATAGATTTCAAAATCGCGTCCGCCGCAATTCGCGAAACGGTTTCGAGCAGGCGCAGATGTTCGTCTTCGTAACTTTCAAAAGTGCTCGAATAAAGCGAAACCACGCCGAGCAGTTTTTCGTCGGCAATCAGCGGCAGCGCCGCCATCGCCGAATATTCCTGCACGAATTCGGGCTGCGAAGTCGAAAAATCCAATCCTGGATTGACGTTCGAAACCGTCTGCCGCTTTTTCAAAGCAAATCCGGTCGCGCCTTCGCCCGGTTTGATCGTCCGGTGAAGCATCGCAGAGTCGTTTTTACCTTCGGCATAGACGGCTTTCGCCTCGCCGCCGTTGGCGTCCGAAAGATAGATCACGCACGTATCGTACGGCACGAGTCCGCCGATTTTTTCCGCGAAAAGCGAAAACGTGTCTTCAAGATTCAAGGACGAGCTGAAGGTTCGCGCCAGTTCATAAAGCGTAAAAACCTCGCGGTTGGCGCGTTTAATCTGTTCGACGTAGCTTTTCGGGTTCGCGTCGCTCGAATGAATAAACGAATCTTCGATATTCTGGCTGGCGGTCGCATAGGAAAGGTTTTCGCCTTCGATCGCCGCTTCGAACTTCTTCAGGTTACGCAGAAAAACATCCACGATTTTCGGGTCGAACTGTGTTCCCGCGCCGTTAATTAAAAACTTCCGCACTTCCTCGCGCGAGATCGCCGGACGAAACGGTCGCGCGCCGCGCATACTGTCATAAGCGTCGGCAACCGACAAAATCCGCGCCGTCATCGGAATACTATGTCCTTTCAAGCCTTCCGGATAACCCGAGCCGTCCCAGCATTCGTGGTGATATTTAACGGTCGGGACAACCGGATAAGTGAAATTGACCTTTTCGAGAATCGACGCGCCGACCGAGGCGTGAATTTTGGTTTTTTCCATCTCCGCCGGCGTCAGGCGTCCGGGTTTGTTCAAAATATGTTCGGGAACGGCAAGCTTGCCGATGTCGTGCAGCAGCGCGCTCGTATTCAGAGCTTTTATTTCGTCCGACGATAAACCTAAAATTTCGCCCAATCCGACGGCGTAAATCTGCGTCCGGCGAACATGTCCGACGCCGACCTGATCGCGGGCGTCAATCGCCGTCGCGAGCGCTTCGACCGTTGCCAGATGAATCCGGCTCGCCTCGCCGATTTCCTTGGTTTTCTGCTCCAAACGCTTTAGATGAAAGCGGTATGCGAAATGACCGACAACCGTGACCGGCAAAACGACGAAACCGAACGGCAAGCCGAATTCGAGAAACAAAAAGTGAAGCAGAAATGCCGCGCCTGCCGACAAGGTATAAATAATCAGCGGGCGCAGAAAATTTATTTTCCAGATTTCGGTGATCGAGCTTTCGTCCTGCAAATATTGGAAGATCGAATTAAAGATCGCCGATAAAAGATAATGCGCCGCCGCCATCGAAACGATCGCCGCCGTCAGCCAGTACCACGCAATTACTTCTTCGCCGACAAACGCGGCTTTGAATCCGGTCAAAGAATTTAGAACCAGATAAAAGATCGAGGCTGAAACAAAGGTCGCACAAGCGCCGGAGAACAAACCGAACAGCCATCTGAATTTATTTTTCTCGAAAATATTGAAACGAACGATTGAAGCGACAACGGCTAAAAGCACACCGCCTGGAACACCGAGCCAGATGATTCCCCAAAAAACGACGATCTCTTTCGCCGAAAATTCGGTCGCCGTCCACGGAATTCTTACCTGATGCTGGTTTGCAAAAACCGAAACGGCGAGCGCAACCGCCAGAACGCCGAATTGCTGCCCAGAAAACGACTCTAATCCCAAAACGGCGAATCCGAGCAGAACGAGGCTCAACCCGAGCATCGCCGCCCAGTAAATTTTCGACTTCAGATTTTCGCCGGAGAGATTATATTTTTCCATCGTCATTTCTCCAAAAATCGTTGCGGAAATATCGGGATTTTATATTTCAGAGCCGCCGCCGACCGGACATTTCCGAAAGCGGGTTAGAAAAAACTAATCATTTTTCGTGCCAAACCTTGAGAAATGATATAGTTACGCATTTATCGGAGATTTTTTCCGGAATCCGGTTCTTTTGCTTTAAAATCGGTCAATTTGGCAGTTCAAAATGACTTGAATCAGTCAAAATGAATATTGAAAATAAGTCCCGAAAATATTTTTAAGCGGAATTTACCAAGCAACGGGAAGCTTTTATTCGAAATCGAAATTTCCGGTTAAATTAAAAAAGATTTTGCGATAAAATAAAGATCAGATTAATTCAACGAGAAATTTTATAAGAAAAATGGAGAAATTCGCTCTCTCCGGCTGTTCGGTCTAAATTAAGCAACCGCCGAAAAGCGACGCGTTTTTTGCGGCGCGAAAAAAAAGTTCTTTTTCGTTTTACAGGGCGCGAAAGATTTAGGAGTTTTGAAATTTGCATTATGATTTTAGGTTTCAGAAGCACAAACCGGATATTAACCGCCAGCCGGAAATCGATCGTTCTTCCCTTTTTTATCCTGCGCCCGTCGGTTCTGATTTTAATCTTAATCACGCTTTCGGTCGCCGTTTTCGGACAGAATTCCGACGATGTAATTCGTGTTGATACAGAGCTTATCGCCTTCGAAGTAACGGTTTCGGATAAGGACGGAAAACCCGTTCGCGGGCTGAACGCAAAGGATTTCCGGATGTTTGAAAACGGCGTCGAGCGGCAGATTGATTTTTTCGAGCCCGTCCGCCGGCAAAACGAAAATCGCCCGCTTTCGATAGTTTTCGCGCTCGATGTTTCGGGCAGTATGACGACACAGGAATTATTGCAGCTGCGCGGCGCAATGCAGCAGTTCGTCAAGCGTTTAGCCGATTACAATTCTTACTTTGCGGTGATGACCTTCGGAATGAAAGTCAAAACATTGCAGTCGTTTACCAACAAGCCGGAAAAACTGGAAAAAACTTTCGAAAAAATCATGCGCGATCAGGACGGGCTTTCGACGCACGCCTACGACGCGGTTGACGAAGCCATCCGGCTGCTCGACAAAAAATCTCCGCGCTCGCTGAAAAATCAGATGCCAAAACGCGCCGTGATTTTAATTACGGACGGTTTTCCGGTCGGCGACACGGTTTCGCCGAAAACCGTGATCGAACGCGCAAACGAAGCCGAAACAACGGTTTATTCGGTTCTTTTACCTTCTTTTTCGCGATTGCAGGGAACTAAAAAACCGCTTCTGACGCTTCTGGAAGCGAGCGGTTTGGTCGAGAAAACCGGCGGCAAGACGTTTTACGTCAACGAAAACAATTTCGACCCGCTATTTAAAAGCCTGGAAGAGGAAATCACGTCGTCCTATGTGCTGGCTTTTTATCCGAAACCCGACGTCAGTAAAGACGGAAAATTCAACGAGGTTCGCATAGAAACGCCGAATAATCTCAAAATCAGACAAAACCGCACCGGATATCAATTAAAATAAAGTTTCAGGTTTCAAGTTTCAAGTTTCAAGTTGGTTTAATTTTAACCTGAAACTTGAAACTTGAAACCTGAAACTCATTAAAAACGGTCTTCTTCATCGAGGTCGTCGTCGAGTTCTTTGCCGCCTTCGTAAAGGTCGAGTTCGATCGGGTCAAGCCCGACGACTTCTAAATCCGAACCACATTCATCGCAGGATACAACATCACCTTGCTCGGAATCGGCATCTACATAAACGTCTTCATCGCACTCAGGACAACTTGCTGTCGGCATTTTTTTCTCCTAAAAACTTATAATTTGTTACCGGTTACGCTCAATAATCAGGCGAAACCGCATCAACACGATATTAAAAATCTAACCTGTTTCTTAATTATTTAGCAACTATTTTAAAAAAAACTGCTGAATCTAATTTGTTTTCAGCTTTCAACTATTAGATATTATTGATTGATTTTTCAAAATTCAAATCCGTAAATCCAAAAATGCAATTTCCTTTCAAATTAGCTGAAAATAAAGACTTTGACGTTGTCGGCTTCGGCACGAACGCAGTTGATTACTTAATTATCGTGCCGGAATACCCGGCTTTTAACTCGAAAATCGAGCTCGAAAATTACGTTCAGGCGGCAGGCGGCGAGATTGCCACGACAACCGTCGGGTTGCAGCGTTTGGGCGCGCGCGCCGCTTATGTCGGGCGTTTCGGAAATGACCGCGAAGGCGATTTCGGGCTTCAAACTTTGCGCGACGAAGGCGTCAACGTCGAATTTGCCGAACAGATCGAAGGCGCGCGGACGCAGATCGCTTTTATCGTGATTGACGAGCGCAGCGGCGAGCGGACGGTCATCTGGAAACGCGATCAACAACTGGCTTACACGGAAATTGAGGCGCCCGTCGAAATTGCCGCGCGCGGGCGTATTCTGCATTTTACGCCGCACGACGCGCGGGCGTGTTTCGAAATGGCGCGCGCCGCAAAAGCCGCTGGCGCGATCGTTTCGATTGACATCGACAATATTTTCGAAGGCATCGAACAGGTTTTGCCGCTCGTTGATATTTTCGTCTCAAGCGCCGAATTTCCCGAACGCCTTGTCGGAATCGCCGACAAAAAAATGGCGCTGCGCGAGATCAAAGCGCGGTACGGCTGCACGGTCGCCGGAATGACCTTAGGCGAAACCGGCTCGCTACTTCTTTGCGAAAACGAATTTATCCGCACCGACGGTTTCGAAGTTCCGGGCGGCTGCAAGGACACGACCGGCGCGGGCGATTCGTTTCGCGTCGGGCTGCTTTATGGCGTACTTCAAGGCGCGAGTGTCGAAGAAAGCGCGCGGATGGCAAACGCGGTCGCCGCGCTCAAATGCCGCGCCATCGGCGCGCGAACTTCGCTTCCGGATAAAAACGAGTTGTTTGATTTACTGGGAACAAATTAGGGAAGCAATTTTTTAAATCAGCCACGAATTACACGAATCTTCACGAATAAAAACTAAAAATAATTCGTGTTATTCGTGTTCATTTGTGGCTGATTTTTATTTAACAAACTCAAACTCGCCGAATTTTTCGGGAACGTGAAACGCCGGCGTTTTCGTCATTGTCGGCGACCACGCGAGATAGCCGCGCGTTTCGCCTTTTCCGACGCAGCGAAAAATGTTTCCGAGCCACGTGTCGCCCGCCTTCGGAATTTCGCCGAACGCCTTCCACTCGACTTTTATCGCCAGCCAAATCTTGTCATTTTCGATTTTTGCGAAAGTCTGCATTCCCGACGCATAATCCCAATCGGTAATTCTTTGGTCCGGCTTTTGAAAAACCCCCAGATCGATCCATTCGCCGGTCGGCGCGATTTCGAATTCGAAATATTTGCGCGGTTCGTTTTTGTCCGGCGCGAGAAAAATCTCGCAGACGTCGCGATCCCAAAGCCCGCGCGTTTTCGTCGTCAGATCCGGTGTTTCGCTGACGATGAGCGGTTCTTTCTGATTGGCTTCAAATCGCACGTAAATCGCCGTTTCAGACCACAAAATTTTCGCTCTAAACTGTCTGTCTTCGGGCGCGTTTTCACCCAACCAGTATTTATTAATCGTAACCGTTTCGGCTTTCTTCCATGCTTTGTTTTCGATTTCGCGAACAGAAAAATCTTCTTTGGTATAAGCGATTTTGGTTTTGTACGTCATTTTGGATTGCGCGTTTGAATACGAAATAACAGTCAAGACACAAACTGTCAGAAACAAAATAGAATTGACGTTTTTCATAACTCATGATTAAACGTCAATTCTATTTAAATTTCAAATTTATTAAAAATATCCTATTTTTTAGATTCTCGCTTTCTGGTCGGTTTAGGATTTTTTATCGTCCAATACTGTAAGTTCTGAAATTTTCTTTCTAACTCATCCATATCGTCGTCGCCGAGTTCGTCCGAAAACGCACTATCCAGAATCATTCGAGCCCGCGCGAGTTTGGGAAGAATTTTCCAGTCATCAAGAAAATTCGACGATAATGCGTGATATTCTTCAACGGATTTACAATCTGAATAATACGAGCCAATTCGGTCTAAAGATACGACCATCATATTCAAATCCGCGAGAATTTTAACGATGTCTTTTTTCCGGTAATAAACCTTTTCATCGCTCATAAATTACTTGTTCGTATTGAAAACCGTCTTAAACGCCATTTTCGCGAGTTTCCACGTTCTGTCGAGATCGATCTTGCCGTCTTTGTCGCGTCCTAAAAGCTTATCGGTGAGCATTTTGCGTAAATCTTTGCCTTCGCGTTTGAGCATAAATTCTTTCGCGTAAGGCTTAGCGGTTTCAAAGAAATTAAATTCCGGATCGGTGATGATTCCGATGCCTTCGAGCGTCATTAAGGCGCGCATAATATACGTAAAATTCGACGGCAGGCGAAACGGGTAATCGTACATCACATCTGCCAGATCGTAGGTCAATTCCTTGAATTTAACGTCCTTGAGTTTCAAATCCAGATGAAGCTTGAACATCTTGACGACAACTTCTTTGATTTTCGTTTCGTCCGCGCCGGGTTTTAAGAATTCGAGATCGATCAAATCCTGCGCGATCGCTTCCGGGTCTTTCGAGACGACGTGGAAAAACGCGTCGATCATTTTCGCCTGTAATTGCGGCGTGATGCGTCCGACCATTCCGAAATCGAAAAACGCGAGCCGACCGTCGGGCATCACCAAAAGATTGCCCGGATGCGGGTCGGCGTGGAAAAATCCGTCTTCGAGAAGCTGTTTGAGATAGGTTTTAATGAGCAGCCGATTGACCTTTTCGGGCGAAACGCCGCGCGCTTTTAATTCCTCCAATTCGGTCACCTTCGTGCCGTGGATGAATTCCATCGTCATCACTTTCGAAGTCGTCGCGCTCCAGTAGATTTTCGGCACGTGAACGTTCGTCCAATCCTGAAAGCTCGCGCTGAAGCGTTCGGCGTTGCGACCTTCCGAAGCATAATCCATTTCTTCGTGAATCGTTTCGTCAAATTCCTTGAGCATTCCCGCCCAGTCGGCGTTTTCGTTCAAAGACGGAAAACGCTCGGCAAAGCGTGTGACTTTGCGCAGAATTTCGATGTCGCCTTTGATAATTCCCGCTAAATTCGGACGCTGAACTTTGACCGCCACTTCTTCGCCCGTAAAGAGCTTGGCGCGGTAAACTTGTCCGAGACTTGCCGCCGCGACCGGTTCGATGTCGAATTCCTTGTAAACTTCCGAGATTTTACGCCCGAGTTCTTTTTCGATTCGCGCAAAAGCGATTTCGTTCGGAAACGACGGAACGTTGTCCTGCAATTCGCCCAAAGCCTTGACGAAAGGAAGCGGCAAAAGATCGGCGCGCGTGCCCATTGACTGCCCGATCTTGATAAACGTCGGACCTAATTTAATCAGATTATCCTTGAGCCAGACGGCTTGTTTTTCCTGATTCAGTTCCTTGTTCGATTCCGAGCCGATGAAAAACCAGCGCAAAAACAGGATGAATTGATGAAAAAACCAGACATTTACTTTATGAAATTTTTCGCCCAAAACAGCCAGCCAGGTCAGCCGCCGCGCCGTTTCGAGCCGCACTTCGGCTTGCCTGATGTGCTGCGCGCGGTGCATATCGTATTGGTCGAGGTAGAGATAAAGCGCGAGCATTCCGATAACTTTCGAAACATCGAAAAGCCGCAGGTAACCGCGAAAACCGATGTAGTTTTTTTCGACCTCGGTTTCCTTTTCGATCAAAGCCCTTTCTTCGGCAATCAGTTGTTCGTTGGAAATCTGTTTTGAAACCGGCAGCTTTTTTGTCGGCACCAATTCGTGCTGACCGCTGCCGTTTTCGATAATCGGCTCGATCACTCTTTCCTTCAACGCCAAACTCTTATTTTCTTCCACCGCCAATTCTTTTTGCATAACCACTCTTAGAATCACAAAAAACGCTCTGGTTTGCAAAAAAGTTCACAAAGTTTGCGTTACGGCTTCGTATTTTTCTCCCGATCTTTCCAGATTTCCTTTCTCCCGCCGAGCCAATCGAAGTAATAATTCGAGGAAAACATTCGGCGCGCTCGCCGTGGATTCGATACTTTTACTTGCGTATTTAACGCTAACGATTATTTTCAGGTTAAATCGAGCGCGTTTTTGACGCCTTCGTGCGAGAAATAATCGTGCGCGCGGCGCGTGTCGCGTTCGATTTGCGCTTTTAGTTCATCGATGCCGCCGAATTTACGCTCGTCGCGCAGACGATGCAGAAAGCGCACGCGCAAAACTTCGCCGTAGAGATCGCCGTCGAAATCGAAAATGTAGGATTCGATCGAAGGATTTCGGTCGTCGTCAAACGTCGGACGAATGCCGACGTTCGTGATGCTCCGTCGCCATTCGTTATTAATCAGCGTTGCGGTCGCGTAAACGCCGAATTTCGGAATCACGCGGTTGTGCGGGTGCAGGTTGGCGGTTGGAAAACCGATCGTTCGCCCGCGCTGCAACCCGTGGATGATCTGTCCTTCGACGCCGTACGGGCGACCGAGCATTCGCCGCGCCCGATTCACTTTTCCGTCGGCTAAAAGCTGGCGGATCTTCGATGACGAGATTCGTGTTCCGCGCAGGCGAACTTCCGAAACTTCGTCGGCAAAAAATCCGAGCCGCTCGCTCATCGTGCGCAATAATTCGATATTTCCGCCGCGATTTTTGCCGAAAAAGAAACCGCGCCCGAGAAAAACGGCGCGCGCCTGAAGGCGTTCGTGAACGATGTCGCGCAAAAATGTTTCCGCATCGATTCCGGCAAATTCCTTATCGAAACGAATAACGATGGTTTGTTTGATGCCGAGAACTTCGAAATTCGCGAGTCGCTGGTCGAGCGTTTGAAGCAGCGGCGGCGCGTTTTCCGGATGCAGAACAGCGCGCGGATGCGGGTCGAAGGTAATCACCGTCGGCACGGCGTCCGTCGACGCGGCGCTTTCGACGACCGTCTGCATGATTTGTTGATGCCCGAGATGAAGCCCGTCGAAAACGCCGAGTGTCAAAACCGTCCCGCGCAGGATATTGGCATTGTCAGTTCCGTGAAAAATTTTCATTGCTTAATAAATTTACCGCGTAAAATTTACTATAACTCAATCCAATACTGCGAGATGAGCTTTTCCGCCGGTTCGTAAAACATTCGATTTTCGAGCTGTCCGCCGTGATTTTCGATAATTTTCGACGAAGCGACGTTATCCGTATCACAAGTCAAAAAAACTCTTTCCAATCCGCGTTCGCGCGCTTTTTCGAGCGTCAGGCTCAGAATCAGCGAGCCGTAGCCTTTGCGTCTTTCCGAAGGTCGCACGTTGTAGCCGATATGCCCGCCGTAAACCGCAAGTTCTGCGCTGAGCGCGTGGCGCAAACTGCCGCTGCCGATCAATTTTTCGCCGTCGAGCAAAAAGAACGTGTTCGAACTAACCTGTCCGGCAGACAGATTTTTGCCCGCCCGGTACATTTCGATTTCATCGAGCAATTCGTCGAAATTTTCAAGCCCGAAACTATAGCGATCTTCGCCGGCAGAACGATATTCACGCGCCATTTCGAGAAATTTATCTTTCAGTCCGGCGGAAAGCTCGACTAATTTACAGTTTTCGCGGCTCATTTCAAATTCAGTTTCATTCCGAGATGTGTTCCCTTAAAACCCAGATTCTCGTAAAAACGGTGCGCGTCCGTGCGGTCGAGATTTGTCGTGAGCTGCATCGAAACGCAGTTTTCTCGGCGCGCGCGCTCGATGGCAAAAAGCATCAATTCTCTGCCGACACCTTGCCCGCGATATTTTTCGTCAACTCTCACGGATTCTACGCCAGCGCGCCGTCCGCCCTGAAAACTGATTGACGGCGTGAACGTGATTTGCAGCGTGCCAAGAACCGCGCCGTCTTTTTCGACGACGATCAACTCGTTATTTTTATCCGCCGCGATTTCTTCAAAAGCATTAATATAACTTTCCGGCAAAGGATTTTCATACCGCTCACGCCGGCTTCCAAGAAAATCGTCCGCCAGCATCCGGACAGTTTCAAGCAAATCTTCGCGTCTCGCTTCGCGGAATTTCAGATTCATAAAATCAATAATAAATAGTAGAAAGAAACAATCAAACAATCAAAAGCCGCCGCGCCGAAAGTGGAAATAAATAAAACTTCGGCTCGCTTCTTTACTTTTGCCCTTTTACTTTTTACTTTTTACTTTAACCATTTATGCCGCCGGAAAATTCAAACCAGATTCGCGTCTTAAAAATTCTGCTTCACGCCGGATTCTTCGTGTCGGGCATTACTACGATTTTAATCGGACAAATTTTGCCGCTTTTAGCAAACCGTTTTTCGCTCAACGATTTGCAGGTCAGCTATTTTTTCCCCGCGCAGTTTGCCGGCTCGCTTCTCGGAACTTTTTTAACCAATTGGTTCGGCAAACGCAATAAATTTCTACTCGCAAGTTTACTGGGTTGTTTTTTGATGGGCGTCGGAATTTTGATGTTCAACCTGAACAGTTTCGAGCTTTGTCTGGCTGGATTTTTCTGCAACGGCATCGGCGTCGGGCTGACGCTTCCGTCAATCAATATGCTGATTTTTGAATTAAATCCGCTTGATGCGACGGCAGCGGTCAATGTATTAAATTTTTTCTGGGGTTTAGGCGCAATTCTCTGTTCTCTGACAGTTAGCAGTCTTTCCAAAAGCATCGGATTTTTTCCGATCAGCGCGGCTTTAGCGATTTTTCTTTTTCTGATAGCGGGATTTATTTTACTAATGCCCAAGGAAATCGAACAAAAACCTGAAATGCGGGAAGAAAACTCCGATGATTTTTCGATCCCGATTTGGACGAACCCGATTGCGTGGACAATTGCTTTTTTCAATTTTATCCATGTCGGCTTTGAAACCGGCATCGGCGGCTGGCTGCCAACTTATACGGAAAGATTCGAAGGACAAATCGTTCTCTGGTGGCTTGCGCCGACCTTTTTATATTTTCTTTTTTTCGTTGTCGGACGCGGTATTGCGCCGCTTTTTCTGCGCTTTCTTAACGAAAATCAGATGCTTGTCGCGGGCTTGATGATGATTTTGCTTGGACTCGTGGTTTTATTATTTGCAAAAGACGTTCTGACGCTCGGCATCGGCGCGGCAATCGCCGGTTTTGGAACATCTTCGATTTTTCCGACTAATATGTCGCGTTTCACCAAAACTTTCGGTCCGTCAGCGTCGCGTCGTGCAACGCCGTTTTTTATCTGCGGAACTCTCGGTGCGACTTTCACGACTCAGATAATCGGCTATACATCTAATCATTTCAACAGTTTGCGCTCAGGAATGTTTATCCTCTTGGGCAGCATCGTGATTTTGATAATTCTGCAAATCGCACTTCAATTTCAGACAAAAAAAAGTTTTGAGTCCCGTCTTTAGACCGCTGTGTTTTCATCGAAAGATAATTTTCAATGAAATAAAAGCCGCTAAAGCACGGACTCAAAACTCTGGAATAATCCTATCTTGCGACGCAATACATGAGCCGTTCTTTGTGGTGAAAATTAAAACATGCGCGAAAACTTACGCGAAAATCAGTTGGAACCGGCAAAGAAAATCCACGTCACGTTTTTGTAGAATCGGAACCTAAATCGATAACCTACTCAGGTGGACGGAATTCTTTCGGAACTAACGAAAAAATCCCGAAGACGACCATCACACTGACGAAAAAGCCAATGATGAAAACGGCTGTTTGCATCTCTATTTGCCTCCCGCTTTCAATTTAAAGTAATTTCCGAGCGAAATAATTGATGGAACCCAAATACCGACAAAAATTCCTGCAAATTTTTGATCCTCGCCGAAAATGCCGAACCAAAGTGAAACAGAGAAAAGAAACGAAATAAAAGCCGCGCCTAAAATTAAATAATCCGATCTGTTAAACATTACTCTTACCTACCCAATTCATTGAAATATTGTTACTACACTATTGCTTTCGCTGCGAATAAAAGAGTAGATTCAGAATATGCCAAATTTTGTGAAATAATTCACTTGAGTTTAAAATACTTGAGCAAATGCTTGGAGAATTACGAATAGCTTTTTGAAAAAGCTAATTTTCGCAAAAGGCGCAATTAAAATTTTCTGCGAGGTTGCTGATTTGAATTAGCTTTTATTTACTGCAAAGGCACAAAGGACACAAAGATTTAAATTATTATTTCTTTGTGTCCTTTGTGCCTTTGCGGTGAAACCGGTTTTCTATTTCGCCGCCGAATCCGACGCTAAGTTGAGCGATTTTAAGTATTTGCGGAAGTCGTCGCCCAAACCGCTGCGTTTGAGCGCGAGTTCGACCGTCGCGATCAGGAATCCGAGTTTGTCGCCCGCGTCATGGCGGACGCCGGTGAGCTTGACGGCGTAAAACGGGCGTTCTTTCAAAAGAAGACGCATCGCATCGGTGATTTGAATTTCGCCGCCCGCGCCCGCCGTCGTGCGTTCGATCGCGCCGAAAATGTCGGGCGTGAAAATATAGCGTCCGACGATTGCCAGATCGGACGGCGCATCTTCGAACTTCGGTTTTTCGACCATATCCTTGATGCGAAAAACGTTTTCTTCGACTTCTTCGGCATCGATCACGCCGAAACGCGAGATAGCGCTCCCCTCAACCTGCATTGTCGCGATGATCGGCGCGTTATAGCGTTCGAAAACGTCGATCATCTGCTTGAGCGCGGGCGGGTCGGAATCCATAATGTCGTCGGGCAGCATCACGGCAAAACCTTCCTCGTTATCGACAAAATCCCTGCCCTGATAAATCGCGTGACCAAGTCCGAGCGGTTGTTTCTGGCGCGTGTAGCTGATGCGGGCGATGTCGGCGACCGAGCGCACCTGTTCGAAAGATTCTATTTTGCCGCGTTCCTGCAAAGTTTGTTCAAGCTCATAGGAAATATCGAAATGATTTTCGATCGCCGCTTTGTCGCGTCCCGTGACGATGATGATCGATTCGACGCCCGAATCAACCGCTTCTTCGACGACGTATTGAATCAAAGGCTTGTCCACGAGCGTCAGCATTTCCTTCGGCATCGCTTTCGTCGCGGGTAAAAATCTGGTTCCCAATCCGGCGGCAGGAAAAACCGCCTTGCGAATTTTTTGTGTCATAAAATTATAAAAAATACCTTCCTTGCTCTTAAAATGATCGTTCTATTATAGCTTAAATTTTCGATTAATTTGTCAGCGAGAGAACACGGCAGTTAAATTTTTGCCCTAAATTATTAGCCTCGGCTTAATACAAACTCGCTTTTTGTGTTATGCTGTGGCTGATTTTTGCGCGAGGATTTTATGAAATTCGAAACCGTTCTGGAAAAACACGAAAACATGGAAGCGACCGGCATCACGATTCCGTTCGATGTCGAGGAAGTTTTCGGACAAAAGCGTGTTCCCGTCAAGATTTGGATCAACGACGCCGAATACCGCACGACAGTGATGCCGATGGGCGGGCGATACATGATGGCGGTGCCGAAAGTTTTTCGCGACGCGGCGGGCATCAAAGCGGGCGAAACGATCATCGTGACGATGGAAAAAGACACCGAAAAACGCACGGTCGAAGTGCCAAAGGATTTAGCCGCCGCGCTTCGGGAGTCAGGACTTTCGGAAGTCTTTTCAAAAATGAGCTTCACGCATCGGAAGGAATACGTCAACTCAATCAACGATGCGAAAAGAGAAGAAACCCGCGTGCGGAGAATCGAAAAAACGATCGAAATGCTGAAAAAAAAGTAAGCAGATTAGGTTAAATTAGATCGAAGAAGACAGCGGACTTTGACCGCTGTTTTTTTTGAGTTGATAATGGAAATTCGTTTTAAAAAACGATAAATAGAGGAAGTTTATAAAGAAATGCTTGATTTACATTTTGTTAGAGAAAACCTTGAAGCGGTCAGAAAAGCGCTCGAAACGCGCGATTTTTCGACCGAAAGTTTGGAAAGATTTGAGCTTTTGGATACGGATCGTCGTTATGCAATACGCGAAGCAGATAAACTCAACCAGCTTCGCAACTCATCAAGCAAGGAAATTGGTGCGTTGATGCAGTCGGGAAAACGAGATGAAGCCGAAGTAAAAAAGGCGGAAGTTGCCGGACTCAAAGAAAAACAAGCCGAGTATGAAAAATTACGTGATTTAGCTGAAACGAAAATGCACGAATTGCTTGCCGGATTGCCGAATATTCCGGCGGAAGGCGTTCCGGTCGGCGCGGACGAAGCGGCGAATGTCGAAATCCGCAAATGGGGCGAGCCGAAGGAATTTGATTTCGAAGTCAAAGATCACGTGGATTTGGGCGAAGCGCTCGGTATTTTAGATTTCGAACGCGCGACGAAAATCGCCGGTTCGCGGTTTGCGATTCTCAACGGCGCGGGCGCTCGGCTCGAACGCGCGCTCGTCAATTTTATGCTCGACGTCCACACGCGGGAGCACGGCTACACCGAAACGCTGCCGCCTTTTCTGGTCAATCGCAAGGCGCTTTTCGGGACGAATCAACTGCCGAAATTCGAAGAAGATTTGTTTCACATTAAGGACGAACGCGAATTCGCTTTGATCCCGACCGCCGAAGTTCCGGTCACGAATTATCACGCCGACGAAATTCTCGACGCGAAAGATCTTCCGAAATACTACGCGGCTTACACGCCCTGTTTTCGCTCGGAAGCCGGAAGTCACGGACGCGATACGCGCGGGCTGATTCGCCAGCATCAGTTTGAAAAAGTCGAATTGGTAAAACTCGCGATGCCCGAGAATTCGGACGAGGAACACGAAAAACTGACAGCAAACGCCGAACGTATCTTGCAGCTTTTAGGTTTGCCGTATCGAACGGTCGTGCTTTCGACCGGCGATATGGGTTTCGGCGCGAAGAAAACTTACGACATCGAAGTCTGGCTGCCCTCGCAGGAAACTTACCGCGAAATATCGAGCTGTTCGAACTGCGGCGATTTTCAGGCGCGTCGAATGAACCTGCGCTTTCGGCGCGCGGGCGGCGCAAAACCCGAATTCGTTCACACGCTCAACGGTTCAGGCTTGGCAGTCGGTAGAACGTGGATCGCTATCTTAGAAAATTACCAGCAAGCTGACGGCTCGATTCAGATTCCCGAAATTCTCCAGCCATATATGAACGGCTTGGAAAAAATCGAGAGTGTGAAATAAATAATCTAACGCGATTAAATGAAACTGAAAATGGCTGTCGTGAATAATAAAAAGCGGCGTGTTGAAAATCAACACGCCGCTTTTTATTTAGATTACGAACTTAAAGCCGCGAATAGCATTTAATATCGGTTCAGTCAGTCATCATCCGCAGTTTTCAGTTCGCAAAGTCGTTCGATTTAGGATAAGCCCTGATTTTTAGGTTTATCACTGGTAAATCCCGCTTTTTTAGAATCATCAGCGATGAAACCCTGATTTTTGGCTTCTTCCGCGATGGTCTTTTTGGTTTCGTCCAAACTGGTTTTAACTTCTTCGGTCAAAGTCGTTTTCGCTTCCGAAGCGACTTCTTTGACGCGGTCAACCAAACCGCCTGCCGCCGTCTGCGCTTTGTCGAGAAGCTGCTGGCTGTATTCGCCCATCACTTCGTTTTCATAACGCGTCGCCGGAATTGCCAGACCGACCGCCGCACCGACCGCGAGCGCAACTGCGCCGATCGCGAGCGGGTTTTCTTCGATATAATAATCGTATTTTTCACGCGCCTGATTGCCGTACTCGCCGGCTTTGTCATAAGCCGTTCCGGCATAATCCGTAACGCTCGAATAGGCTTTGCTCGCCGTGTCGGCAACGCCAGAATAAGCTTTGCCCGCCGTGTCGGTGACGCTTCCATAAGCCGTGCTTGCCGCGCCTTTGACGCTTTCAAGCGCATTGCCCGTCGTTTCGCTGACCGATCCGAAAGCGCTGCTCGCCGTATCGCCGATTTTTCCGGTCGCCGATTTGAGCGTATTGATCGCGCCCGTTTCGCGGCTGCCGCGATTGCGGTTATCGTTCTCATGATCCGAATAGCGATATGAACGGCGCTCCTTCTTGCCGAAGCCTTCGTAGGCAAGCAGTCCGATGCCCAAGCCGATTAAAACCAGCGGAAAAGGATTTTTCCGCGCATATTTTCCTGCTTCAGTTTTTGATATTTCCTTTCCAATGTTTTGCATAAATTTTCCCGCCTTTCCTAAATTTCCGATCGTCGCGCCGTAAATCGAATCTTTTGCCGTTTCAAGCGCGCTGTTGATTTGTTCCGAGACCTGTTCTTTAACCTGGTCCGAGATATTTTGAATACTCAGTTTTTCCTGAATCGCGTCAATCGTTTCGCCCATCTGTGAACGGGTTTCCTCGATCTTTGCGCGGATTTGTTCAGTTTCTTCCGTGCCTTCATCTTCGTCGGCATCGTCGTTGTCGTCCGTCAGCGCGAGTTCGCGCGCTTCCGTTTCCGTCGCCGGATATTCGTCCGAACGCGCTTCGAGAAACGTATCTTGCTCGGCACCCGCTGCGGTCGAAACCGCGTCTGACGCATTGATTCTGTCTAGCTCACTTGATTTTTCAGCCATTGCGCATCCTCCTTCAAAGTTTCAACCGTTTCGCGCGGTGACAAATCCGTCTTTTTGAGCGCGGCAAGCGCCGACGAAATCATGATAAAAGCGACCACGCCGACGATCACGCTGACGACCAGCGCCGCCGCCCACGCCGGAATAAAATACGATAAGCCGATGATTACCGCCGCGATCAGCGCGAGTACCGCCGCATAAGCGACCGCACCGCCAACGACCAGATAGCCGACGTTTTTACCGACACTGGCTGCCTTTTTCGTCAGTTCGACCTGCGCGAGCGCGACTTCCTGCCGAACGAGATTTCCGGTTTCACTTGCCAGGTCGGAAAACAAATCTCCCAAACTGCGTTCTTCTTTAACCATTTGCTGTTGTGCCATAACTTCCCCCTTGTTCTCCAACAATTAGTATTTATTCGAACCGGAAGTCTTATCACCGGCGGTCAGGGCTTTTCCCGTGTCGTACCCTTTGCTAAACGTGCGTCCGGCGGCATTTGCTCGCTGTTTCGGATTAGAGCTTTTCAGGAAGCGCGCCGCGAGAAATCCGAGCGCGACCGCGCCGCCGATAAAATATGCCGGGTTGCGACGCGCAAAAGTTTCAACGTCGCGTACCATATCGCGCACGTCTTTGCGTTCAAAGTAACCCGAAAGATTTTCGATCTGCGACGCCAAGCTGTTCGTGTATTTCGCCGCCGTTTCGGCAATCGGATTCGGTTCGTCGGTCGCCGTGTTGAGATTTTCACCGACCTGCTTGATGCTGTCGGCAACCGACGTCAAGCCGCTCGCAACCGTCACTTTCTTCTCGTCGAGAGCTTCGGTCGCGCGTTTTGTCGCTGCGCCGAAAGCCTGTCCGGCGGTGTCTTTCGCCTGGTCATAAAGACCTTTCGCGGTTTCTTTTGCCGATTCGACGCTCAGACCGCTGGTTGAGTCAGCCTTCTTTTCTGTCGAGCCGATGTTTGAAGAACCCGTCGTTCCGGGATTCGAACTGCCGCTCGATGAACCGAAACTTCCGCCGCTCGAAGAAGTGCTCGGATTTCCCGTGCTTCCGGAGCTTGTCGAACCGGTGCTGCCGAAATTCGAGCTGCCTGTTCCGGTGCTGCTCGCTTCTTTACCGTCGATATTCGTCGTTTTGTCCTGATTTTTTTCCGAAAAAGCGGGCGAATCGCTGCCGCTGCCGGTTGATGTGTTCTGCGTTCCTTTATTTTGTTCGTTTGCCATAACTACCTCTCAAAATGAATTTGTATCGTTTTCGTAACTTGTCTGTTACGTAGTGCAACAACCATACCAAAATCGAAAAAACGTATTTATCACAAAATTTAAGCGCTTTTTGTATTTTGAAGCCGAGCGCAGTGTATCAATTTACGACGCTGAATTATAATTTTACAAAGCGCCCCGGTTAAACCGATGAAACTCAAAAGAATCAAAACCATAATCTCCGGCGGACAAACCGGCGCCGACCGCGCGGCGCTCGATTTCGCGCTCGAAAACAAAATCGAATGCGGCGGCTTTATTCCCAAAGGACGCCGCGCCGAAGACGGAAAGATCGGCGAAAACTACCCGAATTTGATCGAAACAGAAACTAAAAACTATGCCGAACGCACCGAACTCAACGTGCAGAATTCGGACGCGACCGTGATCGTTTCGCACGGCGATCTGACGCGCGGCTCGCTGCTCACGAAACGGCTTGCCGCCAAACACCTGAAACCTTTTCTGCATATAGATTTTACGGAATCAACGCTTGCGGAAT
Source organism: Acidobacteriota bacterium (assembly GCA_031411895.1). Classification (GTDB taxonomy): domain Bacteria; phylum Acidobacteriota; class Blastocatellia; order Pyrinomonadales; family Pyrinomonadaceae; genus JAFDVJ01. The sequence goes on along the minus strand of JANOBZ010000172.1, from coordinate 9,468 downwards.
CCGTCAAAGTTACGCGAAAATGGCTCGCTTCGATAAACTGCCGAAGATTAAATATCGCCGGTTCGCGCGCTTCGACCGATGCGGAAATATACGGCAAGACGAGAGAATTTTTAGCCGCAGTGTTCGATACAAAATAAAAAAGACGAGGTTTTTACACCTCGTCTTTTTCGATCAGCATAATCAAATATCGAAACTTAAGGAGTTACGCTGAAAGGTGCATAAATGCGGCTGGTCGGGCGTTCGACGTCCGATTCTTCGACCGTCACGAACAAACCGAAATCAGTCAGCGCCGTTTCGCTGCGAATTTCCGATTCTTCGCGTTTGCCGTTATTGATGACCTGACCGAGCTTTGTATATTTACCGTCAGCCGACGAAGCCCAAAGGATAAACCGCGCGTTGGTCGGCGCGCTTTTCATTTCATCAAAACGCATCTTAATCTTAGTCACACCGTCTTTGGTCGGGGTGAGATAGGCTTTCCCTTTCAAGCCGCTCAAATCGCCGGTGAAATTGATTCTGATTTCCCGGTCTTTATCCCGGTCAAATCGCGCGACGTTGAGAAGCGGAACTTCATAGGTCGAAGCGACTTCGGTCGTTGTCGCGACCTGTTTGCCGCCGCCGTTGCTCGTCGTCGCGACCGGAACAACCGCATAGCCCGTCGGAACGGCGCTTCGGAAGGTTACCGGAACGTCGCTCGAAAAACTGCTCACGCCTTCGGTCGGCGAAAGCACGATCATAAATTGGTTCATCGGCGTCGAAAATTCGGCTTTACCGATGCCGTTTTCGATCATCACCGGACCTAAAAGAGTCGGCATACCCTTTGAATCAACCGCATACGCATAATAGCTTTTCGCATCGCCCGTGACGCCCGTTAAATCCATCCAAACTTTTGTGCCGTTAGCCGAGCGCATCACGCGCGCCGTGCCATTTGCGCCCTGTAGATTATACGGCGTCAATTGAACCGTGACTTCCTTGTCAACCGGATATTCGATCACCGTATAGCTGCCGTCAGCATTCTGGACGACTGCCGTTTGCGTCGTCGTGGTCGTCGTAGTCGTTTTGGCATCCTGCGCCATCGCGAATGACGAAAAGGCAACTGATAATGCCAACCCGCCGCTTAATCTTAATAAATTTTTTGAACTCATATTAAACCTCCTTGTTGAAAACCTGCCTGAAAATATTTACAGGCAAAAATCATCAGATTTCACCTGTATGACAATAATAGTGACAGGGGCAAGCCCTGTGCCTTAAAACCTTAAACCGAATTATTTGTTAATTTAGAGAAATTTTTGAGGGTTTCAACCAGCCGCCGATGTATCGAAGCTAAACAAGTATTTGTATCGAAACAAGGACAGATATTAGCGCGATTTGGATTTTTTTCGTTCATGAAAAGCGGATTCGGCGATATTTGAAAGCCACCAGAAAGCGCCTTTGACGCCGAGATGCTCGAACATTTTTTTGAAGACTTTCGGGTGAATCTGCGCGGTTTTCAGCAAAACTCTTTTGAATGACGCAAACGAAATCCGGTCTTGAAACATTTCGCGGCTGATTTCCGCGTCCAGATTGCTCAAAGCAGACATCACGGCGTTCATCGTTTCGTTGACGACCGATGGTTTGCTTTTCGCCGCCGGTCGCATAAATTCCGCGAGACTCGACATTTGCGCGACGCGCGGCTCATAGGCGTTGATTTCCGAAAGATTTTTTTCGTCGAGCAGGTTTTCGCGCAAAACTCTTTCGGTCAGATCGGTTAATTTGCTCAAGTTGCGAACGTGCGAGCCGAAGCCGCAAAACGTCAGCGGACTCGACAGTCCGGCGGCGTCGCCGATCAGCAGAACGCGTTCGGCGGCGGTCTTTTTCCGGTTGTCCCAGCCGTGATGATGAATGCTCGGAATGTATCCGTAGACGGGTTTGACGACTTTCCACGCGCCGTTTTTCGCCTTGTAATCCGGCAGTTTTTCAAAATATTCTTCAAACAATTGAAACAGCGATTTGTCGGCTTTTGATTCGACCGAATCGTAGAAAAAAAGATAGGTCGTATATTCGTCTTTCCGCTCGCTACCGGCAAAACCTTCCCAGATCAGCTGGCGGTGATCTGACGAGTCTTCGGTCGAAACCAGAATTTCGCCGACCGAAAAATCAACTTCGCGCGAATCTGTGCCGCGCTTAAAGCCTTTCGCCACGCTGCCGACCGTCGGGCAAACGTGTGTGATGGATTTTCCGGCGTTGAGCTGACGCGAAAGCGGCGAATTCGTGCCGGTCGCGTCAACGAAAAGCGCAGCGGAAAAAAACTTTCGCCTGCCGGTCTTTAAGTCTTCACATTCGATGATGACCTTATCTTTTTGAGTAAACGCGCGGACAAAACGCAGATTGCTGATGATTTTCGATTCTGTTTTTCTGAGTTTTTTCGCCGCGATTTCGAGCAGGCGGTCGGCTTCGAGCGCCACATCCAAGACATTGTCCATAAACAGCGGCGGCGTTTTAATGCTTGAGTTTGCATCGTAAAATTTGACGAAACCCGTTTTATAACGGTTGACGACCGCCGCTTCGATTTCTTCGCCGGTAAAAAGCCCGCTTTTGACAAATTCGCGCAGCTCAACGTCCGAAATGTTCCAATCGCGATGCGTTTTGCCGACCGTGTGCGCGTCGAAAACCAGGACCTTGCGATTATGTTTCAGAGCCATCACCGCCGCGTGGAGCAGTCCCAAAGTTCCGCCCGCGTAGATGATTTCAAATTCGCCTTCGACTTTCGAGTCCTTCGGCGCGGAGTTGAAAAGCAAAATTTCTTCGGTTTTTTCTGGATTTTCGCTGAACGAATTCCAGCGCTGTTCGATTTCCCAGATGCGTTTGAGATGCGCTTCGCGATTCGATAATTTGGCGAGATTTTCGACAAGCAGAGGATATTTTCTCCGAACTTCAGCGAGGTCAAACGGCTTCATAACTTTAAAAAAGTTTACCACACCGAAACGGAACGGAAAACGGAAAACGGAAAATGGAAAATACTGACTTCTTCCATTTTCCGTTTTCCGTTTTCCGTTTTCAATTATTGCGCGTAATCTTCGCGCAATATTCGCCACTGCCAGATGTCGCCGTCTTCTTCGTCGTGTTTTTCGGCAATGCGCGACATTCCGTGTTTTTGCAAAACTCTGACCGAAGCGTTTTCTTCGGCAAGCGTGTGCGCGTCGACCATTTGCACGTTCGACCACGAAAAAGCGTAATCGATCATCCCTCGCGCCGCTTCGCTTCCCAAACCCTGATTTTCGTAAAGCGGCGAGATCGCATAGCCGATTTCGACCATCCCGCCTTCGTCCGGAACGCCCTTAAATCCGCCGTTGCCGATGATTTTATTTTCGTCCTTTTTGACAAAAAAATGCATTCCCCAACGCAGAATCTGCGGATTCATTTCGAGCATTTTTATCGCGTGTGGAATAAAATCAATGGTTTCGGGAAAAACCAGCCAGTTTTCAGCCAATTCGACGCCGAGCAGATCCGCGAGCGCCTGCTCGCTCTGAATCAGCGCGCCCAAATGCATTTTGTTGCACGCAATTAATTGCAGTCTTTCGGTTTCGATCATAATTTCGGTGAACAGTGGACAGTGATCGCTGCACAGTGGACAGTGGACAGTGGACAGTGAAATCAGATTATCTCTGACAACTGACCGCCCCGCTTCGCGCCACTGTCCACTAAGATTTTTTCGCCTTGTTCCAGAGCGCGTCCATTTCTTCGAGATTCGAGCTTTCCAAAGTTTTGCCGTTTGATTTGAGTTCCGTTTCGATAAACTTGAATCTTTCGCGAAACTTGCGGTTAGTTTTTTTCAAAGCCGTTTCGGCGTCAACGTCCAGTTTTCGCGCCAGATTGACGACCACGAAAAGCAGATCGCCGATTTCTTCCTCGATATTTCCGTTTGTCTCGATCGCGCTTTTCAATTCGTCGGTTTCTTCATCCAATTTATCGAAAATCTGTTCGACGTTTTTCCAGTCGAATTTTACTTTCGCCGCTTTTTTGGTCAATTTCTGACCTTCGATCAGCGCCGGAAAATGAACCGGAATATCTTCGAGAATGGATTCCTTCGTTTTTTCGACTTTGCCCGAAGCCTTCTGCTGCGCTTTTTTGAGTTCGTCCCAATTGCTCAAAACGTCGTGCGCGGTTTCGAGCTTCGCCTCGCCGAAAACGTGCGGGTGGCGCAGAACGAGTTTTTCCGTGACGCCTTCGACAACTTCGTCAATCGTAAAATCTCCCTTTTCGGCGGCAATCGTCGAGTGAAAAACGACCTGCAGCAGAACGTCGCCCAATTCTTCGCGCAGATTTGCGGTATCGCCCGTCGTATCGGCTTCCTGAATCGCGTCGAACGTTTCGTAACATTCTTCCAAAAGATACTGCGCCAGCGAAGCGTAAGTTTGTTCGGCGTCCCACGGACAGCCGCCCGGCGCGCGCAGCCGCGCCATTACCGCAACGAGTTCATCAAAAGTTTTCGACATAGGTTTATTAATGGTTAATTGTAAATGGTTAATGATTAATGAAAAAATTTACAATTAACCATTTACAATTAACCATTAACAACCGATTTTGAATTTTTTTTCGTCAAAATGCTACTATCAAAATATAATTTTAGAAAACTTATCGGATAAAACAATGGTAGAAAGAGAAGAAGAACAACCCGTTATAAAAGTTACCGACCGCCGAAAATTCAATATTGACGGCTCAATGCGCGAAGGCGTCGAAATCGAGGCCGAAAAGCCGAAAACAGAAGCGCCGGTTTTTGAGCTGCCCGCCGAAAAGCCGGTGAAGGCTTTCGATCCCGCATCAGACGATGATATTCCCCCGATGCCGACAAGCGAGGAAATCGGCGAAGATGAAGAAATTCCCGGCGCGGAAGACCCGGCGAGCTTCGTTAATTTTCTTTCGACTCTCGCGACCAACGCCGCCGCCGCGCTCGGCGCGATGCCGCATCCCGTAACCGGACAGCGCTCGCTCGATTTGGAAACCGGCAAATACTGGCTCGACATTCTCGGAATGCTGCGCGAAAAAACGAACGGCAATCTTCACCCGCAGGAAGCGCGCCTGCTCGAAGGATTGCTCGGCGACCTTAGAATGCAGTACGTTCAGCTCGTCCGCGCGACCGAGGAACGCCTGAAACAGCAAGCCGCCCAGAAGTTTTCGGCAAGCGATATTCTTGGGAAGAAATAGTTCATAGAGTTTATAGAGTTTGTAGAGTTTGTAGAGTTCGTTGAGTAAAGAGCTTTAACTCTATGAACTCTATAAACTCTACAAACTCAACGAACTCTATGAAATTGACCTTTCTCGGAACCGGAACTTCGACCGGCGTGCCGTCAATCGGCTGCGATTGCGAAACCTGTCTTTCGACCGATCCGCACGACAAACGCCTGCGTGTTTCGATCCTGATCGAGCACGCCGGGAAAAAAATCCTCGTTGACACCTCGATAGATTTTCGCCAGCAGGCGCTGCGCGCGAAAATAAATTTTCTCGACGCGGTTTTGATCACGCACTGCCATGTTGACCACGTTTTCGGGCTCGACGACATTCGCCCGCTGAATTTCCGCTATGGCGCGATGGGCATTTATGCCAACGACATCGCGTGGAAAGATTTAAAGCGCATTTTTCAATACATCTTTCAGCCGACGCATTTCGGCGGCGGTCTGCCGCAGCTCATTCCGCACACGGTCGAACATAATTCGCCGTTCTGCATCGGCGAAGATCTGCTCGTCACACCGCTCGAAGTCATTCACGGCAAGCTGCCCGTGATTGCTTACCGCTTTAACGATTTCGCCTACGCGACAGATTTGAATTTTATTTCCGCCGAAACGATCGCCGGTTTGCAGGGTTTGGACGTATTAGTTCTCGACTGCGTCCGGCATAAACCGCATTCAACGCATCTCGGCTTAAACGAAGCGCTCGAATACATCGAAAAAATCAAACCCAAAAAAGCATTTTTAACTCATTTGAATCACGACATTCTCCACGAACGCGATTCGCGCCTTTTGCCCGACAACGTCGCGTTTGCTTACGATCAACTGGTCGTCGAAGATTAACTAAACTTACATATCCGGCGTCGGATTTTCCGCGCCAGGCGGAACAATCCAGACTTTCGTCCAAACGCCTTTGCCGCGCGGATTTGCGCCGCCGTTAACAAGAGTTACGCGAGGTGCATCGAGATTAAGGAAGGTAATCGCATCACGAATTTGTTTTTCACGACGAGCGATTTCTCTGTCCGTTCCATAATTGATAATGTAGGCTTGCGCCCAAGAGTCATCACCCAATTCAACAAACAAGTTTTGAAAACGAGCTTTAAAGTCACCGTTTGTCAGCGAACCATATTCATCGAACAATCGCGGTTTCGGAGGTCTTAGACCACAGCCTAAATTGTCAGATTGGATATTTGGGCAACCTTCCGGAAAACCTTTTACTTCAACTGTTACCGTAATGTTTTGTTCAGCGATTAGTTCAACCGTAATCGAGGGCGTGCCTTGACCGGCAACGATTTTTCCGCCGTCGCTAATTGTCCAGATATATTCAAATTGGCGGTTTTCCGGATCTATAACATTCGCCGTAAAATTCATTGTCTCACCAACTTCGACAAATCCGCCGCCCGAAACATCTAACGTCGGGCAATTTAAACTTTGATTATTTTGCGCGAAAACGCCGGTAGCGAGAAATAAGACCAAACAAAAAAGCAGCGGAAATTTTTTCATTTCCGCTACTTTACAATAAAATGCACAAAATTTGAAGATTTTTTATCTTTTCTCGGGGCGCACGATCAGTTTTCGTTTCGCTAAGATTTCGAGTCCGGCGCGGCGCGACGTTACTTCGATATTTCGTTCTTCGACCGCGCGAACATCGCTCAAGGCGCGTTTCGGAATGTATGTCACGACGTAGTTCGAATCGATGTTTTTGGCGATAATGTCGGTTTTTTCGATCATCTCGACGCGCGATTCGGGCAAGAGCAGCAAGCCGTTCGTATTTTCCGACAATTCGGTCAAAGCTCGTTCGGATTTCGCGAGATTTTCGCCGCGCTCGCGGATTTTGCGAATCATCGCGCGGTCGAGATTGACCGTTAAAATCGGATAAGTCTGCGTCGTTCCGTTGACCGGCGGATTCGCGCCCGCCGGCAGCGGTTTGCGCTGCGTGCCGCCGCCCTGCACGGATTTGACGCGCTGTGCGACGACCGCCTGCTCCATTTTCGTGTAGCTCATGATATGGACATTGATGTCGCTCGCCTGCAAATTTCTGATCGCGTCTTTACGCTGATTTTCGTCGCTCGTGCTGTCGAGCCCGTCGGTGATTAAAACCAGATGACGGTTTTCGAGATTCGATTTTTGAAAGAATTCCGTCGCCAGATTGAGCGCCTCGACAAATTTTGAGCGTTTGCCCATACCGAGACCTTTATTGAGCGCGGTCAAAAGCTGAGTTCGGTCGCTCGTCCATTCGGCGAGAATTTTCACGCTGTCGTTGTATTCCATAATCGCCACCGTGTCGTCCGGCTGAAGTCTGCCGATCAGGGCTTTCGCGGCTTCGCGCGTCGTTCGAAAATCCTTCGCCTGACGATCTTCGCCGCCCGTGTCGAGAACGATCAAAACCGTCGCCGGAACGCGCCTGACGCTCGACGCCTGATGCAGAACGCCGTCTTCGTTGATGACCAGATCTTCCGGTTTGACGCCTAAAAAAAACGCGCCCGACGCGTCAAAAGCCGAAACGTTCATTTTGATTTCCTCGGTAAAAACCCTTTCGGCGTCGTCATCCGACGGCGGAGTCGGTCGCGGCGTGACCTTGCCCGACTGCGCAGCGGCAGCTCCGGTCAAAGCAAACAAAACGGCTGAAAACAGCAGAAAAAACTTTAGTTGCGCCAATTTCATAAAAACCTCTTCGAATTCGATTTTATGATGCCGCAATTAATCAAAGATTTGCTTTTTTACGCCAAAAGTTTTGTCAAGAGTTTGTTAAATCTCACAAATTAGGATTTGCTTCAACAAATTTAACGAGATTTTGCGCGTAATCTTTGAAGTTCGGACACACGACTCCGTGCGCTTTGAGAAGCGCTTCGGAAACCTCCGTATTATAGGTTTGTTCGAGAAAAAAATACGGCACGCCGTAATGCGGCAAACCCGTCAAAGCAGGCGAAACCGGCAAATTCAAGGAAAATTCGATCAATGCGGGCGGCGGCATAATGATGGATTTTTTGCCCGTTAAGGCTTTGATGATCGCGTCGCAGATCTCGGCGGTCGAAAGCGGATTCGGGTCAGCCAGCGCGACGGTTTTGCCCGCCGCCTTTTCATCTTTTGAAAGCGCCGCGATACCTTCGACGACAAAATCCACGGGCACGAGATTCAAGCGCACCTTTTTATTGCCGACATTGGCGAGCCTTAGCAGCGGCGCGAATTTTCGGTAGTAAAAAATAACGTAATAAATGCCGTCATACTTTGCCGTTTCGCCCGTCTGCGAATCGCCGACGACGACCGATGGGCGATAGATCGTGACGGGCAAATTCTCTTTGAGTTTTTCGACCTCGACCTCGGCGAGATATTTTGTTTCCTCGTAAAAATTGCGAAATCCGGCTTCGTGTTCAAGGTCGTTTTCGAGAATTTCACCCGTCCGCTTTCCGGCAACGTAACACGTCGAAATATAATTATAACGCCGCAGATTCGGCATTTTTTTGACGATTTCGTTAACGTTTTTCGTGCCTTCGACGTTGACCTTAACGGCAGGTTCCTGCGCGATTCCGAGATCGTAAATCGCCGCGAGGTGAAAAACATCGGTCGTCTCGGCAAGCACGGTTGCTAAATCTTCTTCCGAAATCCCGAGATTTTCGCGCGTGATGTCGCCTTCGATGAGCGCGAAATTTTCGAGCGGAATTTTCATTTCCGAAGCGATTTTTTCAACTTCCTGCGCGGCTTTTTCCAAAAACTGCGTCTGGACGAGCAGAAAAAACTGCGTTTCGGGCGTCGCCAGCCGACTGGCGAGACGTCCGGCGATGAATCCTGGAAATCCGGTCAAAAAAATTGTTTCGGTGAAATTCATAGTAAAAAATTATAACTGAACCGTTATTCATTTTGAAGCCGTGAATGAACATTCATTCATTTTGTCAGGTTAAGTTTTTGAAAAAACAGGAGTTTTCGAACTTTTACTTTACAAGAAACATTATGTTATGTTTTGAAAAATAAGAGAAGTTTGGATTCAGGTGAGATGAAAATGGCAGTCGAAAAAAAAGAAAATCAATCGAACGCGCAGTCTGAAGAACAAAAAACGGAAGAAACTGCCGATTTCAGCAGCGAGCTGCGCGATCCTCTCTGGTCGGTCATTTCATTTGAAAAGCGCGAGGCGACCGGCTTGACCTACACGGAAGCCGAGCAAAAACTAGCCGAGCTCGAAGCGCTAAAATTTTCCGGTCTGTGTATTGTCACGGACGAAGTCGCCGCGCGGATCGCAGGTTAATACATAAAAAAGTTTTGAGTCCCGCGT
>JANOBZ010000171.1:0-71307 GCA_031411895.1 Acidobacteriota bacterium | reverse complement strand
TTGCGCCTTTGCGGGAAACTCTCATTCTCAAAAATACCGCCGCCAGTTTCCCTTCACGACCATATAGCGCATATCGGGTCATTCCCAGCCCTGTGTGAAAACGTTGATAAACCCCGCGATTTTATTGCGCGAACGGGCTTTGCACAAAAACTAAGAAAACCAATTCAAAACTATTTTTTCCGTTAAGCAAGTGGTCTCTGACCGCTTGCTTAACGAGTGGCTATTTTCTTAGTTTTTGTGCAAAGCCGCGCGAACGGGTTAGCGAAAATTACATTTCCGCCGAAAAAAGCCGTAGTTCCTCGGTCGCATCCGGCAAAATTATCAAGCCGTCATCCGTAAAGCCGAGCTTTCCCAAAAGCCGGATCGAGCTTTCGTTATCGAGCGTCGTGATCGCCAGCACGCGCTTTAAGCCTAAAGTTTCCCTGCCGTAATTCATCACCGCCGACGCCGATTCGTAGGCGTAGCCTTGTCCTTCGAACTCGGGCAGAAACGCAAAACCGATGTCGGCGTCAGGCAAACCGTCGCGGCGGACAAAACCGCACATGCCGATTAGCGGATTTTGGATTTGGGATTTGGGATTTGGGATTTCTCGCGACGCTTCGTTTTCGTCTGCCGAATCAGCCTTTAATTCGACGCCCCACAGCCCGTAACCGTAGTCGCGATAGCTGGCGATGTAACGGTCGCGGATAATCTCGCGCGCGCGTTCGACGCTGTGGACGTTGCGGTTGCCGATATATTTAATAAACGACGGCTGATTCAGGAGATCGAAGATAAACGCGTCATCCGATTCGTCCATCTCGCGCAAAATCAGCCGTTCGGTTTCAAGTATTTTCATCGAGTAAATTCTACCCGAAAATGCGCCGTTTATTCTATCGCACCCTCAATGTTCGACGGGCGCGGCGGGCGGCGGTTCGTATTTTTCGCGGAAGATTTTATCGAAAACCTCTTGCAAACGTTCGGCTTCCGCCCACGACAGAGGCATTTTCGCGGCTTCGGCTTTTTCCGCTTCGTAAACCATCTGAAAATCAGCCGGCGCGCGTTCGAGCGCTCCGATTTTCTCGTCCGACAGCGCTCGATACGGTAAGTCTTTCTGCTGACTTCTGAAAACATTTATCCACGAGCCGCAATGAAACGTCATGTTTTCGAGTTCCAGCGAGTCTACCAGCCGTTCATAAACTTCGTCCAATTCCGCCACTTTTTTCTCAAAATCTTTATCGCCTGACATAAAACGATTTCCTCCGTTTCAATAACTTAATTCCACTTTATCAAGTTGTTTTTATCGGCTTCCGCGATCGCCTTGAGATACTCGCGCTCGGATTTTTCTCGCGCCCGGATTGCGTCCGCCAGTTCGGCTTCGGCGATTTTTTCTTTGCCGAGAGAGTCTTTATATTTGACGACGTTTTTTCTCCAATCGGCAATGTATTCCTCGGAAAAATTCAGATTCCGTCGGTATTTCGTGCAGTATTCGAGCAAATCCTCGCCAAACTTCAAAGCCGCTTCACGATCGCCGCATTCGCGCGCCGTCTCATAACGCCGCATCAGCGCCCAAAAACCCGCCAAAATCTCCTTCATTTTCTTCGACAAAGCCATGACTTTTGAAGATAAAAAATATTCGGACAATTTTATACCGATGATAATCTGAAAAATTATTGCGAGCAAGGAAAAAGGCTGAACCCGAAAGAGTTCAGCCTTTTTCCTTGCTCGCAATAATCAACGGAAATGTCTATTTTCCGATCTGCACAAAATTCGCTTCGCCCGATTCGCTTTGCTGGCGCGCATGATACGACGAGCGCGTTAGGGGCGAAGATTCGACGTGTTTGAAGCCTAAACTCAAACCGATGCGCTTCCATTCGGCAAATTCTTCGGGCGTCACGTAGCGCTCGACCGGAAGACGTCGCTCATACGGCTGCAAATATTGTCCGATCGTCATAATGTCGCACGAAACCGAGCGCAAATCCTTCATCAGTTCGACGACTTCCTCGAAAGTTTCGCCGAGTCCAGCCATAATTCCGCTTTTCGTTTTCATTCGCGGAAAATGACTGTCGCGATAAAAAGCGGCGCGTTCCAACAATTCGAGCGTCTGCGCGTATTTCGCGTCGGGGCGAACGCGTCGATAAAGCCGCGCGATCGTTTCCGTGTTGTGATTAAGAACTTCGGGACGCGCGGCGAGAACCGTGTTGAGCGCGTCCTCATTGCCCTGAAAATCCGGAATTAAAACTTCGACGCGGCATTCGGGATTTAATTCGTGAACCTTCTGAATCGTTTCCGCCCAGTGCGCCGCGCCGCCGTCCGCGAGATCGTCGCGATTGACCGATGTGATGACGGCGTGTTCAAGTCCTAAATGCGCGACGGCTTCGGCAACGTGCGTCGGTTCCATCGGGTCTAAATCCATCGGCTTGCCTTTATTGACGGCGCAAAATCCGCAGTGCCGCGTGCAGGTGTCGCCGCCGAGCATAAACGTCGCGGTTTTATCGGTCCAGCATTCGAAAATGTTCGGGCATCGCGCCTCCTGACAAACCGTGTGCAGATTCAAGCCTTCGATAAGATTTAAAACCTTGTTCTGATTGGTCGGGTCGCCGAGCTTGATCTTCAGCCAATCGGGCTTCGGCAAACGCTCTTTTTTCTTGCGGGCGACAAATTTCTGGATTAAAACCTTTTCTTCAATCATATACTTCAAAATACTACAAACAAGTAACTTTTCGCCAAATTACGATTTTATCATTTTGCATTTGAGTTTGTCTTTCCGGGTGGAAAAACCTCTTTACAGTTCGGCGCGCGAAATAGTAAAATAGCTCTTGAGAAATTCTCGCAAACCCTTTGAAAACCTTCAATATTTCCCATTAATTCCCTTCAAATTCTATGAAAATATCCGAATGCGCATACTGCGGAATAGTAGGTTTTACCAAAAATGATGCCTGTCTGAATTGTTCGGCGCCAGTCACTCCGACGGAGCAGACAACAAAGAAAGCGCCCGCGCAAAATAGTAATATGACTGAACCTGCGGCACCATTTTTCCTAAAATCGACGCCGCCGAGCAGTCCGCAGAGCCGACATTGAACAACGCGTATCACAAGCAGGAGGACAATAAGCTTAAATATACGCGCGTCGAATGCTGGAAATGCAAAATGGTTCATAACTGGGAGAAAACCAAAATCTGTTCGCAATGCGGCTGCGCGCTCCGGTTTTATAAAAAAGAAGAAATCATGAGCTTGAAGGGCGATTCGTTTCTCGATTCAAGCGCCGCGCGGTCGTTTTTGATGATCGTGTTCATCTTTATATTATTCGCCGGCGGCTATTATTACTCGAATCGGGCGACGACACCTGTTACTTTACGTCTTACGTCGCATACGGCGATGTAAAACTTCCGTCCGCCATGTATATCAGAACGATCCCCGAAACCGGCTACGCCATCTGGATGAAAGTCGAAAACATCATCTGAACGATCAACGAACCGCTCGATGATTCGATGTTTATCAAACCGTAAGCCAAAACTTGTTTAGAAAATTAGAAATCGTTTTGCCGCCGCGAAAATTTTTGCGGCGGCAGATGAATTAAATGTGCTTGACAAACGCTTTCGGATTTTCTAAATTTCAAATATAGACTTTTTTGTAAAGATTCAAATTATGAAAAGATTTCAGTCAAAAAAACAAATTTGTCGTTGCTGTTGCCAAAGGGCGCAGCGACTGGGATTTGGCGTGAGAAAACGATAAAAAGACAACGCTAAAAACAATAAAAATCAGGTCGGTCGTGAAATTCAAAAGATAAAATTCACGACCGATTTTCTTTTTGAAAAAGGGAATAAAAACTAACATGCAAACGGCAGTCAAGGAAACGAAAGTATTTAGAAATTTCAGGGCGGACGAGATCGCGAAAAACTTTCTCGAAGCGGCAATCGGCAACACGCCGCTTATTCGTCTGCGATCGGTCGCGCGCGATTTGCCCGCGTCGGTCGAAATTTACGCGAAAGCCGAGTTTATGAATCCGGGCGGTTCGGTCAAAGACCGCGCGGCGCTGGCAATGATTATCGCGGGCGAAAAAGCGAGCGAATTGACGCCGGACAAAACTATTCTCGACGCCACGAGCGGCAACACGGGAATCGCCTACGCGATGATCGCTGCGGCGCGCGGCTACAAAGTTACGCTCGCGCTGCCGAAAAACGCGTCTGCGGCGCGAAAAAGAATCTTAAAACTCTACGGCGCGGAAATTATCGAAACCGACCCGCTTGAAGGCACGGACGGCGCGCAGATGCTCGTCAAAGAGCTTTATCAAAGCGACCCCGAAAAATATTTCTATCCCGACCAATACAACAACGATGCAAACTGGAAGGCGCATTTCGCGACGACCGCGCCCGAAATCTGGTGGCAGACGCAAGGGCGCGTCACGCATTTCGTCGCCGGATTGGGAACGACCGGAACTTTCGTCGGCACGACGCGGCGCTTAAAGGAATTCAATGCCGAATTGCAGGCGATTTCGGTTCAGCCGTCGTCGCCGCTGCACGGTCTGGAGGGCTTGAAACATATCGAAACGGCGATCGTTCCGGGCATTTACGACGCACAACTGGCAGACAAAAACACGGAAGTCGAAACCGAAGACGCGCAAAGTATGACGCGGCGTTTGGCGCGTGAAGAAGGCTTATTCGTCGGCGTCAGCTCGGGTGCAAACGTCTTTGCGGCGCTCGAAACGGCGCGCGAACTGGAAAACGCCGTAATCGTGACAATTTTATGCGACGGCGGCGGCAAATATCTCCACGAAGATTTTTGGAACGAAGCGTAACAGTAAATTTATTACATTTTATTATTCAAACGGCTCTTTGAAAATTAAAAGTTTTAATCAAACTTGACACATTCCAAGTTCATCTTGTAAATTGCAAATTAGTTCTTTATTTGCTTTCTAAATTTCGGAAAGCGCAAAAAGTGGCGATTTAAGGTTAACTTGCTCCACTGTAAAAACTGCTAAACAACTGCAAAGAGTATTTTTTTAAAAACTCTCGTGCTTTTATTTAGCACGGGAGTTTTTTCGTTTTTGTCGTTTTGAGTCCCGCCTTCAGGCGGTAACTGACTAAGAACCGAACCAGCGATAGTAACCAAGAAACCGCCTGAAGGGGGGACTCAAAACGAGGGGATATTTTATGAGCGAATTTTCGATAGCGACACAGTTTGTCCACGCCGGTGAACGTCGCGCCGCGCCGCTCGGCGTTCCGGCGTCGACTCCGATTTATGCGACTTCCGCTTTTGTTTATGAGCGCATGGAAGACGTTGACGCAATCGTCGAAGGCGATGTAAGGGGTTTTGTTTACAGCCGTTACGGAAATCCGACGGTCGCCGCGTTCGAATCGGCGATGGCGGAGATCGAGAACGGAAAATTCGCCTTCGCGTTCTCGTCGGGAATGGCGGCGCTCCACGGCGCGTTACTTGGCTCAGAGCTTTCGACGGGTTCGGTCGTGCTCGCGTCGCAGGATTTATACGGCGCGACGCTCGAACTTTTAAAAACGGTTTTCGGCGCGTTCGGCGTGAAAACGGTAACGTCGGATTTTTCGGATATTGAAAATTTGCGTGTAAAAGCAATCGAATTAAAGCCGCGAGTTTTGCTCGGCGAAACGATCTCGAACCCGCTTTTGAAAATTTTAGACGTTGAGCGCGTTGCGCAGATTGCGCGTGAAGCGGGCGCGAAACTGATCGTCGATAACACGTTTGCGACGCCGCTTTTGTGCCAGCCTTTGAATTTCGGCGCGGATTTCGTCGTTCACAGCGCGACGAAATTTTTGGGCGGACACGCCGACGCGACCGGCGGCGTCGTGATCGGATGCGAAGATTTCGACCGTCCGGCTTTGATGGGCGCGTTGACGCTCGCGGGCGGCGTTTTGAGCGCGTGGGAAGCTCATTCGATTTTGCGCGGACTCAAAACCTTGGGCTTGCGGCTCGAAAAACAATGCCGCAACGCCGAACGTCTGGCGGAATTCTTTTTGGATTGCCCGCAGATTGAAAAGGTGATCTATCCGGGTTTGGCGGACGAACATCAAGCCGAAATCGCCGGACGGATTTTGCGCAAAAACTTTCGCGGCGCGGTTTTGGGCGTCAGATTAAAGACGGATTCGCGGGAATGCGTTTACCGGTTTATGAACGCCCTGCGGCTTTGCACGCGCGCGGCGAGCGTCGGCGATATTTTTACCGGCGTCGTGCATCCGGCAACCGCGACGCACCGCGAAATGTCGCCGGCAAAACGTGCGCGGCTCGGAATTACGGAAGGTTTATTGAGAATTTCGGCTGGAATCGAAGAAGTAGAGGACATCATTGCCGATCTTCGGCAGGCTTTTGAAAAGACGTTTGAAAAGACGGAAGAAAGAAATTTGCCGCGGATAAACGCGGATTTCGCAGATTTTAATTTTCAATCCGTCTGAAATTGAATTTTTATCGGCGAAATCCGCGTTTATCCGCGGCTAAAAATTAGATGATTTATTTGAGCGAAGAACATATCAAACAGATCGAAGCGCACGGCGAAAAAACTTATCCGTACGAATGCGGCGGAATGCTTATCGGGCGTTTTAAAGACGGCGAAAAAACGGTCGTCGAGCTGTTGCCGATGGAAAACGCGATGACCGAAACAGAGCAGCACAACCGCGTTTTGATCTTGCCGAAAGACGTTTTGCGAGCTGAAAGATACGCGCGCGAAAAACGTCTCGACGTCGTCGGCTATTATCATTCGCACCCGGATCATCCGGCGGTTCCGTCGCAGTTCGATCTGGATCATGCGCTGCCGGTTTGGACTTACATCATCGTGTCGGTTCGCGAAGGCAAGGCGGCTCAGGTTCGGGCGTGGGAAATGGAAAACGACCGCTCGAAATTTAACGAGGAAAAAATGAATCATTTAAATTTCTAAGGAATTGTTCGCAAGGCAGGCGGCTGAAAATTTAAAAATCATTGGGTAGAATGACAAAAAAATTCGGTCGCCTGCCTGCGGGCAATGGCAATCATTTTTCAAGGGAGATAATAATTTTATGGCAGTAACAGTAATAATTCCGACGCCGCTCCGGCAGTTTGCGGGCGGCAGTTCGGAAATCGAAATCGAAGCGGCAACGGCGGGCGAAGCGTTGGAAAAACTGACGACCGAACACGCCGAATTAAAAAAACATCTGTACACGGACGACGGAAATTTGCGGAATTTCGTCAACGTTTACGTCGGCGACGAAGACATTCGCGATCTTGATGGTCTGGAAACGCAAGTTAAATCGGGCGGCGAAATTTTGATCGTGCCGTCGATCGCGGGCGGAAATATTTCGACCGCCGAAGCAGTGCGTGCCGAAAAGGATTTGCCGAACCTGAGCAACGAAGAAATCGCGCGTTATTCGCGGCATCTGATCTTGCCCGAAGTCGGCTTGGAAGGACAAAAAAAGCTTAAAGCCGCGCGGGTTTTGATGATCGGCACGGGCGGCTTGGGTTCGCCGCTCGGGCTTTATCTCGCGGCGGCTGGCATTGGAACTCTGGGCATCGTCGATTTCGATGTCGTTGACGAATCGAATCTGCAAAGACAAATTATTCACGGCACGAAAGACGTCGGGCGACCGAAAATCGCGTCAGCCCGCGATCGTTTGCAGGACATCAATCCGAACACCAATATCGAAGCGTTCGAAATGCGTCTGACGAGCGAAAACGCGCTTGAGCTATTTCGAGATTTCGACGTGATCGTTGACGGCACGGACAATTTTCCGACGCGTTATCTGGTCAACGACGCGTCGGTTTTGACCGGAAAGCCGAACGTTTACGGCTCGATCTTTCGTTTCGAAGGTCAGGCGAGCGTTTTCTGGGCGGAAAAAGGCGCGTGTTATCGCTGCCTCTATCCCGAACCGCCGCCGCCGGGACTCGTTCCCTCCTGCGCCGAAGGCGGAGTTTTGGGCGTTTTGCCCGGAATCGTCGGCACGATTCAGGCAAACGAAGTGATTAAAGTAATCCTCGGCGCGGAAGGAATTTTATTGAATCGCCTGTTGCTTTTCGACGCGTGGAAGATGCGCTTTCGCGAATTAAAACTCAAGAAAAACGCCGATTGCCCGATTTGCGGCACGAATCCGACGATCAAGGAGTTAATTGATTACGAAGAGTTTTGCGGCTTGAAACAGCTTGTCAAAGAAGACGTTCCGGAAGAAATCAGCGTTTCGGAATTATCAGATTTGCTCAAAAACAACGCCGAAACGCAGGTGATCGACGTTCGCGAACCGCACGAATTCGAGATCGCGCGGATCCCGAATACGAAACTTATTCCGCTCTCGCAAATCGTTCAAAGAGTCAAAGAAATCGATTCGTCGCGGACGGCGATCATTCACTGCAAAAGCGGCGTCCGCAGCGGAAAGGCGATCAGAGCGTTGCAGGAATCGGGTTATCAGGGAAAACTCGTCAATCTGAAAGGCGGGATTCTCGCCTGGTCGGACGAAATCGACGCGAGTGTGCCGAAATATTAATTAATTTTAGCCACGAATGACACGAATCGCACGAATTATTTATTAGCAATTTCAATTCGTGCGATTCGTGTCATTCGTGGCTGATTTATTCAGGTTTAATTCTTGCTTCGGCTTTGCCGAGAATGTCCTTTGCCGGAATCGCGCCGAAGCTGCGGCTGTCCGCGCTGTCTTCCAAATTATCACTGAGCAGGATATATCTTTCGCCGGACAGAATTTCGGCGATCCGTTTGATGATACTGACGCTTCGCTTGAACGGATGCCGCGCAACGACGATGTCGCCGATTTCGAGCGCGGCGAAAGGATTTACCAAAACCAGATCGCCTTCGTTTAAAGCCGGAAACATCGAATCGCCCGCGACCTGAAAAATCTCGCGCAAACCAGCATTAAACGCGATTTCTTCTTGCAGATCGGCTTCCGGTAAAACTTTTTTCATTTCAAATAAAAATCGGATTGCAAATTCTTTCAAATCCGCAATCCGAAATCCCAAATCCCAAATTGAACTAGCTCGCCGTATACCACGCCACGTCTTTGCCTTTCGTTTCCCAGAAAATTTCGTGAACCTGTTTGATGTAGCCCATCAGTTCCTCGGCGTGTTCGAGGCTGACTTCCTGTTTGCAGGACGAGCAGGCTTTCGCGGCTTTCCAGAAAATTTCGTGCAGATTCGGATATTTTTCGAGATGCGCGGGCTTGAAATAATCCGTCCAGAGCACGAGCAGGTGATGCTTTGCCAAATCGGCGCGCGTTTCCTTAATCGTAATAAAACGCGTCAAAGTATTTTGATACGCGGCGTGCGCCTGTGCGTCGTCGCCTTCGGGACGTTTCAAATCAAGAATTTTCTTAGTCAGCTGCAAAACCGATTCGGCTTCGATGCGCGCCTGCGCCGGATCGTAAACCCCGCACGGTCCGTCGCAATGAGCTTCGGCAATTTCAAAATTAATTTCCTTCAAATTTTCAAACATTTTATTTTCCTCTCCTTGTTCTTGTAAACCTAAAAATTTATTTTTGGCAAAATCATCAGTTCGATTCTGCCTTTTCAATTTTTAATTATTAATTATTCGACCGGACGATTCCCGGGTTCGAGTCCCTCGACGCTCGACTGGCGAATAACTTTTACGTGTAAATCGTCAATAACGTGCACCTGACACGATAAACGGGTGTGGTCGCCCAAATCCGTTTTCGTCGCTAAAACCGCTTTTTCCGGCTCCCCGATTTCGCCCGGATCGCCCGCTAGAATCTCGACGCGGCACGTCGTGCAGCGCGCGTTTCCGCCGCAGCGGTGAAGAATATCGACGCCGTTATCTTCAAGACCTAAAACGAGTTTTCGCCCTTCTTCGATTTCGAAGGCGACTGTTCCCTGTGCTGCATCAGCAGTAATTCTCGGCATTATTTCAAAAGACTCCTAAAATTATTTTATTCCGTAAAACTTATATTTTGAATTTGGCACAAAACGATACGGATTTCAAATTCTACCCGAAAAAAGAAATTGCACGGCGCGGCAAATCTGCCGTATCGCCTTTGTATAAAACCTTTTCGAGAAACAATCCCGACGGCGGCGCGGTGTGTTTTGCTGCCGCCGCGTTCGACTGAAATTTGATGAGCCGCTCGAAATCTTTGACCGACGCGTTGCCGCGCCCGACTTCGGCGAGCATCCCGACGATGCGGCGCACCATTTTCCATAAAAAATGCTGCGCGCCGATGCGAAAGCAGATTAGATCATTATCGGTGAAAATTTCGGCGTGATTGACGTGAACGATCGTTGACTGCTTTTTTTTCTCGTCGTCCTGTTCGCAGAACGAAAAAAAATCGTGCTGCCCAGTGAGAAGTTCGGCGCATTCCTGCATTTCTTCGACATTCAAAGTGTCTTTGATCCACCAGACGAAATTTTTCGCAAACGCCGTCCGGCGCGTCGAGATTTGGTATAGATAATAGCGCTGAATCGCGTGTTTGCGGGCGTCGAAATTCTCGGGCGCGTTCGTCACTTTTTTAATATTGATGTCGTGCGGCAGAATGTCGTTAAAGCCGTGCTGAATCTGACGCGGCGTGAGATTCGTTTTTAATTCGGGCGATTTTAAATGCGCGATTTGATGAACGGCGTGAACGCCCGCGTCGGTGCGTCCCGAGCCGCCGATCTCGACGCGCGTCGAAAAAAGTTGCCGCGCCGCATCCATAAATTCGCCCTGCACGGTTTTCGCGTTATGCTGAATCTGCCAGCCGCGATAGCGCGTTCCCTCGTATTCGATTTCCAATTTCCAAGTATGCATAAATAGTTTTCAGATAGTTTACAGGAAGTTGCGGGAAGTTGCAGGAAGTTATTTGTTGTCTGTTGTGCTCAGGTATTGGGCTAAAGATAAAGTCATTCGGGAAATTTCGGTCAAAGTTTGATAAAGTTCGTCGAAGTCTTGTTGGTTTATGTAATTTAATCCAAATGCAATATAAAGGTGTGATTGAACTTCAGCAGTTGAACCACGAGCAATATTGAGAAAATTTGCAAATTCCGTGTTTGTTCTACGCCCGTGCCCTTCGGCGATATTCGCCATGATCGAAACCGAAGCGCGCCGAATTTGATCTTTTAACCCGTAATCTTTGGAAAACTTTTCTTCGGCAGTAATTTTATAAATTATCAAAGTTAAGTCTTTGGCTTTCTGCCACGCCTGAATTTCTTCAAACTTGCTAAACTTCGCCATAACTAAAAACTACCTGCAACTTCCTGCTAACTATCTGTCAACTATTTTCCCCGATTTTAACTTTTTCGCGGTTTTGATTGACCGCCACGTAAACGACTTCGGCTTCCGTGACGCGGACGGAATGACCGCGTGAGCCGAAGCGTTCGGCTTCGACGATGACTTTGATCGTAATCGAAGTGCTGCCGAGTTTGGTCGTGGTCGCGTAAAAGCTGACGAGATCGCCGACGAATACGGGTTCGAGAAAGATGACTTCCTTCATCGCGACGGTCACGAAACGGTCGTGTCCCGTGTGACGCACGGCTTCGACACCGCCCGCAACGTCAATGTAGCTCAGAATCACGCCGCCGAAAATCGTGCCGTGCGCGTTCGTGTCGCGCGGCATCATCGTCAGGCGAATCGCCGCGTTGCGTAATTTTTCCGTGTGTTCGATATCTGGTTGGTCTGACATTTTTATTAATTTATTGATTGACCGCAAGATCAATCAAATTTTCCTTTTTTTCTAAATTCCGTTTATCGCGCGCTTTTCTCGATCTGAGCAAGCGTCCAGTATTTGATCGTATCGCGCAGTTCCGCTAAATGTTCGTCAAAAAAATGCCCGCAGTTTTCAAAGATAACCAGTTCGGTTTCCACGTTTTTAGAAACTTTATCAACCAATCTTTGCAGACTTTCGACCGAACCGAATTCGTCCTTGTCGCCATGCACGAACAAAACGGGTTTGCGTAAGTTTTCGAGATAATCGAAATCGTCGTATTTATCGACCGGCGTGCCGATGCTGATCAGACGCACGACTTTATCATCGCTCATCCCGACTTCGCTGCCCATTCTCGTGCCGAACGAAAATCCGGCTAAAGTAATCGGCTGGTTCGAATAATTTTCGGCTAAATAGTTTAAAGCGTCGCGCACGTCCTGTTTTTCCGCCACGCCGTCGTGTTCGCCTGTCGAAGCGCCGACGCCGCGAAAATTAAAGCGCAAAGTTATTAGTCCGGCGTCCGTCAAGCCGGCGGCGGCGCGAAAAACGACCTTATTGTGCATCGTTCCGCCGCCCATCGGATGCGGATGACAAACCAGCGCGACGCCGCGCGCCGTGCCTGCCGGTTCCTTTAAAATCGCTTCCAATTGTCCGACCGCAGCCGGAATAAACAGATTGCCTTTCGGATACATAGCTTAAATTTACGATTTTAGATTTTGGATTTTGGATTAGCAAATGCGCTTCTCCTTAAATTGCGGGCGACAGGCGACGATTCTCTGCCGACAATCGTGAATTGCGAACGGGCAAATGACGTTTGTGAAGTTACATTAGCGGATTGTGGACAGACAATCTTGAATTGTGAAGTCGTAATCGCGGCGCATCTGTCGGCAATTTCAGATTTTGACCTTTTCTAAGTAGCCGTTTGCCGTGTTTTCGTGATATTTTTTCATATTAACTCGCTATCTTTTATAAACTTTAAAACGCATTAATAATGGAAGAAATTCTTAACGACAATCCCGAACAAGACGCCGAAGCGCGCGCGCAGGACGCGGTGAAAACCGCCGAAACGCCCAAACAAACGTGGCGGCAATGGCTCGAAACCGACGCCGCCGTGCGGACGGTTTATCTGATCTTTGGTTTTCTCGTCATCGTTCTTTTGATGAGGCATCTGCAATTTCAGACCGACGCGATCTGCTGCGGCGACTGGGATGGTTATTATCACATCGGCTGGTCGCAGGAACTCTGGAACAGCTTCAAATCCGGTCATTGGCTGCCCGAATTCAAATGGCTGCCTTTAACGGTTCTTAACCCGACAGATTACGCCGACCATCATTTTCTGTTTCACCTTTTGCAGATTCCGTTTCTCTGGTTTTTCGAACCCGTGATGGCGGCAAAAGTCGCGGCGGTAACGTTTTCGAGCCTCGCGGTTTTCTCGGTTTTCTGGCTGCTTTACCGCTACAACGTCAACTATCTTCTGCTCTGGCTGCTCGCGCTTTTAACGTGCGCGAATCCGTTCTTTTACCGGATGAATATGGCGAAAGCGCCGCCTTTGACGATCATTATTTCGGTCATCGGGATTTATCTTCTGTTCGAGAAAAAATACGTCTGGCTTTTGCCCTTAATGTTTCTGTTCGTTTGGACTTACAGCCTTTTCCCGCTCTTATGGATCGCGGCGCTGATCTGGACGGTGATTATCGCCTGGAACGAACATCGCTTCGAATGGCGACCGCTCGCATACACGACGGGCGGAATGGTCCTCGGCAACATCATCAACCCGTATTTTCCGCAGAATCTCGGGCTTTTCTGGGAACATTTCATCACGAAGATCAAGATCGGATCGGATTTTGCCGTGCCGGTCGGCGGCGAATGGTATCCGTATTCGGGACAGGATTTGCTGACGCATTTTCCGGTCGCGCTCATCGCGATGCTCATCGGCTATATTCTGTTTGCGCCGAAAAACGGGAAGCTGCCCGAAAAAGCGACGTTTCTTTTAATGTTCGTGACAGTTTTGCTGATGTCGCAGTTTCGTTCAAAACGCTTTGCCGAATATTTTCCGCCGTTCGCGATTCTGTTCGCGGCGTTCAGCTGGCGCGAATTTTTCAAACCGTCCGCGCCCCAATTGCCCGATGATTTCAAACGCGAGATCGAACCGTTTTTGGACGCCGACAAACCGACCGAAAAACAAAGCTGGCTCGAAATCGTGCGGCTTGCCGCTGTCTGGACTTTGGGAATCGTGCTCGCGGTCGTGATGTTCTACAATTTTATCGGCATTGATTTTTCCGACAGCGAAAGGCTAAAGAAAATCCCGCTTATCGGCTCGCTCAAACAGATCGGGCTTTTGACCGATATTCGCGGTAACGACACGAACGATAAATACCGCCGCGCGATGGATTGGGCGATTCAGAACATTCCCGAAGGCGAGCGGATTTTTAACTGCAACTGGGACGATTTTCCGAAATTGTTCTTTTACGACCGCAAGCACGTTTACGCTTACGGACTCGACCCGAATTATCTGTATTCGAAAAATCCCGAGCTTTACAACGTGATCGGCGATCTGACGGCGGGCAAAAAAGACGATGCCGCCGAGATTATCCGCGACAAATTCGGCGCGCGTTATGTGATGACCGACGCCAAGGAAAACGAGGATATGGTCGCCAAACTACTCGACAGCGGCTGGGCGGAGATGGTTTACGAAGACGACGAAGCGCGCATCTTAAAAATCCGCGACGCGAAAGGCGATCCGCCGAAAGAAGCGGTCGAAGACAAGCCGGAAACGCCCGAGGAAAAGAAAATCCTCGACGAAGAGGAGCAAAACGACGCGAAGAATTCGAATCAAAACGTAAATGATGAAGAAAACTAAAAAAGCAGAGGAGCAGGAGAGGAGCGGGAGAGGAGCAAAGGAGAGTTTTTCTTTTTCGAAATTGCTTGTTATTTTCTCGATCGCAGTAACGGTTTTGCTTGGTTTCGGATGCCAGCCGAATCAGACGGTTTTAAAAGATGTCGCGTCGCCGACGCCGATGGAAACGGTCGAAATGAAGAAAACCACGTTGGAAGATGATCTAAAAGAGATGCGGACGGCGAATTTAGGATTTATTTTCGTTTTCCGGCGCAAGGACGGCGGAGTATTCGATAAGGAAGACCAGAAATTTCTGCGCGATAATACGCCGCCCGAAACCAATCGCTGGCGGCGGAGCGACGACGGCAAAGCGTTTATCGCCGGTTCGGGTTTCACTTTCCTGCCCGAACAGTTAGCGGCTCTGCGCAGTCGTTTCAACGTCGAAGATTACTCGACTCCCGAAGCGAAAGAAGCTGCCAACAAAGCATTTAACGGGCAGACGAATACGCTGCCCAATACAGCAAATAAAAATTCGAACAATCAGGTAAAACCACAGGCGAATAAATAACTTGCAAGATTCGGAATTCGGGTTAAAATAAACCTGAAACCTGAAATCCGAATCTTCGAAGCCATGGCTGAAAAAAACATACGCGAAAAGCGCACAACCGTCCGCAGGGTTTTTCTCGACCCGTCAACGCCTTCGAGCTGGACTGTCGTACGCGTCGTGCTGGTCGCATTTTTCGTCTGGTACAGCGCCGATTTTGCCAAAAATCTGCTTGCTTCGCTCAAATATTTATTTTTTCTGCTTGTTCTGTCAATCTTTTTCGCATATCTGATCGACCCGCTGGTGCGCGCGATTCGCCGACCGTTCAAGGAGCGCAATCGCGAAAAAATAATGCCGCGCTCGGCGGCGATCCTGATCGCTTATGTTCTTGTTTTTACGGTCGTCGGCTTGGCAATCGCCAATTTTGCGCCGAAAGTGGTTGACCAGGCAAAGGAATTTGCCGGCAATCTGCCGGTCTACGCCGCGTCTTTTCAGGATTCGGTCAAAGAACTTAACACGCGGTTCGACAATGTGCGGATTCCCGAAGAACTGCAAACGAAAATCAACGAAAATATCGGTTCGCTGATCGGAACGCTGAGCACGTTTATCTCGACCGTCGTTATCGGCGGATTGCTTATCAATCTCGTAACGTATTCGCCGTGGCTCGTTTTAGTACCGATTTTATCGTTCTTTTTCTTAAAGGACGTTAATTTTTTCCGGCTTTCGTTTCTGCGGATTTTTCCTTCGGGAAGATGGCGCGCGCGCGCCGAAGGCGTTCTCTCGGACGTTAATTCGACGCTTGCCGCATACACGCGGGCGCAGCTGCTTTCGTGCCTGATTATCGGTTTTCTGTGCACCCTCGGATTTTATATTCTCGGCGTTAAATACGCGCTTTTGCTCGGAATCTTAGCCGGAATTCTGGAATTTATTCCGCTGCTCGGACCTTTGACGCTCGGCATTACGGCAACCGTCATCGCGAGCTTCAGCGGTTCGGGTCGGCAGGGATTGTCGGTCTTTATTTTTCTCGCCGTTTTGCGGATTGTTCACGATTACATAACCTATCCGCGAATTGTCCGCGACGGCGTTCATCTGCCGCCGCTGGCGATTATTTTATCCGTTCTGGCGGGCGAACAGATCGCCGGAATTCCGGGCGTTTTTCTTTCGATTCCGATGGTCGCGATCGCGACGGTTCTCTACAAACACGTTCTCGAACACAGCGGCAGCAGAGGTTTTTTTGCCGGCTGGCTCGACCCCAGAGAAGTCGTCGTCGAGACGACTGCGGTCAAGGAAGTTACTCTCAAGGAAAATAAATCAATAAGGAAAATTATTTAAAATGTCATCGCTCGGCTGGTTGATCGTAATGTTTTTCGTCCTCTGTTTTCTCGTCCTGCTGGTTTATATTCTGGTCGTCAGGGCGTTTTACTGGGGCGACAAAAAAGAGCCGCCGAAGAAAGTGAAGAGTGAAGAGTGAAGAACTAAAAGTTAATTATTCACTTTTCACTTTTCACTCTTCACTCTTAAAATCCGGTCGTGTTGTGAATGAGCAGAATTATCAGGTAAACAAACGCGGCAATCAGACCGGACATCGGAATCGTTAAAACCCACGCCCAGACGATTCTGCCCGCGACGCCCCATTTCACCGCCGAAAGCCGTTTCGTCGCGCCGACGCCGACGATCGCGCCCGTGATCGTGTGCGTCGTCGAAACCGGAATTCCGAAAAAGGTCGCGACTGCGAGCGTGATTGCGCCGCCCGTTTCCGCGCAAAATCCGCCGACCGGCTGGAGCTTCGTGATTTTCGAACCCATCGTTTTGACGATCCGCCAGCCGCCCGTCAAAGTTCCGAGACCGATCGCGGCGTGCGCTGAAAGAACGACCCAGGTTGGCGGTTCGGGCAATTTACCGCCTTCGCTTGCCATAAAATTGCCGGCAACCAGTACGGCGGTAATAATTCCCATCGTTTTCTGCGCGTCGTTGCCGCCGTGTCCGAGCGAGTAGGCGGCGGCGCTAAACAGCTGTCCGACGCGAAAAACGCGGTCAACTTTCGAAACCGCGACGCGCCGGAAAATCCAGTAAACCGACGTCATCAAAATTAAACCGAGCGTCATTCCCATGAGCGGCGCAAGAATGATAAAAGTCAGCGTCAGATACCAGCCCGCCGGAATAATAACCGAAAACCCGCCCGATCCGGCAATCAACGACGCCGCAACCGCCGCGCCCGCATAACCGCCGATCAGCGCGTGCGAGCTCGATGTCGGAAGCCCGAGATACCACGTGATGATGTTCCACGTAATGACGCCGATCAGACCTGACAGCAAAACATACAAGTGCAAATCAGCCGGAATCGGTTTGAGGTCAACCAAGCCGCCGCCGATCATTTTGGCGACCGCCGTTCCGAATACGGCAAAAGCGATAAAGTTGAAAAACGCCGCCCATGCAACCGCCACACCCGGCGATAAAACGCGCGTCGAGACGACGGTCGCGATCGAATTGGCAGCGTCGTGCATTCCGTTCGTATAGTCGAAAATCAGCGCAACGACAATGATAAAGACAACCAGAACAGTTATAGGTTCCATATTTCGATTTTGGATTTCGGATTTTGGATTTTGGATAGGATTGCTTGTTTAATCAAAGTCATTAAAATTCGAATTGTTACTTTACCGGAAGTTTCCCCGGTAAAAAATCGCGTTCAATGATGCGGCAGCAAATCCAAAATCCGAAATCCAAAAGCCCAAAATCGCTTAGTTGTGTTTTAGAATAACGCTTTCGATAATGTTGGCGACCGATTCGCAGCGGTCGGTGGCATTTTCCAGAATTTCGTAAAGCTCCTTCCATTTAATAACCGTCATCGGGTCGGACGAATTGTGAAAAAGCTCGCCGATCGCGCGAAAATAAACGTCGTCGGCTTCGTTTTCGAGGCGGTGAATTTCGACGATATGCTGATTCAGATTGTCGGGTTTATTAAGCATCGAAACGGCGGAGTGAATTTCCATCGCCTGACTTTGGATAACCTTGGAAAGATGTTTCGCATGATCGCTGACTTCTTTGATATCGTACATCAAGATCGCCCGCGCGCCCGCATCGACGTAATCGCAGACATCGTCGAGCGCAACGATCAGCGTAAAAATATCCTCGCGATCAAACGGCGTGATAAAAGACTTGTTGAGCTTGATCGTAATCATGTGCGTCAACTCGTCGCAGGCGTGTTCGGCGTCTTTGATACGTTTGGAATGCGCTTCGAACGTCGATCGGTCGTCTTGCAGCATTTCGACCAGTGCGGTCGAAGCCTCCTGAATTTTTTCAGTTACTTGCGAAAGGAGCGTGAAATATTCATCTTCGCGGGGTATTAAACTAAAGCCCATTATTTAAGAAGTCTCCGTAGTTCGAAATTCGAATCAAAATTCAAACTATATCTTAAAAAATTGAGCCTTGTCTATTTCGGCAACTGCCTTATTTTTTTAGTTGAGGCGACTATTTTTCGCCGCTGTGTTTGATAAAAGCGGCTTCCGTGAGATAAACGTTGAGTTCGCAGATATCCTTAACATAATCGCCGATTCTTTCGAGATGCTTGCCGACGAAAAGCAGGTGCGCGGCGCTGTTCGTGATCGTCGAATCGTCAACCATCATTTTTAAAAGCTCGTCGAAAACGCGCCGGTAAGCTTCATTTATCTTCTGGTCTTGCTTGATAACTTCGCGTGAAACCGCCGCATCTTCGGCGGTGAAGGCATCGAGCGCGCGGCGAAGCATTTCGGCGGCGGTGTTCGCCATCAGCGGCAGATCGACCAGCTCTTTGATTTGCGGCGAATCGTTTAAAACGAGCGCGGCGTCGGCAATACTTCCGGCGTGGTCGGCGATTCTTTCGAGGATCGGCGTGATTTTGGCAACCGAAATCACGAAGCGCAGATCGTGTGCGGCGGGCTGCTGAAGCGCCAGAATTTCGATGCTGAAGCGGTCAATTTCGACTTCCATCTGGTCAATGATTTCGTCTTCCGCCAAAACTTTTTGCGCCAGTTCGCTGTCTCTTTCGGTCAATGCGCGCATCGCGCGGTGCAGAGCGTTTTCGGTCGCGCCGCCCAAAAGTAAAAGCTTGTCGCGCAGCAGGTCGAGTTTTTGGTCAATGATTCTGTGTTCCATTTCTCTATAATTTTAGCAAAATCGCCATTAAATTGGTTTTAATTTTAGCCGAATCTGCCGGTAATATAATCCTCGGTCAATTTTTCGTCCGGATTGGTAAACATTTTTTTGGTCGGATTAAATTCAACCAGTTTGCCGAGCATAAAAAACGCCGTCCGGTCGGATACGCGCGCCGCCTGCTGCATATTGTGCGTGACGATCACGATCGTGTAATCTTTTTTAAGTTCGACGACGAGTTCTTCGATCTTCTGCGTCGCGATCGGATCGAGCGCCGACGCCGGTTCGTCCATCAAAATAACTTCCGGCTGCACGGCAAGCGCGCGGGCGATGCAAAGCCTTTGCTGCTGACCGCCGGAAAGTCCGAACGCCGAAGTGCTCAGACGATCTTTGACTTCTTCCCAGAGCGCCGCATCGCGCAGAGCCTTTTCGACGCGCACTTCCATATCCGCTTTATCCTTGTGAATGCCGTTAATTCGAATGCCGTAAGCGACGTTTTCGAAAATGGATTTCGGAAACGGGTTAGATTTTTGAAAAACCATCCCGACCTTGCGCCGCAAAGCGACGACGTCGGTTCCGCCCGCGTAAATATTTTCGCCGTCAATGATCACCTCGCCTTTTGCGTGGGTGTCGGGAATCGTATCGTTCATCCGGTTTAAGGTGCGCAAAAAAGTAGATTTCCCGCAGCCCGAAGGACCGATAAACGCGATCACTTCGCGTTCGGGAATCTTGATCGAAATATCGTAGAGCGCCTGCGCTTTCCCGTAGAAAAAATCCAGATTTGAAACGGTTATTTTATTGTCCATCTTATCCAAAAAACTTAATATTTCCGGCGCGTCAGATAGCGCACGAAGATGTTGATCGCGAGAATCGAACCGACCAGAATGAGCGTCGCCGCCCACGCCATTTTATGCTCGACGTCAAACGGTCCGGTCGCGTAATTAAAGATCTGCACGGTCAGAGACGCCATCGGCAAATCCATATAATAATTGTAAAAACGACTGTTCAGCGCCGTAAACAGGAGCGGCGCCGTTTCGCCCGTAATGCGCGCGATCGCGAGCATCGCGCCGGTCGCGATGCCGGTCGAAGCCGCCGGCAGAACGATATTCCACGTCACGCGCCACTGCGGCGCGCCGAGCGCCAGAGCGCCTTCGCGCATCGCGTTCGGCACGAGCCGGATCATTTCCTCGGTCGTTCGCGCGACGATCGGAATCATAATGATCGCGAGCGCGACGCCGCCCGCCAAACCCGATTGTCTGCCCATCGGCAAAACGACCAGCGTATAAACGAAAATCCCGACGATGATCGAAGGAATTCCGATCAACGTATCCGCCAGAAAACGCACGACTTTGCCGAACAAATTATTGCCGAGTTCCGCGAGGTAAACGCCCGCGCCGATGCCGACCGGCAGCCCGACGATACACGCCATTCCGGTCATCATCACCGAACCTAAAATCGCGTTGCCGATGCCTCCGCCTTCGCCGACCGGTTTCGGCGTGTCGATCAAAAATTGAAGACTCAGCGAACTGACGCCGCGCACGGCAATGTAGGAAATAATAATCAGCAGAACGACGATCGCGAAAACCGCGCATGCGGCGGTCAGTATCGTCATTAAACTGCTGATAAATTTTCTCCGGCGATGGAATGCCGTTTCCTGGTTCGTCATTATTTTGAATTCGTCCTGCCGACCCGCATCACGAGCAGCTTGGCAATCGCATTAACCACAAAAGTTACGAGAAATAAAACCAAGCCCATCTCGATCAGCGCGCTCAGGTAAAGCTTATCGGTCGCTTCGGCGAAATTTGCCGCCAGAACGGACGCGATCGTGTAAGCCGGTTCGAAAAACGAAGCGGAAATCTGCGGCGAATTTCCGATCACCATCG
Organism: Acidobacteriota bacterium; assembly: GCA_031411895.1. Lineage (GTDB taxonomy): Bacteria > Acidobacteriota > Blastocatellia > Pyrinomonadales > Pyrinomonadaceae > JAFDVJ01. The sequence goes on along the minus strand of JANOBZ010000171.1, from coordinate 50,314 downwards.
TCACCGCCATCGTTTCGCCGAGCGCGCGCCCGAGTCCGAGAACGATCGCGCCGACAATTCCCGACGCGGCGTTGCCGAGCACGATCCGCGTCGTTTCCCACTTCGTTGCGCCGAGCGCGAGCGCCGCTTCGCGCTGCGTATCGGGCACGGCTTCGAGCACGTCACGGACGACCGCCGTCACGATCGGCGTAATCATCAAAGCGAGAATCAAACCGCCCGTGAGCATCCCGATGCCCGTCAGCCGTCCTTGAAAAAAGGGCAGAAAGCCCAAATATTCGGCGAGAAACGCGCCGAGATAGTCGCGTACGAACGGCGCGAGGACGAAAATTCCCCACAAACCGTAAACGACCGACGGAATCGCCGCGAGCAGTTCGACCATAAAAGCGATCGGCGTGGCGACCTTTTTCGAGGCTTGCTCGACCAGAAAAATCGCGATGCCGAGCGAAATCGGCACGGCGATGACCAGCCCGATAAGCGACGAAACGACCGTTCCGTAAATAAACGGCAATGCGCCGAAAATCCTTTCTGCCGGTTTCCATTCGCTGCCCGTGAGAAAACCGAAGCCGAAGCCGTTGAGCGTCGGCAGCGAGTTTAAGATCATCATCAAAATCATCCCGACGACGACAATCGGAATGATCGCCGCCGTGATGATTAAAAAAGTGCGAAAAACTTTATCGCCGAGTGTTCCGGTATTTGCCAAACTTACTCTCCCGTTTTTTAAACCGCCTGCTACATATAATTAGCAGGCGGATGTTAATCTCCGGTTAATTTTCCGAAAACCCGTTAATTAGTCGCGCGCAGAGGCTTGCCGCCGCTCGTCATCGAGTTGATTTTCGCTTCGACCTTTTTGACGATTTCCGCCGGCAGCGGCGCGTAATGCAAATCTTTGTTGAATTTCTCGCCGTCGTGAATTGCCCACCATAAGAAATCCGCGAGCGCTTTGCCTTTCGCGGCGTCGCGCTGATCTTTGTAAACCAGAATGTATGTGTAACTCGCGATCGGATACGCGGTTGCGCCGTCGGCGTCGGTGATCTGGACGCGCAAATCTTCGGGCGTCGCGGCAACCGAACCCGCCGCCGCCGCCGAAACGCTTTCAAGCGAGGCTTCGACAAACGCGCCGGATTTATTTTTAATCAGCGCCGTCGGCAGGTTGTTGGCTTTGGCAAACGTCAGTTCGACGTAGCCGATCGAATTCGGCGTTTGTTTGACCTGTCCCATCACGCCGTCGTTGCGCGGCGCGCCGGTGCCGACGCCGGTAATCCAGCTCGGCTGTTTATTCGCGCCGACTTTTGCTTTCCAATCGGCGTTGGTTTTCGAAAGAAAATCCGTGAAAACGGCGGTCGTGCCGCTCGAATCGTTGCGGTAGACCGGCAAAATGTCGGCGTCCGGCAGATTCAGCTCGGGATTGTCTTTTTTGAGCGCCGCGTCGTTCCATTTTTTGATCGTGCCGAGATAAATTCCGGAGATTGTTTCCGACGATAATTTAAGCGGCGCTTTGACTTCGGGCAGATTGTAGGTCAAAACGACCGCGCCGAGAACGGTCGGAATATGCATAAGTTCGCTGTCGGCTTTTTTCAAATCCTCGTCCTTCATCGGATCGTCCGACGCGCCGAAATCGGCGGTGCGCGAAATGATCGCATTTTGTCCCGCGCCCGAACCGGTTGACTGATAATCAACCCTGACATTCGGCGTCGCCTTGCCGTATTCGCTCGCCCATTTTTCATAGATCGGCTTCGGAAAACTCGCGCCCGAACCCTGTAAAGTGATCGTGCCGCCGCCGCCGCCGCTGCTCGAATTGCCGCCGCCGGTCGGCTGACCGCTGCACGCCGCCATGAAAATCGCCGTCAATAAAAGAAAAGTTGTTATATAAGTTTTAGAAACCACAAATGTCTCCTTAATAGTTTGAAATAATAGTTTGAAATCCTAGTTCATTGATTTCGCTCGATGGTTTAATTATATTGATGAGAATTTTTTACGTTTTTTTTTCAGCGGCAGATTTAACATTTTATTAACATTTCTCTAACATTCCGCGCGTAAGCTCGAAAACATAGTTATATTTTCGGGCTATTAGATACAGGCAATTAACTATTTTAAACAATTAACTACTTTAAAATTATGAGCGGAAAATCTATGAATTTATTAAACGATCTGAGCAGCGAACTGGCGATGGCGATTCTGGTCGAGAAAAAACACGCCGGAAAAGTAAGCCGCAACGAAGGCGTCAAATTAATCGGCAAAGTGCGCGACGTTCTTGAAACGATTTCGGACGATGCCCGCGCGAAAGAGCCGGTTTTCGCCGCTGGCAGAATGATAAAAGCTTCGAATAACTAAATAAACATTATTTCTCTCGATACAGCGCGCCTTTTCTGCGGAAAGGCGCGCCTTTTTTCTGCTTCCGAATAAACTTTTTACCATCTAAATCAAGCAAACCGTAGAAAACCTTCGCGTCATCAAAGCAAGGCTTTTATTTTATATTGCTTATCCGATATATTTTGCATAGACTTATAAAAAAAATTTGGAGGAAAAAATGAAAAAATTTTATTCAGGAAGAAGTTTGGCGGCATTTCTGCTGGCATGGACAATTCTCATTACGCCGTTTGCCGTGACGGCGCAGACGCAGGTTAAAGCGCCGCGCAACAAATATAAGGTTCAGGACGACGTTAAGCTCGGGCGCGATTATTCCGTGCAGGTCGAAAAAGAATTCCCGATCCTGCGCGATGCCGACGCAACGACGTATCTCGAAGGCGTCGGTCGCCGTTTGGTCAACAACATACCGGCGAATTTTCAGGAACCCGCTTTCCGATACTCCTTCAAAATCGTCAATGCCCGCGACATCAATGCTTTCGCGCTTCCGGGCGGACCGATGTACGTTAATCGCGGAATGATCGAAGCCGCCAAGAACGAGGGCGAAATGGCAGGCGTGATGGCGCATGAAATAGCGCACGTCGCGCTCCGGCATTCGACCGCGCAGGCGACCCAGCAAAGCAATCCGCTCAACCAAATTTTAGGCGTCGGCGCAATTTTGGGCGGCGCGATTTTAGGCGGACAAACCGGCGCGGCGATCGGACAGACAATTTACAGCGGTTTGTTTGTCAATCCGTACAGCCGCGAATACGAAACACAGGCGGATATTTTAGGCGCGCAGATTCTGGCAAGCGCCGGTTACGACCCGCGCGATCTGGCGAATATGTTTCGCACGATCGAACGCGAAAGCGGCGGCAGCGGTCCCGAATGGCTGAGTACGCATCCTTCGCCCGCCAACCGTTACGAAAACATCAATCGCGAAGCCGACCAGCTCAACGTTTCGCGCAACCCGATCAAAATCACGCGCGGTTTCGAGCGCGTCCAAGCGCGTCTTCGCAGTATGCCGCGCGCGCGGACGATGAAGGAAATCGCCGAAGACAATAAACGCAATGGCGGCGGCGGCGGCGGCGGTAATGAAAATCCGACTTCGGGCGGCAGATACGAAGACCGCGTTGCGTATCCGTCGTCGCGTACGCGCAGTTACACGCCGGCAGCCTGGATTCAATTAAGCGTTCCCGAAAACTGGCAGACTTTTTCGGGACAGCAGGGCGAAATCTGGTTTGCGCCGAACGGTGCTTACGGCGATCAGGGCATCACGCGCGGCGCGATTATCGGAAGCTTTAAACCGCAGAGCGGCAGCCTCGGCGAAGCGACCGAAGATTATGTCAATGCACTTTTGAAAGCCAATCCGTATTTGCGGCAAAATTCTGGCTACACGCGCACGCAGTTGGGCGGACGAACCGCGTTTACGACCGTTCTTTCGGGACGCTCGCCCGTGACCGACGCGACCGAAGTGACGACCGTTTACACGACGAGTTTGAGCGACGGGCAGATGTTTTACGTCGTGACGGTCGCGCCGCAGTCCGAAGCCTCGAACTACAATCTCGCGTTTCGCAATATGATTCGCTCGATTCGGTTTAACGATTAATCGGTAAGAATTTTAGCCGCGAATAACACGAATAGCACGAATTTTTTTTATATTAATTCGTGCTATTCGTGTTATTCGCGGCTGTTTTTTTAATCGGTCTTTACAAACATCGTTCGATAGACGGGCAAGTTTTTTTCTTCGACGGCTTTTTCGCGTTCGGTTTTGACGGGAAACGGGTTTGCCGTGATCGGAGTTTCGCGCAGTTCCTTACGCTCACGGAATAAACCGAACATTTCTTCTGCCAGAAATTCAATGTCGGTCTGCACGAAAATCCTGCCGTTCGGCGCTAGATGTTTGATGATCGTTGCGATCAGTTCGGCGTTGACCATGCGGCGTTTGGCGTGTTTTTTCTTAAACCACGGGTCGGGAAATTGAATCGTCACGGTTTCGAGCAAGCCGCCGGGAATTTTTTCGAGTAGATCAGAGAGCGCGATCATCGCGTTGCAGAATTCGTAATGAATATTGGTTAAACCGGCTTCCCCGGCGATGCGGTTGGCTTCTTCGACGAGCGGTTCGCGGATTTCGACACCGAGAAAGTTTTGCCGCCGTCCGGTCTCAGCCATTTTCAGGATAAACCGCCCGCGCGCGCAGCCGATGTCTAAAAATAACGGCAGTCGCGCGTCGGCAAATACTTTTTCCGGCTCGATCGCTTCGGGCTTAAAAAGAAAATACGGCGCAAGCGGATTAACGTGTTGGTGAACTCTGACTCTCGGCATAAGATTTAATCACAAATCAATGATTCTATGAAAAATCAAGCGTGAAAGCCAATTAGCGTCGGAAAAGGAATGACGATGACGCCGAGCAGCAGCAACGCGCTGAACGCGCAGGTCAGAATAAAAATGCCGAGCGCGACATAGCCGAAAATTGTCGTTAAATTCCCGGTTTCGCGCGGGTCTTTATATAGATCGGACGGAATTTGAACGAGTCCGTAAAGCGCGCCGACGATCAAGCCGCCGAGATGTCCGAAGTTGTCTATTTTGGGCACATTTTCCGATTGAGAAAGGTTAAGCGAAATTCCGACAAATGCCATAAACCCAATGTTGAAAAGCATATTTTTCAGAAATCCGTCGGGCAGCAATTTACGGCGTTTGAAGCCGTAAACCGTCATATAACCGAGAAATCCGATGATGCCGCCCGACGCGCCGACCGACGGCGTATCGGGCAGAAAAACGAGACTCAGAATTCCGCCGCCGATCGCCGCGAGCAGAAAAACGATCGCCAGATGCGCGCGGTTCGAAAGCGTTTCGACCAATTTGCCGAGCACATAAAGCGCGTAACAGTTAAAAGCCAGATGAATCAATCCGCCGTGCAGCGACGCGCCGGTTAAAATCCGCCAATACTGTCCGGCGTTAAAAAGCTGTTTGTTGAATCCGGCGAGCAAAGTCGAGAAATTTACATCTTCTACGTGAAAAGTGCTTTGGCTGTTGGCGGCAAACTGGCAGGCGAAAACCGCGACCAGACAGACGACTAAAATAATCGAATAGAAAGGAAAAACATCGGCTGCCCGCTGGTAATTTTCCGCTTCTTCGCGCGTTTCTTCCGCCTGTTCCGGTTCTTCGTTTACGTTTTCCAATGACATATATGGATTTGGGATGTCGGAATTCGGATTTGGGATTACAAGAATTTCAATCCGAAATCCGATATCCCAAACCCGACATCCGATTACATCGCGAGTCCGCCGTCGGGCTGAATGACCTGTCCGGTGATGTAGCGCGCCGAATCGCTCAATAAGAAACACGCGATTTCGGCTACTTCCTGCACGTTTCCTAAACGTCCGAGCGGAATCTGCGCAAGGATTTTTTCGCGAAATTCGGCGTTCATCTCACTCGCCATTTCGGTTTCGATCAAGCCTAAAGCAAGCGCGTTGACGGTGATTTTGCGGCTCGCGATTTCTTTCGCGAGCGCCTTTGTCAAACCGATCATTCCGGCTTTCGACGCCGAATAATTCGTCTGCCCGAGCATTCCGACGACGCCCGAGATCGAAGCGATATTGATAATCGAACCGCCCGATTCATTCTTCATCATCGGACGCAAAACGGCTTTCGAAAAATTCCACGCGCCTTTTAAGTTAGTGTCGATCACCGAATCCCAATCATCTTCCTTCATCCGCAAAATCAACGTGTCGCGCGTGATTCCGGCATTGTTGACCAAAAAATCAACCGTCCCGAACTGCGCCGTCGCCTGTTTGACGAAATCAGCCGACGCTTCGGTATTCGCGACATCGCACTGCGCCGCAAACGCTTTGACGCCGAGCGATTCGATTTCCGCTTTTAATCGTTCGGCTTCGTCCGCGCTTTTCGAATAATTAAACGCGACGTTCGCGCCGCGCTTTGCCAGTTCCGACACGATCGCCTTCCCGATGCCGCGCGTGCCGCCCGTGACGATCGCCGATTTTCCTTCAAATTGTTTTTCGCTCAAGATATTTTCCTCTTTAAGATTGTTTGGTTAATTGTAGGTTTTGAGGTTCGTTTCGTCAAAACAGCCTTTTTTCTGAATATTTGAAAAAAGCAGCGCGAAATTCAGGGTAATTTTTATAAGTCTTCATCGGAGCCGCCCGATTCGACAACGTATTTATTTCCGCGCGGAACAATCAAATAACCGGCATCGGAAGCCGGCGGACCGACAATGAAGCGGCGGTTAAACTGATCGTCCTTCATCCAAAACAACCAATCGCCCTTGCCGAGTTGCTCGGTATAATATGTCGGCGTCTCGGCAAACGGCGCGTTGAAAATGGCAACGGCGTACTTTTTCCGGTTGCCGGTTATCAGCACGAGTGCGAAATCCTGTTTGCCGTCAGCGTTGAAATCGTCCGCAACATAATAAGGGTGCTGAAACTTGCCGTTGGACTGCATCTCGCCTCTCGCATAATCGCGCTGGTCTTTATCGAGCCCGTATAAAACGTCGTTGACGGTCGCCGGTCGCCAGCCGGTTTTGTTTTCAAGCCAAAGCTCTAACACGGCTCGATGCTCGGCTTTGATGTGCGGCGCGTCGAGCGGCGGCGGACTTGAATTGACATTTACCGCGTTGGCGTTCGTCGTATTTACGTTTTGAGTGTTGGCGGCATTGCTGTTCGGCAGCGAAGGCAGAAGAAATTTTGACTGCTCGGTATTTCGTGAAGAATTCTGTTTCAATTTATACACTAAAAAATAAATACTTCCCGCGATGGCACTGAGAAATACAAAAATCAGCAAATAAAATAAGGGACTTAAGCCTTTGCGTTTTTTATTCTGAACAATGTTCGAAGCCGAATAAACGGCGGTTTCTTTTTCCGCTTGAAAATTTTGCCCGTAAAAAGGGTTCGCCCGCTGCGCCGGCTGCGGATTAATTGGCGGGAATACGGCTTGCGGACTAACGGTCGGAAATGCCGAATTTACAGGAAATCGAATCAAACTGGAAACCGGCTCGCCGCGCAGAATTTTCTGCAAATCCTCACGCATCCCGACTGCCGAAGCATAACGATTTTCCGGCAGTTTGGCTAAAGCATTGGCAATCGTTACCTGCAAACTTTGCGGAATATGATCCGGCAGCGGTTCAAATTCTCTTTGCAGAATTGCAAACATCCTTTCCGAAGGATGTTCTTGCGCAAACGGCAAGCTTCCTTTCAGAAGCTGATAAAGGACGACGCCGACCGCCCAGACGTCCGACTGAACGCTGCGTTTTCCGTCAAAGGCTTCGGGCGACATATAGGCGTCCGTTCCGATTATGTTCGAACTTATCGCCGCCGTGTTCATCGCCCGTGAAATGCCAAAATCGGCAAGCCGCGGCGTATCGCCCTGCAGCAGAATATTTTGCGGCTTGATGTCGCGGTGAATTATTTTGCGCCCGTGCAGAAACTCCAAACCATTGAGAATTCCGATAACCGTCTCAATGGCTTGCCTGACCGGAAATTTGCCTTCCCGTTTCAATTTATCGGCTAATGAACCGCCGTCGGCATATTCACTGACGATAACGACCTGCCCGTCATAAACATCGGCATCAATGATCGGCAGTACGTTCGGATGTCCGCTCGCCTGTTCCCAAAGCTCGGCTTCCTGTCGAACCGCATCAAAATTAACCTGATCGTCAAGCGGAAGTTTAACTGCAACTTTTTTCGTGACGAACTGCGAGCGTTTTTCTGCCAGCCAGACTTCGCCAAAACCGCCTCTACCGAGACGGCTGACAAGTATATAACTGCCGATTTTCTGACCTTCGTGAAACATATTGATTGCTAATTTTTCTGCAATTTATTAAGGATTGGAAAATTGAGCTACATTTTAGCCAGTTGGGGGGCTTTTAGCAATTCGCCTATTGGTTGCGCTGTATGAAAAAGATTCTGCGGGAAATTTCTTTGGCATCAGTTTTGATGCTTATCTTAACCTGAGTATTGGATAAGAACGGAGCGCGGACGGCTCGTCCGCGACGACGCAAAGCGGCGTAAAAACGCTTCGATCTTCATTGATATTTTAACGTCAGTATTGGATAAGAAAGGAACGCCGTCATCCTGACGGCACACGTCGCTAAAAGCGGCGTCAAACGTCGCGATTGACAGGAATCTTGAAAATAAATAAACCGTTTGAGCGTTTTTCAAACGCTGTGCCGTCAAGATGACGGCGTTCCGCCTTATCCAATACTCACGTTATTTTAGGCGATCGAAGCGTTTTGAGCGTTTTTCAAACGGAGCGCGGACGAGCCGTCCGCGCTCCGTTTCGGAATTTTCTTATCCAATACTCAGGTTATCTTAAGTTTCGTTCGTGAAACCTGCCGGACGGGATTTTGCGAAAAAGATGTGTCTCAAATCGCGAAATACGCGAAAGGACGCGAAACCTTTTTTAAGAATTTTTAGCGTTCTTTCGCGTATTTCGCGATTTGAAACTATATTGATTCAGCTATTTAAAGCGTTTCTTTGAATTGTAAAGAGTTGATTGATGCCTTTTTCGGCGAGTTCGAGCATCTGGTTCATCTGCTCGCGGTTGAACGGCTCGCGTTCCGCCGTGCCTTGAATTTCGATGAATTTGCCGCTGCCGGTACAGACGATGTTCATATCGACTTCGGCGGTCGAATCTTCGGCGTAGTTCAAATCGAGAACCGCCGTTCCCTGGACGATGCCGACCGAAACGGCGGCGACTTCCGAAAGCAGCGGATTTTTCTTTATTTTTCCGCTGATCAAAAGATTTTTGACCGCCAGCGCGAGCGCGACGCACGCGCCCGTGATCGAAGCGCAGCGCGTTCCGCCGTCGGCTTGAAGAACGTCGCAGTCGATCATGATCTGCCGCTCGCCGAGCACCGATGTATCAACCACGGCGCGCAAACTTCTGCCGATCAGCCTTTGAATTTCCTGCGTTCTGCCTGACGGGCGAAGCGTTTCGCGGTTGGTGCGCGTGTTGGTCGCGCGCGGCAGCATCGCGTATTCCGCCGTCACCCAGCCGATGCCTTTGTTGCGCAAAAACGGCGGCACGCGTTCTTCGACCGTCGCCGAGCAGATAACTTTCGTGTTACCGACCTCGATCAGCGCCGAACCTTCGGCATAGGGCAAAAAATTCGGGGTAATTTTCGTCTCGCGCAGCTGGTCGAGCGCGCGGCTGTCAATTCTTGTATAGCTCATTTATTTGGGTTTTGGGTTTTCGGTTTCTGGTATTTGGTTTTTATGAAAAGACTACATAATCTTTAATCCATTCAAAACCCAAAACCAAATACCAAACACCGCTAGTTTTTCAATTTATCAACTTCGAAAACTTCGATCGCTTCGAGTCTTGAAGGCTTTGCGCCCAGAAATCTTTCGGCGACGCGGGCAAATCTTTCGGCGGCGTCCGTAACATAAAAATGATCCAGATCGTCGCACAAACGGCGCGCGCCGGTAACTTCGTTCGGATTCGCCAAACCTTTATCGTGGAGTAGTTTTTCAACTTCCTCGGCGCAAGCTTCGCCCGAATCAATGAGTTTAACACGCGCGCCGACGGTTTGCTGAATAACTTCGCGCAAAATCGGGTAATGCGTACAGCCCAAAACAAGCGCTTCGGGCGCGAATTCGATTATTTTATCGAGATATTTTCGGGCGATCGAAAAGGTTTCCGGCTCCGTCGTCCAGTTTTCTTCCGCCAAAGGGACAAACAGCGGGCAGGCGGTTTGGATGATCTCGGCGTCGGCAGCGGCTTGCCGGATCGAAGCCGCGTAAGCGTTGCTCTGAATGGTCGCTTCGGTCGCAATGACGGCGATGCGCGGGTTCGGATTCGTAACTTCGACGGCTTTGCGCGCGCCGGGACCGATCACGCCGACCACGTCGAGTCCGATCTGCGCGCGGATTTTCGGCAGTGCGAGCGCCGACGCCGTGTTGCAGGCGACAACGAGCATTTTTATTCCGCGCGAGGCGAGAAACTGCGAATTCTCGATCGCGTAACGCTCGACCGTCGCCAAGGATTTTGTCCCGTAAGGCACGCGCGCCGTGTCGCCGAGATAGATAAAATGCTCGTTCGGCAGGCGATTATGCAGCGCGCGGTAAACCGTCAAACCGCCGACGCCGGAATCGAAAATGCCGATCGGAAGATTGCGGATTTGCGATTTGCGATTTGCGATTTGCGATTTTTCGGTCGTTTTGCTCATCTGGCGAAAAGGAAAGAATAGTTTCACGCGGCGGGAATGTCAAAAACCGGGAATGCTGCGAAACGCTTTGCGCTCGGCTTAAAACATACCTTTTTTTCGTTTGACCGCTTCGCGGACAACGTCGTAACAGGCTCTTAAATCCGCTTCGAGTTTAGATAAATTGTCGTCCGTTTGATAGGTGATATCTATTTCGTGCTTTTTCGAGCTGAACGCGCTGAACCAGTAATCGATCGAAATTCTCTGCCGGAAAATCTTGTAAGTCCACGTTCCCGAACGATATTTCCCTCCGGTGTGCGCTTCGATCTCGAATTCCTTAAAATTGATTTTCGCTTCCTGCCCGATGCGGTTGAGAGAGTCAATAACCGCTTGTTTTGCTTCTTCCTGAGTTGCCATTTTGATTAAATTCCCCGATTCGTTTACTGAAAATGATTTTGGTTGAGGCGGCAGTTGTCGGCGTCCGTCTCAACCAATCGAAAAAAATGTAATTATAAACTAACTGAAACGGGTTTTACCATTTTGGCTGTTTTCCCGCAGAAATAATTTTATTTTTTCGCGCCCGCCTTGTTTTGCCGTTCGCGGTCTTCGTCGTTAAAGCGGAGCGCTTCCGAGTCTTTCGAAACGCGATAATTTCTGACCTTATCGGCAACCATACTGAAAGCGATTTGCGTTCCTTCTTCGTTGGCGGCATAAGTCAGAGCCGCGCCCGCCTGAATGCCGATCGCCTGCGCGCTCAGAACCGCGTCCTGATTCGCGCCGATAAACATAAATTCCCAACTGTAAACGCCGCGCTGATGGCTAATCATTTCGCCGACTTTCGCCGCCGTAAATTCGCGCGAGGCGTTTTCGAAACCGTCCGTCATTATCACGAGCAAAACGCTGTCGGGACGTTTATCTTCGGACAAAGCGGCAAGCCGCGCGCCGACCGCGCCGATCGTTCGCCCGACGGCATCGAAAAGCGCCGTCGAACCGCGCGGCTGAAACGTCGCTTCGGTCAGGCGAGCGGCAGTTTGAATGTCTCTATCTTCGTAAACGACTTCATACTGATCGTCAAATTGCACGAGCGACAGAGAGGCTTCGCCCTCGACCTTTTGCTGCTCGCTCAAAAAATTATTGAATCCGCCGATGGTGTCCTGTTTGACGGATTCCATCGAGCCGGAACGGTCGAGAATGATCGTAATGTCGGTTTTGTTTTTCATAACGCTAAAATCTCCTTTTTAATTCAAATTTACTCTTTCATCGGCGAGATGCCCGTTCGCATAATTCGTGCGGTACTTTTTATCGAATACGCTTTTTGCCAATATAAGTTTGATGAGATTTATCATTTTTTTTGCCGAGAATTTGATTTAACCGATTTCGTTCCGCACGGAAAAGGTCATTCCGCCATCGTCTTTCGATTCCACGCTGATCGCGCTGCTGCGGGATTCGACGATTTATTTACCGAAATACATTAATACCCAAAAATTCGTCACGCAAAGTATTTTAACAAGCTCGGATTTTCTTACTAATTGCGGATGTTTTATTGACATTCTTTAAAATTACAATTATTTTAATTCTAATCCCGTTTTTACAATTATAATTACTTTAATTCTATCTTGAGGCTGAGGAGTACATAATGAAAGATATAGAAGGTGTGGGATTAACGAAACAGCGCCAAGCCGTTCTCGAAGTTATCCGCGAATCGGATGAACATCTGACTGCCAACGAAGTTTTTGAGGATGCCCGTCGGCTGCTGCCTGGTATTTCGTTCGCGACCGTTTACAATTCTCTGCGCTACTTGAAGCAGGAAGGACTGATCGGCGAGGTTCGATTCGGTAACGACGCAACCCGTTACGACCGCAAATTAACGCGGCATGACCACGCGCTCTGCAACAACTGCGGAAAGCTGGTTGATTTGGAACTTTCTATTCCGGTCGCGCTGATTAACGAAGCGTCCGCTCTTTCGAAATTCAATGCCGAATCAATCGAACTGACTCTTCGCGGTTTATGTCCCGAGTGCTGTAAATAGGCAAATTGATAATATAACGGGGTTCAAGTTGGAACGAATAATCTAAATTTGTTCCCGAACAACATTCTAAAAAATAATTCATACGGAAGGTAAATCGAAAATGGAAAATAACACAGAGCAAACACTACCATCAAATGATCCAACTTTGGATAAGAACGGTTCAGGCAAATGCCCGTTCACCGGCGGAGCGATAAAGTTCACCACCGCAAGTCATAGGTCGAACCGTGATTGGTGGCCGAACAAATTGAATTTGAACATCCTTCGTCAGCATTCTTCCTTATCCGATCCGATGGGCGAAGGATTCAATTACGCCGAAGAGTTCAAGACGCTCGATCTGGCGGCGGTGAAGGAAGATTTGGCGGCGCTGATGACCGACTCGCAGGATTGGTGGCCGGCAGACTTCGGGCATTATGGACCGTTGTTTATACGGTTGACGTGGCACGCTGCCGGAACCTATCGCGTCGGCGACGGTCGCGGCGGCGGCGGACGTGGACAGCAGCGTTTCGCGCCGCTTAATAGTTGGCCGGACAATGTCAGCCTGGACAAAGCGCGGCGGCTCTTGTGGCCGATCAAGCAAAAGTATGGTCGGAAAATTTCCTGGGCTGACTTGTTTATCCTCGTGGGCAACGTTGCGTTGGAAACGATGGGCTTCAAGACGTTTGGTTTCGGCGGCGGGCGTGAAGACGTATGGGAGCCGGATCAAGACGTTTACTGGGGCGCCGAAACGACTTGGCTGGCTGGCGACATTCGTTATGCGCACGGTTCCGAGGGCGTTGAAAAGCCGGGCGGTGTGCTCGTTTCCGACGACAATGCGGATGGCGAAGTGCACAGCCGTAATCTAGAGAATCCGCTGGCAGCGGTTCAGATGGGATTGATCTATGTTAATCCGGAAGGTCCGGACGGGAATCCCGATCCGCTTCTGGCAGCGAAAGACATTCGCGACACTTTCGGTCGCATGGCAATGAACGACGAGGAAACCGTCGCGCTGATCGCGGGCGGACATACCTTCGGCAAGACGCACGGTGCCGCTGATTCATCGCACGTGAGCGACGAGCCGGAAGCCTCCGGTCTTGCGGCGCAGGGCTTCGGCTGGCACAACAGTTTCGGCGCGGGAAAAGGTGCCGACACGATTACGAGCGGACTGGAAGTTACATGGACGACGACGCCGACGAAATGGGGCAACAACTATTTTGAGAATCTGTTCGGCTTTGAGTGGGAACTCTCAAAGAGTCCGGGCGGCGCGCAGCAGTGGGTTGCTAAAAATGCCGACGAGATCATACCGGACGCTCACGATCCGTCGAAAAAACATCTGCCGACCATGTTGACCACCGACTTGTCGCTGCGGCTTGACCCGGAATACGAAAAAATCTCAAGACGTTTCCTCGAAAATCCGGACGAATTTGCAGACGCTTTTGCGCGAGCGTGGTTCAAGCTCACGCATCGCGACATGGGTCCCAAAGTGCGCTATCTCGGACCGGAAGTGCCGGAAGAAGAACTCATCTGGCAAGACCCTATCCCGGAAGTAACGCATGAACTGATTGATGAGACGGACATCGCCGCGCTGAAGGCTAAAGTACTTGATTCCGGATTATCCGTGTCGCAACTGGTTTCGACTGCCTGGGCGTCAGCCTCGACGTTTCGCGGCGGCGATAAACGCGGCGGCGCAAACGGCGCACGAATTCGCCTGGAGCCGCAAAAACATTGGGAAGTTAACAATCCGGCGCAGCTCGCGGCGGTGCTCGAAACGCTTGAAGGCATCCGGAAAGAGTTCAACGATTCTCAGTCCGGCATAATTTTCTCCGGCAGCAAATTGGTTTCGCTCGCCGACCTGATCGTTCTCGGCGGCTGCGCGGGCATCGAAAAAGCGGCGAAGGATGCCGGTTTCGATCTAACGATTCCCTTTTCTCCGGGACGCGCCGACGCGTCGCAGGAGCACACCGAAGTAGAATCATTCAGGTATATGGAACCGCAGGCTGACGGATTCCGCAACTACAAGAGAAGTCATCACCGGACAAAGGCGGAAGAAATGCTGGTTGATAAAGCGCAGATGTTGACGCTGACCGTGCCTGAGATGACGGTTCTGGTCGGCGGTCTGCGTGTCTTGAACACAAACTTCGATCAGTCAAAACACGGAGTTTTTACGACGCGTCCCGAGACGCTCACTAACGACTTTTTCGTCAATCTGCTCGATTTCGGCACGTCGTGGAAAGAAACTTCCGAGGCGGAAGAATTGTTTGAAGGTCGTGACCGTACGACAGGCGAACTAAAATGGCTCGGCACACGGGTTGATCTCATCTTCGGTTCGAACTCGGAGCTTCGAGCCTTAGCCGAAGTTTACGGCAGCGGCGACGGTCAAGAAAAATTCGTGCAGGATTTTGTGGCGGCGTGGAACAAGGTGATGAACCTCGATCGCTTCGACCTTGCATGATTCGGAGTGCTATAAACTCAAAATTTATAGAAGAAAGGCTTTCCAATTGTGTTTTTGGAAAGCCTTTCTTCTATAAAATCAATTTTTAAGATTTACCACTTTTTACCACTTTAACCTCAAAATGCGACGTCAGACGACATATAGCCATCTGATTGTTTTCTTTGTAAACCCCTATTTTTATCGGTAAATGCAGGTTTTTCGGACGGTGGTAAAAGTTATCAAAAAAGATGTTTGGTGGAGGCGGCGGGAATTGAACCCGCATCCAAGAGTTGCGACCAGTAGACTCTACACGTTTAGTCCGTTTGCTTAAATTTCATCTGCCCGAAGTCAGCAAACTGACAAAACCTTCCGGCAGACTAACCTGACTAACGTTTTGGAAACGTCCGCAGGCGGAGAACGTTTCCTAGCTTGAACTGAGTTATGCCTCGTTCGGTCGCATCAAGCAAACTTCCGGCGAGACACTTGTGGCTAGTGTTTAAACTAGGCAGCAAGGGCTAATTCTTGATTAGCATTTGTGTTTCTTACAATGTATTAACGGTCTATCGTAAGCAAGCCCGACGTGCATCCAAAGATCTATACAAGCCCCTGTCGAAGCCTGTCGCCCCCAAAAGTTGAAGGAAAGCTAGTGTACAGTATTTTGAGGTGAAATCACAATCAAAAGTTGTAAAGTTTTTTACCTCATTTGCGCAGTCCGCGCTTTTAATACTTCGGTTCGAAGTTCAAGAAAATCAACGAGTTTCAGAAAATCCATGCGCGGGTAAGAATAACGCCCGACGGTCTTGAAAGCCAATTGCGGCTTCGCGCCGTCGAACAGGTGAAAGCCCCAATAAAGCAGCTGTTTCGAAAAGCGGATCGCGCACTCCGCCGGATTGATGTAATGAAGCCGCGCGTCGATTTCGCGCAGTTGTTTGAACTGCGTCTGCAAAGCCTGATTCAGAAGATTATTGCGGCTCGGCTCGTCCGTCTGGAGCGAATTTATCAGGACGAAAAGCTCCGCTTTTTGATTTTCGCGCCGGATTGCCGTCAGGGTTCGTTTAATGACGTCGGCGTTTTTGTTGATCCCGAGCGGATTTAAGGTCGTCGGGATAATGCAGTAATCGAATTTTTGGATATATTCCTTCGGGTTCGCTTCGAATTCGGGGTTGCAGTCGCAGATGACAATTTTCGTGTCTTTGTAATCGCCTTCGTCCCATTCGTCCTTTGTCAAAACCGAGATCACCGAACCGAGATTTCCTTTCGTTGCGGGCAAATAAACTCCTTCGCCCAAAATCTTGCGCAAATTTTGCTGATGGTCGAGATCAATCAAGCCGACATCGTAGCCGTTTAAGGCAAATGCGCCCGCGAGATGCGCGGAAATCGTCGTTTTTCCGACGCCGCCCTTGCACGTAAAAACACCGATGTAAGTCGTTTTTTCGCGCTCTTCGGCGGCGTCCAGTTTTTCGCAGTCGAAGATCAATTGATGATCGCGCATAATCGCCAATTTCAGATTCGTGATTTTTTCTTCGCGCAGATAAGCGTAAACCGACGGCGTAAAGCCGCTCGTCGAGATAAATAAACCGTCGGTAAAATTTTTCACGTTCGGCTGGGCGAGAAAATCGAGAAACTTTTCGATCTGTCCGAGATGAACTTTGGCGCGCTGATTGCGAACCTGAACCGCTGCCTTCGCGCCGGGTTTCGAGATTTCGACGTCGTATTCCTTAACTTCCTTCGGCGAAACGAGCGCCGACCATCTTTCGCGGCGCAGCAGAAAAAGCGCCATCCGCTCGGTTTCGGTCGCGCGTTCTAAAACAATTTCGCGCTTGCGGTCGGAATCGGTCAGCACATCGAGCAATTCCGCCCAGCGGATTCTTTCTTTTGACATTTCTTCAATGTGAAAAAGGATAAAAGGGTAAAAGTGAAAAAGCTGATTGAACTTAAACGAATAACATTTTCACATTTTCACTTTTACCCTTTTTCACTTTATTTTTCGCCGAAGGCTTCGAGAACCTCGTCGGCGTGTTCATCAACTTTGACTTTCTTGAAAACCTTCGCGATTTTGCCCGCTTCGTCGATCAAAAAAGTCGTCCGGTTGATGCCCATATACTTTTTGCCGTACATATTTTTTTCGCCGTAAACGCCATAGGCTTCGACCAGAGATTTGTCCGTATCGGCAATCAGATCGAACGGCAGAGCGTATTTCGAGATAAATTTTTGATGCGATTCGACAGCGTCGTTCGAAACGCCGAAAACCTTGATTCTCTTTTCTTCGAACACGTCGAAAGAATCGCGCAAGCTGCACGCTTCCTTCGTACAGCCGGGCGTATCGTCTTTCGGATAAAAATATAAAACAACCCGTTTTCCTTTGAAATCCGAGAGTTTTACGTCGTCGCCGTTCTGATTTTTAGCCGTAAAATCCGGCGCAATATCTCCTTCGTTCAGCATAATTCTCCAAATTTGTTAAGATATTCGAGATTCAAAGTTTTAGATTCAAGATTGAAAACCAAATAATCTTGAATCTAAAATTTTGAATCTTGAATTTACGTAAATTATAGCAAATGAAACCGCTTTCGGAAAAACAGTCGCTCGCGAAACTGCGCAACCTGAAAAACGATCTTCGCGCCTTCGTCAGTGAAAATTACGAGCACCGCGCCAAAAACTGCGCGACCTGCGAAACACAGGGCGCGTGTTGTCTCGACGCGCATTTCGTCAATGTTCACATCACGCGGCTCGAAGCCGTTTTGATTCGCGAACAGCTCAGTAAGTTTTCACCCGAAAGGCAAAACGAAATTTACCGTCGAATTGCCGACGCAATCGAAAGATATGAGTTAACCGGCGACGGCGACACTTTTCAAAAAACTTTCGCGTGCCCGCTGTTCGAAAAAGGCGTCGGCTGTCTCGTCCACGCAGTCAAACCCGTGCCGTGCTTCGCACACGCCTGCTACGAACGGCGCGAAGATTTGCCGCCCGACGAACTGCAAACCGAAGCCGAACAGAAAATCGAACGGCTCAACGAACAAACTTACAAAAAATTTCCAAATTGGCTGCCGCTTCCCGTCTTTCTCGAATTAATCGGTCGAGATTAGATCGTCTGCTTTCAACCTTTCAATCTGCCGCCCAGGATCGCCAGCGGAATCAGCGGCAGCAAAATCAGCAAGTGATACCAAACGGGAACGTTATCCAAAATCATCGAATGAATAAAACCGCCGAAAGCCAGCAGAAAAATTCCGAGCAAGAGCGGCGACTTAAAGTTTTCCTTAGAAATCAGAGCCGCGATGAAACCCGTAATGACGGAAAAAATCGCGCTTCGGATAACGGCAATTATCATGACCGTCGGATCTGCCGTAAAAGGCGTTTTGTTGACAAGTGCTGCCGCAAATTTGTTTTGATGGCTGCCGTACCAATCCGGCGATAAAGCAATCCAAATTTGGTCGCTGCCGATTAGAAAAATTGTCCAAACGATAAATCCGACGATTGCGCCCAAGATTATTCGCACCATAAATTCTCCGTTAAAATTTCTTCAGTTTGCCGCCTAAAACAGTCATCGGAATCAGCAGAACCAGAAACGAAATGTGATACCAGAGCGGCGCGTAATTCCAGAAGATCGATTGAATAAAAATACCGAACAGCAGTAGTAAAATTCCTGCGGCGAGCGTTGATTTACTATTTTCTTTCGCAATCGAAGCCGCCGTAAATCCGGCGATGATCGAAAAGATAATGCTTCGGACTAAACCGATCAGCAGAATTGTCGAATCCGACATAAACGCCGTTCGATCTTCGACCGCCGCTTTGAGTTCATTGTGATGTTTGCCATACCAATCAGCCGAGATTCTCATCAATATTTCATCGCTTCCGACCCACAGAATTGACCAGACGATAAATCCGGCAATCGCGCCCAAAATTATTCGCACCATAAATTTTTTCTCCTTAAAATTTAAATACAAAAAGGACAAAAGAAATCGTTCCCGAAACTTCCCTTGTCCTTTTCTAAGCTCGAAATTTCAGGTTTCGAGTTTCAGGTTTCATAAACTTGAAACCTAAAACTTGGAACCTAAAACTAAATGTTAAGCGGCTTTTTTCTTGGAAGTTTTATCTTCCGCCGCGCCTTTTGTTTTTTCGATTCGCGCCGACATCCGGCGATCGAGATCGAGAATTTGTTCCGCCGTCAGGTGATAAATGTTCGGCTGATTATGATATATTCGCGCGCCGGTGACAATGTCGGCTTGCTTGAACCCACTGCTTTCGGCTTTTTTGATCAAATCTTCGATCGTTAAAGCTTGCGGCGCGATCGAAAGCGGCTGTTTTTCCTCGATAAATTCGGGAACGCTCGATTTTGCCGGCGCTTCGAACGCGAGATTCAACGCTTCTTCGGCGCGCATATGGTCGAGAAAATCCTTGAAAGTAATATTTCCGGTCATCTCGAAGCCGACTTCGAACGCCGGTGAATTCGATTTGACGACCTGAAAAACGCGCGTAATTTCGCCGTCGCGCTCTTGCAGGCTGACTTCGAGCATCACGTCAACGAAATATTCCAAGCCCGAAGCCGTCATCGGCAGAACGCGCCCGATTTCGTTATCTTCTTTCGCTTCTTTGCCTTTCGCCGGAATCTGGTCGGCGATGACGACGCATTTGCCCGATTCGATACAGAGTTTGCGCAAAACCGACTGTAGAATCATCTGGTCAGCCGCCAATTCTTCTGCCGAAGGCTGCGCCAGCGGATCGCCCGTTTTTTCGCGCACGGCTTCGATCATTTCCGAATGCTTCGCGCCGAAATACGCCGCCCAACTGTCGAGCGCGAAACAGCCGTAATTCTGTTCGACGCCTTCGCCGTTGATCGCCCATTCGATAAATTCCGGCAATTCGTCGTTATCTTCGATTTCGAGCGCGTCGAACGTTTGACCGACGCCGCGCAAAAGACGCGCTTTGCGTTCAGTGTCGAAAATGCAGAGTTTGCCCAAACCGGCTTCCGACATTGAACGAATAAATTGACTTTTACCGACGCCCGCGCCGCCGCGAATCGCCATAATCAGACGCTGCTGTCGCGGAACCCGGCTCAGCGGATTGATTTTCGGTTTATTTACTGACTTCATAAGATACTTTCTCCTTGCTTAAATCTTAATGTTTTTGTTTATTTGCTATTCTCTAAATGCCTACCGTCAAAGGCATTTTGTTTCAAAGATGAAACAAATCTAGCACAAGTTGCATAATGTTTCAAGAGTGAAACAAGAAATTCCACAAAAAATCTTTAACTTTTTTGCGAATAAGCTTATATTTAAGAAAAATCTTCGAGGTTTGTGCTCATGAAAAAAATATTATTCGCATCAGTTTTAGCTTTGATTTTTAGTCTTTCGGCTTTCGCGCAAACGGAAAATTCGTTGTGCGCGAAAACTCCGGGAACCGCCGGAGTGGTCGAAGCAGGCACGCCGATGAAATTCGTCGCGACCGTTTCCGGTAAAACCGAAGGCTTGACGCTCGGCTACGAATGGAAAGTCTCCAACGGCACGATCATCAGCGGTCAAGGCACCTGTTCGATCACCGTGGACACGACCGGACTTGCCGGCGGCACGAACATTACCGCGGAAGTTACCATCACAGGATTGCCCGCATGTTGTCCGAACGTCGCCTCAGAGACAGGTTCGATCGCGAACAAGCCGATTGGCGAGCCGCTTGATTATTTCGGAAAACTTGCGAACGACGACATAAAAGCACGAATTCAAAATCTATATGTCGAGTTGGGAAACAATCCGAACGCGCAGGGCTATATTATTAATTACGGAACGGACAAAGAAATTGCGGCTCGTGAAAGACAAATCCAAGATGCAGTCAGGTTTTTAAAGTTTGACGCTAATCGCCTAACGATGGTCAGAGGCGGCACAAACAGGCGCGGCGCGGGCGCGTGGAGTATAGTCTGGATCGTTCCGCCGGGCGCGGAACTTCCTAGACCTGATGACAATGAATAAACGGAAAAATTAGCAGTAAAAAAGAGAAGCGTTTTCTAAAACAAACGCTTCCCTTCTTTTATTAAACGTCGAATCTGCTACTCGCCGATCCGGTGCGGAGTTTTCCCGATGGCGAAAACTTTGATGAGCGCGACTCCGGCGATGAATCCGCCGATGTGCGCGGCGTAGGCGACGCCGCCTTGTCCCGCCGGGGCGAAATAACCTTGAATTAATTGGATCCCGATCCAAAGTCCGAGCGCGACGTAGGCGGGAACGGTCGTAAAGATGTTGAAGATCAGCGCGCGCACGCGGTTTGTCGGGAAAAGCAGGATATAACCGCCCATCACGCCCGAGATCGCCCCCGATGCGCCGAGCATCGGGATGATCGAATCCGGTCCGAGAATGATTTGCGCGAGCGCGGCGGCGATTCCGCAGACGATATAAAAAGCGGCAAAGCGAATATGCCCGATCATATTTTCGATGTTGTCCCCGAAAATCCACAAAAACAGCATATTGCCGAAAATGTGCATAAAATCGCCGTGCATAAACATCGAGCTGAGGAAGTTGAAATAAACCGGCAAAGGCGTGTCGTAATGCGGAATCTGCGCCGTCTGCCCGCCGATGTTGATTATCTGCGGCAAGGTAATATCGACGCCGGTCGTAATTTCCTTCGGCACGAGCGAAAAAGCGTAGGAAAACGCCTCGTTGCCGCCCAACCCCTGCAAAAACACAAAAACCAGAATATTGATCGCGATAAACGCGTAATTTACATACGGCGTAATTACCCGGTCGTTATTTTCATCGCCTAACGGAAACATTTTTAATTTTCCCTCCTTGAAGACAATTCAGCTTTAATTCTTTATATCTTAGCGCCTTTGCGTCTTTGCGGGAAATTATTCTTTAAAAGGGCATAACTATTTATCGTCCCGCAAAGACGCAAAGGCGCTAAGTATATTTTTCAAAGCGCACAAGTCATGCCGTCTAAAGATTTGATGATCGTTTACTGCTTTTTGCAGAATGTTAACCAATGCTGCTTTTTTCTTTTGTTTTCAACAGTTCGAAACCTTCGGAACGCGCGACATAGGTTGCGGCGGTTAGATCGCCGACGACGTTCAAAGTCGTGCGGCACATATCTAAGATTCGGTCAACGCCGAGAATAATCGCGATCAGCGCCGGATTAACGCCGATCATCGCGAGAATTCCGATGATGAACGGGATCGAACCGGACGGTACGCCTGCTGTACCGATGCCGCCCAAAATCGCGAGATAAACGACCATCAACTGCTGTCCGAGCGTGAGATCAACGCCGGCGAGCTGGGCTAAAAACAAAACCGTGATTCCTTCGTAAAGCGCCGTTCCGTTCTGGTTGGCGGTCGCGCCGACGGTCAGCACGAAGCTGTTTATTTCCTTCGGAACGCCCAAGTTTTCTTCCGAAACGCGCAGCGCGGTCGGCAGCGTCGCGTTTGACGAACTGGTCGAAAAAGCCGTCACCATAACGGTGCGGACGCGTTTGAAAAATTCGAGCGGATTGATTTTCGAGAGAAACCAGACCGAGAGCGAATAAACGCCGAACATCTGCAAACTCAAACCGAGCAGAACCGCGACGACAAACCAGGCGAGCGCGCCGAGCAGATCAATCCCGAACCGCGCGACGTTTGTAAAAATCAGACAGGCGACGGCATACGGCGCGATCTTCATCACGATATCGATGATTTTCGAAGTAATCGCGAAAACCGCTTCCATAAATTTGACGAACGGCGCGGAAACCGGCGCGGGCAGTAAAGTTATGGCGACGCCGACGATCAGCGCGAAAAACATCAGGTGAAGCATATTCGCGTTTTCCGGCGCGATCGAAGTCACGAGGTTTTTCGGGACGACGGTTTTGACGACCTGCATCAGAGCCGAATCGGATTTCGCGGCGTCGTCCGCCTTTTTCTGGTCGGCAACGCGTTTTTCAGCGTCGCCGCCAAACTGCGCTTTCATCTGTTCGGCAATTACCGGATCAATGCGTTTGCCGGGTTGCATCGTATTTGCCAGGACGAGACCGATGACGACCGAAATCGCCGAAATAATCAGACAATAAATGAACGATTTCAAACCGATGCGCCCGAGTTTGCGAACATCGCCGATACCGGCAACGCCGACGACGAGCGACGAAAAAACCAGCGGCACGACGATCATCAAAAGCAGATTCAGAAACAACTGCCCGATCGGCTCGGGGAAATTTTTGATAAAGCTTTCGAGATACTGTTTCGAGGTAAAAGGTTGCGCCGTGTAACCGTAAAGCGAATTAAAAAATCCGGCAACCTCGGTGCTGTATGATTTAAAGATTTGATTGACAATCACGCCCGCCACGACGCCGATCAAAAGCCCGAGCAGAATCTTGGTATGCTGCGCCATGCCCTTCGGCTTATCGGGCGTGTCGTCGTCCAGATCGGTGCGCAGTTCTTTTTCGTATGAAAAGTCGTCAGTCGGAATATTTCGTTGTTCGTTGTTTTCCTGATTGTTTTCAGCCATATTTTTTTAACTTTTACGAACCCTTGCCAACGCGCGGGTTTCTGTCCTAAAAAATCCCAAATCCCAAATCTCAAATCCCAAATCGAATTATCTTCCCCACTTTAATTTGTTGCGCAGAACGTCGAAATAATTGCGGTTCGGCGGCTGGACGAGATTAAACGTCAACGCGCTTTTGCGAATCAGAACCCGGTCGCCGGTTTGCATTTGATAACCGATCTGCCCGTCCAAAGTCAAAACCACGCCGTCGCTCTGGTTCATCAAACGCAGATTTATTTCCGCCGAATCGGGCACGACGATCGGGCGATTCGTCAGCGTAAAAGGACAGATCGGCGTAATCACGACCGCGTTCATCGAAGGATAAACGATCGGTCCGCCCGCCGAAAGACTATAGGCGGTCGAGCCGGTCGGCGTCGCGACGATTAAGCCGTCGGCGCGAAAATTATTGACGAAGAGCGTGTCGAGACTGACTTCGATTTCGATAATTCGCGCTAAAACCGCTTTGTTGATGACGACGTCGTTGAGTACGCGACCTTTGCCGAGCAGTTCGCCCGCGCGGCGATGTTCGACATCGAGCATCTCGCGGCGGTCAATTTCGTAATTTCCCTGCAAAATTTCGTCGAGCGCGTCGAACATTTCCTCGATCCGAAACTCGGTCAGATAACCGAGGCTGCCGTAATTAATCCCGAGCACGAGCGCTTCGTGGTTGCCGATCAGCCGCGCCGTCGAAATCATCGTGCCGTCGCCGCCGAGAACGACGATCAAATCCGCCTTATTCTGAAATTCCTCGGTTTCGACCTTTTCGATCGGGCAGATTTCGTCTTCTTCGTGCGGGCTGCCGATAAGACTGATGCCGCGTTTTTTAAGCCAATCGGACAACTCGCACGCCGTTTTCCACGCTTCCTTGTGATTCGGCTTAACTACTACGCCGACGCATTTTATCTGATTTTTCGTCATTCGCTCAGGGATAAGATTTGTTTCGTTAATAATCAACTAAATAAAAAGAAACTTCAAGTTATCTCAGACGTTTGAAAAGCGATCTCCCGTCTCAAAAAACATTGCCATTTGGCGAAAAAACGCGATATTATAAAGACACATCTGAAAATAGATTTATGGAAAACAATTCTTACAATTACGACGAGCAGCAGCCGTTTGCCGCCGCTGAATTTGCCGAAAATCCGGAACCGCGCTGCCCGTGCGTTTTGCTGCTCGACACGTCGGGCTCGATGCAGGGCGAGCCGATCGAAGAGTTGAACAGCGGAATTCAAGGCTTTCGCGAAGAGCTTTTCAGCGATTCACTGAGCATGAAGCGCGTCGAGATCGCGGTCGTCACGTTCGGTCCCGTGAATGTCATGCAGAATTTTACGACCGCCGACCAGTTTCGCCTGCCGCGTCTCGAAGCCGCCGGCGACACGCCGCTCGGCTCGGCGGTTTCGCGCGGGCTCGGACTTTTGAAACAGCGCAAGGAAGTTTTGCGCACGAACGGCATCAAGCTTTTTCGCCCGTGGATTTTTCTGATCACCGACGGCGAACCGACCGATAATTGGGCGCATCTGCCGCAATTGATCCGCGCGGGCGAAGAATCGAAATCCTTCTCGTTTTTCGCGCTCGGCGTGCAGAAAGCCGATTTCAAGGTTTTGAATCAGATTTCCGTGCGCGAGCCGATGCGGCTTTCGGGCGTCCGATTCAAGGAATTTTTCATGTGGCTTTCCGCTTCGCTCAAAAACGTTTCGCGCTCGAACCCGGGCGATTCCGTGCCGATTCCCGATTACAAGCCTTACGGATGGTCAGAAGTTTAATGAACGCAACGGAAACGTGGCGCGTCGCTCACGCTTCGGCAATCGGGCTCGCGCATATCAACCAAAACACGGAATGCCAGGACAGATTTGCCTGCACGACCGTGACGACGGAAACCGAAGGCGAAGTTTTGATCGCGGTCGTCGCCGACGGCGCGGGTTCGACGACCGACGGGCAGATCGGCGCACAAATAGCGTGTGAGATTTTCACCAAAGAAGTCGCCGATTTTTTGAGCGCGAAAGATGCTTCCGTAAAATCTCTGACGGCGGATTTCGGACGGCTTTGGATTTCGTATTTTCAACGAAAAATCGCCGAAATATCGCAGAAAGATAAAAAAGAGTTGCGCGATTATGCCTCGACATTTGTCGGCGCGGTAATTGGTGCGCATTATGCTGTTTTTTATCAGGTCGGCGACGGCGGAATCGTTTTTTCGGCGTCGGGTGATGTTGAAAGTTATCGTTTCGCGATCGCGCCGGTCGAAGCCGAATACGTCAACGTCACGGATTTCGTGACGGACGAAACCGCCGCCGAAAGACTGCGGTTCGAATTGGTCGAAGAAAAAATCGAGGATTTGATCTTGTTTTCGGACGGAATTTATCCGGTCGCGGTCGATTACCAGAAAAGCGCGCCGCACGAACCGTTTCTGATGCCGATGATCGCGCCCTTGAGAAACGCCGCCGCATTGAACGGTTTAAACGAAAAGCTCGAAAATTTTCTCAGCAGCCCGAAGATCAACGAGAAAACCGACGACGACAAAACGATCATTCTCGCTTCGCGCGCAAGCGCCAAAGCGGCGAACGTTTCGAGCGAAACGGTGAAAATATGAGTTTTAGGTTTCAAGTTTCAGGTTTCAGGTTAAAGACAAACAACTTGAAACTTGAAATCAAAAAAAGTGCATCTAAATGCTTATGAGGTTTTAAAAAGCTATGCCGACAGTTTACGACAGCAAAGGTCAGTCTTACATTTTAACCAATCAAATCGGGCGCGGCGGCGAAGGCGCGGTTTTCGCCTGTCCGGACGATCACGAGCTGGTCGCGAAAATCTACCACGAGCCGGTCACGCAGGAAAAAGCCGGAAAGCTGCGCTGGATGGCGGATAATCAAAACGATCAGCTGCTCAAGGTCGCGGCGTGGATCGTTGATACTTTGCAGGACGACGCGGGCAAAACCGTCGGTTTTTTGATGCCGAACGTCAAGGCAAAGGAAATTCACGAGCTTTATTCATTGAAAAGCCGCCGCGTCCATTTTCCCGAAGCGACGTGGAAATTTCTGATTCACGCGGCGACCAACGTCGCCCGCGCCTTTTACAGTCTGCACAAAAACGCGCACATCATGGGCGATGTCAATCACGGCAACTGCGTCGTTCTGCGCGACGGCACGGTTAAATTGATCGACTGCGACAGTTACAGCGTGAGTCGCGGCGATTTTCGCTATCGCTGCGAAGTCGGCGTCGCGACGCATCTCGCGCCCGAACTCCAGGGCGTTGATCTCGGCGAGATCGAGCGCGAAACCAAGCACGACAATTTCGGGCTCGCGGTAATTATCTTCCAGCTGCTTTTTCTAGGGAGGCATCCGTTTGCCGGAAATTATCTCGGCGAAGAAGATAAATCGCTCGAAGACTGTATCCGCGAATACCGCTTCGCATACAGTCCCGAATCGCACTTGTGGAATGTCAAACAGCCGCCCGGAACGCTTTCGCTCGATAAGGTTTCGCCGCGTCTGGCGGCAATGTTCGAACGCGCTTTTTTGACCGACGACCGACCGGAACCGCGCGAATGGATCGAAGCGCTCGAAGATTTGACGGATTCGCTCAAGCAGTGTGCGCTGCATATCGGGCATTTTTACTTCGAGGATTTGCACGATTGCCCGTGGTGCGCGCTCGAATCGCAGACCGGCTTGATGCTTTTCCCGTTCGTCACCAGCGCGCGCGCGGCGGGCGACGAAACCTTTAATATTTTCACGATCGAAAATCTGGTTTCGAGTCTTGCGCTGCCAACCAATCTGCCTGCCAAACCTTTGAAAACGGGTTTGCCGATGCTGCCGCCTTCGCCCGAAGCCGAAACGGCACGGCGCGAAAATCTTTCGCGTTTTATCACGCTCTCGATCCTGCAGTTCTGCATCGTTATTTTTCTGACGGCGATCGCCGGTCCGGGCGTCGGATTTTTTATCGGCGCGCTCCTGATGGCGGGTTTTATCGTCACGCTCAACAACTCGGGCAAAAACAGCAAGGTTGATCTCGAAGTCCGGTTGGAGAACGCGCGGCGCGAATGGAATCAGCTCGAAACGGAATGGTCGGCGGCGGATGTCGCGCCCGTTTTTAATCTGGACATGGCGCTGATTCGCCAAAAAATTGACGAGCACCACAATCTTCAGCAGCAAAGCCGCGAAAAGGTCAAATTGCTGACCGACGGCGATTTCCAATACAAACTCGACCGTTATCTTTCGTCCTTCAAAATAGACGAGGCGAAGCTCGCGGGCATCGGCAGCGGACATATTAACCGTTTGAGAAGCGCCGGTATTCGCACGGCGGCGGATGTCGAGGCGAAGCGTTTGAAATCGCTGCCGCCGCCGATCAACGAAGAAGTCAACACCACAATCCTTGAGTGGCGCAGAAACCGCGAACGAAATTTCGATTACCAACCCGATACGGATCTGCCCGAAGTGAGCAAGCGAAAGCTGGTTGACGAATTTGCCGAAAAGCGCGGCAAGATCGAGCGCGAAATCGAAAATCTGCTCGTCAACCTGCGCTCCGGCTCGACGCTCGTCCGCCAGCGCCAGCAGCATCTGACGGCGAAATCCGAAACGCTCGCGAAAAAGCTTCGGCAGAGCGAAAGCGATCTCGCGGCAGCCGGCGGCGCAACCGCGCCGATCGTCGTGCTGATTCTGATCACGACGCTGATTCCGATGTTCGGAAACGCTTTTTCGAGTTCGAGATCAACGTCTTCGCGGTATTCGAATTATGATGCGCCGCGAGTTAGTACGAAAACTACCGGCGGCGGTACGGGTTATTATGACCGAAATTCAACCACCACCTACGCGCCTTCGGAAATTGATACGATTGTCATTCCCGACAACATCACAGATCAGGAAATCGAAGCTTTATCAGAGTCGCAGAAAAAATCCGGCGCACAGAATCTGCTCAACCAGGCGATTAAAATCATCGAGCAGGATAAAAATTATCAGAAAGCCGAACGGAAATTACAGCTCGCACTCAAGCTCGATCCGCGAAACGTCAAAGTTCTCAATAAACTCGGCGAAGTGCTTTACGAACAGAAAAAATTTAATGCCTCGCTCGAATATGTGAATCGCTCGCTGCGGATTGATTCGACCAACACCGAAACAAAGTTTATGGTCGGCGCAAATTATCTGAAAATGGAATATTACGAAGACGCGCAGAAAATTTTCGGCGATATTACGCGCCAGAATCCGAGATCGTTCGAAGGACACTTCAATCTCGGACAAACCTATAAAGGTTTGCGCCAATTCTACTCGGCGGTTTCTTCGTTCCGCACGGCGACCGAGATCAAACCGGATGACGGCGACGCGCACTACGAATATGCGTTTTGCCTGAACAAGGTCGGCGCGAATGACGACGTGATGCGCGAGTATCAAAAACTCTCGAAACTCAACCCGCGACTTGCCGAAAAACTGCGCAAGAATCTCGGACTGAAATATGTTGAGGTCGAGGAGTCAACCGTTGAAGCGCCGCAAATTACTGTGCCGACAGGACGGGGCAGCGGCAGCGGCAACGGGACAACTCGCTAAGTTTCAATTGAAACGAACTTACAAAATAAAAAAAGCAAGAGTTGCGACTCTTGCTTTTTTTAGGTTTGATTTTTCCTGAAAACTTATTTTTTCGTGAAAACCATTTCCGACGAATTCGTGCCGCGCGGCGATTCGGTTTCGCGTTTGACGGTCAGGGTTTTCCCGTCGCCGGAAAGCGTCCAGGTTTCTCTGGTCGTTATCGAAACTTCGCCCATCTGCGTATTCATAACGCGCGTCGAAGACAGCTTTAATTTGCCACCGTCGAATTCGCCTTTCGATTTAACGAGCGTTTTGCCCATTCGTCCTTCGGCTTCGGTCGTCGTTTCTTTGCCGTCGAGCGAATAAACGAGCGTGCCGTCGCCGCCGCCGAATCCGCCGCCGCGACGCATTCCGCCGCCTTGCCCGCCGCCGTCGCTCTGTGATAATCCTTCGGGCGGCGGCAGACGCTTGGTCGCGGTTTCGATCTTAACGTCCTTGTCGGACTGCGCGACGGTGATCGTCATCGATTCGATGCGCGCGCGTTCGTCGAGCTTCGATTTGCTCACATCGAGCGTCCAGCTGCCCGAAAAATCCGGCGCTTTTTTGTCCTGCGCGAAAACGGAAAGCGCCGTCAGACAGACGAAAACGCTTAAAAATAAAACTTTTTTCATTATGAAATTACTCCTTTAAATTTTGAAAATCAGAATCTTCTGCTGATAAGACGCGCGGGATCGAGGTTTGGTTTTGCTGCAAACGTAAAGATTTGTAAATTAAGGTTCGGAGTCCAAACCTTAGTTTGCCAAAGTGTCTGCCGGATGCGGCAGTCGGCGCGCCAAAGCGTGGACTCTGAACCTTTAAGAAAATCAGCTTTCCGCCGGAGCGTTCTCCGTTTTATTGAGATTGCTGTGACGATAGCCGTAAAAAACATAGATCAGCAGACCGAAAAACAGCCAGACGCTGAATCTCATCCAGTTAGTTACGCCGAGTTCGGTCATCAGATAAAGGCACGACAACAAACCGAGAATCGGGATCAGCGAAAGCTTTTTCGTGAAGCTCAAAATAAGCAGCATGATCGAAATCGCGATAAAAAACAGGATCGGGATTTTGTGCGAAAACGCGCTCAGCCACGGTTCTTTTGTTTGCTTGGACGTGACGGTTATTTCCGCGTTTCCTTTTTCGGTCGGAATGACGACCGGCGGCTGCATATTCGGAACGGTCGTCTTTTCCTCGTTCACAAAAGGCGTAATCCCTAAAAAGTAGCTCTTATCGATTTTGGCTTTTCCGGTATCGGGCGAAAATAAAATCTCTCGCTCTGTGCCGCCCGCTTCGACAACGATTATTTTTTCTTTCGAAGTCGTGATCGTTTTTCTTTGTTTCGGCAGAACGAACTCGATGGTTTTGCTTTCCGAATCGGTGCCAACCTTAAATAGATTGCCGAAAACGCCGAGTCCCTCGGAATAAACCGCCGGATTCGTCATATTTGCCGAATCCAGAATGGCGTATTTATTGTCTTCTTCGATTTCCGAGAGTTTTTCGGCGGAAATCCGCAGATCGGGATTTTTCGCCTTCTCGTTGAGCGAAGAAATGCCGTTAAAATAGACCAGCAGAAATAACCCGACAATAAACAGAACGGGCAGGATAAACTGCGAATTTATGTACGGCACAAACCGCGTCCCGCTTTCTTTAAATTCTTTATCCTTGAACAAAACGCCCGCGCAGACGACGACGAAGGCAAACAAGGTTCCGATACTTGCCAGATCCGTCACTTCCGACAAATTCATAAATAACGCCGGAATCGCGACGACCAAACCCGTGATGATCGTGGCAAACCAGGGCGTTCTGAATTTCGGATGAATCGACGAAAAAATCTTCGGCAAAAGCCCGTCGCGGCTCATCGCCATCCACAAACGCGGCTGTCCGATCTGAAAGACGAGAAAAACCGTCGCGAGCGCGATCACCGCGCTGACCGCGATAATTCCCGCAACAACCGGCAGATTCGCGCCTTCGGGTCCGAACACGAACGCGAGCGGATCGCCGACGTCGAGTTTCGTGTAGGAAACCATTCCGGTCAAAACGAGCGCCAGCGCGATATATAAGACCGTGCAGATAACCAAGGATAAGATCATCGCGATCGGCAGATCGCGGCGCGGATTTTTGCATTCTTCGGCAGTCGTCGAAAGCGCGTCGAATCCGATATACGCGAAAAACACGGCGGCGACGCCCTTCATCACGCCCGAAACGCCGTTCGGCGCGAACGGCGACCAGTTTTCCGGCTGAACGTAGCTTAAACCTAAGAAAATTACGAGTAAAATAACGCCGACTTTCAAAACCGTCATCACGTTTCCCGCCCATTTCGATTCGCGAATGCCGATGTAAACGAGCGTCGTGATCAAAAGCGTGATAATCAAAGCCGGAAAATCGGCGATGATCCGCAGTCCGCCGAGCGTCGGCGCGTTCATCCAAGCCTGATAGGCTTCGATCAGCGACGGCGACAGCGAGTTTGAAATATTCGAAAGCTGATCGGAGTTCATTCGCGAGAGAACGTCCATCGTATAACCCTGACCGAGGACCTGTTCAACGGCTTCCTGCCCGTTGGCAAAACCGCGCGACGCGCTCAGGTAATCCATCGTCAGATATTCGGGAACGTGGATTCCTTTAAGGCTGCCGATGTTGATTCCCTTGAGCATATTGGTGAAATAATCGCTCCACGAAATCGCGACGGCGATGTTGCCGATCGCGTATTCGACGATCAGATCCCAGCCGATAATCCATGCGATAAACTCGCCCATCGAGGCATACGCGTAAGTATATGCCGAACCCGCAACCGGAATCCGCGAGGCGAACTCCGCATAACAGAGTGCTGAAAAACCGCACGCTAACGCCGTAAATACGAAAAGAAACGCGACTGCCGGACCACCGCTGTACGAGGCTTTTCCAATCATCGCGAAAATTCCCGCGCCGATAATCGCGGCAATTCCCATCAGCGTCAGATCGGTCACGCTCAACGTCCGGCGCAGTCCGCCGCCATCGCCGCCGACGTCATCCTGCGCGTGTTCGCTCAATCCGGCAGCGGCATCGGACTGAATCTGCGCGATAGATTTTTTACGAAATAATGATTTGATCATAAAATTTTTATTGTTGGACTTTGGTTTTTGGGTTTTGGTCTTCGACTTTTAATTTTCAATCTAAGCTTTAAATTCAAAAGCCAAAGACCAAAAACCAAAGACCAAAAACCGTTTGTTTGCGAATTTTGAACGAAAATTTAAAAAGATGCAATGGAAATTGCCCGCTTTTCGTAATTTTTAATCTGATAGGCGCTCGATTAGGCTTGATTTGCGCCTCGAAATGATTTATTAAATTCGCGGCGCTCCGAAAATTTCCGCTGACCTTATAAAGTATAAAATGAAAAATCGTCCGGTTCACGAAAATTTAGATACCTCGTTTGTCAATCTTTCGGCTCTGATCAAATATCTGCGCCGCCGCCAGTTTGCCGGTCAGGTGCGGATCGAATTGAGCGGCTACGAGGCGGATATTTATCTGACGGCGGAAAATCAGTTAAAGGTGCGCGAATACGACCACATCGCCGGGCGCGTCGCCGAGGGCGAAGAAGCGCTCCAAAGAATCCTGATTCGCGCGCGCGAACCGGGCGGAATTATCAACGTTTATCAAAGCGTCAGCGAAACGGAAGCTGCCGCCGAAAGCCGCGAAATTGCGGTCGAAAAACGCGCCGTCGTCGTAGAAGCCTTCGAAGTTCCGATCGAAAAGCCGAAAATCCCGGTCGAAAAACTGCCGATCGCCGCCGCGCCGCCGGTCGAGATTAAACTGCCGGTTTCGCCGCCCAACGGCACGAACGGCAGCGGCAAGCCGAAAATCGAAGCGCCCGTTAACGGCAGCGGCGCGCGCGTCGAAAACAAAGCGACTGAGCCCGAAGAAAAACCGGCGACGGCGCCGAAAAGCGTTTTTCCGAACGTGCCGTTCGATTTTACGAACAAGGTCGAAGCACTTGCCAAAAAGCCCGCGCTCACGGGCGAAGACCGCGAAATGCTGATGAATTTAACGGGCGAGCTGCTCGGCACGATTGACCGCGCGCTGGCGATGGCGAAGCTCGAATTTCCGACCGCTTTTCAAAAAGCCTGTACCGAAATTTCCGCCGATTACCCGTTCCTAAAGACGCTCGATTACGGCAAGGGGAAAATTTATTACGCCGACACGCAGGTTAATCCGAAATTCTTTGTTGCCGGAGTTTTGGAAGCGGTTCGGCGCATTCTCGACAAGCTCGCCGCCAACCCGAAATTCTCGGAAGTTTACCGCTATACCGTCCAGCGCGTGCTCGCGCTCACGCACCAGCGCCGTTCTTCTTACGACAGATTTTCGATCACCAAACCGCTCGAAAAGATTCTCGGCGCGTAAAGATTCAAAGTTCGGAAAAGTTTCGAGTGCAGGAAAGATTTTATCGAAGACAGGAACGCTCCTTTTTCGTGGTATTTTTGCTTTTGCGCCAGGTTTTAATAAAAGTTTCGCCCGATTTTCGCGCCCGCCGTCGCAAATCCGTTTTTTCGGACGCGCTTTTTTGTTATTATCTTTTCTGACACATCTTCATTCAGGAAAGGTATTACAAAATGAAAATTCGGCTTGTTTTTCTCGCAGCCATCGCTTTGACGGCGTCCTTTTTCGTCTTTCGGCAGCCCGCCAAAAGCGAAAAATTCACCGCGCCGCAAGATCAGACTCAATTTTTATCCAAACTGAAACCTCAAACCGGACGCGCCGCCGCGTCGGGCGTTTCGCCGAAAGTTAGCAGCTTTACCGATTCGCCGAAAGCTGCGAAAAGCGTCGCCGAGCGCGAAGTGCGGTTCGTTTCGGAGAACCAGATTCAGCGCAAATTAACGGACGGCGCAGTAGTTCAGGACGCCGACCGAAATCTCGCGAATCTTTTGACGACGGCGCCGATGCCCGTGCCGTCGCTTTCCATCGAAGGCATCATCAACCGGATGAACGGCGAGATTTTCGGGCTGTATTTTATGCCGTCGGACACGAACGGCGATGTCGGACCGAATCATTATTTTCAAGTCGTCAATACCTTGGCGCGAATCTACGACAAGAACGGCGCTCCGCAAACGCCGCCGTTTCCGCTGAGCAATATTTTCGCGCCGCTCGGCACCGCCTGCGCGGCGCGCAACGACGGTCTGCCCGTCGTGCTTTACGATCCGCTCGCCGACCGCTGGCTGGTCAGTCAATACTGCAACTCGTTTCCGCCGTTTCGCCAGATGATCGCCGTTTCGCAGACCGGCGACCCGATGGGCGCGTACCACATCTACGAATTCGTGATGCCGAACACGCGGCTCAACGATTACGCGAAATTCGGCGTCTGGCGCGACGGTTATTATATGTCGACGGACGAATTCGTCGGCAGCGATTACGCGGGCGCGGGGCTTTTCGCCTTCGACCGCGAAAAAATTCTGCGCGGCGATCCGTCGGCGGGCTATATCTATTTTAATATTCCTTCGACTTCGCCGATGCGCACGGGCGGATTATTGCCCGCCGATCTCGACGGCTTGAAACCGCCGCCGGCAGGCGCGCCGAACGTTTTCGCGGGCTATTCGGCGACCGAATACGGGCAGGCGCAGGACGCCGTCCGGCTTTTCGATTTTCACGCCGATTTCGCGAATCCGCAAAGTTCGACCTTTACCGAACGCGCGGAAAGCCCGCTCGCGGTCGCCGCGTTCGACCCGACTTCGCCCGACGGACGCGCCGATATCGCACAGCCCGCGCCGGGTGATTTTCTCGATTCGCAGAGCGACCGTTTGATGTACCGCGTCGCCTATCGAAACTTCGGCACGCACGAAGCGCTGGTTTTTAACCAAACCGTGCGCGCTTCGCCGGCGGGCGAAACTTACCGCGCCGGCGTTCGCGTTTACGAGCTGCGGCGCACTGGCAGCGCGTTCAACGTTTACGATGCGACGACCTACGGCGACAACCTGCTGTCGCGCTGGATGGCAGCCGCCGCGCAGGATCATCAGGGCAATATCGCCTTTGAATACAGCGCCGGAAGCGAAACCGAAAAGCCCTCGATTTTATATTCGGGCAGACTCGCGAGCGAACCGGCGGGAACGTTTCGCAATGAAGAAACGCTCGTCAAAGGCACGGGTGTGCAGACGGCTTTCGCTTTTCGCTGGGGAAATTCGAGCGGGATGACCGTTGACCCGTCGGACGACTGCACGTTCTGGATGACGAACCAGTATTTCAGCGCCGAAAGTCAGGCGGAAAGCCCGTTTAGCTGGCTGACGCGCATCGGCAAATTCAAATATGCCGAATGCACGCCCGCGCCGCGCGCCCGTATTCGCGGCAGGGTATTAAATTCCATTACCGGACAGCCGGTTTCGAACGCGACGGTCAAGGCATACGGAGTATTTGAGCGAACGACCGACGCCGGAGGAAATTATAATCTCGAACTTCCGCCCGATTCTTACGCTATCGACATCACGGCAAAAGGTTATCGTTCCGGATTCGTTCTTCTGAACCTTACCGCCGGGCAAACCTTGATGCGGGATTTTGTTATCACGCCGATTCCCTTTTTTGAAAATCCGTCACTTAACTTTACGGCGGAAAGCTGCGCGCTGAATCAGACGATCGAACCGGGCGAAACCGTGACGGTCAACGTCACGCTGCAAAATACGGGACTTCGCGGCGCGGCGAATCTAACCGCGCGGCTCGAAGCGGAAGGCGGCGTTTTGAATCCTTCGCCGACACAAAATTACGGAGCGCTGCCGATGGGCGCGAGCGCCTCGCGACCGTTCACTTTCACCGCCACGCCGAATATCAACTGCGGCGCCCCGATAATCCTGTATTTCGAACTCAAAGACGGCGCGGAACCGCTCGGCGGTGTTCAAATAAAACTCAACACCGGCACACGGCGCGTCGCTTTTCAGGAAAATTTCGACGCCGTCACCGCACCGGCGCTGCCCGCGGGCTGGACGACTTCCGCCATGGGCGCGCAGCAAAACTGGACGACCTCGACCGTGCAGATTCAAACTCCGCCGAATTCCGTCTTTTCGCCCGATCCGAATCAGGTCGGCTTGAACGAAATGGTTTCGCCCGCGTTTGCGATCACCTCGGCGAACGCCGAACTCGAATTTCGCAACTGGTACGAGCTTGAAACGACTTTCCTGAGAAACCGTCTGTACGACGGCTCGGTGCTCGAAATTAAGATCGGCAACAACAATTGGCAGGACATCGAAACGGCGGGCGGCGCGTTTCTCGCGGGCGGCTACGACGGCACGATCGACACTTGCTGCAGTAATCCGCTCGGCGGACGGCGCGGCTGGTCGGGCAGAAGCGGAATCAACCAAACGTCGGAATTTATTACCTCGAAAGCCAAATTTCCGGCATCGGCGGCAGGTCAGAACGTGCAGCTTAGATGGCGCATCGGCACGGACGTCGGCACTTTTCGCACCGGGCAGTTTATCGATAACATCGTCGTTTCGGACGGCTACGTTTGCAGTTGCCAAAGCGCGCCGAACGCGAGCGCGCCGTTTGATTTCGACGGCGACGGCAAAACGGATCTGAGCGTTTTTCGTGGTGAAAACGATCCGTCGGCTGCGGATTTCATGATCCGCCGCAGCTCGACCAACACGCCGAATAACGTGTCTTGGGGAATCGCCGGCGACGTTCCCGTCAACGCCGATTACGACGGCGACGGCAAAACCGACATCGCCGTTTTTCGACCGTCCGAAAGAGTTTGGTATATCTTGAACAGCTCGAATAATTCGTTCGCGATCGTTCAGTTCGGCTTGCCGGACGATCGGCGGACGCCCGCCGATTTCGACGGCGACGGTAAAGCCGATATTGCCGTTTTTCGCTCCTCAACCGGCGTCTGGTATATCCTGCAAAGCTCGAACGCGCAGATTCGCATTCAGCAATTCGGTTTAAACGGCGACTTGCCCGTGCAGGAAGATTACGACGGCGACGGTAAAATTGACATCGCCGTTTTTCGACCGTCGGACGGCAACTGGTATGTTTTCCGC
This sequence comes from Acidobacteriota bacterium, assembly GCA_031411895.1. Classification (GTDB taxonomy): domain Bacteria; phylum Acidobacteriota; class Blastocatellia; order Pyrinomonadales; family Pyrinomonadaceae; genus JAFDVJ01. The sequence continues at coordinate 13,363 of JANOBZ010000171.1, read as the reverse complement.
AGTTCGGACACGCAGGCAGGCGTGGTGCGTTTCGGCTTGGGCGGCGATAAACCGGTCGCCGGAGATTTCGACGGCGATGGGCGCGCCGATTACGTCATCTTTCGTCCTTCCGATAGAAATTGGTATCTGCTGAAAACGACTGCGGGCGTCAGCATCGTCAATTTCGGTTTGAGCGATGATAAACCGGTGCAGGGCGATTTCGACGGCGATGGGAAACGCGACATCGCGGTTTTCCGCGAAAACGAACGAATCTGGTATTACCTCAAATCTTCGGACGGAAGCTTTGTCGCGCAGCTGTTCGATATCAGTATGGAAGTCGCGCTGCCGACGATTTACGTGCCGTAAAAGCGCGACGCGATTTACAGGGCAAACTTTACGCGCAAATCAGACTCTAAAACTTTTTAGTCGAAGAATTTAGAGTCTGATTTGCGAAAATTCAAATTACTTTCGGTTAAATCGCTCTGAATTTTTCAAAAATTTGGCGATTTTGGTCATTTCGGATGCGTTAATCAGCCGAAATATGATACAAAATATGTTTCGCTCATAAGTTAGTCCTACCAAACTTAGGAAGTTTTTAATAAATAAGGTTTAAAAAAAATGAAAAATTTCTCCGTATTTTTCTTAGTCAGTATATGTCTGCTTGCCGTTTGGTGTGTGTCCGATTTTACCGCGACCGCACAAAAACAGACCGACGAAGCAAATTTAATTTCGACGACCCTCGTTATCAGCCAATTTCAGGCGGGCGGCGGGACAGCTAACGATGAATTTATCGAACTGCACAACGTCAGTGCGGCGAGTATTGATTTGAACGGTTATCGTCTGGTTTATCGCCCTGCCGCGACGACGACCGAGCTTACTTTCGCCACCTGGACGACGAGCACGATAATTCCGTCGGGCGGTTATTTCTTGATCGCCTCGACCGCTTATGACGGCGGCGTTACGCCGAATACGACTTACGATCCGGCAGTCTGTCTGTGCTCGATGGGCGCGGGCGGCGGCGGTCTCGCGATTCGTCAGGGCGCAGTCAATACCGGCACGATCATTGATTCGGTCGGCTGGGGCACGGCGACCAATATTTTTGTCGAAGGAACGGTCACGGCTGCTCCGGCAAATAACGACAGTCGAGTCCGCGCCGCAAATGGCTGTCAGGATACCGACAATAACGCGAACGACTTTTCGGCGCTTTCGCCTGCCGCCGCGCGCAATGCGGCAACGACGCCTTTCCCGTGCAGCGGAAGCGGCTCGAATCTTTTTGCTTCGATGTCCGCCAACCCGTCGTCGGTCATTCCGGGCGCTTCGACGCTTTTGACCGTCACGGTCATTCCCGCGACGACGCCGCCGAGCACCGGCATTACGGTCGTCGGCAATTTGTCGAATATCGGCGGTTCGGCTTCGCAGAGTTTCTTTGACAACGGCACGAACGGCGACACGACTGCGGGCGACAATGTTTTCTCGTTCTCAGCGACGATTCCTACCGAACAACCGGGCGGCACTCAATCCGTGACGGCAGTGGCGTCCGATGCGCAGGCGCGGACGGCAAATGCGAACATCAATATCAATATCAACGCGGCTTCGCCGAATGATGATCCGCTGCTTCTCGGAAATCCGTCAGGCGCGACCGGTGATGTCGCCAACGAAAACAATTACCTGATGATTAAGCCGCAGTACACCCTTTCATACAGTCGCAGTAAAGCAACGGCGAATTGGGTTGCGTGGCGATTAGATTCAAGCTGGCTCGGCTCCACTCCGCGTCAGGATGATTACCGCCCTGACACGTCCTTACCGGCGGGTTGGTATCAAGTGCAGTCAAATTCTTTTTCAGGATCGGGTTTTGACCGTGGACATTTGACGCCGTCCGCCGACAGAACCTCGACGGTCGCAGATAATTCGGCGACCTTCCTGATGACTAACTTTATTCCGCAGGCACCGAATAACAACCAGGGACCTTGGGAAGAGCTTGAATCATATCTCCGCACGCTGATCGGGCAGGGTAATGAAATCTACATCATCGCAGGCGGAGCCGGACAAGGCGGCGTCGGCTCGGTCAACGCAAACGTCGTAAATACCGTTGACAGCGGGCGCGTCGTCGTTCCGGCAACTACCTGGAAAATCGCGTTGGTGCTGCCAACCGGCACTAATGATCTCGACCGCATCGTGAAAAACACGCGCGTTATTGCCGTTAATATGCCGAACCGGCAAGACATCGGAATTAATACGCCTTGGCGGAATTTCAGAGTTAACGTTCGACAAATCGAAGCCTTAACGGGTTTGAATTTCTTTACGAATGTTCGTCCGCAGATGCGGCTGATTCTTAAGAAAAAACTCGATAATCAATAGACTCGGCAATTTTTAACGGGCGGAAAAATAATATCCGCCCGTTAATTGAAATAAAACCACGTTTCCTGCACAAAACGGCGCGAATATTTTACTTTTCGTGTTCTTCTGGGCAGCAAGCGTGGTTTTTCGGCATCCAAAACCGGGGGCGAATTTCTTTCGCCAATAAACAAACGTTTATGAAAAAAATCTATTTCGCATTTATCCTGAGCCTTTTTGTTTTTGTTTTCGATGCTTCGGCGCAGAAAAACCGTCTGATCGGCGACGTGCAGGGCGAGAAATTCGTTTCGCCTTATTTCAATGAAACGGTGCGGCTTTCGGGCATCGTCACGGCGCGCGTTCGCAACGGTTTTTTCCTGCAAACGCCCGACGACAAAATCGATGCCAATCCGAATACCTCGGAAGGCATTTTCGTTTTCACGGGCAGCGAACCGACCGGCGAAGCGGCGATCGGAAATCTCGTTTCGGTGACCGGCACGGTAGACGAATATTTCCCGAAACCCGACCCGCAAAGTTTGACGGTTACGCAGCTCAGAATGAAGAAAAGCACGGATACAATCTTTGTCGAATCGAAAAGCAATCCCTTGCCGAAACCGGTTGTTTTAACGATCAAAAACTTTAAGGAAAATACGATTGACCAGCTCGAAAAATACGAAGGAATGCGCGTTACGGTCGCCAAACTGACCGTCGTCGCGCCGACCGGCGGCAGAGGCGATGAAGATAAAGGCACCTCGGAATCGAACGGGACGTTTTATGCGGTCGTTAAAGGTTTGCCGCGACCTTTCCGCGAAATCGGTTTCGATATTTACGACCAGCTGACGATGCCTGCTGAGGTACAGGACAAACTTATCAAAGATGTGCCGAAAATGAAGCGTTTCGACCATAATCCGGAGCGTCTGCGCATCGAAAGCACGGCGCAGTTGGGCGCGCAGGCGCTTGACGTGACAACGTTTGCCGAGATCAAGAATCTGACCGGCGTCGTTTATTACGGTTATCGCGCCTACTCGATTTTAGTTGACGCCGACAATAAACCGGCGGTGTCGAATCTCTTTAAAGCGCAGCCGTTCCCTGCGCCGAAAAAACGTCAGTTTTCGATCGCCGCGTCGAATGTCGAAAGGCTTTTCGACGATGAAGACGACCCGAATACCAAGGAACCGATCATCACCGCCGAAGGTTTCAACAATCGCCTCAAGAAGATTTCTCTCGCCGTTCGCACATATATGCAGACGCCGGACGTGGTCGCGATCATCGAAGCCGAAAATCTTTCGGTTTTGAAAAAGCTCGCCGACCGCATCAACAAAGACTCGCAAACCGCCGGCAAACCGAATCCGAATTATGAAGCGTATCTGGCGGAAGGCAACGACATCGGCGGCATTGATTCGGGTTTTCTGGTCAAACGCGCGCGCGTCGAGGTTTTGGAAACCAAGCAGTTCGGCAAGGACGACAAGTTCAAAAATCCCGTGTCCAAAGAAGATGTTTTCCTCAACGACCGCCCGCCTTTTTTGCTTCGCGCCGCGATTAAGGACGCAAAAACCGGTCAGCCGTTCGAATTCACGGTGATCGTCAATCATCTGAAATCTTTTAATGATTATAACGACGAGAAAAAATCGCCGTTCGTGCGGATGAAGAAAAAACTGCAAGCCGAGTTTCTCGCAAAATACGTCGCCGAACGCTTGAAAGCCAATCCGCAGGAACGCATCGCGCTCGTCGGCGATTTTAATTTTTACCAGTTTAACGACGGAATTATGGACGTGATGGGAACGATCAAAGGCACGACGGCAACGAAAGATGCGGTGATGAACGTGTCGGAAGATTTGCTCAATCCCGATCTGACGAATCTCGTGGATAAGATCAAGCCCACGCAGGCGTATTCATACAGTTTCGACGGAAACGCGCAGGTGCTCGATCATTTTCTCGTCAACGACGCCTTCTTAAAGAATGTCGTCGGCTTCGGCTACGCGCGGGTTAATACCGATTTCCCCGAAATTTACCGCAACGATACGACACGCGTCGAACGCTTTTCAGACCACGACGCGGCGATCGCGCTTTTCACGCTCGATTCAAAGTAGTCAGAAATCTGCCGGAAATTAGCTGCGCATAAACGCGGATTTTGCAGATCAGAATTAATTTGTTTTACTTAGCGACTTAGCGCCTTTGCGGGAAAGGTTCCCTCCCGCAAAGGCGCAAAGTCGCTAAGAAGAAATGAAATCCGGCTTACTTTTCCCTCTGCTTGTAGGCTTGCATCGCTTCAGCCGCGCCGGCGTGCATGATTTCGGGTTTGTGGTATTTCCAGTATTTTTCGAATTCCTCGTCGGTCATCGGCGGCTGCTCGCTGCGGGTCTTGTTTTTCAGGTATTGTTCGGTCCATTCGCGGATGTCCTGATTTTGGTTCATCGCCGTGCGCGCGCCGTGCATTAAATTGTCGCGTTCCATATTTTTTTACTCCCTGTGTTAGAATTTCTGCATCAAAAACTTTATTCGCACCATTTGCGTAAAAGTCTGATGCCTTTTATAGAATATTAACAAAAATCACCGTTTATCCGATATTCTAAAATCCGGTATCCGAAAATTTCCAAGGAGTTATTAGTGAAAAATTTCTTTTTATCGTCGCTTTTAATTTTATCGAGTTTTGTTTCCGACGGTTTCGCGCAGCCGAAACCCGTGCCGCAGAAACAAACTCCGACCAACACCACCGTTCAAACGCAAACCTCGCAGCAGGGACTCGAAATTCCGTTCGTCACGAAAACCCTGCCGAACGGTTTGGAAGTCATCGTTTTGCGGGACAGCTCAGTGCCGCTCGTGACGGTCGAAATGGCTGTCCGCAACGGTTCTTTTACCGAACCGCCCGAATTAAACGGTTTGTCGCATCTTTACGAGCACATGTATTTTAAGACGAATCAGGCGATTTTCGTTTTTCAATGCGAACGCGCGATGGCGCGCGGCGGTTTGAGCGATGCCGGTAAACGAATCTGCGCCGAACCTCTGCGGCTCAAATCGCAGATCGGCGACGTCGGCTATCTGAGCGAAGTTGACGGGATCGGCTATATCCGCAACGGCACGACGCAGGAAGAATACGTCAATTATTATTTCAGCACGACAAGCTCGAATATGCCGACGATCATGCGTCTGATGCGCGACGCGATGCTTTATCCGGCGTTCGATCAGGAAGAATTCGACCGCGAAAAAACCGTCGTTCTCGGCGAATTGGATCGTCAATTATCCGAGCCGGTCTATTATCTCGACCGCACTTTGATGGACAAGCTTTTCTACAAATACCCGTCGCGCAAAAGTCCGGGCGGCACGCGCGAAACCGTCGCCAAAGCGACCGTCGAGCAGATGCGCCTGATCCAATCGCGCTATTATATTCCGAACAATACGGCGCTCATCGTCACCGGCGACGCCGAACCGGAAGCGGTTTTCAAGCTCGCCGAAGACCTTTTCGGCGGCTGGCAGAAGGGCGAAGACCCGTTCCGGAAATTCCCGATCGTCGACCATCCGGCGCTCACGAAAAGCGAGGGCGTGATTGTTAATCAGGACATCGAAAACGTTTTCGTACAGATCGGCTGGCACGGACCTTCGGTCGGTAAAGACGACGCTTCGACCTATGCGGCGGACGTTTTTTCGTACATCGTCCAGCAGCCCGATTCGCGGCTCAAGCGCGCTTTGATAGATACCGGTCTGGCGGTCGATATTTCGGTTCACTATTACACGCAGCGCAATGTCGGACCGATCCGCATCACGCTCGTTACTTCGCCCGACAAGGCAAAAGCGGCGCTCGACGTGCTTTATAAGGAACTCGCGAAATTCAACAATCCGGATTATTACACGGACGAAGATTTGGCAAACGCGAAAACTCTGCTCGAAGCCGAAGATTTGTACCGCCGCGAAAAACTGAGCGAATACACGCACTCTTTGGGTTTCTGGTGGTCTTCGACCGGCATTGATTATTACCGCGATTATCACAAAAAACTGCGGGCGACGACGCGCGAGGACATCAAGCGTTATGTTTCGACATACCTCCTCGGCAAACCGCACGTCGGCGTCGCGCTGATTTCCGCCGCCGACCAGAAAAAAGCAAACTTAACCCAACAGGATTTGATCGGAAAATAGTTCTGAGTCCCGCGTTTACGCGGCTTTCGACGGCGTTCGAAATCATTTGAAAGTTAATTTAAGTGCCTCCTGAAGGCGGCACTCAAAACCAAAAAGAAACTTTATGAAAGCAACCAGCAACCAGCAATTAGCAGTTAGTAAGTTATTTGTTCTCACGCTTTTAGTTTTATCCTTTATCGTTCCGGCAAGCGCGCAGCTCGGCGGCGAAACGACGACGCAGACAACGACGCAGACGACGCGCCGAGCCAACGTTCAGCTCGGCGGCGGGCAGCCGGCGATGCAGTCGCAGGACGATCTGGTCAGCGATTTCGAGGTCAACGGCTTAAAGGTGATCGTCAAGCGCCGCCCGAACGCGCCGACGGTTGCCGCCGGTCTGTTTATTCGCGGCGGCGCGCGCAATCTGACGCCGCAAACCGCCGGACTCGAAAGCCTGACGCTTTCGACCGCGACCGAGGCGAGCAAAAAATACCCGCGCGAAGTGATGCGCAAAGAGCTGACGAAGATGGCAAGCAGCATCGGCGCGGGTTCGAACGAAGATTTCAGCGTTATCTCGCTCGCTTCGACGCGCCCGAATTTCGATAAAACGTGGGATATTTTTACCGACGCGGTGCTCAATCCGTCGTTCACGCAGGCGGATTTCGATCTCACGCGCGCGCGCATTCTGACCGCGCTGCGCAATCAATCTCTAAGCCCGGACAGCGCGCTCGACACTTTGCAGAATCGTGTCGTCTATGCTAATCACCCGTACTCGAACGATCCGAGCGGCACGCCCGAATCGATCGCTGCGCTCAAACTCGAAGACATTCGCGCATACCATCAGAAAGTAATGCAGAGCTCGCAGCTTTTGCTCGTCGTCGTCGGCGACGTCGATCCGGCGGTTCTGCAAAAACGCGTGACCGACAGTTTCGGCAAACTTCCGAAAGGCACATACAAGGAAACCGCGCTGCCGCAGCTCGTTTTCGACAAACCGACGCTCGACATTACGACGCGCGCGCTCGAAACCAATTACGTCAAAGGCGTTTTCGCCGCGCCGTCGCTCGATAATCCCGATTATTACGCGATGCGCGTCGCGATGACGCTTTTGCAGAGCCGCGTGATTCAGGTCGTCCGCAATCAGGAGCAATTATCCTACGCGCCGAACGCCGAGATGGAAGACGACGCGGCAAACACCGCGAACATTTACGTGACGGCAAACGACGCGAACAAATCGGTTTCGCTGATGCTCAAATTAATTGACGATATGCGGCAAACCGGCGTCAGCGATGACGATTTCACCGGTTTGTCGGGTTATTTCCTGACGACTTATTTTATCAAACAGGAAACCAACGCCTCGCAGGTCGCCGAACTCGCGCGCTACGAACTGGTCGGCGGCGGCTGGCGCAATTCGCTCAACTTTATTGATAAAATGCTCGCCGTCAAACCCGACGACGTCAAACGCGTCGCCAACAAATACATGAAAAACATCCGCTTCGTCGTCATCGGCAATCCGACGGCGATCGACCGCAAAATTTTCGTGCCCGGTCAATAACGGATGGTTAATCAAATGAAAAAAGGCGCGTAACAAATATTTACGCGCCTTTTTCTCCAAAAACTTATACGTTAAAAAAGTCGCGGTTTCGCCTTCACGTCCATTGGTCGGATGAAAGCCGTGCCCTTTTTCATCCGACTCGTTCTTTGACAGTCAAATACATTGTTTGACCTTCTAAAGTATAAAAGGAGGTTTCTACAATGCAGCAATCAATTTATGTCGGTTTGGACCTCGGTTCCAGCCGCTGTCATCAAACCGTTATTAACGCTCACGGAGTGCTTCAAATATCGCGCTCGATTCCGACGAGTGAAGAGCATCTTCGCACGGCTTTTTCAGCTTTAGGCGATAATGTCCGCGTTCATCTCGAATCGGGCGAACTCGCCGCTTGGGTCTCGTCAGTTATCAAACCAATGGTTGCCGAAGTGGTCGTTTCACATTCGCGCACTTTGGCTTGGATCGGCAAAGATTCGCAAAAGGATGATTCGATCGATGCCCGCAAACTCGCCGAACTGCTGCGGCTCAATCGCACGCATCCGGACGACTAGCGAAACCGCCAATGACCGTCGCCTGTTCAAACAACTGGTGACGCATCACGAAGACTTGAGCCGTGAGCAGGCGCGTCTGAAATCGAAGATCAAAGCCCGCTTGAGAACGCTCGGAATTATCCGTTTTGATGCGCGGCTTTTTACCAAAAGCGGGAACGCCTTGCTGTTGGACGAACTTAAAGAACCATCCATCAAACTGATGCTTGCGCAATCGTTCGCCGTCCTGAATCAATTGATCGACGCGGAAACTCAAGCTCAACAAGCATGACGGCGACTTCCAAACAATTTCCGGAAGTGAGTCTTTTGCAGAGTGCGCCCGGTGTCGGCATCATCACCGCCTGCCGCTTTGTCGCCTATATTCAAACGCCGCATCGCTTTTCCAACAAGCGCAGGCTCTGGCGATTTTGTCGCTTGGGCATCACGCGCCGCGAATCGAATGGCAAACGCCTCGCTCATCCGCGCCTGGACCGCGCCGGTGTCGGCTCGTTAAAGGACGTTTCGCGCAAAGTCTTTGAAGCCGCCCGCAGAACAACAAAGGACAATTCGTTCAAACGCTTTTATGAGCAATCGTTAGCCAATACAAAAAATGCCGTTCACGCCCGACTTTCCGCGCCGAGAAAAATCCTGGCGACTCTCAGAGCGATGTGGCTCTCGATGCAGCCGTATCGAGATACCGGCGATTGAGGTGCGGCGCACAAGTTAAACTAAGCCGATGCGCGTTTTCGCCCTTTTGACAAAGAACCGCTTTGAATTGATAAATGTCGCCCGACGCGATGAATGCTTTGGCACGGGTGGCGGCAAGTCTCGAAACTTAATTCATATTCCGATTACTGAAAAACAATCGAGTTTCGTCCATTGGATAGGCTGCCGCCATTCTTAAAGCCATTTACCCGAGACACGCATAGACCAACTTTTATAGTTGAAGTCTCCAATAGCTGACTGGGACAGCGATACTAGTTCAAACTTTGAAACAGGTCACTGCAAATGAGCATCATCGGCGACATCGGTTAATTCAAGGTTCTTTCTCAAATAACGTGAACCGCCATTCGGCGATATTCAACATAGCCCGCCGCAGAAAGCAATATCGGCGGGGCGGGTCAGACCCTGTGCTTGACTGCTTCTTTCATAGCTGATTTGTTCGACGTCCCATTGCAAAACGACTCCAAAAAGTTTATTTCCACTTGGTTTCAAATTGAAATACTGGCTCGGCACACATTAACTTAACGGATTTTTGGAAGAACTAATGTTTCTTCCAGGTCGCGTTTAGATTGCCAAGCAGCAAATTCCTCTGGCTCATTTTGTGTTTGCACGGTAACAGAATTTGATAATGTTGTTCCATCATCAAGGCAAAAATTTAATGAAATATCTGAATATGTGCGCCTACAAGTCGGACATATTTTCACCTGAAACGTATTTTGGGCTGGAACTTGGAAGGTCTTTGGCACATTTTTTTTTATTTTGGAAACTGCTCGCCGAAAAGAGATGACAATAAAGAATGCGACAATACCTAATACAGCTAGGACAATTAATTCTGACGTTCCTATTGATTCCAAAATAAAAATAACCATTCTTACTCCCTCCATTTAAAGTTTGTGGGATTAACCACGACGCGCCGAACTATTATTCGGTGTGACGTTGTTGTTACATATTCTTAATTTATGCGTTTGTAATACCCGATAGCAGATTCAGGGCTTGAGAGTGTTGCAATCATAAAATCCTTTTCAAATTTCAAGGTTGATTGCGTCGTAGAGTTGTTTGATTGAACCGTCGTTAGAACATCTCCTTCTACTGTGTAAGTGCCGGAAATTTTTGTTTTATTATTAGGCGATTTGGTAGGAAAAATTTCCACTTCATAAGTTTTGTCAGTCTTAAAAGTCGTATGCACTGTGATTACATCTGGTTCGGTAATACGCTCAATTTCGACAGGAGTTTTCACTGTTCGCATCAATTTCCACGAACCGACAATAGATTTTTCAGACGAAACAGATTCAGAAACTCCACCGCAGCTTACGCTTATTACAGCCAAAAGAATTAAAATTAATAAACGCATACCCAAATAATCTTTATAATTTTCCTTCTGCTTACATTTCAGAAGAAAGCGTCGAACTTTGATTTGAATAAACTTAAAACGTGTTAAATAATTTAACACGACTTGTTATATTTTTCTAAACAAATAATCTACCGAAAACTATTCGAGCAAAAGCCGGAATTTTCTAGACGCCTGATTTTTACACAGCAGCGGCATTTTTTGCGATAAATACTACCTGAAGCTGATTTTTCATATTTAACCCGTAAAAGTTCGAGGGAATTCAAAAAGAGCGGACTCATTAAACGAGTCCGCTCTTTATTTTTCTTTTGCATCAAATTAACTGTCCTTGTCAGGCTTACGGTCAACGATCGTCGGTTTCGAAGGCTTTTCTTCCTGCTTCGGTTGGGGTTTCGGGTCAGGTTTCGGATCAGGTTTCGGCTGTGGACGCGGGTCTTCGCGTCGTTCCTCGCGCCGCTGCTGCGGGAAGGTCGGCTGTGGTCGGCGTTCTTCCTTTTGCTGCGGCTGGGGCTGAACGATGATCGGCGGGGTCTGATTTTCATCGTCTTTCTTTCTCGTTCTCACCGGCTCCTGCTGCTGCTGCTGCTGCTGCTGTTCTTCCTTCTGCTTTTCGTCCGTGTCCGATTTATCGCGCCGCGTTCGCACCGGCTCGATCGTCTGCGGGTTGAAATCGGGCGACTGGTTCGTGTCGGCATCCTGTTTCTGCGGCAGTCGGCGATTGACCGCGCCGGTTCGGCGGACAGGTTCGTTCGGATTAATATTCGTCTCCGTCTGATCCTGCGGGCTGCGCACGGTGCGCGGCGTGCGGTTGCCGAAGATTCGCTCGGTTTCGAGCTTCTCGTTCATCGCCTTGCCCGTTTCGCGCATGCCAGCGCCGGTCGGTTTGACGCGTACCGGCTGATTATCGTCAATGCGCGGATTTTCGATCAGAATCTCGGTGCTCATCCTGGTTTTCGCTTCCTTGTAATCGGGCAAAGCGGGCGGCGGCTGATTTTCGTCGATCGGCTTGATGAGAATCTCGCGCGCGTCGCGCACAGGCGCGGTGCGAACGCCGCGCGTTTGTTTGCCGAATTCTTCCGCGTTTACGCCGACGACGGCTTCGAACGGAATGCGCTGCATCGTCGGCGTTTTCGAAGCCGTGCGGCGCAGCTCGCGAATCTGTTCCTGTGTCAGCACGGGCTGATTCGGCGTCGGCGTCGGCGTCGGCGGATTCGGCGTCGGGTTGACGATGATCGTCGTGTTGTTATTGATGATCGTCACGTTGCGACGGCGCGAGCGGCGATAACCGCCGTAACCGCGATTGAAATCGCAGTAATCGTCTTCGTAACCCAATGGAAACCAGAGCACGCGACCGTTCCATGTAACGATCGAGATCATCGCCGGCTGCCACCAGCTCCGCCGCCAGCGAGCATTCGGATACGGTGCCCAGACCCAAAAGCCGCCGTCCCAAATCCAGCGCCCGTGATGATACGTCGCCCAGCCCCACGGCTCGTCGTTGACCCACGTCCAGCCGTAAAACGGAACCCAGCGCCAATGCCCGTAGCGATACGGCGTCCAGTCGGCATAACCTGAAAGCGTGTTCGGATAAGGCTTCCAGACATAGCCGTATTTTTTCGTGTAGATCCAATCGCCGTATTCGTTCAAATCTTCGGCGCCGAACTGGTCACGGTCGTAATATTTGTCGTAGTAAGATTCGTTCAGACGTTTTACGGCAACCGCGTCGCGCTGTAAAACCCATTCGTCGAAAAGGTCTGGCACGCGCGGGGCGTCGCTCGTTTCGTAATCGCCCGCGTAACTTCCCTCGATAAAAATCCGCGCCGTCCGACCGCTCCGCAGCGTAAAACCCGAAGTTTTCGTGTAAACTTTCGCCTCGCCGTTTTCGCTCGCGGAAACGCGGATTTCCGCATTTCCCGTGCTTCCGGCGTCAATACGATACATTCCCGCCTGCTCGATCGAAAGCGTCGTCGCGGGAGCGTCAATCTCGAAATAGCTTTTCGATTTATCGAACGAGAGCGCACGAAAACTCATCGTTCCCTGCGGCAAACTGACCGCGACGCCTTCGTCGCGGAGCGTCGTGAATTTTAGATAAGCATTTTCCCACAGGCGGATATGCTTCGAGCTGTCGAGCTGAATTTCGACGACCGTTTCTTTGCCGGTCGAAATCTCGTCGCCTTCGACGATCGGCAGGTTGAGCGCGGCACGTTCCCATTCCTGCTTTTCCGACGGGTCTTCGCTCGCCGCGCGGCGAATCTGCACATCGCCGCGAATAAAACTGATCCTGACCACGCGCGCCGTTACTTCGGGCGTGTAATCGTCAATCGTCACCGCGCCGAAAACGTTTCCGGCGCACAATAATAAAAGGGGCAAAAAGAAAAACGATGCCCGTCGAAACTTCTTCGCTAAACGCATAAAATTTTCCTCCTCAGATACAAAAGTCCCGCTGTCTGTCGCGACAATTTTAGTGGTGAAGGTTTCAGCCGCATAAAACGCTGGGACTCGAAACTTCTCTTCTTGAAATAAATTGCAGTTTTCGGGAAGAGCAGTTGGGCGATTAACTCAACTTTTGACTGCACTTACAGCAATTTTTATTCCTTAATTATAAAATTTATATGCGCTGCATTTTATGCAGTATTTATCGAAGTTTGCGAGATAAGGTTTTCAAACATTTAACCAAATCGTGCAATGATGATTTTTGGAAGATACGATTTCGTATAGCCAAGAATTTTTTAGCCGCGGATCAACGCGGATGCACGCGGATCAGAATTTATTTGATTTACTTAGCGACTTTGCGCCTTTGCG
>JANOBZ010000170.1:0-66875 GCA_031411895.1 Acidobacteriota bacterium | reverse complement strand
AATTTTTTTTATTAAAAAAATAAAAACTTTTTTTTTTTTGTGTTGGGTGGTGGGGGGTGGGGTTTATTTTTAAAACACAAAACCCTCCCCCCCCCCCCCCGACCACTGACATTAGATACTTAATTTCTTCATTTCGGGGTTGCGTTCAAGCAACCACATAAAAATCGTGCGCGAAACGAAAACCGCTGAGAAAAGGTTGATCAACAATCCAAGTACGAGTGTGACGGCAAATCCGCGAATCGGTCCCGAACCATACAGGTAAAGAATGGTTGACGAAAGAATCGTCGTGACGTGCGTGTCAATAATCGTAATAAACGCTTTATCAAACCCGACTTCGACCGATTTCGCAACCGAATTGCCGGCGCGCAGTTCCTCGCGCATTCGCTCGAAGATCAGAACGTTCGAGTCAACCGCCATCCCGATGCCGAGAATTAATCCGGCGATTCCGGGCAGCGTCAGCGTCGAATCAAGCACGATCAATCCGGCTAACGTCAGAAGCAGGTTCAGGAGAAGCGCGATGACGGCATTGATGCCCGAACCGCGATAGTAGAAAAGCATAAAGATAATGACGAAGATCAATCCGCCTAAGCTGGCTTCGACACCGGCTTTGATCGAATCCGCGCCGAGACTCGGTCCGACCGTTCGTTCTTCCTGATATTCGATTTGCGCAGGCAGCGAACCGGATTTTAAGGTCAGCGCCAAATCTTCGGCAGAAGCTTTGGTGAATCGTCCGGTGATTTCGCCGCTGTCGGAAATACGTCCTTGAATGGTCGGTGCGGATTTAACTTCATCGTTTAAGACAATCGCCAAATTTTTGCCGATGTTTTTGCTTGTCCAGTCACCGAATTTTACCGCGCCGGCAGGTTTCAGGTTGAAAGTGATTTTATAATCGCCGTCATTCCCCGTCTGTGAAAATGCCGTCGCGTCGCGCATTTCGCTGCCTTCAACGATCGCCGGATATTCCAAAACAACGTATTTTTTCGGCTTGGTTTGCTGATTCTGCTGGACTGTAACACTGCTCGTATCGTCTTCGACATACGGATAAATCCTACGATTCTGCGGCAGTGTGCCGCCGACAGATGCTTTCGCTTCTTCTTCGCTGTTGAAAGTTTGGAAAAATTCGCCCGCAACCTTCATCAGCGCCAGCTGCGATTTCGAACCGATTAGCGCTTTCACGCGCTCGGGATCGTCCACTCCCGGCATTTGGAGTAGAATCTGTCCCGATTCCTTCGAGCCGTGTCGCTGCAGAGTCGGTTCTTTGACACCGAAAGCGTTGATGCGGCTTTCGATAATTTTCAAAGCCTGCTCGACCGCCTGTTCTTTCAAAAGTTCCTGCGCGCGCGAAGGCAGCGACCAGACGATCGTATTTCCGCTGATCGTCGGTTCGCCCCACTGCTGATTGACGAAATCAACCTTTTTGTTGACTTCCTCGACCACCTGCTGCGCCTTCGAAGCGTCGTCTAGATTGAGCGTAATAGAATAAGTTCCGTTTTGTGCGACGACCAAATAATCTCTGACCGGAAGCGGTTTGCCTTCGGCATCTTTCGCTTCCTTGGCGGCGGTAAGCGCGGCTTGCGCGTTGTTATCCGCCAACGTTTTCAGATAATCGTCCGTCTTGACGCGCATCACGAGATGCGAACCGCCTTTCAGGTCTAATCCGAGGTTGATGTTACCGGCTAAGTTCTGCTTGATGCCCGACCATGTAAAATCGTTACCGGTCGGCATTCTGCGAGGTCCGAAAACAACATATATCCCAATCAGTGTAATCAACAGGATTATCACTGTTCTAATCCACAAACTACTGTTTTTCATTGCTTATAATTAGTGATCGGTGATCGGTGATCGGTGATCGGTTGAATCAGATTTCTCTGACCACCGAGCACTAATCATTGACCACTGACTTGCTATTTTTTTTCGTCCGCTTTGACGCCGACGACGGCAGTTTTGCCGATTTCCAGAAACGTTTTTTCGGCGCTCTGGATGATAAAGCTCGTTTCTCTGATTTCTTTGATTCTGCCGATGATGCCGCCGTTGGTTACGACTTCGTCATTTATTTTGAGCGCCGCAATCATATCCTTTAACTGCTGCTGCTGCTTTTTTTGCGGCAGAATGACGAGGAAATAAAAAATGCCGACCATTAAAATAATCGGCAGGAACATTCCTAAACTGCCCAACATTCCGCCATCTTGAAAAAATAATAGAAATATACTCATTTGTTTTTAATGCAGAAAAGAAAAATACAATCATATACAATCCGTCGAGCGTTAATCAAACGTCTGTCGGCGTATTTTCCTGCAATTTATCGAGAAACTCTTTCCTGAATCGGCTGAAACTACCAAGTTTGATAGAATCTCTTACCTTGCCCATCAAGTCAAGGAAGAACGCCAGATTATGATGAGAAATCAAAATCGCCGCGAGCATTTCGCCGGTTTGATAAAGATGCCGCAGATAAGCTTTCGAATACCGGCGGCAAACCGAACACGGGCATTCGGCGTCGAGCGGCTCGGAGTCGCGCGCGAATTTGGCGTTGCGAATGTTCAATTTTCCGCGCGAAGTAAAGGCGCCGCCCGTGCGACCGTTGCGCGTCGGCATCACGCAGTCGAACATATCGACGCCGCGATAAACCGCTTCGATAAGGTCTTCGGGCGTACCGACGCCCATCAAATAGCGCGGCGCATCCACAGGCATCTGCGGCGCGAGATACTCCAAAACGTTATACATCACCGGCTTTTCCTCACCGACGCTCAAACCGCCGATCGCATAACCGTCGAAACCGATCTCGGTCGTCAAATCCAAACTTTGTTTACGCAATTCCAGATGTCCCGCGCCTTGAATGATGCCGAAAAGCGCTTGGCGACCGCTCAGGTCAGAACCGTCTGCGTCAGCGGGCGGGTTTAGCTCAGTATTGGAAAAGTCGGTTGAAGAAACTGACCCGCCCGCTGACGCAGACGGTTCTGACAAAAAGCCCGTATCCATTCCTGTGTCCTGCAATTCATAAAACCTGTCTTTCGAACGCTTCGCCCAACGCGCGGTCATCTCCAGGCTTTTGCGGGTTTGATCTAATCCGGCGTCTCCCGGCGGGCATTCGTCGAAAACCATCACGATTTCCGAGCCTAACGCGGCTTGGACTTCCATCGAGATTTCGGGCGAGAGAATTTTTTTGCTGCCGTCGATGTGCGAGCGAAATTCGACGCCTTCTTCGGTCAGTTTTCGCAGATCAGTCAGCGAAAAAACCTGAAAACCGCCCGAATCCGTGAGCAGCGAGCGATTCCACGTCGAAAATTTGTGCAGTCCGCCGAGTTCGCGAATGATTTCCGCGCCCGGACGTAAGAATAAATGATATGTGTTGCCTAAGATAATCCGCGCGTCGAGCTCGTTTTCGAGCCATTCGTAGCGTACGCCTTTAACCGTCCCTTGCGTTCCGACGGGCATAAAAACGGGCGTTTCGATTACCGAACGCCGCGTTCGCAAAATTCCGGCGCGCGCCTCGCCTTCCTGCGCGATAACCTTCCAATCAATAGATTTCATAAATATTTTTAACGCAAAGGCGCAAAGACGCGAAGACGCAAGGTTTAATAAAATTAAAAAAATCTTTGCGGCTCTGCGCCTTTGCGTCTTTGCGTTAAAATCCTACTTTCGCTTCCCGATCAGCGCCCAGATATTGCCCGCGCCGACGGCGGTTTCCGAGATGATTTTGCCGCGTTCGTTGACCAGAACCGCCGACGGCGTTCCGAACATCCCGAATTTTTCCGACGTTTTATAGCCTTCGTCCAGAACGATCGGCGATTGCAGACCGATTTCGCGATGCACGCCGACTTCGCCTTCGGAAAAAACAAGCAGATTCGGCTCGTCCGCGCCTTTTTGTTTGTCCCACGCTTTTAATTCCTCGATCATATTCTGGCAATGAGGACAAGTCGTGCTCCAGAAAGTAACAAGCGTTTTCTTGCCTTGAAAATTCTTTGACGAAACTTCCCTGCCTTCGATGTCCTGCATCGAAAATTGCGGAACCAGCTCGCCGATCTTGATTTTCGAACTGTCGGAGATAAAAACCGCATCGCTGTCGAGGTTTTCAAGCTTGATTTTGTTGACAAGTGTGCGAATTCCTTCATCGCCGACCGCAAGATGACTCGCGATGATGCCGTCCGAATTGATAAAAACGGCGGTCGGCGTCCATTTCGCATTGAATAATTCGGAAACTTCCTTGTCCTTCTGAAGAAGAATCTGTTTGAAATTACCCGCGCCGAATTTCTTTGCGTTTTCGTCCCGGTTGCCGCTGCTGATAAAAACGAATTCGACTTTGTCTTTTAATTCATTCTGCCAATTTTCGATTTCAGGCAGAAGCGCTTCGCACGGAATGCAGTTCGGGCTGACGAAGAAAAACAAGAGCGGCTTGACCTTGCCGAGCATTTGCTCGAACGAAATGCTCCTGCCGGTCAGATCGGGCAATTCGAAATCGGGCGCGATCGCGCCGAGCGGAAGTGAATCGTGCGGATCGCCCGCGTCGTCGCGTTTTACTTCGCGGCTGCCGCCTTCGTGCGCGACAAGCTCGATAATTTCGATGCGCCGCATGATCTGCGTCTGCTGTTCGGAAATCTTTTTCAAATAAAAAACGACCGCGCCGAGCAGTCCGAGTGTCGCCAAACCTAAAAATAATTGTATCGCCATTTCGTTCGTTAAATCCGTAAAACTCAAACCCTGATTATTCGCGCCGCTCGCGACCGCGATAAAAGCGAGCACCGCAAAAACAATATTGCGAATGAGGCTTTTTGCTGAAACCGGCTCCGAAGCGATCGCGCCGAAACAATGACAATCAGGCGCATTGCCCTTTGCCATCTGCCAGATCATGCCGCCGATAAACGTCGCGAGCAGCAAAAATCCGCCGATCGCGCCGAGCCACGCCGTCGCAACCGGCAAAAGCAATAAAGCGATCAAAAGCTCGGCAACCGGCAAAGCAATCGCCAAAGGTTTTGCCAAATTGCCGGGAACGCCGAAATCCTTGACGGCTTTTTCCGCACCCGCCAAATCGAGCAGTTTACCTATCCCAGCGAGCGCGAAAACGCCGAAAAGAAAAAGTCTGATGAGTAATAAAACTACTTCCATTGGTTATAAATTTTAACGCAAAGACGCAAAGACGCAAATCAATTTCGGATTTGTGATATCAGAGTGCGGATTGAAGATTCAAAACAGGCAAATTCGAAATCCGAAATCCAAAATCCGAAATCGAAATGCGTCTTTGCGTTAATTTATTCCTTCTTATCTTTCGTCTTGTGCCGTTCTTTCAGGCGAATCGGCGTCGCGAAAAATTCGAATTCGTCGCGCAGGCGATTTTCGATGTAGCGAAGGTACGAAAAATGAAGTCCCGCTTTGCCCTGTCCGCCGCCGGAGGTAAATAAAATAAACAGCGGCGGGCGCATTCCGCCCTGTGTTAAGAACTGAACTTTCAGGCGCGAGCCGCCGCCTTTGTTCGCCGAAGGCGCGTTGCCGCCGCGCGGCTGCGAAACATTTTCCTCGAAAAATCGGTTGAGCCTTGAGGTTTGAACGCGCAGATTTCGCGCTTCGTTCGCTTTCACGACGAGCGGCAGAATATTCTGCACGCGCTGTCCGGTCAATGCCGAAATCGTGACCATCGGCGCCCAATCGAGAAACTTCATTTCCTGACGAAGGTTGTCTTCGAAACGATAGATCGTATTCGTTTCCTTTTCTTCGAGCGCGTCCCATTTATTGATGACCAAAATCACCGAGCAGCCCGAATCGACCGCGTAACCCGCGATGTTCGCGTCGAGATTCGTGACGCCTTCGACCGCGTCGATCACCATGATCGCAACGTCGGCGCGTTCCAGAGATTTTCGCGCCATGATGACCGAAAGCTTTTCCGCCATCTCGGTCGTTTTGCCCTTGCGGCGAATTCCGGCGGTGTCGATCAAAAGAAATTTCTGCTCGTCAACCGTCAGATGCGTGTCGATCGCGTCGCGCGTCGTGCCGGCGATCGGCGAAACGATAACTCGCTCCTCGCCTAAAATTTTATTCAAAAGCGACGATTTGCCGACGTTCGGGCGACCGATGATCGCGAGCTTTATCTCGTCCGAATTTTCCTCTTCTTCTTCGTCGTCAAAGTTTAAAACGTCGAAAACCTGATCGAGCAGATCGCCGATCGAAGTTCCGTGTTCGGCGGAAATCGGCGTCATCTCGAACCCGAACTTATAAAACTCGGCGGCTTCTTCCTCGACCTTGCGCGTTTCGGCTTTATTGGCGGCGATAAACACGGGCTTGCCGATATTTCGCAGGAAAACGCCGATTTCCTCATCGAGCGGCGTGATTCCGGCGCGCGAATCGACGACCCAGATGATCGCTTCCGAAGCGGCGATCGCAAATGATGCCTGCTTGAAAATATTGGCGGGAATGATCGCTTCGTCGTCCGGCACGATGCCGCCCGTATCAACGAGCTCGAACTTTTTCGCCTTCCATTCGACATCGCCGTAAATGCGGTCGCGCGTAATTCCCGGCTCGTCGCCGACGATGGATTTGCGGCTTCCCGTCAAACGATTAAATAATGTGGACTTTCCGACATTCGGACGCCCGATGATGACAACCAGCGGCAGATTCATAACTTACAGATTATTCATTTAAGTACGGCTCTGACAAGTAAGCAAAAATTTTCTTTTCGTTAAGGTTTGCCGAATGTTATGATTAACGAAAACTTTCAAGGGGGAAATTTATGACGAACAAGGGACAGGAAGACGTAATGATTTACCGCGATTTGGGTTCGACGGGCGAAAAAGTTTCGCTGATCGGCATCGGCGGCTGGCATCTCGGCTTAAAAAGCGTGACGGAAAAAACAGCGCTGCGGATTATGGATGAAGCGCAGGCGCGCGGCGTGACATTTTTCGATAATTGCTGGGATTACAACGAAGGCGTAAGTGAAACGCGAATGGGCAAGTTTTTCGACCAGAGCGGCAAGCGCGACAAGGTTTTTCTGATGTCGAAAATCGACGGTCGGACGAAAAAGCTCGCCGCCAAACAAATTGACGAATCATTAAAACGTTTAAAAACCGATATGATCGATCTGGTTCAGCATCACGAAATTCTGCGTTTTGAAGACCCGCACCGGATTTTCGATGAAAAGGAAGGCGCGCAACTTGCGATGCTCGAAGCGCAAAAAGCAGGAAAACTCAGATTCATCGGTTTTACGGGGCATAAAGACCCGCAGATTCACCTGCATTTTCTCGAAACGGCGGAAGCTTACGGTCACCGTTTGGACACGGCGCAGATGCCGCTCAACGTGATGGACGCGCATTACCGGAGCTTTACGAACCAGGTCGTGCCCGAACTGAGCAAACGAAAAATGGGCATTTTGGCGATGAAATCAATGGCGAACGGAATTATTCTAAAGTCGAAAACCGCGACGCCGATCGAGTGTCTGCATTTCGCGATGAGCCAACCGGTTTCGGTCGTCATTACCGGCGTCGACAATTTAAAAGTTTTAGATCAGGCGTTCGATGCCGTGCGGACTTTTCCGGACGTGAAGAAAAAAGACATTGCCGCGATTCTGGAAAAAACGAAAGAGGCGGCGCGGCGCGGCGAATTCGAACCATTTAAAACTTCCTCGATCTTTGACGGCACGGCGAACAATCCGGATTGGATCGGCGAAGAACCGAAGCGCCTGCAAAATCTGATGCCATAAGGGATTTCGGGTTTGGGATTTCGGATTTCGGATTTGCTGACGCCTCAGAGAGTGTCAGCTTAATCACAATGTTTAGGTAACAAGGCATTTTCGGGTGGAATTTAGCTGCTTTAAATATATAATTTTCTGAATTATGAAATTTCAAATCGAACAAGCCGTCGAAATTCTTGAACGCACGCCTGAGGTCTTAAAGTCTTTGCTCGGTAATCTGTCGGACGATTGGACAGAAAGCAGCGAAAATCCTGAAGATTGGGGCGCGTTCGACATTCTCGGGCATTACATTCACGCCGACGAAACCGATTGGATTCCGCGCGCCGAGGTAATTTTAGAGCAAGGCGAAAATCCCGCTTTCGAAGCGTTTGACCGCTTTGCGCAGTTTGAAAAATCGAAGGGAAAAACTTTGAACGAGCTGCTCGAAACATTTGCACAAAGGCGGCGCAAAAGTCTCGAAACGCTGAAATCGTGGAATTTAACGCGCGCGCAGTTAGCCTTAAAAGGCTCGCATCCGGAACTCGGCGAGGTCACGCTCGAACAGCTTCTCGCAACGTGGGTCGTCCACGATTTAACGCATCTTCGGCAAATTTCGACCGTGCTGGCGAAAGGATTCGGCGAAAATGTCGGCGCGTGGAAGGAATATCTTTCGATCTTGAAGTAAATAATCGAGGTTTTTGCGCGACTATTATTAGTTATCAAAAAAAAGCGGCTTCAAATTAATGAAGCCGCTTTTACCTTCCCCTTGTTCGTTCCGGTTGATTAATTAGTCAAGCACAACCTGGAGAATCGTGCCGAGAATATTGCCGAGAATCGAATATCTACCGTTGTTGTAGCTTCCGTACTCGTCACGACCGTAGTAGCCGTCTTCGTAACCGCGCTGGAAACCTTCGCGGAAGTAATAACGATATTCGTCGAGACTGACATAATAACCGTCGTAACCGTAGGTCGCATCTTCGAACCCGTAAGAGCCGTTGTAGCTGTAATTCCAGTTATCGCTGCGGTCTGCATTTCCCGCGCGGTAGCCTTCTTCATAACCGTATTCCACTGCCTGACGAAGCATCTGCGCGCCGTACTGGCTGGTGTAGTAATAACTGCCGCTGCGGTTGTAGCGATAATTATTAACCAGGTTATCGTAGTAACGCGCCTGTTGGAGACGAAGCTGGTCGCGTCTCAACTGCTCGTAATAACGCTGCTGATATCGATACTGCGACGTTCGACGCTGCTGTTGAAGTTGTCGGCGGCGCTGTTCTTCGATGCGCTGGTTGTTGCGCCACTGGTTCTGGTAAGCATTCAAGCGTTCGCGCTGAAGCTGCTGCTGCTGAACCCGGTTGTACTGTTCGTAACGACGCTGCTGCGAGCGCTGATTGTTACGATTCCAGTCGCCGTCGTTGCGCTGTTGCTGCTGACGACGAATATTTTCCTGCTGCTGCTGACGCCACTGTTCTTGCTGTCGAAGACGCGGATCCTGCTGCTGCTGCTGCTGACGATTTTGTTCTTCGACGCGCCTTTGCTGATTCGAACGGCGCTGGTCAGTTCGGCGTTGATTCTGCCAATCTCCCTGCTGTTCCTGCTGCTGCTGGCGCTGCTGCTGCTGCTGTTCACGCTGTTGCTGCTGATATTCTTCCTGCTGTTTACGACGATTGTCGTCCTGTTGCTGGCGCTGCGTTTCCTGCTGGCGCTGTTGTTGTTGTTGACGCCACTGTTCTTGTTGGCTGCGTTGTTCCTGCTGACGTTGCTGTCGCTGCTGCTCTTGCTGCTGACGATTTTGTTCCTGCTGTTGACGCTGCTCGTTCTGACGCTGTTCCTGCCGCTGACGACGCTCTTCCTGGCGCTGCTGGTTTTGCTGCTGGCGCTCATTACTCTGTTGCTGCTGCGTTTCGTCCTGCTTTTGGTCTTGTTCCTGACGCTGCTCGTTATTGCGGCGGTTTCTCTGCGCGTTGGCAACATCCGTCGCGCCTAGGAAAACAAGCCCGCCGATCGCTAACGAAAGTGCTGACTTTTTGAAATATTTCGATTGCATATTAACCCCCAATTTAACTGAGAAAACTAAAAACTAGTTCCTGTTCGGGTTAATAGCAATCATTGTGCCATGAATAAAACGCGCAAAATACCTGATTTTGCGCGTCATAATTGGTTTAAAAAACAACGATTTCCGACAGTCTTTAAACCTTATCGGATAGTCGCTCAATTTTAGTCGGCTTTCTGGAATTCGTAGGAAATGCGTACGTTCAGAACGCCGCCGCCGATTTCGTGCTTGATGCCGACCGCCTTCATTTTCAAACTTCCGGCGTTCTGGATCGGCACGATGAACGAGATTCGATCGAGCGCGATGATCGGGATCGGGTTGATTTTTTTATCGATCGAACCCTGCACCATGCCTGCCAGCAGACCGCTGCCGATGCCGCCCGCGCCGCTCATATTGACGCTCAAGACCCGCGCCCGACCGACGAGCGCCTGTCTCGCGGCGTCAAATTCGAGATCGATCGCCGTTTCCGCAACGCCCGCAAATTCGACACAGCCGATAAACGGCGGACTATAATTGCCCGTAAAAGCGATCGGCGCCATCACGCGCCCTTCGCGAAACCTGACGGCAGTGCGCGTTCCGTCAATCTCGCGCTGCAATTTGATCGAATCAGGACAAGCCGATTTCGGATTTCGGATTTGGGATTCCGGATTGCTGATTTCAGTAAAACTTGCTCCTAACACCGATCTTGAATCTTCGATCCTGAAGGTTGAATCATTCTTTGAGAGCGGAAATTCGGGCGGGTTCGAATTCTTGAAGATCGCGTCCAGAAGCGCGTCGAAAAACTGTTCGTTAAGCTGTATGTTAACGTCCGCCTGCTGCGCCTGCGCCGAGGAAATCAGCAGCAAAACCGCCAAAACCAAACCTGAAAATTTTTTCATCAATAATGCCTCACGGGTCGAAAATAACAAAATCGTAAAAGAATGTACCGCTTAATAGAGACAAAGCGCAAGACCGAGGTTGCCCTTTAATTAAATCATTCGGGAAATTCTTCGGCTAATAATTTTTGCAGGTCAATCATTTCTGCGGGGTTTTCTTTGAGAAATTGGCGAAGGTGTTTTAGTTCTTCGTCGCTCGCGAGTTTTACTTCGTCGCGCAGGGCGTCGATGGCGCGGGCGTGGTTTTGGAAGGCTTGGTATTCGTTTGCCAGCAGTTGTTCGCCGCCTTCGATCTTTTTGTCCATTTCCTGAAGAAGCCGTAAGCCTTCGGGGCGTTTTTCGGGCGGCGCGATTTTTAGGGTTTCCGCCATTTCGTCGCGCGTTTTGATGGCTTCGAGCAGATCGGCGAGCGCTTTGTTGTAGCTTTCGTCCATCGGATATTCCTTTTTCAGACGCGGATTACGCGCTTCGGCGGCGGCGCGTTTTTCTTTGAGCTTCTGGCGCGATTCGACGATCGTGCGATTGAAAATCGTAATAATTTCTTCGGGTTTGTCGTTCGGGTGAAGATTCTTGAGAGCCGGTTCGGAGCGTGCCATAACGTCGGCATACTGGCGAATATGATACGCGGCGCTGGTGTCGGCGATGGATTCGATCAGCGCCTCATCGCCGGTGTTTGCGATGTCGTTATTTAGTTCCTCGTAAATATTCACGATCAGTTGGCGAAAGGTTTGCGCGGTCAGCTTGCTCATCCGGCGCTTGCCGGCTTCGAAAGCGGCGTCGAGTTCTTCGACGACGGCGACGGCTTCCGGATTATCGGGATTTTCTTCGAGCGCTTTGCCGACCTGCGCACGGAGAATCTGCGCCTGTTCGAAATTTTCCTTGAGTTCTTCGAGCTCGATCTGAAACGGCGAGCGGTCGGCTTCGATCTTGATGTTTCCCCATTCATTGCGCAGGCTTTCGGCAAGCACGGGAAAATGCTGTTCGGCGCTTTTCCACTTTTCGTCGAGCTTTTGCCACGCTTCTTTGACGACGCGGTTAAGATCGGCGACCAATTCGTCGGGACGGTCGGCGGCGGGAATTTGATTTTTGTGCGCGAAAAATTGGTCGCGGATTTCGACAATTTTGACGACGTCCTTGTACGCCGCGGATTCTTTTCCGAGACGCAGAAGTTCTTCGTCGTCGAATCTGTCAATCACTTTGTGCAAATCCGCTCTCAAATCATCGAAACCGGCGCGGATCTTTTCGGCAATCTGCGACGGCGTAATTGGCGCGTCAGGCGTTTCTTCGGCTGATTGTTTGGCATTTTTCTTTGCGTGCAACTTATCTTTGAGACGTTTTTTCATAAACTACCTCGATTCGCGTTTTGTTAAATCCTGATGATTCCGTTGGTGTTATAAACCGCTTCTGACGATGTCGTGCAGGCGCAAAAGACCGACTGCCGCGCCCGTTTCGTCAACGACCGGCAGAACCGAAATCTGCATCGGGCGGTTTTCCATCGTGTTCAGAGCGTCGAAAGCGAGCATTTCGGGATTCGCCGTCACGGGATTTCCGGTCATCATCTGCGCGGCTGCAAGATTCGACAGATTTTCGGGCGCAGTTCGCTCGATCGTTCGCCGCAGATCGCCGTCGGTGACGATGCCGATGAGTTTGTTTTCGCCGTTCACGACGTTGACCGCGCCGAGCGCGAAACGTGAGATCGCTTTGACGACTTCGAGCCAGCCCGCTTCGGGCGCGACGTTCGGGCTTTCGTGCATTAAATTTGAAACTTTTAAGGTCAGGCGTTTGCCGAGTCGTCCTGCCGGATGATTGGCGGCAAAGGCTTCGGCGGTGAGATTTTTCGACTGCATCAAGGTCATCGCGAGCGCGTCGCCGATCGCCAGCGCGACGGTCGTCGAGGTCGTCGGCGCTAAATTCAGCGGGCAGGCTTCCTTATCAACCGACGCGTCGAGCGCGACGTCCGCGTTTCGGGAAAGAGTCGAATTCACGTTGCCGACAATCGCGATGATCGAAACTTCGCGTGCCTTTAAAGCCGGCAAAAGCGCGAGAATCTCGTCCGTTTCGCCCGAATTCGAAAGCGCGATCACGCAGTCGCCGCGCGTTATCACGCCAAGCCCGCCGTGCAGCGCGTCGGTCGGATGCAGAAAAACCGCGACCGTGCCGGTCGAAGTCATCGTATCGGCAATCTTATTGGCGATTATGCCGGATTTGCCGACGCCGACGACGACGATCTTGCTCTCGCATCCGAGCAGAAGTTCGACCGCGCGTTCGACCGTTTCGCGATCTAAAATTCCCGCCGTTCGTTCAATCGCGGCGGCTTCGAGTTTTAAGAGTTCGACGACTTGTAAAAATGTTTCTGACATTTGAAAAATTAGCCACGAATTACACAAATTACACGAATAAAAATATTTTCTCAATTCGTGTTATTCGTGTTATTCGTGGCTAATCTAATTTTGCTCGGGTGCGACGGGCAGAAAAATGTCGAAAACGATTTGCCATATATTGCCGCGCAGTTTCCAGACCTGGAGAAAATTTCCTTTTTCGATTACTTTTCCGCTTTTGTCGATGAGCGTGTAACTGTTGGTGTTGTAAGACATATCAGCCGCGCCGACAAAAACCGAGCGCTTGCCGAAGCTGACGAGCGATTTGTCGTTTTTATACGCGGCGAGCGCGTTTTGTTTGCCGATGATCGGCATTTTTCCTTCGCGCAGAATTCGCACGTCGTCGGCAAAATATGTTTTGTAGGCTTTGCCTAAACCCTGTTTTTCTGCCGTTTGAAAAAATATCGTCGAGCTGTCGGCGGCGGAAAATTTCTTTTCGTTGAGTTCTTTCCCCGAATCGGCGGGCGAAGTCCATTTGGTTTCGCGGTTCGGTTCGGCGTGCGAAATTCCCAGGTCAACGACCGCTTTATAGTTTCCGTCGGGCTGGCGCATCCAGACGCTCGCGTATTCGCCGTAATATGCGTTCGTGTCCGTTTTGCCTTTCGGTTTATAGATGGAGTTTCCGGTCGAATACCCCAGCGCGCCGTTTGACGAAACGTCGATAAACGTCGGATTCCACAACAGCGCGGCGGTCGAAGGCTTTGCCGCTTTGAAATACTCGATGCAGTTTGCCGGATAACCCGAAAAAAAGCAGATGCCGTCCGGTGCGGAAAATTCGAGAAATGCTTGATTGATTCCCTTTTCGGCAGCGGCTTTTTCAAACGCTTTTTCGGTGTCGTAGATTTTCTGGAGATTGCTCGCACCTTGCGCGAAAACATTTGTCAGAGCGAAAAGAATCAAAGATAAAAACAGGATTATTTTCATAAATTTATTAAGCGAAGGTAAAATGATTTTAGCAGTTTTTTAGCCGCGGATAAACGCGGATTTCGCGGATCAGAATTAATTTGATTTGCTTAGCGACTTAGCGCCTTTGCGCCTTTGCGGGAAATATTTTCTCCCGCTGTAGAAGCAAAGGCGCTAAGTTCATTTAAAGCTGATCCGCGAAATCCGAGTTTATCCGCGGCTAAATTTTTATTTCTGCGGTGTTTTAATCGCGTTGAAAATATCGAGCATCAGCTGCCATTTGCCGTCGCGGTTTTTCCAGATCTGCACAAAATTCCACTTTTTCACCGAGCCGTCTTTTTCATTCAATTGATAAACGCCCCAGACGTACATCATATTACCGAAAATCTTCGACAGATTGCCGCTGAAAGTCAGAAATGCCGATGGCGGAAATTCCTTTTCGAGTCGTTCGAGCGCGAAAAACGCGTTTTGTTTTCCGTAAAACGGCAGATTTCCATCGCGCAAAACGACGGCGTCGTCCGCGAGATAATTAAAATAGCCGTTTGCCATGCTTTTATTTGAAAAAATATCGGTCAGAATCGCGTTATCAACTCCGGTTTTAATTGATTTCACGCCCTTTCCCGCATCAGTCGGCGATTTCCACGCCGTATTTGAAACGCTGCTGCTCGCCGCGTGTGTGATGCCGATGTCGAGAACCGCCTTGAAACTTCCGTCCGGCTGCTTTTGCCAGATCGTGACGTATTCGCCGAAAGCGGTCGGCTGATCGGTTTTCCCTTTCGGGCGAAATTCCCAGCCGCCGGTCGTAAAACCCACTCTTCCGTCCGATGACATATCCGCCCAAGCCGGATTCCAGCTCAGAAGCGCGGGCGAATCTTCGCGCAACTTCCAGACGAGCTTGCCGTTTACCTCGGTCGGATTGAAAATGATTCCGTCGTCCGCGAGATATGTCAAAAAAGCGGTTTTCGTTCCTTTTTCCGAAGCGGTGCGGGCAAACGCCTGTTCGGTCTCGACGAGCCGCTGCAAATCATTGACGATCGGCAAACTTCGTTTAGACCTGACGCCCTGCGCCGAAATTTCGACAAAGCAGAGGCTTATCAAAAGCAAGACAACCATGTTTTTCATAGTGCGAATATTTTACACAAATTTGCGAATTAGTCATTAATTTTTCTCGAATTAATGTAAAATCAGCAAAAATCGGTAAAACCGCGTTCTCTAGAAAGTTTCAAAACTAAATTTATATGAAAAATCGAATCACATTTTTTATCGTCGTTTCGCTGTTGGTTTTCGCCGGTCTCGGCTGTCGAAATCTTTTTGATAATTCCCGCGAAGAACACGTAAATCCCAATATCGAAGCGAACACGCCGACGAACGACAGCAATACAGCGGCAAACAACCAAACGAACGACAGCGAATCTTCGACAGGTTCGGCGGCAGGCGATACGAATACTGCGACGACGAATTCAAAAACGATTTCGGGCGGCGTATTGAACGGTAAAGCGACGAATCTCGTCAAACCGTCGTATCCGGCTGCCGCGAAAGCCGTTCGCGCAAGCGGCGCGGTCAATGTTTAGGTCACGGTTGACGAACAAGGCGATGTCATTTCGGCAAGCGCCGTTTCCGGACATCCCTTGCTTCGCGCTTCGGCTGTTCAGGCGGCTCGCTCGTCGAAATTTTCGCCGACGCTTTTGAGCGGCAAACCAGTAAAAGTAACGGGCGTCATCGTTTATAATTACGTTCCCGAATAAGTAACCGGGCAATATAAATTTAATATTTTAGCCGCGGATCAACGCGGATGCGCGGATCAGAATTTCTAATTGATTTGATCGGCGTGCATCCGCGTAATCGGCGGCTAATTTCTTCAAATTAATCTTGTGTGACTGCTTAGTATTTTTTTCTGTTATTGACGACATAAATGCCTTTGAAGTAAACGAAACTGCGGAAAGTTAAATTTGAGTCGTCCAAATAATCGCGCAAATGTTTTCGATTCCTGTTTTTGAACGATTTCGGCTTGCCGTTATGATAGAAATCAAATGACTCTTATCTCGCCCTACGGCGGCAAACTTATAAATCTAATCAAACCCGGCGAAGAACGCGCGGAATTGCTTGATTTCGCCAATCGTTTGCCGTCCGTGCAGCTTTCGATGCGAAATATCTGCGATTTGGAGTTGCTCGCGACGGGCGCGTTTTCGCCCTTGGAAACCTTTCACAACCGCGCCGATTTCGAGAGCGTTCGCGATTGCTTGCGACTTGCCGACGGACGGCTTTTCCCGATTCCCGTAACGCTCGCGGTCGAACATTTCGACGGCTTGCGGCTCGACGCCGACATTGCCCTGCGCGACGCGAAAAACGATCTGCTCGCGATTTTGACGGTCGAAGAAATTTACGAATGGTCGCAAGCAGATTTTGCGGTAAAAGTATTGGGAACAAAGGATTTCCGACATCCGCTCGTCGCCGAAATCGAACATTGGGGAAAATTTAACATAACCGGAAAACTTCGCGTTTTAAATCTCCCGAAGCATTTCAATTTTCAGGATTTACGATTGATGCCCGCCGAAACACGCGAAAAACTCGCGCGTTTCGGCAATCCGAACGTCGTCGCTTTTCAGACGCGCAATCCGATTCACCGCGCGCATGAGGAAATGACGAAACGCGCCGCCGAAATCGCGGGCGCAGCGTTGCTCATTCATCCGGTCGTCGGAATGACGAAACCCGGCGACGTTGATTACCTGACGCGTGTTCGTTCATACCGCGCGCTCATCAAAAATCATTACGCCGCCGATAAAACGATGCTCTCCTTGCTGCCGCTCGCGATGCGGATGGCGGGCGCGCGCGAGGCTTTGTGGCACGCGATAATTCGCCGCAATTACGGCGCGAATCACTTTATCGTCGGGCGCGACCACGCGAGTCCCGGACTCGATTCACACGGCAAGCCGTTTTACGAATCGGACGCCGCGCGCGAAATGGTCGAAAAATACTCCGAAGAGACCGGCGTTAACGCAATTTCGTTCGACGAAATGCTTTATTTGCCTGATGAAAATCGCTTTGAAGAAAAAAGCAGGGTTCCGAAAGCCGCGAAAACCTTCACGCTCTCGGGAACCCAAATCCGCGAAGATTTTCTTTATCAGGGCAAGCCTCTGCCCGAATGGTTTACGCGTCGCGAAACGGCGGAAATCTTAGCGGAAAGCTATCCGCCGCGCAATAAACAGGGCTTTTGCCTGTGGTTTACGGGCTTGAGCGGCGCGGGAAAATCAACGACCGCCGAGATTTTGACCGTACTTTTAACCGAACACGGTCGGCGCGTGACGATTCTCGACGGCGACGTCGTCCGCACGAATTTATCGAAAGGTTTGGGATTTTCGAAAGAAGACCGCGACGCGAACGTTCTGCGGATCGGCTTTGTCGCTTCGGAAATCGTTCGCCACGGCGGCGCGGTCGTCTGCGCGGCGGTTTCGCCGTATCGCGCCGCGCGCAATGAAGTCCGCAATCTGGTCGGCGGCGAAAATTTTATCGAGATTTTTGTCGATACGCCGCTCGACGTTTGCGAGCGGCGCGATACGAAAGGAATGTACAAACGGGCGCGGCGCGGCGAGATCAAAGATTTTACCGGCATTGACGATGTTTACGAAACGCCGGAAACGGCGGAAATCACGCTCGACACGGTAAATTCAGACGCCGAAGCAAATGCGCGAAAAATTTTGCGGTATTTGATCGAAGCCGGATTCGTCACCGTTTCGGAAAACTGAAAGATTTAAACAAATCATTTCATTTCTTTATATACAAAGCGCTTGCGAGAAACACGACGCGAATTTTCGGAGGCTTTTTGCCGACACTTTTCAAAATCTGGGACTCGTATTTTTCGAAAATCGTCAATTCGAAGCCTGTGTCGAAGGCTGCCGCAAAGCGATTTCGATCGCAACACCCGCATTTATTTGCGGGCTAACTGAAAGCTTCCAAAACGGCTTTTTTGTGCTTCGGCGCAGGCTTTTACCTTTTCGCGGGACAGCCGACCAAAGCGCTTGC
The DNA here is from genome assembly GCA_031411895.1 of Acidobacteriota bacterium. Taxonomy (GTDB): domain Bacteria; phylum Acidobacteriota; class Blastocatellia; order Pyrinomonadales; family Pyrinomonadaceae; genus JAFDVJ01. Next base: position 48,998 of record JANOBZ010000170.1, on the reverse strand, counting down.
CGCATTTAATGAAAATCCGGAACCGAGTCGCCTTGATTTTAAAATCAAGGCGACTCTTTTTTCGTCAGGATTAAACCTTATTCGACGTTGACGAAATCCGTTCCCGTGCGTCCGAAAGTTTCGGGATGATACATTTCTTCGGCTTTTGCGGGCGGCACGACGAATTGTCCCGGGGTGGTCGCGCGCGCAACGTACGAATAGTTGTAAACGCCTTCCCAGAGCAAGGAAGCAAAGGCTTCGGCGCGTTCGTCGCGGAAATTCTGGTGTTCGAACCAGTTTTGACGCAGCCAGTAATAACCGCGCCCGTAGCTGCGGCTGCCGTATTCCGCAACCGACGTAGTCTGCGTGTCGCCCGGAATCGCTTCCGTTACGGCAAGCCCCGGATTGAGGATTTCGAGCCCCGCCGGAAGATTATCAACCAGCGCGACGTGATAGCGCCGCGCCTGCGCGACCATCGTCAGACGCACGCGGACGCGCGCGCCGGATTTGATCGTCCAGCTGCCGTCGGCATTTTGCTTGACATCATCTGCCGCGTCGATTGCTTCGTATTTACGCAGAACCGTGAACCCGTAATCCGCCGGAGCGAGCTTCAGGTTTTTCGGCGCGTACTTCATTCCGATCCGGTAATAAAGCCGTCCCGCGCCCTGCCGATCGAGAATCAGGTTCGAAGTTCCGCCCTGTTCGACGAGATACGACATCGGAATATTCAGAAGATTCGAATCAATCGAGCGACCTTTAAATAGTTCCTCGCCCGCGTAAGTTCCGCCGAGCCAGATTCGAGTCACGAAATCGGGCGTTACTTTTTCGAACGCGTTGAAGTATTTGTCCAACGCCAGCAGGATAAAGACATTTTCCTGCGTGTTCGACCAAGCGCCTTTCGTGCGGTGATCGAGCAAGCCGCGAACGAGTTTCGGAATCAGATCGCCGGTTTTAATTCCGGCACTTTGATTTAAAACATCGGCTTTAATCAATGCTTCGAGCAAAACGCCGTCGGCGCGTCGGTTCGAATACATGATGAGCCACGCGTTGTCGCCGTAATCGGTCACGAAATTCGCCGTCGCGGCGGTTTCGGTCGTGCGGTTCATCAAAAAGCGTTTGATCGCTTCGACTTCCGCTCCGGAAGTTTTATCATCTGCAAGCACGGAAAGAATCCAGCCCGTCGCTTCGAACGGCAGTTTTTCTAAGCTGGCTTCTTTTAATAAAGCTTTCGCTTTCGCCGCGTCCTTGTCGCCCATCATATCGCGAACGTAAAGCGCGTAAGCCGAGATCGTCCAGCGAACTTCGGGCGATTTGCGATGCCATTCGTCGAATTTCGATTCGATGTTTTTCAAATACGGCTTCGTTCGATCGATCATTTCCTGCGGAACGTTGTAGCCCTTCGCTTTCGCTAAAGCGAGCGCGTGCGCGACGTGAACCGTCAGGAACGGGTATTCGTAACGTTCGCGGCGCTGCGACCACAAGCCGAAACTGCCGTCCGAGCGCTGGCGACCTTTTAAGATTTCGACGTCTTTCGCAAAATTCTTATCGAGTTCTGCTTTCGTCGGCATATCTTTCGATTTGAACGCCGTCAGAACGTCGCGCAGCGCGGCGATCGAAATCATTCTTGACGAAATCTGTTCCGAGCACTCATACGGGTAGCGATAAAGATAGATAAACGCGTCGGTTAATTCCTGCAACTGCGTCGAAGAAGTCGTAACTTCCAAACCGCCGAACTGCGGGTAAACGTCGCCCGGTGTTTGGACGGGCTGGAAAATCGCGCCGTTCTGGTCGGTCGTGCCGTAAGTCGCAAACGCTTCGGTCGTCGCCGGAGTCCAGACCGGAAGGCTGATTTCCGCCGCGTCAGACCAGTTGCCCGACGTGACCGCGATCTGAAAACGCGCCGTTCCCGCCTTTTCAGCCGAGACGGGAAACCTGACTTCGGCGCGGTCGTTGGCTTTAATGACGACGCTTTTGCCGCCGCCATTCGTTAAAGTCGCGTTCGTTGCGCGCACCGCGATATTGACTTCCATATCCTTGTCGGTCTGGTTTTGGACAACGACCGGAAGCTGGATTTTATCGCCGAAATTCATAAAGCGCGGCGCACTTGGACGAACCATCAAAGGCTGGCGCGCGGTTAAGGAAGATTCGCCGCTGCCGAAGCGTTTGCCGGCATCAACCGAAACCGCCATGATGCGGTATCGCGTCAAATTGTCGGGCACTTTCACGTCAACCGTCGCCTTGCCGTTCGAATCGGTCTTGACCGACGGCGCGAAGATCGCGAGCGCGTTGAAATTCGTGCGCAAATTGATCGGCGTGTCCGGATTGGTCGGCTTGTCCCCCTCGTCCCGGTCTGCCATTTCCGCCATTTTATTATCGTCCTTGCTCGCCTTTCTCATCGAACGCATTTCCGTTTTCGGCGCAGGCGTCGGCATCGCCATCGTCGGTGCCGACATTGTTACGGTTTCCGTGGCGCCGCCCGTTGCGCCTACGTTCAGATTCTCCAGTTTCAAGTCTTTTTCATTGCCGAGCAGAATGTCTTTGCGCGAATGATAATCGTTGACGCCGTCGCCGCGCTGCGCGTAGAAAAGATCGAGCGGATTGCCGAGACGATAGCCCGACAGCGCGAGCACGCTTTCGTCCACGACGACGACCGCGACTTCGGAATTCGCGACCGGTTCGCCCGAATTATCCGTTACGGCAACGTCAATTTTCGTCGTTCCGCCGGGTTCGATAGTTTTATCGAGCGGTTCGGCGGAAACGTTCAATTTGCGCACGGCGGTCGAGATCGGCAGGTTTATTTTGCCGGTCGCAAACGCCGGACGTTTGGGCGTCTTCGGGTCTGTCTCGCCTTGATCGTTCTGCCGTTCAGCCGCGCCGACGAGATCAACCTGCACGTGAATGTTCGGCAGGTATTTTTCCTGTAAAGGAATCTTCAAAGTGATCGAAGAATCCTTGATCGTGAAACGCTCGGTTTTGACGATGCCGCCGCGCCGCAGAGTTAAAATGCCCTCGGCGTTCGGGAACGGCGAAATCACGAGAAGTTCCGCTACATCGGTCGGCGCGTATTCCTTTTTGTTCGGAATTATTTGCGCTTCTTCCTGTTCGACATTGCGTTTCGGCGGCGTTTTTCCGCCCGGAACCCAGATCGTAAATTCCGATTCGTTAAAGCGTTCGCGGTCGTCCATGACGCGCGCCGTGATCGTATATCGCCCGCCCTGTTTGGCGACGAATTCGCAGGTCTGCGATTTGTCAGCGAGCGATTTTGTATTGCAGATTTGTTCGTCGATCGTCTTTTCGATCCACGCGTTTTTCTCGTAAACCCAATCTTTGAGAACGGCTTTGATCTCGACATCGCGGTTCGCAACTAATTTGCCGTCAATGTCGGAAACGATCGATTCGATCTTTATTTTTTCGTTTTTCTGAACAAACGTGCGTTCGGTCTTGATGCCGACATACAAATCCGCCGGATGCACGAGCAGACTCGTCGAACTAGACCACGTTTGGCGATTGACGTCCTGCACGGACGAAGCTGCCGAAATCGTGTACGGGCGCGGCGGTTTGACCGATTCGAAGTCAATTTTCAAACGGTGAATTCCGGCGGCATCCGTGACGCCCTTGAAAGTCTGCGTCACGCTCTGTCCGCCCGGACGAAAACCGATGTCGTCGTAATCGGATTCGCCGCCCGAAAAACCGCGCCACCACGGAACCCACGTTCCGAACGTGAAATCTCCGCGATTCGGCGGCGTGTAACTCGTCGGCGTCGCCGTTACCGTCCAGTTCGCTTCGGCGTTCGCAAGTCCGCCGCCCGCGTAATATTTGGCTTCGACCGATAGATCAGCCTTGCCGCCGACAAAATGCGGCGCTTCGGAATCAACCTTCGCCTTGACCTCGAATTCCGGTCGGCGAAATTCCTGGACGTTGAACTGGTGATACGCCGACCACGAACCATTGGCGGTAAGCACGCGGATATTCGCCATGCCGAGGTTCATCGTGTCGGTCAATTTGAATTTGAAATCGAACGCGCCGAAAGCGTTTACCGGCGCTTCGCCTTTCGTGATTTCGTTGCCGCGCGAATCCGAAACGACAAAGCTCACGCTGCCGCCCGCGCGGTCGCCGATCGGCTGAATGTCGCCCAGTTTTCCGCCTTCGTAGAAACGCATATAGCCTTTGATCGCGACTTCTTCTTTCGGGCGATACATTTTGCGGTCGTCGAAGATAAACCACCGGACATCGTCCGAGTAGCCTTTTTTGTACCAGCTGCCGTAATCGTTCCAGTAATAATCGGAGTTTTCCGGCATAAAAGCGACGTCTTTGCCGCGCCGCGCGATCAACACGTTTTGGGATTTCTGCGACTGCGTTTCGGGCAGAGGCAGCCGCAAAATTCCGTTCCCGGTCGTCTGTGCGCCTTGCGCGGCTTCGATGGTTTCGGTGTCGACCGTCGCGCCGTTTTCGTCTACCGATTCGACCTCGGTCGAAGGCTGCTGCTCCGAACTTCCCCAGCTCCAGAGCCATTCCCACCAGCTCGATTTCGGATTCTGGGTTTCGGATTGCAGATTGATGTTTGAATCATTTTCGGAAACGGTTTTGCCCGCCGGAGTTTTGCCGTTCGGGAAGATCGAAAGCTCGACGCCCGCGAGCGGTTTGCCGGTTTTCAGATCAGTCGCGAAACCGACGAGTTCTTCATTGTCCACAAACGCGTCCAAGCCGATCTGCGTCGACTGTGCCCAGACCGTGATTTTCGTGCGGTCGTATTTGTCGCGCTTGACCGCCGGCTCGATCTCGATGATCGCGTTGCCGAATCCGTCGCTGAGCGCCTCGGACAGATCAATCCGTGTTTCGACCATCTCGTCGGGTTTATTTTCAACCGCGACGGTTTTATTGACGACCACGCGACCCGGCATTTTCGGGCGTTTTTGGTCGTCGTAATAGGCGTAGCGCATATACTGCCTGAAACCTTCCCAATCCTGCGGCGTGACCGCCGTGATCTTGACCTTGACCGACGCCGTATTGGTCGAATAGATCGAGTAAGCGGGTTTTGCGGTCGGGTCGAGAATGACGAACGTGCCGCCCTGCGAATATAAATTCGATTCTGCCGAGCCGACCGTAAACGTCGCGGCGGCGGGCTTGTCTAACTGCTGCCCGTAAATGTCTTTGATTTTATTTTCGAGCGTAACTTTATAGGTCGTGCGTCCTTTTTTATAGCCTTCGAAATAGATGAAATTGCCCGACGGGTAAATGTTTAAGCCTTCGACCGCAGGTTCGATCTTAATCTGCGATTTATCGAACGTCGCCGCGTCAATCGGGTTTGTAAACTGTAGATACCAGCCGTCCGAGGGCGAGCATTTTTTGTTTCCCTGATAACTGCACCAGCCGCTGACGTATCTCATCGCGCCGTAGGTATTGAAACCGAAACTCTGGTCAATGGTCGTCGTCAAAGGACCTTCGGCGGACGGCGTTCCTTTCGGAAAAGTAACGACGATCGCGGAATCCGCCGGCAGCGCGTCAGCCGTCAAACCTTCGTTCGTGACGGCGCGAAACGCGAGCCAGCGGCGCGGCTGCGTTTGTTTGACATAGTAGGAAATCGAAGTGTCTTGATTAAGCTCTTCCTCGGTCGCGAGCCGGACGGTTAAAGGTTTGCCGCCGCCCGTCACTTTCATCACGCGCAAAAGCGCTTCCGCGTTAATTTCCTGATCGAACGAAACGAACATCAGCGCGTCGCGCCGCGTGATCTGATTTTTCGGAACCGCCGTTTCGATCTTCGGCGGCGGAGTCGTAAACGTCCACACGACGTCTTTCTGCAAAACCTGTCCGGTCGCCGATTTCGTTCCGGCAGGAATGCGCGCGGTAAATTTCGTCGCCATCGGAAAGCGTTTGGTCGTGTCGAACATCAATGTTTTCGTACCGAGCCAGCGCCATTTTCCTTCGACCTGCGGCTGTAATTCGACCGGCGTCACGAGCGCGGCTTGTTCCTGCGAAGTAACGGCGACCATTGCTTGCGAAAACGTGACGGAAAGATCGGGCGCGAGCGGAACTTCGCCCTCGGGCGAATAGCGCAAAACTTCGAGCGGAAGCTTTGCCTGCTCCGCGATATTCGGGTTGATCTGCTCGGTCGCGGGAAATTTAACGGGAACTGTCGTGCCGGTTTTCGGCGCGGGCAGCGTTCCTTCGCGCTTTTTGAAATCAGCCTGATCGTCCTGTTCGGGCTTGATTTCGGGAATGCGTTTAAGCAGTGCGGTCGTGTCTTTTTCCGAAAGCTGATTCGTTTCGGCGAACGCCTGTTTTTCGCGCGTTTCCGCGCCTTCCGTGCCTTCCGAGAGGCGAAACTGCAAACCATCGGGTAAATTTACATTCATATTCGATTTGGTAGTCGGAATCGTTCTGCCGCCGGTTTTCTGGGCATTGACCGCAACCATCATCGGCGAAAAAACATTCAAATATATAACGGCAAACATTAACCAGGAGACCAATTTTTTCATTATCTTTATCTTCCTCACGCTTTACTTTCGGGCGAGCATTCGACGTAACGTTTCGCGTTCATCTTACTCCAATTTTTTTTTTGAAACTAGCTTTCGTAAAAAGCCTCGTTCCTTTTCTGAACGGGCACGAAGCGGAAAACTTGCAGGCGTTTTTTCCGGCGCGGCGAATTAAGCCGCCGCTGGATTTGCTTTTTGTTAGTAACTAATTTAATTTTCCTGTTATACTTAAAGTGGAATCTGCAACTTTGCGAAACGGGCTGTCGTAAGGATTTCCGGCAAAAAGTTCTTTTAATATATTTTATTTGGAGACGAGATAGATAAAATGGGATTGTGGGCAAGATTTGTAAGAATTTTTAAGGCGAATACCGGTGCCGCGCTTGATAAGATGGAAAATCCGGAACTGGTTTTACAGCAAACCATCCGTGATATGCGCGACCGCGTGCCGGAACTTAACAACTCCGTTGCGCAGGTGATGGCGACCGAGCGCCTTCTGGCAAAACAGAAGGAGAATCTTTCGACGCAGGTCGTTGACCTGGATTCGAAGATCAAAGCGTCGGTCAAAATGAATCGCGACGACATCGCGACGGCGTATATCGGACAATTGCAGCAGGCGCAGATCGATCTCGAACGCACGAATATGCAGCACGAAAACGCGCAGCTCGCCTCGAAACAAGCTTTGAAAGCGCGCGATAACTATGTGCTCAACATGAAGAAGCGCACCGCCGAAGCGATGCAGCTGATCAGCGCCGCGAAACAGGCGAAGCTTCAGGAACAGCTCGCGCAGACGATGGAAACCTTCAACATCGGCGACGATTCTTCGACCTTTACCGAAATGCGCGAAAAAATCGATCGCCGCGTTGCCGCCGCCGAAGCCAAACTTCAGCTCGGCACTTCGTCGGTCGACAATCAGATGCAGGACATCGAGCGCGAGGCGATGGACATTCAACTTCAGGACAAGCTTTTGGAATACAAACAATCGATGGGTATGCTCGGTTCGGGTTCGAACAATGCGGGCAAACAGATTTCAGCCGGTTCGGGAACGACCAACGAAGAGCAGAATGCTTCATAATTTTTTGTAAAGTTCAAGTATTTATAAGAATTACTGAAACTTAAAAACAGCGCGGCGAAACTTAGCGGGGCATTTTAGCATCTACATAATTTATGGCTGATTTAGCGAAATATCAACAAGAATTTAACAGATTTAATACAAAATACGTCAAGGAAGCGGTTAAAGAACCCGTTAATTTCTGGGGTCTTGCCGGTTTCGCCGTCGCCGCCGCTTATACCGGAAGCATTATTCCTCTGTTTATCGCGCTCCTTTTCGAAGCCATCTATGTCATCGCCCTGCCGATGATTCCCGCGTATCGTCAACTCGTCAACAGTCGTGAAAACCAGCGCGCCCGCGCGCTCAACGTAGCGACCCGTGAAAAATTAATCAAAAGCTTTACGCCCAGAGAACGCGAAGCGGTCGAATATCTGCGCTGGCAAAAAGATAAAATCTTAGAAAATTACCATAAATTTACCGGCGCGCGAGAGCTGCCGACCAATCTCAAATCGCTCGAACGGCGCTGGGAAGATTTCGTTGACCTGCTCGACGTTTACCGCCGCCGCAAACAGCATCTCAAATCAATCAACCGGCAGGCTGTCCATAATCAATTGGCGCAGGCTTTTCGCGCCGCCGAAAGTTCGCCCGACGAAAAAACGCGCCGGATTCAGCAAACGAACGTCGAAATATTGAAACGCCGTTTAGCGTCTTTCGATGAACTGGAAAGAAGCGTCAAATTGGTCGAAGGACAATTGCAGTCCATCGAAAATTTCTTCGGTTACCTGAACGACGAGATCGTGACGATGAGTACGCCCGAAAAATTCTCTTTGCTCGATTTCGAACAGCTTTCGGATTCGATCGCGATGACCAAACAGATGCTCGACGCGACCGCCGATTCGGTCGGCGCGCTCGACGCCTACAACCGCGAAATGGGCAATTACGAATTACTTCCGGAAGCGAATCGTTAATTTTTTAGAGATCAGCCACGAATAACACGAATAGCACGAATATTTTATTAAAATTTATTCGTGTTTTTTCGTGTTCATTCGTGGCTGATTTTTGTTTTTGCACAAAGCTAATCTTCAGCCGTAAAATCCAAATTGGTCAATTCATCACTGACTGTTACGACCTGCGCCGGATTGAGGAAGACGTATTTTTTCGCCTGAACCTGCAAAATATATGTGTGACCGACCTCAACGTCCGTAAAATGATAACTTCCGAACGATCCCGTGACGGTTGTTCGAACATTGCCTTCGGGATCGGTCAAAGTAACAATCACGTTTCGGATTCCCCTGCCGTTCGAAGTCGTAACTTTTCCGCTGATCGAAACCGATGCGGATGTCGGAGCAAGCTGGTCGGGCGACCAGAATCCTCCGATTTGAAAAAAGCTGCTGTTTTGAGTCAAAGTTCCGGCGGCATTCTGACCCGCTGTTCCGGCAGCCCTAAACCCGCCGCCCGTACTTTCACCGCCGCCGCCCGCGATGACGGATTTTTCAAGACTGAAACTTCCGCCCGATGAAATTTGCGCCGAAGCGATTACCGGGCAAATCATTAAAGTAAATACTGAAATTATCAATTTGTTTTTCATATTTTTCTCCAATTCGTTTAAGGAAAAATTACGGGCAAAATTTGCGCGGCAATCAGCATAACAAACGCCAGACCAAACATAATTAAAAGCAAAAGCAAATTTCGCCTGCCCGTCAGCCAATGCCAAACTCCGTTGATGATATTGACAATCCCGAATGCCAAGACTGCATACAGGATCGATAGTCCCGCTTGCATTTTTTCAGCCGACTCCTCTGCCCTGTAATTCGAGTAATAATCCGTGCCGCCGACAGTTTTTTGACTCATCGTGACGATGATGACCAACATCGCGATCGTTAAAAGAAAACCAATAAAGATTTGGAGTCCGCCCAAAATCTTTATTTGCTGACGGCTTTGCAGAGGTCTGTGACACTGCGCGCAATTTAGTTCGACTGTTTCGCCCTCGTACTTGCATTTGTAGCAAACTCTGAAAATAGGCTGCGCTATTGTTTGATTCATATTTTTCTCCGTATTTACGGTTTCGACATTTTGGAAACGGCGTTTCGAGTCAAAAATCAGTAATTCGCATTATTTCTCCTCCGCGCAAACCGCCGCCGTTTTGTTCTGCGCACAGACAAGCTGCTTGAGGAGTGCGATTTGTCCGGCTTGCTCATCGAGCAGCTTTTGCTGTGCTGCGATCTGCTCTTGCTGCTCCTTGACCGCGTTTATCAAAACGACGCCGAGGCGGTCGTATTTGACGCCTTCGACCTCGCCTTTTTCGTTGCGGATGACGAGATTTTCATCTACCGCCGCAACGTCTTCCGCGCCTAAGCCCAAATCAAACATTCCACCATCTTTCCAATTGAAAGTGATCGGTTTCAGGCGATTGATGATGCTCAAACCCGAACTAAAAGGATTGATGTTGGTTTTGTAACGTAAAGAAGACGAGCAGGTCGAGATTTGATTTGAAGCGTTACGGCACAGCGTCGTCGTGCCAGCCGAACCGAGACCGGGAATTCGAACTTTGTCTGCGCCGCTCGTCCTGCCAAGCACGATCGTGTCGTTCGTCGAAACAACCGAACCGGCGCCGATAGCTGTGGCGTATTGCAGATTGTTCGCGCCGACATCAGCAAACGAGCCGATAACTGTATTTAAACTACCTGTCGTGTTGGATATCCCCGCACTGGAGCCGAAAAAAGTGTTTTGTTCGCCCTCGGTGTTGTTCGAACCTGCGCTATTGCCGACAAACGTGTTAAAGAAGCTGAGCCCAAAATTGTTCTGTCCCGCGGAAAAACCCAGAAAAACGCTGCCGATTCCCGTGCCCAGTATCCGCGTGCCGTTCAGGTTAAACTGCATCGTCGCATTGACGATGTTCGCCGTTCCCGTTCCGTTGATGTTGAAATCCGCCGTTTGCTGATTCGTTTGATTACGAATGAACAACGTCGTGTTCGCCGGCACAAACCCCGAGGAATCTATCCCGTCAAGCGTGTCGGCATTCGCAGCGTTCGTCGCATTTGTTGCGTTTATTGCCGTGACAGCCGTTTCCGCCGTTTTCGATTTGATGGCGTAAGGCACGCTCGAAACGGGTTGTCGCGGCGCGAGCGTGACATAACTTTCGCCGGCGTTTCGGCGCACCGAAATTTCCAGAAACCTGTCCGCGCCGTTAAATGCGTTCGCGCCGAAATCGAGTTGGACTGTAAAAATGCCGTTTGCGACTGTCGCCGGAATGTCCGACAAGGTCGCGCCAATTTGCGTTCCCGCCCCGACAGTCTGCGTGTCGTAGAGCTTAAACTCTAAAAGATAAGAACCGTTCGCCGCCGTCGCGCCGTCGTTTAATTTTCCCTGATAGGTAAAAGCGGTCGTCTGCGCGAACGCCGCAGCCGAAAAAATAAAAATTAAGAAAATAAAGCCGGTAATAAATTTCGCGTGTTTAAAGATTTTCATTGGTGTCTCCTCTGTATTTTTTTCCTGATTTTGTTCGGACATGCCGGAAAGCCGACGCGCTCCGCTTTTCATTGTTTCGCTCATTACTTCGTAGAGCTTCGTCCAGGCGGCTTCGGTCTCGGCGGTAAAATCTGCGCCGACCGTTTCCCGAAGCGATGCGAGAAGCGCCGCGCCGATCGTTTCGTAATGCTCTTCGCGCAGCCCGTCGAGCGCGTGGCGGCGTCCGGTTTCTTCCAAAACCGGAATGAACTTTTCCGGCTCTTCAAGCATTTCGATCGCCGCTTCAAAGACCGGTATCAGTTTTTCGTTTCGCTCGCCTAAATCGTCCGGGAACAGCAGCCGCAGTGCGGGCTGAATCGAAAAAAGATGGTTGTAAAAACTTTCCGCGAACGCTTCGGAAGAAATTTTTTCGAATGACCGCCTGATTAGGTTTATTTGTTCGGGGTTCATAATATTCCTCGTGATTTTCGAGTTTCAGCCCGCTTGAGGGGCAAGCTGAAACTCCGCCGACAGGAAACTTGCTATCTGCCGTTATTTGACGTTACGGGAATGTCGCCGCTCAGACCGAAGTAGTAGGTATCGAAGTTTTGCGCCGGAACGCCCGTCGGACGCGCGACATACCAGATTCCGGTTGAAGGACGGAAAACGGCATAATCGAATATTCCGTCGCCGTTAAAATCGCCGGTTGTCGGAATATCGTTGGGAAGTCCGAAATGCGCGGTTTGAATCTGGTTGTCCGACGAGCGCAAAACATACCACACGCCGGTTGACGGGCGATAAACCGCGATGTCCAGAATTCCGTCGCCGTCGTAATCCGCCGGAACGGGTTTGTCGCCCGCCAAGCCCCAACGAATGGCTTTGAATGTATCCTGCGTGTGGTTGGTGCTTTGCCGCACCATGAAATACCACGTTCCGTCTGAGGGACGATAAACCGCGACATCGGCAAACGAATCCGCGCTGTATTGTCCCGGAACGGGAATATCTTCCGCCGTGCCGAATCGGTAATATTGGTCGGCTTGCGTGGGGTGATTAATAAACCATTCTCCGGTTGACGGGCGATAAACCGTAAATTCAGTAAAGCTTGATCCGCCGAACTGATCCGCGACGGGAATATCACCGTTTTTTCCCCAATATATATAACGAATCCCGCTGAGAGCGCGGTTATACCAGGTTCCGTTTGACGGACGAAAAACCGTAAATTCGTTCGTGCCGCTGCCGGTATTCGATGAAACAACCGGAATATCGCCGTTTGCGCCCCAGGAAACTGATCCCACCGGTGCGCCGTTTGTTGAAGATTGACGCAAATACCAGATGCCGGTCGAGGGGCGGAAAACGGCAATATCCGTTATCCCGTCCGAGTCGTAATCCGCGCCTTGAAATTGGAACGAAGGATGAATGTCCAAAACAAATGTGCCTTCAGCGGCGGGCTGATCTTGAAACTTAGAACCGTCTATCGCAATGTAATAAGTTTCTCCGGCTTGCACCCTAACTCTTGTAAAACTTCGTTTGTTTATATTGTGAATGTCGTTACTAAATCCCTCAGTTGACAGGGTGGCTAAATCGCTACCCCGATAAACGTGAAGCAGCGTATCAATATTGCCTTCGCTGCGATTGGTCGTAAATCTCATCATGCGCGTCATCGGCGCGGTCCATCGAAACCAGACGGATTTTCCGCCCGGATTGCCTGTGTGATTCGGCTCGCCCGTCTCTTTGGTCGCTTCCGCATTCGAGCGCGATACGCTGACGCGAATGCCCGTAAGCTGTTCGGCGTTGGCGAAATTGTCGTTGGCGGGCGCTGTCGCGAATGCGTTTACGGTAAAAATGCCGAGCATCCCCAGCAGAAATAAAATTGCCTCTAATTTTTTGTTGTTTTTGATATTTTTCATCGTTATATAGCTCCAAAATTTTTGTTCTTCGTTCGGCGAAAATAATCGGGTTTCGCCTTGATGATGAAAATATAGAACGAACCAAACCATCGGCGCGCAACCCAATCGTGTAGAGAAGTTTGTTTTTAAAAAAATAAAAAAGCCCGCTTTTTTCAAGCGGACTCTTTGCGTGTTTGATCTGCCGTTTTTGTTAAACCAACCGGTCGCGCATCGCCAGGGCAAGGGCTTCCGACTGCGAATGAACCTGCAGTTTGTCGTAGATATTGCGGACGTGGAATTTGAGCGTGTTATAAGTAATGCCGAGTTTTTTGGCGGCAGAAACGTAATTGTAGCCTTCCGTGAGCATTTTCAATAATCTGATTTCGTGCGGCGTGAGATTGTAGTTCGCTTTTTCCGGCGGGCGGAATTCGCGAAAAAGCGTGATGACTTTGGCGGCGACTTCCGGCGACATCGGCGCGCCGCCCGTGACGGCTTCGCGCAGGGATTTTAAGAGTTCGGACGGTTCGGTTTGCTTTAACAGGTAACCGCACGCTCCGGCGCAGAGCGCGTCGAAGATTTTTTCGTTGTCATCATAGACCGTCAGAACCAACACCAGCAGTTCGGGATACAATTCTTTCAGCCTTTTAATGCCTTCGATGCCGCTCATTCCGGGCAGTCCGATGTCGGTCAAAACGATATCCGGCAATTCGCGCCGGACGCCGGACAGAGCTTCTTCCATCGTCCGAAACGCGCCGGAACATTTAAAGCCGGGCGTGAAATTTATCAACGCTTCGAGTCCCTCGCGCAGTTTGCGTTGGTCTTCGACAATTAAGATCCTGATCGTTTGTTCATTCGTCATAGCATTAATCATAAATGACTTCCGTTTGAATTTTCCCCGCCTGATTGGGCGGGTGCGCCTCTTTCGTCTTCGGATAAATTAAGCGGAACTTCGAGAAAAATGCTCGTTCCGCCGCCGTCATTTGAGATTATCCGGCAAACGCCGCCGAGATCCGCCGCGCGGCGGCGCATATTTATAAGTCCATTCCCGCCTTTATCAGGCGAAAAGTTTTCACTTAAAACTTCTTCCGCGTCGAAACCGCGCCCGTCGTCTTTTATTTCCAAAAACAAGCAATCGTTTTCGATCCGAAAATCCGCCGCGATATTTTCGCATTCAGAGTATTTGACGGCGTTGTTGATCGATTCCTTGAAGATCGCGAAAACTTCGCGGCGGACGTTCGCGCCGAGCGGCATGATTTCTTCGGTCGGCGGCGCGTCGAGTTCAAAATTAATGTTTCTTCCGGCAGAGAGATCGGACGCAAACCTGCGCATTCGCTGCACGAGATCGCGCAAATTGTCTTTGTTCGGATTGATCGCCCAGACAACATCGCTCATTGTTTCGACGAGTTCCCGTGAAACTTCCTTGATGCTTTCAAGCGGCATCGCGAGCATTTTGCTCTCGAAAACGGCGGCTTGATTTCTGGCGACTTCCGACAAAACCGCGATTTGCGTCAGGCTTGATCCGATGTCGTCGTGCAGATCGGTTGCGATTCTGGTTCGCACGCGTTCGAGCTCCGCGAGGCGTTTCCCGCGTTCGTGCAGCACTTTTTCTTCGGCAATCTGCGTTTCGATCAATGCCTGATTAACGCGCCGCAGATTTTTCGTGCGGTAGCGGTAAAGCAGTTGGATAAATACACTGACTAGAACGGTCGCCAAAATCAAAAACCACCAGGTTCGCCAAAACGGCGGATTTATCTTAAAAACGATCTCTGCCGGATTTTCGCTCGCCGCGCCGGAATCATTGACCGCGCGGACCAGAAAATGATACTCGCCCGGCGCGAGGTTGGCGAAATTTACCGTGCGGTTTTCCGTCGGTTTGCTCCAATTTGCGTCCGTGCCTTCGAGATTGTATTGATAACGCAAAGTTTCGTTCGGCGCAAAATCGAGCGCGAAAAATTCGATCTGAAAATTGTTGTCGGTGTATGGAAATTCTAGATTTTCAAGCCGACGACTACCGAGCTCGCCGACCGTCTGCGGCACACCCGCGACGTTCAGCGCGCTGATCCAGACCGGCGGCGCGCTTTTATTTTCATTGTCCGACGGTTTCAGACGCGAAATGCCGTTCATCGTCGCAAACCAGACATCGCCCGAGCGGTCGCACAAAGAATCCGTCACGAAATCGGAAGCCAAACCGTCGTCAATCGAAAAATGTTTGACGCTTCCTGTTTCCGGAGCGATGCGGTCAACGCCGCGCACCGTTCCGGCGTAGATATTTCCTCGTCTGTCGGCGGTGATCGTGCGAATGTTGTTGCTCGAAAGCCCGTTTTCGATGGTGTAGCGAGTAACCGCAAAATTTTCGGCGGTCGGATCGTCAATTCTCAAAACTCCGTTTTTTGTCGAAGCGATCCAGAGCCTTCCGTTTTGATCCAAAAGCAGATCGGAAACGAACGCGGCTGAAATTTCCTCGATCACGGAAATTTCCTGAAACTGCCCGTCGCGGAAACGGGCGATGCCGCCTTCATAAAATGCGACCCATAAATTTCCCTGTGCGTCTTCGGCAAACGACGAAACCATTTTCCCATCCGGGTAACCTTCCGTTTTTGTAAAAGTTACGAATTTATCCGCCGTTCGGTCGTAGCGCGCGAGACCTTTTTCCGAGGCGCTGCTGCCATGTGTCGAAACCCAAATCGCGGCGCGCGAATCTTCGAAAATCTGATAAGTGCCCTTTGTTTTTAATCCCTTTCCGGTATCGTAAATGCCGACCGGATTCGCATTATCCAAATCGGCAAAATCCGCGGTCGCCGGAAATCTGTAAAGTCCTTCGGGCGAAGTCACCCAAAATTCGCCCGAGCGGTCGCGCAAAGCGGGACGTGCCGCCCAGAACGGTCGGCTTATCTCAGCGATTTTCAGCTTTACGGTTGTGAATTTCCCGCCGGCAAACTCGGTTAGAAAATGCGAGCCGTTGGCGCTGTAAATCCTGCCTTCGCGGTCTTCCTGAATCGAATAAACGGCTGAAGATTTTAAGCCGTCGCTTTCATCAAAAGTCGTTATTCCGCGGCGGTCGAGCCGGATCAGATTCTGCGTTCCCGAAATCCATAAATTTCCGGCAACGTCCTCCGCCATCCGTTTCATATTCGAAGTGCCCGCGATTTTCGGGTAAAGCCGCATCTTTCTGCCGTCAAACTCGACCAGCTGCTCGCCGGTCGTCATCCAAACGTGTCTGTCCGGCGTTTGCAGCAGATATTTCATCTGATGTTTTTCCAGAAAGCCTTCGTCCTCGTAAAGAATGACTTCACCGGAAGCGTCCGGCAGTTCCATGATTTCGGCATCGAGCCTTGATTTTTTGGCGTTTTCAAAAGAAAGCGTTTTCGTTTTTTCGAAATCTCCCAATTCCGCAATCGTTTCCGGTTTGAGAATCAAAAGTTTTCCGCCGATTGTCAGCCACAGACGGTCTTGATGGTCGATCATATAATTAGAGACCACTCCCACGGCATTCATCCCGTAAGGATAAAAAACCGTCCGCTCGTCCGGCAGTTTGCGGACGATGCCGAGCGTCGTTATCATCCAGAAACTTCCGTCGCCGGCTTCTGTGATTCCGCCGATGATGAACTTTTGACCCGGTATTTCCGGCAGATTTAGTTCGGTTTTGTGAAATTCCGTTCGCCCGTCGTTTTCGACGACGCGGTAAAGATCGCCCGCGCCGAGCCAGAGGTTTTCGCGGCTGTCTTCGTACAAAATTCCGCCGAGCGGCGAAACGAATTCGGCATTCAGTACGGGGCGCTCGCCGCGCGACGTAGAATTCATCATGGCGTCCGCTCGAAAGCGGTAAAGCCCGCCGGTGGTAACTATCCAGTAGATGCCTTTGCGCGTTTCGAGAATGCTTTCGATTCCGGGCGCGGCGTTTTTCGTTCCGACCTGATAGGTGACAAACCTCGTTCCGTCAAAACGCGAAAGTCCGTCGCGCGTGGCAAACCACATAAACCCGCGCGAATCGCGTGTCAACGAATCGACAAAACTGCTTCCGAGCCCGTCCTCCGAAGTGTAAATCTTCAGCGGAAGGCGTTCGGCGCGCGTATTCGAAGCCAAAATTAAACACGCCGCCGCAAGAGCGCATAAATAGAAGCAGCACAGATTTACACGGTAAAACCCGACACCCATTAATTTTCTAAAGTCTTTCGAGTAAAAGATTTCCCTAAACTTTTTACATATTATAATAATTTCCCCGCCTCAAAAATTATATTTTTACAATATTTGTTTTTATTCATTTTTAACGAACTTTTAACCGGCACTACCTTGCCTCGTTTTTGCTTATCAATTAAAATTAACGATTTCAGACAGTTCTGAAAATTACAGCAATATTAAACAAACTATTTTATTAACAGGAAGATTTATAAAACTATGAAACGAGTAGGCATTTTAGTGGGACGCGAACAGACGTTTCCCGAATCGATTATCAAATCAATCAACGAGCGCGGAAATGGCGAAGTCGTCGCCGAAATGGTCAAGGTCGGCGGCATCCGGATGGATCAGGAATTGAAATACGACGTTATTATCGACCGCATTTCGCACGAAGTTCCGTATTACCGCGCGATGCTCAAACGCATGGCGCTCGAAGGCACGTATATCATCAACAACCCGTTCTGGTGGTCGGCTGACGACAAGTTCTTCAACTTTGCGCTCGCGTCGAAGATCGGCGTCGCGATTCCGAAAACCGTGCTTCTGCCGCAGGAAAAATACATCAAGGACATCACGCCGGAATCGCTTCGGAACCTCGAATTCCCGCTCGACTGGGAAGCCATCTGCGAATACGTCGGCTTCCCCGCTTTCTTAAAACCGCACGACGGCGGCGGCTGGAAAAACGTTTCGAAAATTCATTCGCTCGAAGAACTCTGGCACGAATACAATCAATCGGGCACGCTCTGCATGACCTTGCAGGAAGGCATCGAATACGATCAATTTGTTCGCTGCTACTGCGTCGGCAAAGAAAAAGTTTTGATTATGCCCTATGATCCGTCGAAACCGTATTTGTCGGGAATGCAGTACGTTAACGTCGAAGATTACTTGACGCCCGAACTTCACGCGCGCGTGACGCGCGACTGCATCACGATCTGCGAAGCTTTGGGCTACGATCTGAACACGATCGAGTTTGCGATCAAGGACGGCATTCCGTATGCGATCGACTTTATGAATCCCGCGCCGGATGCGGAACTCGCTTCGGTCGGCGAATACAACCACAACTGGGTCGTCAATACGATGACCGATTTGATCCTGAAAAAGCTCGAAACGGGCATCGAAGCTCCCGAATATCGTTGGTCGGCAATGCTTGGCGCTCCGGCTGACTCAAAAAAAAAATTAACGAATAGCCCGAAAGCCGAAAAAGTGGTCAAGGCTGAAAAAACGGTCAAAGCCAAAAAGACGGCTGAACCGAAGGCGACCAAATCGAAGAAAGCCGGCAACGCCGAATAGTTTCAAAGGAGCGCAAGCGGCTCGCTTGCGCTCCAATCGAAATAAGTGAAAGGTGATATGTGAAAAGTAATAAACAACCGATCACCTTTTATTTTTCACATATTAAAACGAGTCTTTACTCTGCGTCTTTGCGGGAGATGAACTGGTTTCCCGCAAAGACGCAAAGCTTTGTCCAACCACACACTATTAACCCAAAACATTTCCGCAAAAAACTTGCCTATGCGGTTTCCCTGCTGTAGATTTAATTAAACCAGGCATTAAAAAATTCTAGAGGAGAAAATATTATGGCAAGAGCTAAATTAGTCGTTTTATACCCGTATCCGGCGGATGTCGAGGAGTTCGAGCGGGTTTATACCGAAGGACACATGCCGCTCGTCAATGCGGAGACGATGCCCGGAATCAGAAAGTTTACGGGCACGAAAATGCTCGCGGCGGCAGACGGCGGACAGCCGCAGTTTTACCGTATGGCGGAGCTTTATTTCGACTCGCTCGAAGCGCTGCAAACCGCCGCCGCGAGCGCCGGCGCGCAAAAAGCCGTCGCCCACGCCGCGTCGATCTCGACCGGCGGCGCGCCCGTCATCATGGTCGCGCAGGACGAAACCGTCGAGTTCTAATTTATTTAACGCTGGTGACGCCGAGCCGCAAAGACGCAAAGATTTTTAAATAAGTTTTTGAAATCGCGAATGCCGTCAATATTTCGCGGTCTTTATTTATCTAATAATTATAAGAATTCTTTGCAGCTTCGCGGCTTTGCGGCTTTGCGTTGAAAAATTTCTTACCCGTTACCGATCTTGTAGTAAAATCACCATATGGACAACAAATATCAAATCCCCAAAAACAAAAAGCCCGAAACCAAACAGGAAATCATCGAAGCGCAGATACAGGAACTCATCAAACAGCGCGACGCCTCGACCAACCCGCAAACCAAACAATCCATCAACGCCGAAATCACCAAACTTTTCGCCCAATACGAACGGCTTAAACTGTAGCCGTAGATAATTACGAATTATGAATTACGAATTACGAATGATTTGAATTATTCGTAATTCGTAATTTATTTTGTAACCGATTCGCGCGTTTGTTTGTCTAGCGGTGTGCAGCTCAAAAAATTACCCATAAGTGTCTTTAATCTATACAAGAAAGGGAGAAAAATTATGCTTAAACTGACATCCGTCATCATGTTTGTGGTGATGTGTACGATCGTTCCGCTTCACGCGCAAAGCGTTCCTGATGTGCCGTTGGTCAAGGAAACGCGCACCGAAACGCGACCGGCGACGCCGAATAATTTACGACAGGTCTTTTCAAAGGAAACTCAAAAAATAAAAAGCGATTCGATGAGCGTTGACGCCAAGAAAATGGAGCGGCTCCGTCTCAAACAGGCAAAACGCGGCGGATGGGATAAGAAAACGGTGGCGTTTATGATCGTCTTCGCCATCGCGGTTACCGTCCTCGTTGTTTTGCTCGTCAAATACGGCAAAGAATGTCTGCGCTACTATAACGATTGCAGCCCCTCGGAAGACGGCTGCTACTGCGAAGAATACGCGCCGGAAGAAACAAACAGAAGGCGACGTTGAAGTGAGAAGTAAGAAATGAGAAATGAGAGGCAAAATTACTTCTCACTTCTCATTTCTCACTTCTCACTTAGTCTAATCCTCGATATCCTCAACAAGCTCGTAAGGAATACGGTCGGAAAACAGACCGAGGCTGAGCAGTAATCCCGCCCAGATTAGTAATGCGATAGACGAAATTGCCCAGCCGATGTTCGAGATTAGAGTTTCGCCGGTCGTGATGCCGATGATGATCGGGGGAAAGCCGAACATCGCGATTTTGAGCGCCGTGCGTTTCGAGCGTTCGAGCGTTTCGAGCAGATTTATGCGGCTGATCTCCATGTCCATATAATCCTCGTCGTCGTTAAGATGCGAGAAATAATCGGCTTCGCTCTGTGTCCAGCGGCGCAGCGCGGTCGTTTCCGCGAGACGGTTGGCGGCTGAAAAATTATGAATAACGTGCGCGATCTTGCCTTCGCGCAAGGCGATTTCCGCCATTCCGCGCAAGCTGCGAAAGTTTTCTTCAGCCCTTTCGATGGATTTTTGAAACGTCCGGCGCGCACCTTCCCAATCGCCGAACTGGAAATAGCTTTCACCGAGACGGGCAAGCAGTTCCTTATCGCGGCTTGCGCGTTTTTCCGCCAGACGAAGCATCGCGAGCGAACGACGGTAAAGCCGCTGGTCGCGCTCGGAACCGGCAAAAGAATTTAAGCAACGCGCCGCTTCGAACAGAAGCCACGCGTCTTTCGGCTGAATAATCAGCGCGCGGCGAAAGGCTTCGAGCGCCTGCAGGAGATGCCCCGAAAGCCGCAGTTCGTTGCCCAGACGGCGCAGGTAATCGGCTTTTTCAACTTCCGCCGCGCTCGTTTCCCGCTCGCATCTTTTCGCGTTTTTCTGAAAATTATTGACCGATTCTTCCAGAACGTCCGCCGACGGAATATGCTCGAATTCCGCCTTCATCAAAACTTCCTTCGGCTCCGACAGATAATCGCGCAGTTCGATCGAGCGGTTATCGAGCGTGTTTTCCGAAAGACGCGGGAAAATCCGGTGAACCATCCGCCGGTATTGCTCGCCGCCCGACGCGAACACGAATTTCAAGCCCTTGCCCGAAACCGACGTGCGGTAACGGTAAAGAATACTGCCGCCGCGCTTTAAGGTTCTGAGCGCCTGCGTTTCGATCTGTTCGATGTCCGAAAGTTTTAAATGATAATAATAGCCGTTTAAGTAAGCCCACGCGCGCGGCAGAATCCCCGTCCGGCGCAGTCGTTTGCCGTCAAACACGACACGGTCGGTCAAGGCGAGCGCGGGCAGAATGAAAACCACCAGCGCCAGCAGAATCGCCGCCCACAAATCTTTTTCGAGATAGATAAAAAGCGCCGTAAAGAACATTCCGAGCAGAAGAACGATCAGATAACTGTTCGGAGAAACGCGGATGCTCACCGTTTTATCATCCGTCCTGGTCGAAACGGAACTCTCCGCCGCCGTTTTAGCGTTTGCAATATTGCCCAAATTTAACACCCCTTAACCTTTTTCTTAATATTACTATAAATTGCGAATCGGGGACGATTTTTTCAAATTTGCACTTTAAAATCGAGGTTATTAAAAGCGCTTAAATAAACTTCGCGACTCTGCGCCCTTGCGGGAGAAAACATTTCCAGCAAAGGCGCAGAGCCGCGAAGTTTTAGAAAAAGTTATTTTGAAACTGCGTTTAGAAAGTTTTATTCGCCGTCACGGGAATGTCGCCCGGCATTCCGAATTCCTTAACAATGTAAGAGCCGTCGCCGCTTTTGTAGATGTACCATTGATTGTTCGACGGACGATAAACCGCAAAATCGAATTTGCCGTCGCCGTCAAAATCGCCGGTCGTCGGAACGTCTTCGGCAACGCCCCACTGAAACGCCGTCGCCTGACCGTCGGACGAACGCAAAACCCACCACGTGCCGCTCGCCGGACGATAAACCGCAACATCGAGCCGCCCGTCGCCGTCGTAATCGCCGGGAACAGGTTTGTCGCCCAGCGCGCCGAACTGCACCGCGCCGAACGTGTCTTCAAAGTTGAGATTGCTTTTTCGAACCAGAAAATACCAGGTCGCGTTCGACGGTCGAAAGACCGCCAGGTCGGCAAATTCGTCGGCGCTGTAATGCCCCGGAACCGGCAGATCACCCGCTAATCCGAAGTGGTAATAAGTATGTTCGCCCGAATAATTGTTGATATACCACGTGCCGTTCGACGGTCTAAAAACCGCCATATCCGCCGCCGAACCGCCGTAAGCTTCGGGAACGGGAATGTCCGCCGCCGCGCCCCATCGCGTATAAGTGTCGTTCGCACAGCACTGCGACGGTCTGCCGTACCACGCGCCTTCAGACGGGCGATAAACGAGAAAATAATTTTCGCCGTTATCGCCGCCGACCGCCGGCACGTCGCCGTTCGCTCCCCAAAGCGTATAGACAGTCTGCCCTGTCCACTCCTTCAAATGGAAAAACGTTCCCGCCGACGGTCGAAAAACCGCGATGTTGGTTTTCCCGTCGTTATCATAATCCGCGCCCTGTGAACGATAAATCGGCGCGATGTCCAATCGAAACGTGCCTTCAACCGTGCCCTGTCCTTCGATCAGTGCGCCGTCCACGGCAATGTAGTAAGTCGTGCCCGCCTGGACGATAAACGCCGTATTGCTTTTGAGATTGTCGTTATCAATGTCATGGCTGCCGTTTTCCGGTGAAAGAGTATTTAAAGCCGCGCCGCGATAAACATGCAAAAGCGTGTCGAGATTCCCTTCCGTCCGGTTGGTCGAAAAATTCATCATCCGGCTCATCGGCGCCGTCCATTTGAACCAGACCGATTTTCCGCCCGCGTTTCCGGCGTGATTCGGCTCGCCCGTTTCTTTCGTCGCGCCCGCATTGCTGCGCGTGATATGCACCTGCATTCCGCTGACAGTTTCGGCGCTCGCGAAGTTGTCGTTCGTCGGCGCGGTCGCATTAACTTCCGCCGCGCTCATTAAGACAACCGCCAGAAGCAGCATCGAAATTGATTGCCAATGTTTGATAATTCGATAAAAAGACTTTTCCATAATATTCATCTCCATAATTTATATATCTCCTCAAATTCCCTGCCGAACAATTTTGTCGGCGTGATTGATAAACAATAGTTCATCCGGAAATGCAAAATCACTATCTACGCAGATAGAAAGCACGCAGGAAATAAAAAAAGGCGAATCTTATCGCCCTCTTAACTTCCTCAAGTTTTTGGAACCTGTTTGAAAAATCTGAAATTGTGTAAAAGAAAACGGAACGCGGATTTTCGTAGATTTATTTTAACGATTCTTAAAATTCCGTTAAAATCCGCGTCCCGTTCCTTAATTTGCAAACGTGATTTTAAGATTATTAATCGAGCAGACGATTCTGCAAGGCTTTGGCGACCGCGTCTGTTTTCGAGTGAACCTGCAGTTTGCCGTAAATATTGGTCATATGGAATTTGACCGTGTTGTAGCTGACGCCGAGCTTTCGGGCCGCGGTCGTGAAATTATAGCCGTTGACGAGCAGTTTGAGAATCCGCGTTTCGTGCGGCGTCAGATCGTAATCGACGCGTTCGGGCGGGCGAAATTCGCGGAACAGGCGAATCACCTTGCTCGCCACTTCGGGCGACATCGGCGCGCCGCCGGTGACGGCTTCCTTGATGTTTTCGAGCAGTTTGGTCGGCGGCGTGCGTTTCAGAAGATAACCGCACGCGCCCGCGCAAAGCGCGTCGAAAATCCGCTCGTCGTCGTCGTGCACGCTGAGAATCAAAACGACCATCTGCGGAAACATTTCCTTAAAGCGCCGCGTACCTTCGATGCCGTTCATTCCGGGCAAGCCGATGTCGGTCAGAACAACGTCGGGCGGATCGTTTTTGGCGCGCGAGATGCCTTCCTCGGCGGTTCTGAACGCGCCGACACACTCGAAACCGGGCGTGAATTTTAGCAGCACCTGCAAACCTTCGCGCAGCTCTTTCTGATCTTCGATGATTAATGTTCTGATTGT
Organism: Acidobacteriota bacterium; assembly: GCA_031411895.1. GTDB lineage: Bacteria > Acidobacteriota > Blastocatellia > Pyrinomonadales > Pyrinomonadaceae > JAFDVJ01. The sequence goes on along the minus strand of JANOBZ010000170.1, from coordinate 25,139 downwards.
TTTCGTCGCCTCTTTTTCCATTACAAAATTATTTTAATCCGCTTTCGCCGCCGCCGTCCCTATCCGTGTAGATAGGCTGAGCTGCATTATTTGTCTGCGTGAGATGAATATCGTCGCCGTTGTGCGATAAATAGAGCGGAATTATGAGAATAATTTCCGTGCCGCGCGTGTTTGATTCAATCCGGCATTCGCCGCCGAGATCGGCAGCGCGGCGGCGGATATTGACCAGCCCGTTGCCGCCTTTATCGGGCGAAAATTCTTCGCTCAAAACTGTCGCCGCGTCAAATCCGTGTCCGTCGTCGTGAATCTTGAGCCGCATAATATTTTTCTCGACCGTCAGATCGATGACGACTTCGCGCGCGCCCGAATGACGCACGATGTTGTTGACGGATTCTTTGAAGATCGAAAAAAGTTCGCGGCGGATATTTGCGCCGAGCTGGATTTTTTCGATCGTTTCGTCGGTTTCGAACTCGAACAAAATGTCACGCGCCGACAGAACATCGGACGCGAAACGACGCATTCTTTTAATCAGTTCGAGCAAAGAATCCTTGCGCGGATTGATCGCCCAGACAATATCGCTCATCGTTTCGACCAGTTCGTTCGTGACCGTCGAGATTCTTTGCAGCGGCTGATGAACATCTGCGCCCGCGCCGTTCGCCTGATTCTGCGCGACTTCCGACAACACGGCGATTTGCGTCAAACTCGAACCGATATCGTCGTGCAGATCGGTTGCAATGCGCGTCCGGACGCGTTCCAGTTCGGCGAGTTTTTCCTCGCGCGCCCGCAAAACCTTTTCCTCGGCGATCTGCGTCTGCATCAAAGCCGCGTTGATGCGCCGCAGATTTTCGGTGCGGCGGCGGTAGATAAAATACAAAATCGAAGCCACGAAAATTGCCGCGAGCACGATAAACCACCACGTTTTCCAGAACGGCGGGCGAATCGTAAAGGCGACGACCGCCGGATTTTCGCCCGACGCGCCCGAAGCGTTAATCGAACGGACGAAAAACCGATACGCGCCCGGGGGCAGATTCGCAAAATTGACGGCGCGCTGTTCGGTCGGCGCGCTCCATTCGGCGTTTTCCGCCCCGTCGAGCCTGAACTGGTAACGCACGGCAGCCGCTTCGCCGACGCTGAAAAAATCTATCTGCAGATTATTTTCCGAAGCGCTCGTTTCGATGTCTTTGATCGTCGTCTGCCCGAATTCGGAAACCGCGTAATTGACGCCCGCGATCTTCAAGTCGCCGATGTAAACCTGCGGCGCGGGCAAGGTTTGCGCATCGTTCGGCTCATAGCGCGAAAGCCCGTTCGACGTTCCGAACCAGAGAATGCCGCGACGATCGCGAAACGCCGCCTTGACGAAATCCGCCGCCAGCCCGTCGGCGGTCGTGATCGCGGATATTTGCCCGGTTTCGGGATTAATGCGCGACACGCCGCGCACCGTTCCGGCGTAAATATTACCGCTTAAATCCTCGGTCAGACAGCGCACGTTGGCGCTCGCCAAGCCTTCGTTTTCCGAGTAGCGGACGAATTCCGGCTTTTCCGCCGCCGGATTATCGATTCTCGCGACGCCGTCTTCGGTCGAAGTTATCCAGAGACGTTTCTGCCTGTCCAAGTGCAAAGCCAGCGCCGAACCGCGCGGGAACCCGTCCTCGGCGGTAATTTCCGTAAAGCGCCCGTCGGCAAATTTGAAAAGCCCGCCGCTGCCGTAAAATCCGAACCAGAAATTGCCGTTTTCATCTTCGGCAAACGAGGCGAAAGTGCGTTTCTGCGGAAATCCGGGAAGCTCCGACAAATCCTGCCACGCGCCTGTTCGAGGCGAGTATTTCAGCAAAGTCCGCCGCGCCGCATCGGACGAATTGGCGGCAAACCAGATATTTCCGCTCCGGTCGTTAAAAGCGCGGTAAAAAAATCTGTTCTCGAAGAGTTTCGAGCTTTCCGAAACGTTTACCGGAGTTTGTTTAACAAGCGATTCAAAAGCTGTATTCGGGGGAAATCGAGAAAGTCCGGCAGTCTGCAATGCCCAGAGTGCGCCGGAGGTATCCTCCTGCACGACCGGAAACGAAGTCCAGCTGTATCGTGCGTTTTCGGTAAGATTTAGCGGCAGTGTTTCGAAGCCTTCGGGCAAAAGACGGCTGACGAGCCAATTGCCGTGAACGACGAGCAGCTCGCCCGCCGGAGTTTCCTGAATCGAATGAATGTTCGGCTCGATCAATCCGCTGTCGGCGGCGTAGCTCGTCAATCCGCCGCGCGTGTATTTGACAACGCCGCTGAACGTGCCGAACCAGAGATTGCCGTGTAAATCTTCGACGACGGGACGGCTCGTGCCGGGCATCGCGCTCGGGTCGCGAAGTTTTATATAACTGCCGCCGCTGATGATGTATAGACCTTCGGCGGCAGGAATCCAGATTTTGCCGTCCGAACTTTGAAAAATGTCCTGCACCGAAGCGGTTACGGCTTGACCGGCGCGGCGTTCGGCAGCGGCGAAATTGAGCTTAAACATTTCGCCCGGTTTTTCGGGCAGGCGAATTTCGCCGCTGCTGCCGAGCGTAATTTCTTCGATGGGCAGCGCGCGCGACGTTAAATGCGGGAGCGCGGCAATCGCTTCGAGCGGTTCCGGCGCAAGCACGAAAACACCGCTTCGAAAAGTTATCCAAATCCTGCCCGCCGCATCAGCCCGAACAACATTAGCCTCATCGCCGATCGAAATGACGCGCGGAATTTCGTAAGTCAGAAAACGACCGTCCGGCGTCCGGCGCACCAGTCCGGCATCGGTCGCGATCCACAAACTTCCGTCCCTGCCGTTCGCAAAAGCGCGCACCGAAAGACGATTTTCCGCTTTCGCCGTCCGGTTAAACTCGATCTCGCGAAAGGAAAACTCGTCAGCCGCCGGATTTTCGACGCTAAACAATCCGTCGCTGCCGCCCAGCAAAAGCTCGCCCGAAGGAGTTTCGTGCAATGCCCAGAAACTGCGGTTCGAAACTATTTTTGCGGGCAGGCGGCGGCGCCCGTCGCGCGGCGTATCGGGAACGGGTTTGAGATCAGTCTGCTCGCCGCGTTCGGCGCGGTAAAGCGCGTCGTCGGTAACGATCCAGAAACACTTTTTGTCGCTCGATTCGAGAAACATATGGACGAGCGGCGCATTTTCGGTATCGCTGAAACGATAGGAAATAAACTTGGTGCCGTCGTAGCGCGAAAGCCCGCCGCGCCCCGCAAACCATAAAAAGCCATCGGAATCGCGCAAAACATTATGCGTGATGCTCGTCGCCAAACCATCGGCGGCGGTATAGATTTTAATCGGCAGGCGCTCGGGAAAAACCGGAAAAACAAATAAAAGAAAAACGAACGGATACGAAACGAGGCGTCCCGCTTTCAGAAAAGCACGATTTCGTGAATAGTTTTTCATTCCGGGTGTTCAGGGTGAACATTTTCGAGTTTAATGTGAAACGACGAAATTTACAAAATTCGCGATTCCGGCTTTCGGCAAAGAAAAAGCGCTTCGCATTTTTCTAATGCAAAGCGCTTTTTTGTAAATTTAAGGATTTCTATTATTGAATTCCGAGCGGCAGATTAACGCCTCCGCCCATCGGCGATTGCGGCGATGCCGGCGGCTGAATTTCCTTCGCTTTTTCCGGCGCGAGTTCCTCGAGCTTCGTTTTGGCTTCGTTCGCCGTGCCCGACATCGGAACGGGATTGCCGTCCAAATCTTTCTGTTCGCTCGCCGTTTTGGCGATGGTGTAATAAATATTTACCGCTTCTTCTTTTTTGCCTTGTTTTTCGAGCAGCTTCGCCAATTCGAAATTAATTGTATCTTTGGCGATGATCGAACCGTCGGTCTTGGCAATCTCCTGATAAAGCGTGACGGCTTCGTCGGTTTTTCCGTCGGACGCTTTAACCTGTGCGAGCGCAAATTTTGAAAGCGTACCGATTTCACCGCTCGACTTCGCCAAATTTTCGAGTTCCGTAGTCGCCGCCGCGCGGTCTATAGATAATTTATTGACCGCGACGAAATATTTGGCTTTCTGCGAAACATCGCCGCCGAATTTATCGGCAACCGCCTGAAATTCGGCAACCGAAGCTTCGGCGCGTTCCTTTTCGGTCTTGAAAGTTTTGATCGTCGTGCCCGCCGGAAGCGGCGAATCGGTCACGTATGCCTGCGATGTTTCGATCGCTTTGCCGAGCGCGGCTTGCGCCTTGGCGGTCGAATTGCGGTTCCACAGATAAAAAATACCGACTAGAACCAGTAAAACCGCCGCTGCGGAAACCGCATAAAGCAGGGTTTTGCCTTTGCCTTCGAAGGTTTTGCTGACATCGTCAACTTTTCTCGTCAAAGTTGACTGAAATGCGTCTTGATACTGAACACGTTCCTTCGGCTCGTTGGTCGAAACTGCTGCCGGGGCTTCGGGAATTCTCTTTTTTCTTGCCATCTGATTAAAAAAAATGCAATCTTTGTGATGCTAAAACGTTATATAATTGTCTGAATGATTTTTTCAGGATTTTTTCCAAAAGAGTTAATTTATCTTAAAAATTGGACGAGAGCAAGTAAGTGCGGGGGAAAGATGCGCCGGGGAAAGTCAAATCCGGCATGAAAAGCGGACTTTTCGACACGATTTGCAACTTTTTGAAAAATTTTCACTTTTTTCGGGAACAAAAGATTTTTTCCGGTGTCTAATTAAAAAGTTCGCATAGATTTTTGAGCGAATGAGCAAGTTGAAATTCTCTTTTGAGGAGACGGGTAAAAGACGAGCGATGTTCTTCAGCAAGTCAATCACAATAGACGATGAAGAATTGGGAAATGTTGCACTGGCGGCAGGATCAACCGTTGCTTACTCATCAACCGAAACCGAATTTATTGAAAAATTAAAAGCCGGCGACGCCGCTGCGTTCGATACTCTGGCGAATCGTTACGCGAGCGATATTTACGGATTATTGTTTCGCCTGACGCAGGACGCCGAAGAAGCGAGCGATCTGACGCAGGAAACTTTTTTGTCGGCGCTCAAGGCGATTTCGAAATTTCGCGGCGAGGCGGATCTGAAAACTTGGCTTTTCCGGATCGCGATCAACGAATCGCGCAATCGTTTCCGGTGGTGGAAACGCCGACGGCGCGACGCGACGATATCGCTCGACGTGACGATCGGCGACAGCGAAACGCCGCTTTCGGATACTTTTTCGTCCAACGCGCCGTCGCCCGAGGAAAAGGCTTTGCAGGGCGAACGCGAGAAACTTCTTCGCAGCGCGCTCAACGAATTGCCCGATATTTTTCGCGAAGCCGTCGTTTTATGCGACATCGAAGGCTTGTCCTACGAGGAGATCGCGACGACGCTCGAAGTTAATCTGGGCACGGTGAAATCCCGAATCGCCCGCGGACGCGACGAACTGCGTCGCAAGTTGGAAGGTATTTGATTTTTGAAAATGGTTTTTGGTCTTGGGTCTTCGGTTTTTGCAAAAGCCAAAGCCCAAAAGCCCAAAACCACACGAAGTGAATAATTGACTCGCCCCGGTTTTTGTTTAGACGTTATCGGTGCCAACGTAAGGTCAAAGGAAAACGAAAGTTCTAGAGCGAGTTTCAAGAAAAGCGATTTTCGGTTTTTGGTAATATTTGAAAAAACCAGCAACAACAACCGAATTTACCCGAAAAGAAAATTGCCGCTTTTGATTCGCCGGAACAAACCGTTGTTTTCCGAATGAAGGAAAACGCCGGGGTCAGCCAGTTATTCACTTTGAAATTGGACTTCGGTCTTGGGCTTTCGGTCTTTGTTATCAAATCAAAAACCGAAAACCAAAAGCCCGAGACCAAATAAAAATGATGAAATGCGAAAGTTTACAATTTAATTTGTCGCTCTATATTGACAATATCTTGACGAACGACGAGCAGGCGCTGGTGGACACACACCTCGCGCAATGCCCTTTGTGTCGTCAAAAATTGGACGATTTTCGGGCTTTGCGACAAAGCTTAAAGCAAATTTCGCAGGAAGCCCCGATGCCAAAATCTTTGCTCGCGTCGATCAAAACCGCCGTCCGCACGGAAATTGCGCCGAGTACGCCGAAAAGTAAAACTTATCTCTCGCAGGGCTTTCTCGAATTTTTGCAGATGCGCGTGATGCCCTTGACGGTCGGCACCGCCGCGTCTTTGTTTTTCGGCTTCTCCTTGCTCTGGATTCTGCTTTCGAGCGCCAACCGGCAGCCTTCCGTCAATCCGACCGAGCTGAGCCGAAATACGATCATCGCCGCGCCCCTGCCCGTTTCGGACACGGAAATTTCAATGACCGATTTTGTCGCCGGTCGCGGACTTGTTTCGAGCGAATCGCCGAGCATCAACCCGCAGGGCGCGCTCGCCGCGATGACCAAAGCGTTTGTCAGCGGTAACACGAAGGAAGACGAAGTCGTCGTCGTCGCCGATGTTGACAGAAACGGGCTCGCGGAAATCGAGGAGATCGTCGAACCGCTCGACGACCGGCAAGCCGTCTATGAACTGGAAAAAGCGATGCAGCAAAATTCGTCGGACGCGCCGTTCGTGCCCGCATTTTTAGACCGCCGCGCCGATTCCGTCAGAGTCGTGCTGAAAATCCAGCGCGTCGAAGTCAAAACTTCCCTGCCGAAAGCTAAACGCAAATAGCTTCATTGTTTTGCTAAACCCGCCTCACATCTCGATTTTGGATTTTAGATTTCGGATTTTGGATTTGCTGCCGCACTAAGCGGCAGTTTTCTTTTTAATGGGCGGAAAACGCTTAATAAACTGACTAGCAAAGAGAAACAAAATTTGTCTCATGAGCGTGCCAATCCGAAATCCGAAACCCAAAATCCGAAATCGAGATGAATCCAATTTGCTCGCGCCGACGAAAATTGTTATAGCTAGAAACAGAGGTAAAACAAGGAATGGGTGAACAAAACGCTTTTAATTTCGACTTTCAGGAAATAGTCAAAAATCTCGAAAAATCAACGGCGGATATATTCGAGAATCTGACGGATACGTTTGTCGGCAAGGCTGAAACCTTGCGCGACGGAACGGAATTCGAACCCGTAAATCTGCCGCGCGATCTTTACGCGCACAAAAACGCGCAGACCGAATGGTGGTATTACACGGGACACGGCGAAACCACTTCGGGCAAACAGTTCGGATTCGAACTCGTCTTTTTCAAACGCCGCACGGATTTGGATAAATTCAGCTTAGTGCCTTTGCGATTATTCGGAAATCCTTTGTATTTCGCGCATTTCGCGATTACCGAAGTGGGCGAAAAGAAATTCCGCTACGCTCACCGCAAATCGGCGAACGGATTTTTCGATTATCCGGCATCGGCGAGCGAAACGCATTTTCACCTGCGCCTCGGCGATTGGTCTTTGCGTGAATCGCACGGCGCGCATATCTTGCGCGCGACGGCGAACAACGTCGTTTTCGAAGCCGATCTGAAACCGACCAAACCGCCGGTGTTGAACGGCAAGGAAATGAAGGGCGTTTCCTACAAAGATGAAGGACAAGCGTCGCGTTATTTTTCGTACACGCGGATGGAAATGGAAGGCGATTTGATCTGGAACGGCACGACCGAGCATTTTACGGGTTCGGCGTGGATGGATCGCGAGTTCGGAACGTGGACGCCGACCGAAAATCAGAAAGGCTGGGATTGGTTTTCGATTCAATTAGACAACAACTGCGAACTGATGTGCTATCAACTGCGCAACAGCGAAGGCACGGCATCAGGGTTTTCGAGCGGCACTTTCGTTAACGAACACGGCGAATTCGAGCATTTAACGCACGAAGATTTTTCGATCGAGCCGGTCGGTTTCTGGAAATCGCCGCGCACGAACGCGACTTATCCGAGCGGCTGGCGCGTAAAAGTTCCGAAAATGAATTTGGATTTAGCGGTCGCGCCGGTGATGGAAGATCAGGAATTAGACACGCGCGGAACGACGATGATTATTTATTGGGAAGGCGCGTGCGAAGTCGAAGGCAAGGCGGGCGAAGCAAGCGTCAAAGGTCGCGCGTATGTCGAAATGGTCGGCTACGACCGCTCGCACGACCAGCCGAATCTGGCTTATTTTCTGATGGGCAGTCAATTCGAATTTCCGCCGAAATCGTTCTTCGGTTAACAAGTAGAAAGTGAAAAAGCGAAAGAGTGGAAAAGTTCGGTTGAATATAAACAACAAAACTTTTTCACTCTTTCGCTTTTTCACTCTTTCACTCTTATTTTGCGGCTTCAATCGCTCCGCGCAATTTTTCGCCGAGGATTTTGTCGATTTCGCGGAGCATCGTGTATTGCTCGCGCGCTTTGACCTTGTCTTTTTTGCCGATCAGATAAGCTAATCCGAGACTGTAGCGCGCGCGGGCGAAACGCGGCGCGAGCTGGAGACAGCGCTGGTAGGCGACAATCGCCTGATCGTCGTTGCCGAGCGCGAAATGCGCGCCGCCGAGCAAGTAGTAACCGTCCGAATATTCGGGATTTTCCTGCGTGAATTTGACCAAACCTTCGACGGCTTTGCGGTATGCGTCCGTCGCTTTTTCGGTCTGTTTCAAAAATTCATAGGCGCGTGCCATATAATAATAGGTTTCGCCGTCGCCCGGTTTGAGCCGCAGCGCGCTCGTGCAGGTCGTGATCGCCTTCTGATATTCGAGCGCGTCGTTGTATGCGCGGCACAGATTCGTGTAGCCCATATATTGGTCGGGCGCGAGATTGACCGCGCTCTGCGCCGCGATGATCGCGTCTTTCGGGCGGTCGGAAAGACTGTAAAACCACGCCAGCGAAGTGTAAAGACTCGCGTCCTTCGGGAAAACGTCCAAGCCGCGACGCGTAATATTGACCGCTTTTTCGAATTCGTTGCGGCTCCGGTAAATATCCGCCAGCGCATTAAAAGTCGCGTAGTTTTCTACTTTTAAGTCGAGCGATTTCTCGTAAAACTCCATCGCTTCGTTGAATTTCTTCTGACGATACAAAGCGTCGGCAAGAAAAAAATAGCTTTCGCCGACATATTTTGTTTTTCGCCGCAGGGCTTCGAGCGCCGCCGCGCGCTGCTGGTCAACGTCGCCGAGCGACGCATGACACTGGGCAAGAAAATAATTCACGTCGGAATTATTCGCGTCGAGCTGCGAAACTTTCTGGTAATACGGCACGGCATCGCGACAGTTTTCCTTCATCCGGTAAATGTCGCCGAGCGCCAAATTTAAAGCTGTGTTATTCGGGTCGAGCTTGATCGCTCCCTGCACGTCGGTCAGCGCCGCGTCGTAATTTTTTGCCTGGTAATTCAAAAACCAGCGAATCCGGTAAATTTCCTGCGGCTTATCAAAACCCTGCGATTCCGACTGGTTCAGATCGCTGATCGCCTTGTCGTATTCGTTCAGATAATAATGCGCGTAGCCGCGCCAGAAGTAGGCGGCGGGAAAATTCGGGACGATCAGAATAGCTTCCGTGTATTTGGCAATCGCGCCGCGATAATCTTTTTTGTTAAAAAGCTGATCGCCCTGACGCGAAATCTTGCGCGCTTTTTCGAGGTCTTTCTTTTTTTGCGCCGAAACTTCGACGGTCATCGAAAAAACCGATAACAAAATCGTTAAATAGACAAACCAATTCAAATATTTCGTTCTTTTCATCTTACAAAACTCCGAAAACTATTGCGGAATATCTCTGCCTCTCAATTTTGATGTAGGTTCCGGCTTCGGCGTCGCCGGCTTCGGTGTTGACGGGCGCGGCGTCGTTGTCGTGCGCGTCGGCTGCGTCAGCGGCGTCGGCGCTGCGACGGTTCGCGTCGTAACCGGCGAAGGCGCAGCGTTGACCGTCGAATTGACGTTCGTATTGACACCCGAATTAGAAACATCGGTATTCGACGTATTGCCCGTATCGGTATTCGTCAGCGACTGTTCCGGCGTCGGCTCGGGCGTCGGCATAATGCTCGGCTCGGGCGTCGGCGTCGCCGTGTTGGTAACGCTCGATTCGGCTGGCTGATTCATCAAATACCACGCGATGCCGCCGCCTGCCGCCGCGAGAATCACCAATCCGAACAGCGCGCCGAGAATTCCGAAAAGCAAGCCTTTCGACTTTTTCTTTTCCGGCTTCGGCTGCATGACCGGCGCGGGCGGCGGCGGCGGTTGTGAATCGTAATTCGGCGCGGTTTCCTGAAATCCCTGCCCGTTGGTCGCCGAATAATTAGCCGGATAATTACCGGCGTTCGGTATCTGAGTTTCGGCGGCTGCCGCAAAATTTTCGACCTGCGGAACCGAATCGAATGCCGACGGATACTGCGTCTGCGCCAGATCCGTCGCGCTCTGATTTTCAAATTCGATCAGCGGAACGGTTTTATCGCCCGCCACATTCGGCGTCAGATCAACGAAATTGTCGCCCGTTTTAGCGCTGTAATCGCCGGTTTCGAGATTCGTCGGCGCGGCGTCGGCGGTTTCGTTATTCTGCAAATAATCGGTCGCGCCGAAATTGCCGAAAACTTCGGTTTTCACGCCCGACTGCGGCGGCGGCGGCGCGGAATCGGCGACAACGGGCATGACATGAGTTTTTAACCCGATGTCGTCCGGCGAAGCTGACTCTTTCGGCAAATCATCCATCCGCACGGTCGCGTCAAAATTCTGAATCTGTTCGGTTTTCTCGGCGTAATGCGGCGTCGCGGGTTTATTCTCGACCGGGGCGGCGTCAACCATTCCGAACGGAATCGTCTGCGCGCCCATCGCTTCTTTCGGCGTTGTTTGATTTTCGAAAACCGGCGCGGAAAACTGCTCCGTCTTATCGTTTGAAAAAGTCGTCGTCTGCTGCGCGGCGGGCGTAGATTTCTCGTCATCCTCCTGCGCGTTGAAAGCAATCGTTTTTTCAGCCTGCTGGCTCTGTGCGCTCTGCATTTTAGCGTACGTTTCGCGCAAAATCCGCTGCATCTCGCGCGCGTCCGCAAAACGCTGATCCTGGCTGATCGACATTCCCTTGAGAACGACGTCCGAGATAGATTTCGGAATTTCGTTGTTGACCTCGTTAATCGGCGCGATCGGGTCGGTTTTGCCGCTCAGCAGAAAGTCGGCGCGCGAGAGCGCATCGGGCGGAACGACGTTCGTTAAAAGTTGGTAAAGCGTCGCCGAAAGCGAATAAATATCGGAGCGCGGATTGGTTCCCGTTCCGCGAATCTGTTCCATCGGCGCATAATGCGGCGTGTAGCCGACGACGCTGCCGGTGCTGCCCGAACCGCTCGCAAAACCGGGCTGCCCGGTCGAATTTTTCGATAACCCGAAATCGAGCAAAACGATACTGTTGTCGTCGGTCAGCTTCAGATTCTGCGGTTTGATGTCGCGGTGGATGATCGGCGGTTCGTGCGTGTGCAGGTAAGCGAGCGCGTCTAAAAGCTGGTCAGCCCAGAACAAAACCCACGAAAGCGGAAACGGTTTCTGCGTCGCCGTCAAACGCTTCGCCAGATCGTCGCCCGAAATATGTTCCATCACCAGAAACTGGTTGCCGTTTTCGATAAAATGGTCGCTCACCTTCGGCAACGCCGCGTGCCGCAGCCGCGCTAATGTTCGCGCCTCGCGCTCGAACGCGTCGCCTAATTGCGAGTCTTCGGCGTGCAGAGTTCGTTTCAGGGCGATCGCACTGCCTAATCGCTGGTCAACCGCCAGATAAACTTCGCCCATTCCGCCCTTGCCGATCAAATGGACGATCAGATAGCGGTTCTGTAATAAAGTGTTCGGTGCTAAAGGTTTCATTCTCTTTCTCGGGTGCGTTTCAGAAAAACTCGTTAAATTATAGCCGATTTCGCCGAAAAAGCATCGCGCGGTGTGAATAATTATTGACCGGCGCGCAATTTTTCGTCCCCCAACATTGCGGTTTGTCCTTTATGCTGCCAGCATCGTCCGCCGCCGCGTACGCGCCGTGAACACGGCGCTCCCTTTTTCGTCGGCGCGCCGCAAAAGTAAACCGCTTCGTCAGCCGGCGGATTCGGTTTTTCCGGACGCGGCGGCTTGACCGTCGGATTCGGCGTCGGCGCGCTCGTTTGATTATTAACGGTCGGCGCAGTCGGCGCGGCGTTTGTCTTCGAACTTACCGCCGCGCTGTTTGCCGGATTTTTGACCGCGCCGGACGGATTCGCGGCAAATTGTTTCGACGAAACGTTGACAACTTTCTCGCCGCCGCGCTGCAAATAAGATCCGAGCCCGAAAACACCGAAAACCGCCATCAGCGCGGCAAAAACGAACGGCGCGGCGCGCAGCGGCACAAAATCATCTTTACAAACATCGCAAAAACGTGTGCTGTCCGTGACGAAAGGCGTCGGGCGTTCGATCTTTTCTCCGCAATTATTACAAAAATTCGGTTGATAGCGCATCGGGATTCTCCTTTAATCTATAATCGTTTGAATACACAAACGACGAATTTCCGGAGTTTCATTCGCCTATCTGTTACAAGTTGGAAGAATTATAAACCATAAACCGATTATTGTTAAGAACTTTTTGAAACTATGCCGGAAGCAACCGCGTTTCGTTAAAAAGCGTCTGATTAGATATTATTCCGACTATGAATTATTCAAAGGCTTTCTTAATTTTTTCATTTATACTCCTCGGATTTTTCGGCGCGGCGGCGCAAACGGAAGACGATACGCCGATCACGGTCGATTCGTCGGTCGTCCGCCTGAACGTCGGCGTCGCCGACCGCAAAGGACTTCCGGTGACGAATTTAACACGTGAAAGCTTCACGATCTTCGAAGACGGCGTGAAGCAGAATATCCAGCGTTTCGAGCCGGTCGCGACGCCGTTTTCGGTCGTCATGATTCTCGACATGTCCGGCTCGACCCTGGGTTTTCGCGAAACGATCCGTCAATCGGCGTATCGTTTCATCGACGCGCTCGCGCCGGAAGACCGCGTCGCCGTGATCGAATTTTACGACAAGGTAAATTTGCGCAACGATTTTACGACCGACCGAAAAAAGATCGGCGATTCGATCTCGGTCGCCAACGGTCGCGGCAAAACACAGCTTTACAAGGCGCTCGATTTTGCGCTCAACAAGCTTTCCGGCGAAGGCAAGCGGCGCAAGGCGATCATCGTTTTGACCGACGGCGTGGACAGCGCTTTGCGCGACACCGACCGTGATTTTCTCCAGAAATTCGGCGAAAGCGAAATGCCGACCGCAATCAAACCCGAAACCAACGTTAATCTGAACCGCGTGCTTAATAAAGCCGACGTGCAGGGCGTCACGATTTACCCGCTCGCTTTGCCGACCGGCGATCCTTCGAAGCTCGCCGAACCGACGCCGATTCAGGTTGCGATGTATAACGCCGCGCGCGCGCGCCTGAAAATTCTCGCCGACCGCACGGGCGGAACTTTGAACGCGATCAACCGGCTCGAAGAAATGGGCAGATTATACGCGTCGGTCGCCGCCGAACTGCGCACGCTTTATACGATCGAATATCAATCAACCAACGAAAAGCGCGACGGCAAATGGCGCGCGATCAAAATCGAAGTAAATAATGCGGAACTGATCTCGAAAACGCGGCAAGGCTATTTCGCGAGATAGATTTACGTCTTTTTAACCGAAAAAGCGCGAAGATTAAAATATGTGACATTATTAATCTTCGCGCTTTTTGATTTTTTCCGAACATTTCTTTGAATTTCGGGCGGAAATTCAATTGTAAAACCGTTTGTAAAAAGATAATATCGAAATTGCAAAATAAGCTCTGAATCAGATCGCCCCTGAGCAGCAAATTAAATAAAGACAGCAGGGTATTCGCTTAATTTCGGCTTGTCCAGACTCGCAAATTATTCAACCGCCGGGGGTTTTTCGTCAAAGCGGATTGAAAATATCTCTAACAAATTTTTTATGACGGGAATCGGTTCGGACAAAAATAATCAAACAGCTCAAAACATCTTCGCGGGCGGCGGAGAGATGGGCGCGCGGATGCGCGAAACGGATTGGTCGCAAACGCCGCTCGGCGCGGTCGAAACGTGGCAGCAGTCGTTAATTACGGCTGTTCGATTGATGCTCAATTCGCGATTCGCGATGTTTATCTGGTGGGGCGAAAAGCTCGTTTATCTTTACAACGACGCTTATCTGCCGACGCTCGGAATTCATCACCCGCAGGCACTCGGACGGTCGGCGTCCGAAGTCTGGTCGGAAATCTGGCAGGACGTCGAACCGCAGGTCAGGATGGTCGTCGAGCGCGGCGAAGCGACGTGGAACGAAGAACTTCTGCTTTTTCTCGAACGCCGGGGCTTTAAGGAAGAAACCTATCACACCTTTTCATACAGTCCGGTCATTGCCGAAGATGATAAAATCGGAGGTCTGTTCTGCGCCGTTTCCGAAGACACGCAGAAGGTTTTAAATCGCCGCCGTCTGCAAACGCTGCGCGATTTGGGCGAACGAACGATTGCCGAAGCCAAAACCGTCAACGAAGCCTGCCGCACCGCCGCCGAAGTTTTGAGCGAAAATCATTTCGACATTCCGTTTGCCGCGATTTATCTGCTCGACGCGGACGGCAAGCGGGCAAGACTTGTCGAAACGATCCGGATTGACGGCAACCAAATCGCCGCGCCGACCGAAATCGAGATCAATCAGCCGACCGACATCTGGGAATTCGCCTGCGTCCTCGACGACGAACGCGGTCGCCGGATCGCGAATATCGAAGAAAAGTTCGGGCGGCTCTCGGCGGGTGCGTGGCGCGACGATCACGCGCGCGAAACGTTTATCGTCCCGCTCGCGAAAACCGGAACGCACGATTTCCCTGCCGGTTTTCTGGTCGCCGGAATCAGCCCGCGATTGGTTTTCGACGCCGATTATCAGGGTTTTCTCGAACTTGTCGCCGGACATATCGCGAGCTCGATCAGTAATGCCGAAGCGCTCGAAGCCGAAAGAAAACGCGCCGAGGCTCTAGCCGAAATTGACCGCGCGAAGACGGAATTTTTCTCGAACGTTTCGCACGAATTTCGCACGCCGCTGACCTTGATGCTCGGCAATCTCGAAGAAGTTTTGCGAAAAGAAGAAACGCTGCCCGAAGCCGAGCGCGAGCAGATCGAAACCGCGCACCGCAACAGCTTGCGGCTCTTAAAGCTCGTCAATAATCTGCTCGATTTTTCGCGCATCGAAGCCGGCAAAGCCGCGGCGCATTTCGAGGCGACCGATCTCGCGCAGTTTACCGCCGAGCTGGCGAGCGGCTTTCGCGCCGGAATCGAAAAAGTCGGAATAAAATTAAAGGTTGACTGCCCGCCGCTCTCGAATCCGGTCGCGGTTGACCGCGAAATGTGGGAAAAGATCGTACTCAATCTGCTCTCGAACGCATTTAAGTTTACACTGCGCGGCGAAATCGAGATCGGTCTGCACGAAACGGCGGACGGCGTCGAATTAAAAGTGCGCGACACCGGTGCCGGGATTACGGCGGACGAGCTGCCGAATATTTTCGAGCGTTTTCACCGCGTCCGCAGCGTCCGGGGACGCACGCACGAAGGCACCGGAATCGGGCTTTCGCTCGTAGAGGAACTCGTCAAACTTCATCACGGGACGATCGAAGCGGCGAGCGAAACCGGCATCGGAACCGTTTTCACGATCAGGATTCCGAAAACCGGTAAAACCGCCGGGGCAGACGAAAGCACGGCAGAAAATCTCGACGCGCTGCCCGGCTTTGCCGCGAAACCGCCCGCCGATTGGCAAAGCTATCTGCTCGATTCGGCGGACGCAAATCTGCCCGAATCACAAACCGATCCGGCTGACGCGGCGCTTTTGCCTCGGTCGGCAAAGATTCTGCTCGCCGACGATAACGCCGATATGCGCGCTTACATCGCCCGTTTACTAAAGCAAAACGGCTATACGGTCGAAACGGTCGCAGACGGTCAGGCGGCGCTCGAAAAACTTCGAACGGCGAAAGCGGCGCTGCCCGATCTTATTCTGACCGACGTGATGATGCCGAGGCTTGACGGGTTCGAGCTTCTCGGCGAAATCCGCAAAGACGAACGAAGCCGCCAAATTCCCGTGATAATGCTTTCGGCGCGCGCCGGGGAAGAATCGAAGATCGAAGGCTTCGAAGCGGGCGCGGACGATTACCTGATCAAACCGTTTTCCGCCCGCGAACTTTTGGCGCGCGTGAATTCCGTAATCGAACTGTCGAGAATGCGGCGCGCGATCGAAGCCGAGCGCAAGCAATTTAACGAAAATCTCCATCAATCGCAGACGCATTTGCAGTTGACGACCGAAGCCGCGCAAATCGGCACGTGGGAATGGAACATCGAAAAAAACGAGATCATCTGGTCGCCGATTCACAAAAATCTCTGGGGCTACGAACCGACGCCCGACCCGATAAAGCTCGAAGATTGGGCGCGTCCGATTGATGAGTCAGACCTGAAACTGGCACAGGCGGCAATCGAAAAATGCCTCAATCACGATAGCGACTACGACATCGAATATCGCATCGCGCCGGTCGGCAGCGACGAAATTCGATGGATTCGCTCGACCGGCAAAGCCATCTTCGACAATTCGGGCGAAGCCGTTTTGCTGCTCGGCGTCTCGTTTGATATTACCGAACGCAAGAAAGCTGAAGAGTCTCTGCAAAAATCGGAAGCCGAATTCCGGCAGCTTGCCAACGCCGTTCCGCAGATCGTCTGGGTTTCCGACCACGACGGCATTCCGGTCTTCGTCAATCAGCAGTGGACTGAATATACCGATCTGGACACTGTCCAAAGTGCGCTGCCCGGAAAAGTTCGCGACATTATTCACCCGGACGACCGAAAACTGGTTTTCGGCAGCTGGAATCAGGCAATTGAAAACGGAACGATCTTCGAGGTCGAAGGTCGAATGCAAAATCAGCGCACCGGCGCATACCGTTGGTTTCTGATGCGCAGTGTGCCGACGCGTGGTGTTACCGGTAAAGCCGTTAAATGGTTCGGCACGCTAACCGATATCACGACCGGAAAATCGGCGGAAAATCGCGCCGTGCTGGTCGCGGAAATCAATCAGCTGACGCGGCAGTTTGAAAATCCCGCCAGCCTGCTTTACGTCGTCTCGAAAGTTGTCGGCGAATATCTCGAAGTTAGGCGCTGCCTGTTTAGCGAAATCGACCTTGAAAATGACCTCGAAATCGTTCATCGCGATTATTCTCAGGGCGTTGAAACGGTCGCCGGCAGACATAAGATTTCTGATTACAGCCCTGCCACGATCGCCGAAATGACAAGCGGCAAAACGGTTGTCAACCGCGATTCCGAAAGCGATCCGCGAACCGCCGGACTCTACGCACAAATCTACGCGCCGAACGGTGAACGCGCCTATGTCGCCGTTCCGCTGCGGCGCGAAAACCGCTGGGTCGCGTCGCTTCTGGTAAGCGACGACAAACCGCGCGATTGGAGTCAGGACGATATAAATCTGCTCGAAATCGTCGCCGAACAGGTTTGGTCGGTCGTCGAAAAACTGCGTATTGACGCGGCGCTTCGTGAATCCGAAAAACGCTTCCGGCAAATGGCTGATCACGCGCCCATGATGGTCTGGGTAACCGACCCGACCGGCTTCTGCACATACTTAAGCCAATCGTGGCATGAATTTACCGGGCAAACGCCCGAAACCGGTTTGGGTTTCGGCTGGCTTGACGCAACGCACCCGGACGATGCGAAAAGCGCCGAAGAAGAATTCGTCCGCGCCAACCAGAATCAGACGGCGTTTCGTGTCGAATATCGCCTGCGGCGCAAGGACGGCGAATACCGATGGGCGATTGATTCGGCACAGCCGCGCTTCGGCGCAGACGGCGAGTATCTCGGCTATATCGGTTCGGTGATAGATATTACCGAACGAAAATCCGCCGAACAGGAACGCGAAAAGCTGCTCGCGCAGGAAAAAACACTGCGCGAAGAAGCCGAGAACGCGAACCGCTTGAAGGACGAATTTCTGGCGACGGTGAGCCACGAACTGCGCACGCCGCTCAATTCGATGCTCGGCTGGGCGACAATGGTGAGGCATAACAATTACGACACGGAGTTGATGCGCCGTGCCTTTGAAATCTTCGAACGCAACGCGCGCAGCCAAAACCAGATCATCTCTGACATTTTAGACGTTTCGCGAATTATCACGGGCAAGCTCAACCTGAATTTACAGCCCGTCAATCTTTCGACGGCAATTCTCGCGGCGGTTGATACGGTTCGTCCGGCAATTGACGCGAAGGGCATAAACCTCGATACGCGCTTCGAATCGGATGATGAAACAGTTACCGGCGACGCCGACCGTTTGCAGCAAATCGTCTGGAATCTGCTTTCGAACGCCGTTAAATTTACGCCTAAAGACGGCAGGATAGAAATTACTCTGAGCTACGAAAACCATTATGCCGAAATCAGCGTTTCCGACAACGGAAGCGGTATCGAACCGGAATTTCTGCCGTTCGTTTTCGACCGTTTCCGGCAGGCTGACGGAAAAATGAACCGACGCCACGGCGGACTCGGACTCGGGCTTGCCATTGCCCGCCATTTGACCGAGCTGCATGGCGGCGGCATTTCAGCCGCAAGCGGCGGCGACCAACACGGCTCGACTTTTACGCTTCGCTTCCCGCTCAAATCGCGTTCCGTCGAATTCGAGGAAAACGGCGGCGGCGAAACTGAATCCGATCAGGAAACAATTTCAACGCCCGATAATGCCGCGCAAAAACGACTCGACGGCTTGAAAATTCTGGTAATTGACGACGAACCCGACGCGCTCGAACTGGTCGCCTTCATTTTGTCCGAGCAAAACGCCGCCGTTTTTGCCGCAAATTCGGTTGACAGCGCACTTAAAATTTACGAAACGGAAACTTTCGACGCGCTCGTTTCCGATATCGGAATGCCCGAAAAGGACGGTTTTGAATTAATGCGCGAACTAAAAGCACGGAAAAACGGTCAAAAGCCGCCGCTTCCGACAATCGCGCTGACGGCTTATGCGCGCGAAGAAGACAGCCGCCGGGTTTTAGACGCCGGTTTCACAGCCTATCTGCCCAAACCGGTCGAGCCGGCAAAATTGATCGAAACCCTCGTCGAAATCACACGAAACGACGCCGATTAAGATAATCTTTACTCACTTTGACAATAAAAAAACTCGTTTAAAGAATTTTCAAGGTAGAAAGCGAGGTAGAAAAGCACATTAGACACGAATAAAACCTATTGTTTATCGGAACACTTGACAAGTTCCTTGTAACATTTGTAGTCTAAATATTCGCTTTTGCGCACCCGTAGCTCAGCTGGATAGAGTGCTTGACTACGAATCAAGAGGTCGCATGTTCGAATCATGCCGGGTGTATTAATTAAATCAACAACTTAGGGCAATCAATTTGATTGCCCTATTTTAATTTTCCTCTAAGTTATCCTCTACCATTTTAATTGGGTATTTTGTTCTGCTATAAATTGACACAACAAAATCACCTTATTCCACATAACTAAATCACAGAAATCTGCTTTAGAAGCTATTAATTGCAAATTAAATCCTGCAAGACTTTTGTAAAAATTCAACGTATTAGTGTGTTTAACTTTAAAGTTAGATGGGTTTTTGAAAAATCTTGCTTAATCTTTCTTTATGGTTTAAAAATAAACTAATTTTAAAGCTGTTTGGATAAATTAGGCATTGTCCTTCTTCATTAGTGTATGGTTGCACCAAAGTTTAAAAATGATACCTCATTAACAAGATTAGGTGATCACTATCAATATCTCATTGCACTTGAATGTTGTATTAGCGCCGAAAGTGAAGATGATTTTATTTATATAGAACAACGCGGTGATGTTGCAACAGAAAATGAATCTACAGAAGTTAAGCATCATTCAGACAGAGATCACAAAATTTCAGATAGGCATACAGACTTTTGGAAAACTCTCAAAAACTGGGTAGAAAATTACGATGTTATTTCTTCATATAAGAAGTTAATACTATTGACAACTTCTAGTGCTTCTACTAACTCGACAATTAAAAATTGGAATTCTTTAAATAAAGAGGAAAAATTCCAAAAAGTCACTGAAATTAAAGATAAGGTAGAACAGGCAATCAAAAATAGAACGGAAAAATACACAGAAATTAAGAAATTTATTGACTCTGTTTTTACTTTTAATGAAGATCATACCAAAGATAGACTGATTGAAATCCTTGATAAATTTCACATTAACTACGACCAACCTCTTATTGAAGACAAGATCAAAGAATTATTAAAACGAGAGTATTTCAAGACTTACAAAAAAAAGAAAGAATTTTTAGAGTTTCTTTTGGCGTATATTTGGCACGAGGGCAGGAATAATCCCGAAGATTGGAAAATAAAAGTTTCAGAATTTAACAATTATGCAAAATATAATGCTGGATTATTTACATCCGATACTGCCCCACTCCCTGATTTGTTTAGAGATGAAGAAGCAGAAATAAAAACTTTTGAAGATTTTAATTTCGTAAAAGAACTTCGTAATATTAATTTAGAAGATCAAATTCAAAGTGCTGTAAATGATTACTATAGAACACAAAAAACGGCTTTATTTTTGACAGAAAACGACACGTTCTTTGCTGATAACCTATCGCATTACCAAGACAATGTTATCTCAACTGATTTGAAACTCATTAAATCCATCTGTGAATTAGAAATTACTGACAGAAAAGACAGCGAGCAGAAAATAAAACAATCAAAAAAGAGCTATTTTGGGGCAATGCAACTACAGATAAAAGAGATTAAAGGATATGAAGATAATCAGGACTTTTTTCAAAGAGGTACAATTCACACAATAGTTGACTCAGAGGAAAATGATTTTTCTTGGATTTTTGAGGATTAAAATATGGACTTCAAAAATATTGAAATCTTATCTTACAATTCTTTCTTCTGTAGTAAGCTAATTGCTCATTTCTTAAGTGGTTGTGAAGCCAATCAAATAAAATCTGAATTAATTTTCTTTGTTCTTCCGTTTGTCTGTAAAAAGGATTCCAGAGAAATACTTAATAGCGCAAATAAAGATTCTACATTGAACAGTTCTTTTTTAAATACGGAAAGAGGAAAAATCGCATTAGCTGGATTAGAGAAGCACATAGGTTACTTCAAGAATCTTACACAAACATCTCTGGTTGTTGCCGCAAATGAATTTGACGTTAAGATCAGCGATATTATTACTATTGAAAATCCTCTCGATTACTCTAAGGAAAAAGAACCCTATCTAAGGCAGTTTTTTAGGTCATCAAATTATTTAGGTAAAATTTTGTCAAAAAACGAATTTTTCGACACTTTTGTCAAACTTGGCATGAAAGACATATGGACTGTTACATTAAGCAAATAATTATCTTTAATAAAGAGGGCGAAAAGCGATTTGTTCCGCTTGAACGCGGCTTAAATATTATCACCGGCGATTCTAAAACAGGTAAAAGTGCCTTAATTGAAATTGTTGATTACTGTCTTTGTAGTAAAACCTCAAATATTCCGCGCGGAAAAATATCTGAATTTGGTTATTTATTTGCAATTGTTCTTGCGTTTCCAAACAAGTTTTTAGTTATAGGCAGGAAAAACTTTTTTGAAGGTGGAAATTTAAGGCTTTATATTAAATTAGAAACTGAATTAGATATTGTTAACAAGATTGATTTGAATTACTTTGAATCGCTTACTCCTCTACGCAGAACAGAAGCACAAGAGCAAATTGAGAGAAATTTTAATATGTCGGTAACCAATATTGCTCAATCTGACGATGTTGAAAGTCGGGATAAAAGAAAGGCAAGTCTGCGTGAAATGACTTCTCTAATTTTTCAACATCAGAATCTTATTGCGAATAAACATGCCCTAGTTTACCGGTTTGATGACAACTATAAACGACAAGCCGTTATTGACAGTTTCCCTGTGTTTGCCGGTTGGGCAGATGATGAGTATTTCTCATTAAAGAGAGCCATCGAAGCGAAACAAAAGCAGTTACGTCAGTTGGGGTTGAGCCAACAGAAAAAAGACGCTGCCAAAAGGACTATTGAAGCTGAATTAAAAGGGCATTTCAAAAATTATTATTCTTTAGTTGGAAGAGAATTTAATGAAGACCTTAATCTTTCACAATTATTAGCTTTGAAGGGTAATCTACCAACCTATACAAATGAAACATTTACTGCTCCCGAATTATTAGATAGATACAATCTTTTGAAAAAAGAAATTGACGAGAAGGGTGCTGAACAAAAAGTACTTGATAAAAAAATAAAGGATTTACAGGAAACTGAAAACTACGCTAACCAATTTCAAATTGGCTTAAAAACTTTAAATTTGAAAGCTGAGAATTCTAAGTCTTCTGAGTCTTCACATATATGTCCTATCTGTGGAAGTGAAAACGAACAAATTACCCAGGAGATGGAATTAATAAATAATGCCCAAAAACAATTATCTAAGGAACTGGAACAACTTGGTGGATACAGAATTTCTTACCAAAAGGAAATAGATTCTCTGAAAACACAACAGGCAGATTTAAGACGCAATATTAGATCGCTTATAAATCAAAAGGATGAGATTGAGAAAATAAATCAGAGCATTGAAAGAGAAAAAAATGTTAGTGAGCAAGTAATTTATGCAAGAGCTAATCTAGACGTAAGAATTGAAATGTTAAATACTGCGGAAACTATTGTAATTAATGATGAAACTGAAGAAATAAGAGGAGAACTTGAAGTATTAAATCAAAAAATTACACAATTTAGTATAGAAAATGACTACAAAAGCGCAGAATCTTTTTTCAGCCAAAATATGAACAAGATTGGCAATAAACTAGATTTTGAAGATGAATTAAAACCCCTTAAATTCTGGTTTGATTTGAAAGAGTTTAGTTTTTATCATACAGCTCCGGGGATTGGAAGAATTACTCTTAATGAAATGGGAAGCGGTGCAAACTGGCTCACTTGTCATATCTCTTTATTTCTTAGTTTTTTACATTATTTAGCTATTCAAAAAAAATCTGTAGTTCCAAGCTTCTTATTTCTTGACCAACCAAGCCAAGTCTACTTTCCAAGCGATTTTAATTTGGAAGAAGCTAAAGATAATGATATTAAACAAGTTGAAAAGGTTTACATTGCAATATTAGAAGAGCTGGATGAAATAGAAAAAAAGGCAGGTTTTTTACCTCAAATAATTGTTACTGATCACGCGGATAAATTAAATTTAGGTAAATATAATTTTGATAATTATGTTCGTAAAAGATGGAAACCCGAAAATGATCGAGCCTTAATTTAAAAAAATCGCCAATAAAAGTCTAATAATCGAATACGTCCATAAGGTATCGTTTTAATATAATTTTTAACTAGGCGAATTTGATGTAAAAATCGCCTAATAAAAACTAAAAAAAACTATTCCATAGGGTATCCAGTATTCCATAAGGTATCCAAATCAAATAAGATTTGAATCCGTAAAATTTGAGATAAAATTTGATGATAAATTTCAGCAAAAATTTGTTTCATATGGTTTCCACAATTTCATTGGGTTTCCAAAATCAAATCAAAAAAGTGTCTATCGCGATAGACAAAACACCCAACTCTTTCCGAACCTCTCCCAAACCTCTCCTGAAAGTTAGAAAACGACTTAGCTTTTGCGCTCTCGCATAGTTAGAATCCATTCATAGATTTTTTCACTTGGTAAAATTTCCGGCAACTCCATTTTATCATCAATGAGAACTTCGACGGGAACGCCTGCAATACGGGCATATTGCAAAAGAACATCTAAAGGCGGCTCTCTTGTTCCCTGTTCATAACTGCTGATGTGTGAGGCGTAAATTTTTGATGGAGTTTCGCCTAAGCGTTTGAATATCTGGCTTTGATTCAATTCCAGACGATTACGAATTTCAATTAACTTCTCTGCTAATCGCTTCGGCTGATAGCGTTTTCCACGTCCCATTAGATATTTCCCCCTTTGGAAACGTGGATTCGTTCAAAACAAATAAATCTATATAGGTTGCCTTTTATCCTATTTAGATTTATTTTGAATATGTTTATTGATTGCGCCAAAACACTTCCGGTTGTGTTTTGAATCGCAGATTTCATATCTGCTTGGCGAATCTTTCAAACATTCTCAAGAAGTATATTTTTAATGCCTATGAATTTCAAACCTGCGCTTTGTCCAAGTTGTAGCGGAAAGATGAAAATTCCCGATGATGTCAACACAGTTAAATGTATGTATTGTGGTGTTGATGTGATTGTTAGAGAAGCAATAAAACTTGCCGGACGTGTCAAAGAATTCAATCAAGCCACCGCTATCGAAAAAATTAATGAATGGAAGCCATTTGATATTAAATCAGCCCAAAAGCGAAATTACATGTTGATCTTCGCATTAGGAGCTTTATGTTTATCGATTGCTGTTTGTATCGGAGGTGGATTAGGAATTTCGATTGCTGTAGTCTACTTTATTTTTGCTCCAATCATTCATTTTATTTTGACTATGAACCTTAAAAAAATCCGGCTTGCTGATGAGGAAATGCGCCAAAAAGGAGCAACTATAAGTTTAACCGGATATAAAGGTCAGTGCCCCTACTGTAATACTTCAATTATCCTGAAAGCCAATTCTTTAGGCGATAATTGCCCTGCTTGTCATAAGCGAATTGTTATTCGAGATTCAAGGTTTTATTCGGTTGAAACCCCCATTGGCGGTGTTGAAAGAAATATTTAATAGCGCACTTTAAAGAGTTGAGGAATGCCGAAGAATTTAGGATTTAAGTTGGTTAACACAAACAGATTCTGCATACTATTACATTGCAGATTTTATAAACAAAACTTTCAAGGTTTTGTTTATTTAATTTTCTCCATTAAACAATTCTCGGTAATCATTTTCGATCTTTTTAACCATCCTATATTTGTAATTGCTTCATGTATAAAAAAGTGTCAATCGCGATAGACACTTTTTTATATTCACAAAATAAAATTAGATTGAATTTCTAAATCTATAGTTTAGAAAAACTAAGATATGGCTTGAGACTTACGAATAGATTTCATACAATTTGTATGCTTTTTTATCCTGAGCCTGCATTTACTCACTAATGATTTCAGATTTAACTTTTCTTACTAACGAATCAGAACGCAAATTATCCACGCGGCTAAATGTGCTTCTATCTAAGTCAAGGCACTTTGATTGTCTGGTTGGATATTTTTATTTAAGTGGTTTTTATCAAATTCAAAAATCACTTGAATCTTGCGAAAAAATTCGTATTCTTATTGGGCTAAAAACGGAAGATAAAGTGTATAAAGCCTTGCAACAGGCAAAAATTCAACAAGCCTTTAATT
>JANOBZ010000169.1:0-49539 GCA_031411895.1 Acidobacteriota bacterium | reverse complement strand
AAAACTAAGAAATGGGACGCGGATTTAACGGATCAATGCGGATTTTCGCGGATTTTTTAGATGTCGTTAAAATAAATCAGCGAAAATCCGCTCGATCAGCGAAAATCCGCGTCCCATTTCTTCTGTTTTCAAACAGCTTCTTAAAGCAAACGCGGAAACAAAGATTCGTTTCCGCGTTTGCTTTAAGTTTAATTTGCCGGATTTTACTGCATTCCGGGCGTTGCGTCGCCGTTCACGAGAATGCCTCTCGTCATCGACTGTGTGCTGTCGCTGACGAGCAAGCCGTCGCTCACGAGCAATCCGTCGCTGACAAGTAATCCGTCGGCAATCGGCGTGTTGTCGGGCAGCGTCGAGTCGTTATTGAACAAAATGCTCGACGGGCTAAACATCGTTCCGTTGAGCAGCGTTTGATAGCCGGTCGGATTCGTGCCGTTTGCCAGCACCACGTTATCGCTCACCAATAAACCGTCGCTCACCAATAAACCGTCGCTCACCAATAAGCCGTTAGCGTAAAATCCCTGAAATTTAGTGAGAAGCTCGGTGCCGGTCAATGCGCCGTAGTTCGGAAAGATTCCGCCCGACCACTGGAATTTCGTTCCCGAGATGGTCGAAGTATGTTCCGGCACTCCGTTAACTCTTAAAAGCGTCGTTCCGAGCGGTGTCGGGTTCGGTAAATCCTGTCGAATCAGCTTGGAAACGCGAATTGCGCCTTCGATGTTCAATGAACCTGCGCCCTGTTCGAGCGTGTTGAATCCTTCGAGCCTTTGCGCCGTATACTGGAGAATCATCTTCACCATATTCGGCGTCAGCTTCGGATTCGCCTGAAGCATCAGCGCGACCGCGCCGCTGACGACCGGCGTTGCCATCGAAGTTCCCGAAAGATACATCATCCGGCGTTTTTCGTCGGCGTTGTTAGCAAGCCGCAGCTCGGGATTTTCTTCGATGATCTCGTTTTCCTTGGCGAGCGCGCCGATGATCTTGTTGCCGGGAGCGACCAGATCGGGTTTGATCAGATTGTCGTAATGCTTGACGTTCGCACTGTCCGTCCAGTAAGACCGCGTCGGACCGCGCGAGCTGTAGGTCGCGATGCCGTCATCGTTTCGCGCATCCGTGCCGAGCGTATTGGCAGCGCCGACGGTAATCACCGAAGGATCGTTGCCGGGTGAATGAATCGCGCCGTAGAGTTTCTGTCCGGCGGCATTTTTTCCGGTATTTCCGGCAGCCGCGACAACGACGATACCGGCGGCGGTCAATTTTCTGACCGCGCGGCACAGCGGGTCGTTGCGCCACGATTCGATCGCCGGAGCGCCGAGGCTCATGTTGACGACCTTAATGTTCAATCTCGTGCGGTTATTGTAAATCCAGTCGATCGCGCTGATTAAACGAGCGCTCGATCCGACGCCGACATTATCCAGAACGCGGACGTTGATAAGTTTCGAAGCCGGCGCGATGCCGCTGTATTTGGCGACATAGTTCCAGTCGTTGCTGTCGCCGAATTTTCCGATGCCGCCCGCCGCGAGCGTCGCGACATGGCTGCCGTGCCCGTATTCGTCTTTGTCCTCACTGCCGGTATTCGTGAAATCGATTTTTTCGGTGATTCGTTTGTTGCCCGAATAGTCAATAAACGCGCGGTGGTCTTCGCGAATTCCCGAATCGACGATCGCGATGCCGACGCCGCTGCCGTCCAGAAGATTCGTCGCGGTGTTTAATAAAGGTAAGGAAAGAATCGGCGTCAGCGCCGGACTCGAAGTAAGCAGGTTGCGAACGAGTGCCGCGCCGGTCGTCGTTTCGATATGCCCGAGCGTCTGCATTTCGCGGTCGAGCGAAAGATGCCGCGCGCCCTTTGCCGAAGCGACCTGTTCGGCAATGCTCAACGGCAGATCGAGAACGAGCATATTGAGACTCGTCGCCGCATCCGAAACATACACGCCGTTGGCGGCAAGCACGCCGCGTAATGTGGGACTGTTAATATCGTCCGCCTGCAGAATCACTTTCACCGTCCGGTTCGGATTCTGCGCCATCAGCTCGCGCAGATCGGGCGAAATCTTATCGCCGACGAACGAATCTTCCGAGTTGACCGTGTTCAAATCGAGCTTGGCGAAGCGTTTTTTTAGAAGCTCGTCCGGCGCAACTTCGGCGTTGTAATTTTCAAGTGTTCCGGTGCTGATAAACTGAATCTTGCCGTCGGTTAAAAATTGGCGGAGTTTTTCGGAAATCCGCTTTCCGAATAAAGGATTGTTTTGACTAAAACTCGCGACGTCGGCGATCACGACGATCGCGCCGCCTTTGACACTTGTGATTGCCGCGAAAACTTTTTCGAGACGCGCGGTGACTTCCGCTTCGGTTTCCGCGCCGCTCAGGATTTGCGCGAGATTGACCTTTAAAAGTCGCTTTCCGCGCAGGGTTTTTGCCGCTTCCGACGTGGTCAGACGCAGCGCCAGATTGTCGATCACGACAAACCGTTTGCTGCCGTAACGATCAACGACGATCGTCCCTTTTTTATCGTTAACTTTCGAAGCAAGAGCCGCTTCGAGCATTTCGACTTCGCGTTCGAGTCCGGCGGTCGGACGAATACGCCCTTCTTCAGCCGCCAGCGAAAGGTCTTCGATATAGTAGGAATTATCGAATTTTTCCTGCGTCGTAACGTTTGGTTTTCCGTCCGCAATATTTGGTGCCTGCCCTTTAACGATAGGAACGAGTAGGATTGATAAAATCAATACTAGCGAAACAAAACTAGGGGTGCCTGTTTTTTTCATTACTTTTCCTCTTGTCCTTTACACTTGTTCATTAAATTTGTGGGAAAATTCCCCGCCACCTCTTGTGCAACCGTCATACCACCGAGGAAAATAAATAAAAACCAGCATTTACCGAAGCTATAAAAATATAATTTAATGCCGACCGAAATCTGTCACAGTTAAATCAGTCAAATTAACCTGTAGATCGGTCAAGATGAACGAACAAAAAAGTAGCGGAAGGATTTTTAACACAAAAACGCAGAGACGCAAAGAAATATTAAATATCTTTGCGTCTCTGCGCCTTTGCGCCACTAGCGTTGAGTTTTCTTTTTACTTGGTAATGCCGACCTGTGTCAGCGCGTAAACGTAATCGAACGCGATTTCCTTCAAGCGGTCGTATCTGCCCGACGCGCCTCCGTGTCCCGCGCCCATGTTGGTTTTGAGCATAATAATATTGTTGTCGGTCTTCATCTCGCGCAGTTTGGCGACGAATTTCGCCGCTTCCCAATACGGAACCTGGCTGTCGTTGAGCGAAGCCTCGACCAGCATATTCGGATATTTCTGCGCCTTGACGTTTTCGTACGGCGAATACCGGATCATATAATCCCACGCCTGTTTCTCGTTCGGATTGCCCCATTCGATCCATTCTTCGGTCGTCAAAGGCAGCGTCTCGTCAAGCATCGTGTTCATCACGTCAACGAACGGCACCTGCACGATCGCGGCTTTGAAGGTTTCCGGCGACATATTGACGACGCCGCCCATCAAAAGCCCGCCCGCGCTGCCGCCCTGAATGACGAGCCGATCGGACGAAGTATATTTATTGGCGACGAGCCATTTCGCCGAATCGATAAAATCGTGGAAAGTGTTCAGTTTCTTAAACATTCGCCCGTCCTGACGCCAGCGCTCGCCGAGCTCCGAACCGCCGCGAATATGCGCGATCGCGTAAATCATTCCGCGATCTAAAAGGCTGAGGCGCGTAAACGCGAAATTCGGCGTCATCGAAAACCCGTAACTCCCGTAAGCGTAAAGCAGCATCGGCGCTTTGCCGTCCAGCCGTGTCCCTTTTTTCCAGACGATCGAGATCGGAACTTTTACGCCGTCGCGCGCCGTCGCCCAGAGACGCTTGGTTTCATACCGCGTTTTGTCGTAGCCCGAGGGAATTTCCTGCTGTTTCAAGAGTTCGCTCTTGCGCGTTTTGAAATTGTAATCGTAGGTCGAATTAGGCGTAATCATCGACGAATAGTTATAACGAACAGTCGTCGTTTCGTATTCCGGATTACGGTCTAAACCCATCGTGTAAACGTCTTCGGGCGTCCGGATGCGCGATGCGGCGCGGCGCGTTTTCAAATCCATCACCTTCAGATATTCGAGCCCGTTTTCGACTTCCGAAACGACCGCGTAACCTTTAAAGAAATTAATGCCGTCAATCTTGATCGCCGGATTATGCGGAATATAGTCCGTCCAGCCTTTTTCCGACGGATCGTTTAACGGCGCGCGGACGATCTTAAAGTTTTCCGCCGCTTTGTTGGTTCTGATAAAAAATTCGCCGTTATCGAAATCCGCGTCGTATTCGTGTCCTTCGCGGCGCGGCGTGACGATTTTCCATTCGCCCGTCGGATTGTCCGCCGGCAGATAGCGATATTCGCTCGAAGTTTTCGCGCTCGAACCCAAAAACAGCATCTTTTTATCGCGCGAGCGACCGACGCCGATGTTAAAGAGTACGTCTTTTTCTTCGAACACCAGTTCGTTCTCTTCAACCGTGCCGACTTTGTGCCGCCAGAGTTTATCGGAACGCTTCGAAACCGCGTCTTCCTGCACGTAGAACAAATTTTTGCCGTCGTTCGACCATTCGGTTGACGTCACGCGCTCGACGCGCGCGGGCAGAATTTTGCCCGTCCGCAAATCTTTGATCTGCAGAGTGTATTGGCGATAACCGGTCGTGTCGGTCGAAAAAGCGAGCAGATTGCCGTCGTCGGAAACTTCGAACGAGCCGATCGAAAAATATGTAAAGCCTTTCGCCATCTCGTTCTGATCGAGCAGAATTTCGGCTTCTTTGCCGTCTCTGGATTTACCGCGCAGGTAAACCGGATACTGCTTGCCTTCTTCGGTGCGCGTGAAATACCAGTATTCGCCGATGCGATACGGCACGGTTACGTCGGTTTGCTTGACGCGTCCGAGCATTTCCGCGTAAAGCGTGTCGACAAACGGCTGGTGCGGCTTCATAAAGCCTTCCGTATAAGCGTTTTCGTCTTCGAGATACTTGATGATCTCGGGACTTTTCTTATCGTTTCGATCACGCAGCCACGCGTAATTGTCCGTGATCTCGTAGCCGTGAATCTTTAATACTTTCGGTTCTTTTTTTGCAACGGGCGGTTTCATATCTGTCTGGGCAACGATTGCGGCACTGCCGGTAAAAATTACTATAAATGCCAAACTCAAAACGTAAAACATTTGTCTCATTTTGCCAAGCTCCTTTTTATTTTTTGGGGTTAGAATCTGATTACAACATTCTACGCTATTCTACCAATTTTGTTTCGCTCGCGGTAATTCATAACATTGGTATTTCACTTACTTTGTTGTATTATGTCACTGTACACATTAATTACAATCATTTTTTTCTCAGAATTTGTTATTGCAGATTACCTCCGACTTTTTAGGGGATGTTTTTCTTTTATTTGTTATTTTTCAAAATTTAATTACCCGAAAGGGATTGAGGAGGGATTGTGATAGAAAACTTAAAAAACCTGGTAGGGCAAACACTACTCATTACCGGTAGTTTCTTGCTTATTTTTGCACTGGGCGGTCAAACCGTCTTACTGGCTTTCGGTGATAAAACGCCAAAAGGCAAAACTGTCAATACTAAAGAAACTGTCGAAACAATGACAGGCGAAAATTCGATCGTCCCGGCGATGGATTTCGGCTTTTTTAAGTCTGCACAAACAGCAACTAATGTGTCACCGCAAGCGGTCGGAACCGATCAAGGATCGGAAAGCGAACCGAACAATACATTCGCAACTGCCGACGTTCTGACGGGAACCGACGGCAGAATCAAGGCGAGTCTTTTTTCCGGCACAACCGCTCCCGTCGCGACCGACCCGGATTGGTTTTCATTTACCACGACGGTAGCAAATTCCAAAATTTATGCTGCGGTAATTAATGCCGCCGCTTCTCAACAAGATTCGATTTTAACCGTTTTTGCGAGCGACGGCACGACCCAGTTGGAACTCGACGACCAGGACGGTTCTTTTGGCGGCGGTTCTTCAAGCATTGCCGGAACGGTTCTTGCCACACCCGGAACTTACTATCTGAGAGTCACCAATTTTTCGGTGACCGCCCCGATTGCGCCGTATGACCTTTATTTCGCAGTGCGAAGCGGCGCGACAACTGCCGAAACGGAACCGAATAACAACGGAACACCACAGGTTCTTCCGGCTTCGCAATATGTCAACGGTGCGGTTGACCCGATTGGTGATACCGATACATTTACCTTCACCGCCAATGCAGGCGACACGGTATTTCTGAGTCAGGATTTAGACCCGGAGCGCGACGTAACGACATTTAACGGGCGCATCGGAATCGGATTGTTCGGAACGCCGACTCAATTTCTGGTGACCAGCGATGCCGGAACATTCGATACGATTGATTCGGAAGCGATGGTGATGACGGTTGAAACGACCGGAACTTATACGGTTTATGTGGACAGTCAAACGGCGGGTGTCGGTGGTCCGACCGCGACGTATGCCTTTAGCGTAACGACGATTCCGGCGGCAGCGGCGGGAACCTGCACGACTTACACAAATGCGACATCAACCCCGATCGCCGATCTGGCTCTGACATCTTCGACTATTTCTATTCCCGACAGCAAAATTATCAGAAGTTTGCGAGTCACGACCGATATTACACATGCTAATTTCCCCGATTTGGATGTGCATCTGCGTTCGCCGTCGAACAATGACAACGGTCTTTTTACCGATGTCGGCGTTAGTACGCAAACCGGTCCGCAGAATATCAATCTCAACGATGACGCGGGTCTGCCGCAGATTTTCACCAACAACAACGGAATGATCTACAAACCGGAGCCGGCTTATCGTCTCAATTGGTTCAACGGTGAAAATGCGCTCGGTACGTGGTCGCTCGACATCCGCGACGATACGACGGCAAACGCCGGTACGCTGAACAGTTGGAGTCTCGAAGTTTGCGAAGAAACCGCGCCGGTCGGAAATCTGATTTACAACGAAAACTTTGAAGCGGGTAACGGCGGCTACACAAGCGGCGGCACGGCAAACGAGTGGGAATACGGAACTCCGGCAACTCCGGCGCAAACCGTGACTTCCCCGTTTATCGCACCGTTCGCCGGCTGCGCGAGCGGCGTGAGCTGCTGGAAAACCGATCTTGATAATACCTACGACATCAGTTCCAGTCAGGATCTGACATCGCAGACTCTTAATCTGACTCAATATACCGGAACGGTAAAATTATATTGGCAACAGAGATACCAGATGGAAAGCATCAGCTTCGACCGCATCTGGGTCAGGGTTACAAATCTCGACAACGTCGCTGATACGCGAATGGTCTGGCACGCCGATAACCTGACGATGAGTGAAACCAACGGCTCCGGTGCTTCGCTTGCGAATCTTCCGATGTCAGCCGGTTGGGGCAGATATAACGCCGACATTTCCGATTTCGCCGGTAAGCGGATCTCGGTTACCTTCCATCTGGAAAGTGATTCGAGTGTCAATCTCGGCGGATGGGCGATTGACGACGTTCAGCTTTATCACGTCGGTCCGGTTGCCGCCAATGTCGGTGTCAGCGGTCGCGTGGTTGATTCAAAAGGTCAGGGAATTTCCCGCGCTTTTGTCAGTTTGACAGGCTCAAACGGAATTCCGCGCACGGTCAAAACCAACACGTTCGGTTATTACCGCTTCGACACGGTCGAAGTCGGCGACACATACATTCTGAATGCCGAGCGCAAAGGCTATCTTTTCAGCCCGCGCGTCGTCAGCGTTCAGGACGAAATCTCCGACGCCGATCTTGAAGCCATCGAATAACGTTTCAAAACGGCGGTAAACTAAGAAAGACGACGGTTTATTTTTGAGCCGTCGTCTTTTTTTGCGTTTTGACAAACCTTTTTCGCGTTTTTTTCGTAATTTTCAGCCGAAAGCAAATTTTTTTGTTAACACTTTCCCCGGCGCGTTCGTCTTTAATGACGGCAAGCAATTAAAAGCCGATTTTTAGTTTGATGAGCGGCGTCCGTTTTATTGTTTCGTTCATTTTCAGCTTCATAGTTTCAAACGCCGTTCACCAATTTTTTTTTGTAAACCTAATGCCCGACAGTGAAATGACAGGAAGCGTGTTTTTCTTCGCCAACAGCGAACAGACACAGACCGCCGCGCCGCAGACGACGGCGCCGCTGGCGCAGACTGTCGAGCGCGTCCGGACGGGCGACGGCGCGGCGTTTGACGAGCTTTACCGGATGTTCGCGCCGATGGTTCACGGCATAATTCTGGCGCGCGTGCGCCGCGACGAAGTGGACGACATCGTACAGGAAGTTTTTCTTTCCGCTTATAAAAATCTGCACAGCCTGCGCGAAGCTTCGGCGATCGGCGCGTGGCTCGCGATGATCGCCCGCAATCGCGCCGCCGAATTTTATCGCCGCGAGCGACCGACCGAAGAACTTTCGGAAGATTTGCGCGAAAAGGAAACGCATAAAACCGAAGCGCGCGAGATTTTAAAGGCGATTCGCGCACTTCCAGATGCCTATCGCGAAACGCTGGTTTTGCGGCTCGTCGAAGGAATGACCGGACCGGAAATCGCCGAGCGCACGAATTTAACGCCCGAATCGGTCAGAGTCAATCTGCATCGCGGAATGAAACTTTTGCGCGAACGGCTCGGTGTTTAGTTTTGAGTCCCGCCTTCAGGCGGCAAACAAACTGAATTGAAAGCGAATCGAGAATGGAACGAAAAGCCGCCTGAAGGCGGGACTCAAAACAGGACTCAAAACAGGTGACTCAAAACAGGTGAAAATGATGAAAGAAGATTATCTTTGGGACAAAACCGGCGACGACGCGGAAATAAAGAAGCTGGAAAACACTCTGGCGGCGTTTCGCTATCAGGAAACCGCGCCGCCCGTATTGGAGCAGAAGGTTTTCACGCTTGAAAAATCCTCGCCGCGCAGATTTTTCCGGTTCGCTTTCGGCTTTGCGGCGTTCGCGTCGGTCGTCGCGGTTTTGTCGCTTCTCTGGTTTCAGCTTTCGGGCAGTAAAACTCCGGTCGTCGAAACCGTCAGCGAAACCAATGTTGTCAACAGAGCGCAGAAGACCGCGGACGATTCGTTTGTCGCGCCGCGCGAAACAGTTGAAACTATTAAAGCGTTTGATGAAACTAAACCTTTCATTGCGCCGAAAATCGTAAAAATTCGCCAGACAATTGCGCCCGTCGTGCGCCGCCGCGAGAAAATCACCGCGCGAAATAAAAAGTTTACGGAACCCGTGGAAACTTTGACCAAAGAGGAACAATACGCCTACGACCAGTTGATGCTCGCGCTGACGATCACGGGTTCGAAATTGAAGATCGTGCAGGACAAGGTCAACGGCATCGAAGAACAAAATGCGGTTGTCGAGAAGTAGTCAGCAGTCAGCAAGAGTTATCAGTTATTCCGAATGTTAAAACAACTTATATTGGAGAAATCATTATGAAATCATTTGCTCAACAGTTATCAAAAATCGCGCTTCTCGCCGTTTTCGCGCTCTCGGCAATCGTTGTCAACGCGCAGGACGCGCGGCTTCGTTTCGAAAAATTGAACGGGCTTGAAACCCGCGCCCGCGACGTGATCGAGGTCAATATCGAAGGCAAGCTTTTAGACCTCGGGCGGCGCGCGATGGCGAAATCGAAAGACCCGAACGCGCAGAAGGTCGCCGAAGCGATCAAGGATTTAAAGGGCATCTACGTGCGCGTCTATAATTTCGAGAACGAAAACGAATACAACATCGCCGACGTTGACGAAATCCGCGCCCAGTTAACCGCGCCCGGATGGGAACGGCTCGCCAATGTCCGCAGCAAAAAGAACAACCAGAAAGTCGACGTTTTCACGATGTTCACCGGGGACATAATGAGCGGCGTGGCGGTCGTCCTCTCGGAATCGAAATCGATCGTGGTCGTCAACATCATCGGTCCGATCGACATCGAACTGCTCGCCGAACTCGGCGGCAAACTGAACATTCCGCGCATGGACATCGAAAACGAAAAATAGGAGGCGAGAGCAGTTTATGAAAAAACAAATTCTAATCGCGGCGGCTTTTCTCTTCCTTCTGTTCAGCCTGAGCGCTCCGGCGGCACACGCGAAGGGCGGCGAATACAATCAGATCGTCCGGCATCTGAAAACCAAATACCGTGCGAAAAAGGTCAAAATTCCCTTTATGTGGCTCGCGCGTTTTGCGGTCAGCGTCGTCAGACCGGCGGGCGTCAAAAGCTTCAGCGTGACGATCTTCGAAGATTTGAAGTTTTCCAAAGAAACGCTCGACACGGAAATGCAGGCGGCGATGCGCAATTCGTTCGGCGCGGAATGGAGCTCGATTTTAAGAGTTCGCTCGCGCACCGGCGAACAGGTTTATATGTATATGCGCGACGCGGGCAAAGATTCGGTTAAAATCTCGCTCGTCACGATCAACGACAAACAGGCGGCAGTGATCCGCGCGACGATCAATCCCGATCGCCTCGCCGAATTTATGGACAACCCGAAAATCTTCGGCATCTCGCTCGACGACGACGACCGGCAGGCGCAGAACCAAAACATCGAATCCAGAGACAACGGTAAAGACGACAAAGAAAATTAAGCGATTTTCTTTGAAAAATAGAAAAGGCAGGCAGTAAAACGCTTGCCTTTTCTATTCTTCGACTGATGTTTGTCCGATGCCTTTCATTATTTATTTAACGCTGGTGGCGCGAAGGCGCGAAGGCGCAAAGTTTTTTATAATTGTTAAGAGATAAGTCAAGACTTTGAAATATTGATGGCATTTCTGATTTCAAACAGTTATTTAAAATCTTTGGCGTCTTTGCGTCTCTGCGCCTTTGCGTTGAAATATTTCTTATTTCGTCTATACTGTCAGAAATACAAACTTTACCTTTTCTAAAACATAGCGAAAATGAATCAAAAATCCGCCATTGATTTTGTCAAATTACTGTTTATCGGCTTTTGTATCTTCCAAACCGGCTGTCCGTTTTCGGGGCAAGCCGAGACAAACACCGCGATAAATTCGAACGTTAATTCGGTGCCAGCCAAAAATTCCGAC
This sequence comes from Acidobacteriota bacterium, assembly GCA_031411895.1. Taxonomy (GTDB): domain Bacteria; phylum Acidobacteriota; class Blastocatellia; order Pyrinomonadales; family Pyrinomonadaceae; genus JAFDVJ01. Next base: position 38,516 of record JANOBZ010000169.1, on the reverse strand, counting down.
GGTTTAGCCGCATTGATAATGAAGGACGCGGAATTCAGCAAAATTCCGCCGACGACGAAGCTCACTAAACAGCCGTATATCAACGGTAAAATAAGAATCCTCGCCAAAGAACCGAGCCTTCCCGGCTATCGCGGCTACGATCTGAAAATTTACGAAGAACGCCTCGCCAAATCGCCCGAAGAGGTCGGCACGATCGTTTTGCTCGATTTTAAGCAAAACAGATTCGGCACCTACGAAGAAGTCTCGCCGATTCCCGGCAACAAACCCGTGCGTGTCAACGGCTACTTCTGGACTTGTGAAATGACGGTCATTGACCGCAGCATTCCGGCGGTCATCTACAAAGAAACATTCAAGGGAAACAAGCCCGACCAATTCGTCAGAGCCGACGAAAAGTCAACCGATTCGGTCAACGGCACCAAACCGGACGCCTCGGTTACATATTTCCTAAACTCGACGCCGATGAAATAAAATTTGTTTCCGCCTTAATTTTATTGGCGATCTTATCTGCAGTCCGCCGACGAATTAAATTAGCTGCGGCGAAAATTTCTAACTTGCTAAATAAAAAAGGCAATCGAAAATAAATCCTTTGCCTTTTTACTTTTTACTTTTGCCTTAACGCTTTAGCGTTTGTCGATCGGCGTGTATTTCAAATCTCTCGCGCCGATGTATTCGGCACGCGGGCGAATGAGTTTGTTGTTGCCGTATTGTTCGAGGATGTGTCCCGTCCAGCCCGAAATGCGCGAAACGGCGAAGATCGGCGTGTACTGGTCGAGCGGAATGTCCATCAGGTAATAGGTCGAAGCCGAATAGAAATCGACGTTCGGATACATTCCTTTTTTCTCGTGCATCGCATTTTCGATCTTCTGCGACATATTGTACCAGCTCAAATCGCCTTTTTTCTCGCCCATCGTTTTCGAGAATTTGCGCAGCCACGTCGCGCGCGGGTCTTCCGTTTTATAGACGGCGTGACCGATGCCCATGATTTTGCGTTTTTCCGCGAGCGCGTTGTCGAGCCACTGGTCGATCTTGTCTTCCGAACCGATTTCCTTGAGCATCTTCATGACGTTCGTGTTCGCGCCGCCGTGGAGCGGTCCCGAAAGCGCCGCGATGCCGCCCGTGACCGCGCCGTAAACATCCGCTAAAGTTCCGGCGATGACGCGCGTCGTAAAGGTCGAAGCGTTGAGTTCGTGGTCGGCGTGCAGGATCAGCGCAATGTCGAACATTCTGGCTTCGTCCGCGTCGGCTTTTTTGCCGTGGAACATATACAAAAAGTTTTCGGCAATGCTCAGCGATTTATCGGGCGCAATGATTTCCTTGCCCGTGCGGATGCGTTCCCACACGGCGACGAGCGTGCCGATCTGCGCGGTCAGCTTGATTGCCGCCGTCATCGCGCCGTCGCGCGTCGTGTCATGCGCGCCTTCGTCGTAAAAATCGAGCGCCGAGACCGCCGTTCTCAAAACGTCCATCGGGTCGCCGTCTTTCGGAAAGAGCTTCATCAATTCGATGACCTGCGCGGGCGCCTCGTAATTCGAGCTGATCTTCGCCTTAAAATCGGCGAGCTCGTCCGATTTCGGAAGCCGTCCGTTCCAAAGCAAAAAGATTACCTCTTCGAAAGTCGAATGCTCGGCTAAATCGTGAATATCGTAACCCTGATAAATTAAAATTCCCTGCTCGCCGTTGACGTCGCCGATCGCGCTCTGCGCGGCAACTACGCCTCTTAATCCGGCGGTCGCGGCGGTTGATTCTGTTGCTGTACTCATAGTCAAATATTCCTTGTAATTATAGGATTTTCTTATAGTTTAAATTTATCAAATGGTCTGACAAGTTACAAGTGAGAAAAAATCAAAGTTTTACAGCGATTTAACCAGTATTTGCTGTCCTTGCGCGGCGCGCAAAAGTTTTTCCGCCGAATCCGCGAAAACCGATATTTCCAGGTATCCCGCGCTTCCGATAATCATAAACGCCTCGCCCGCCGCGCTTTCGGCAAAAAACTCGCGCAAATTTTCGACGCGCGCCGTATTGATTTCGACGATGAATTTTTCGGGCAGATCCACTTTTTTAAGATTCGTTATCAGATTGCCGAAACGGTCGATCGCGATAATCTCGGCAAGGGTTTCCGTCGCGCTGATCGGGCGCGCCTTGTTTTCTTCAAAACGCACGAAATCCTTTATTTCCGCGCCGAATCGTTCGGGATTTACGCCGTTCGAGAGATGCGCGGCGGCGGGCGCAAAAACGTCGCGCCCGTGAAAGCTGGCAGAAATATTTTCGGCGAAAAACTTTCGGTCGGTAAGCTCGAAAACGCGATATTCTTTTTCGCCGTTGAAAACAAAACTCAGCAAACCATTGTCCGGCGCGACGAAAAAATATTCGCCCGCCGTGACCAGAATCGCGCGTCTTGCGGAACCGACGCCGGGATCGACGATCGCGACGAAAATCGTTTCCGGCGGAAAATCACGGTAACACGCGCGCAAAGTAAAGCCCGCCGATTTTATATTCTGCGGCGCGATTTCGTGCGTAATATCAACAATTCGCGCGTCTCGGTTAACGGACAAAATCGCGCCCTTCATCGCGCCGACAAAATAATCTCTCGTTCCGAAATCGGTTAAAAGCGCAATTACCGCCATAAAAAAATTATCCACGAAAACGGGCAAAGACAAAAAAGGAGGAAAAAAACTTTGCTCGTTTACGTGGATTTCCAAAGGCGCGAACCGCTCAGTTGGTCAGCGCCGAAACATTTGTCATTCAGCATTCACCATTTATCAAATTGATTTTTGATAAATGGTGAATGATAAATGTTCAATGTTATCGAATTTGTGTTTCGTAAGTTGATTTGATCCGCAGCTGTTGGGCTTTGTTCAAACGAATATGCTTGCCGCGCTCGACGACGACCGCGCCGACTCCGAAGCTCGCACCGACTGCCGCGCCGACTGCCGCGCCGACCGGACCGCCGGCGATCACGCCGATCAATGCGCCCGCGCCGGTCGCGCCGCCGATTTTCGTGGCGTCGCCTTTGACCGAAGATTTTCCTTCGACCGTGCCTTCCGTATCAACGCGTTTGACGTTGTCGCCTTTGACGGGCAAAACTTCGACCAGAATCGCGTTGAAATTGCTCCAGCGACCTTCGTTCAAAACGATGCGGTCAAATGACAGGAGCATTTCCGAGCGGCGTTTGATTCTGCCGGGTTTTTGAATTTTCGAGATTCTGCCCTCGACGATCGCGCCGTTCATTTCCATCGGCGAAACAATTCTCGCGGTAAATTTATCGCCTTCCTTGCTCGATTCGGTCGAAAGCTCGTCAATCAGTTCGAGAATCAACTCCGTATCGGTCGGAATAACGAGCACCGAATCATTCGTCGGCACATAACTGACCTCGTTATTTTGGGTCTGAATGACCGGCGTTTGCTGGGTTGTCGTCGTGGTCGGAGTATTTTCCGAATACGTATTATCGTTTGTCGGAGTCGTCTGGACGACTTCCGGATTCCCGGTCGTGGTTGTCGTAGTGGTCGTCGGTGTTGTTATCGTCGTTGTCGTATTCGTTTCGGCAACTTGAATGTTGGTATCGACAACACCGCGCTTTTGCAGTTCGTTCGGCAAAGTCGCGTCGAACGAACGCTTTTCGTAACCCGTGCCGTAACCGGTCTCGAATCCTTGCTGATAACCGTCGCGGTAATCTTCAAGAAGCCCGTAATCCTTATTATACGCGCGGTCGGCTTTTGTGTATTCGCTGTGCCGCGCCGGATTCTTCGCCGCATTGTCGATCACATCGCGGTAGCCAGCCATATAGCCGTCCGAATATCCGGTGCGATAACCGCGCTGTAAAGCGATTTTGGCGTCTTGGGCGTTTACGGGTTGAACGGAAAGTGAAAGGAAAGAAAAAATACTCAGGGAAAAAACTAGGGCAAAGCTTGTAAAACTTCTGGTTAGCTTCATTTGACCTCCTATATCAAAAAACAAGAAACATTTTATTCTGTATGATTTATACAACAATAGTTAAGAAATTACAAGAAGAATTTTAAAAATAGTTTCCAGCCGTCGGTTTGTTTTTTCAAAACACGGCTTTTGCTATGCCCGGATAACAAAATTCCGGTTTCTAACGTATGCTAAATCAGAGGAGAGTCAAACTCTAACTTGTGCTTTTGGGCAACTTCCGATTAGTTGCATTTTTTCAGCAAAAAGATGCCGTACAAGTTACAAATAATTAAAACTTTTTCACATGAATAAATCTATGAAATCAATATTTTTTATACTGATTTTCGCGCTTTCGATTATCGCCGTCCCGGCTCAGGCGCGAAAGGTCTTCCCGTATCAATATCAGGTCAGCGATTTGCCGAACGGCTTGCGCGTCGTCACGGTTCCGACCGATTATCCGAACCTGGTTTCGTTCTATCTGGTCGTCGGCGCGGGTTCGCGCAACGAAGTCGAAGCCAAGAAAAGCGGTTACGCGCATTTTTTCGAGCATTTAATGTTTCGCGGCAGCGAAAATTATCCGCCCGGATCGTTCGACGCGATCATGAAAAAAGCCGGCGCGTCGTCAAACGCTTATACTTCCGACGACCGCACCGTTTATCACGAAACTTTCGCCAAAGAAGATTTGGACGAAGTTCTGAGGCTCGAAGCCGACCGTTTTCAGCGTCTTAAGTTTTCCGAGGAACAATACAAGACCGAAGCCGGAGCGGTCTTGGGCGAATACAATAAAAACAGCGCGTCGCCGTTCTTCAAGATGCAGGAAGTCTTGCGCGAAACCGCTTTTCGCGAACACACATACAGCCACACGACCATGGGTTATCTCGAAGACATCAAGGATTACCCGAATCAATACCAATACGCGTGGACATTTTTCAACCGCTTTTATCGCCCCGAAAATTCGACGATCGTCGTTGTCGGCGACATCAAATCGGCGGAAGTTCTCGGAATGGTCAAAAAATATTTCGGCGATTGGAAGCGCGGCGATTACAAATACACGATCACGCCGGAAAAACCGCAGGACGCGCCCCGGAAAAAACATATCGAATGGGCATCGCAAACGCTGCCGATCGCGTGGATCGCTTACCGCGCGCCGGCTTTCTCGGAAACCGAAAAGGATAAAGCCGCATTGGATTTACTCGGCATCATCGCGTTCGGCGAAAACTCCGAGCTTTATCAGAAATTAGTTTTGCAGGAACAAAAGGCGGTTTTCGTGACCGCGCAGGCAGCGGATAATATCGACCCCGAGCTTTTCAGCGCGATTGCGCAGATCAAGGACGTCAAAGACATGGATTACGTGCAGGGCGAGATTTTAAAAACTTACAAACGATACACGACCGAACTTATTCCGCAGAAAAAACTCGACGAAACGCGCTCGCGCCTGCGCTACGGTTTCATCCAGGGCATGAACAGCAACGACGCGATCGCCTCGGCGCTCGCGCAGTACATCGGGCTGCGACGTTCGCCCGACACGATTGATAAGGTTTTCGCGCTTTACGATTCCGTCACGCCCGAAGACATTCGCCGCTTTGCCGCGAAATATTTTATCGACAATAACCAGACGATCATCACGCTCGCGACCAAAAACGGAGGCGGAAAATAATGGAAAACGAAAAATGGAAAATGGAAAATACCTTTAATACTTTGCGTCTTTTCGTCTTTGCGGGAATGATTTTTACGCTTGTTTTTCCGGCATTCGCGCAGAAAAACTCGAAAACACCCGCGAAAAAGCCCGCCAAATCTATGAATTCAAACATCGAAACGGTTTTCCAGCCCGGCAAATCGCCGCTCGTTTCGTTTCGCATTCAATTTTTGACCGGCTCGATCGACGATCCGGCAGGCAAGGAAGGCGTTGCCGCTTTGACCGCCGCGATGCTCTCGCAGGGCGGAAGCAAAACGATGACTTACGAGCAGATCGTCGCCGCGTTTTACCCGATCGCCGCCGGTTTCGGCGCGCAGACCGACAAGGAAATGACGACCTTTGTCGGGCAGACGCACGTCGATAATCTGCCGAAATATTACTCGATCATTCGTGAAATGCTGCTCGAACCCGGCTTTCGCGAAGACGATTTTACACGGCTCAAACAGGACGCGATAAATTATCTGAAATTAAGCCTTCGCGAAAACAATGACGAGGAGCTCGGTAAAGAACGGCTTTACAACATCATCTATGCCGGAACCGCTTACGAAAATCATTCGATCGGGCGCATTTCTTCGCTCGAAAAACTGACCTTGCAGGACGTCAAGGATTTTTACGCAAACAATTATTCGCAGGGAAATCTCGTAGTAGGAATGGCTGGCGGATTCGACACAAAGTTCTCAAACCAATTTTTAGCCGATTTCGGAAAGCTTCCGAAAGGCGGCAGAAAAATGCGTAAACTCGCGACGCCGAATCTCGCCGACGGAATGAAAATCGACATCGTCAAACGCGAAACGCGCGCGACGGCAATTTCCTTGGGCTTTCCGATCGACGTCAATCGCTCGTTCGGCAAAGATTACGCCGCGCTCGCGCTCGTCGCTTCGTATTTCGGGCAGCATCGCTCGTCGAACAGCTATCTTTACGGTCAGATCCGCGAAAAACGCGGGCTCAATTACGGCGATTACGCGTATATCGAATATTTCCCGCGCGGAATGTATCAATTCGAACCCGACCCGAACATCGCGCGCAAAATGCAGATTTTCCAAATATGGATTCGACCCGTCGAGCCGCAAAACGCGAATTTCACGCTTCGCGCCGCGCTGTATGAATACGACAAACTGGTTAAAAACGGTTTGGATCAGCAGACGTTTGAAGAAACGCGCAACTTTTTGACGAAATACGTCAACATCCTGACGCAGACGAAAGATGCGGAACTCGGCTACGCGCTCGACAGCAAGTTTTACGGCATCCCGAATTTCAACCAGTTTATGAAAGATAATCTGGCAAAACTGACGCTCGCCGATGTCAATAAAGCGATCAAAACTTATCTCGCGACAAACAAGATGCGCGTCGTGATGATTACCAAAGACGCCGAAGGCTTGCGCGACGAAATCGCCCAAAACAAACCCGGCAAGATCGTCTATCAATCGCCGAAACCGAAGGAAATCACCGACGAAGACAAAATCATCGAAACCTTCCCGATTCCGGTCAAAGCGGCGGACATCACGATCACGCCGGTCAATAAAGTGTTCGAGTAATCAATTGGAGCGCCGACAAACTGTCGGCAAGCGTTTTAAAAACGCTAAAAATGTTCGTTAATCTATAACTTGCATATAAACGAACATTTTTCGACGCTTTCGCGCCGTTGCCGACAGGATGTCGGCGCTCCAATGTACGCTTCAAATTTAAAACCCAAAATCCGACACAAAATAAAATGGCTGAACACGAAACGGTTTATACAATCACCGATTGGTATGATGGCGCAAGGCGCGGCATCGCAGATTTATACGGCAAACCGCATTATTACGAAAATCCTTGGAACGAAAGCGAACAAGACTGGAGCGAGATATATTTTTTGAAACTGCTTGATGATGAAACTTTCGCGCTGGCGATGGAAGATTGGGAAATTTGGCTTCGTTGGGAACGAGCTTTCAAAGATGGTAAAACCACACAAGAAACTCATCCCGCCTTACCCGAAGACAAGCAGCGACACGAGCAACTAAAAAAAACTCTCGCCGAAAGATTAGTCATTTCTCCCGAAAAATGCGTAAAAGCAACCGCAGAATTTGTATATGGAGAGCCAACCAAAGTTAAGTGGCAAAAAATTGAAGACTGAATTAAACTCGAAAAAACTTTATTCGATAATTTTATGACACAAAACAACACGGCTTCAATTGAAGAAATCCGCGCGCATTTTCCGGCTTTAACGCGTGTTCATAACGGCTTTCCGGTCGCTTATTTCGACGGTCCGGGCGGAACGCAGGTTCCGCGCAGGGTTGTCGAAGCGATGACCGATTACCTTTTTAATCACAACGCCAACACGCATTGGAATTACCCGACCAGCAATGAAACGGACGAGATTTTAGATTATTCGCGCCGCGTTTTGGCGGATTTTCTCAACGCTTCCGAAACGGAAATCGCGTTCGGGCAGAACATGACGAGCTTGACGTTTCATCTGGCGCGGGCATTGGGCAGAGGATTTTCGGCGGGCGACGAGATTATCGTCACCGAATTAGATCATCACGCGAATGTCGATACGTGGCGAAGTCTCGAAAAAGAGCGCGGCGTGACGATTCGCGTCGTGCCGATGGATATTGAAAGCGGCACTTTGGAATTTGGCGAGCTTGAAAATCTTTTGAACGCGAAAACGCGGCTTCTGGCGATCGGCGCGGCGTCGAACGCGATCGGGACGATTTCCGACGTTAAAAAGGCTTGCGCTTTGGCACGGGAAAACGGCACGCTTTCGTTTGTCGATGCGGTGCATTACGCGGCGCATAATTTGATCGACGTCGCGGATTTCGGATGTGATTTTCTCTCGTGTTCGGCGTATAAATTTTACGGTCCGCACATCGGCGTGCTTTTCGGACGCAAGGAACTGCTTGAGAAAATCGATTTCCCGAAACTCAAACCATCGCCAAATTACGCGCCCGAACGCCTGGAGACGGGAACGCAAAGCCACGAATCGATCGCGGGCGCGGGCGCGGCGGTTGATTTTCTCGCTTCGCTTTCCGGCGGCGAATCGCGGCGCGAACGGCTTCGAAACACGTTTACGGCGATTCACTCGCGCAAAAAAGATTTGTTCAAAACTTTGTGGCAGGAATTGTCGGAAATTGGCGGCGTCAGGCTTTACGGGCAAAATCCCGAATCTGAACGCACGCCGACGATCGCTTTTACTCTCGAAGGCGTTCCGTCAAAAAGCGTCGCGGAAAAATTAGCGACGCGCGGAGTTTTCGCATCGCACGGCGACTTTTACGCTTCGACGGTCGTCGAAAAATTCGGGCTTCAAACCGACGGTTTGGTGCGCGCCGGAATCGCCTGTTACACGAGCGGCGAAGAAATCGAAAGATTGATCGAAGGCGTTCGCGACATCGCCGGAGACATTTAGAATTTAGAACAATTCTTGAGTGAATAAATCACAAGAAATTTCCCGCAAAGACGCCAAGCGGCAAAGGTTTTGTTTTCTTATGCGTCTTTGCGGGAGTTTGTCATTCTTTTACCTGAGAATTGCTCTAGTGCTCTCGAAACGAAACTTTCGGCTCTGTGCTTTTAATCTTTCACCGACGAAAAATCTAAAAGCATCGAGCCGAAAGTTTCGTTTACGGCATTGAGTTGAAAAACATTTCGGATTAGAGGCAAATGTTTTTCAGCTCAACTATGCCGGTCGAGTTCTGAATCATTCGAGACACACGTTCGATCCTAAAACCTGTTCGGTCCGAAGCGGCGCTGAGCGATTGTCGCGACAACCAGGTCGCCAACCTGCGCCCCCATCGCCTGACCGTCGCGACAGGCGGTGCGGAAATGGATTCCGCCGTAGATGCGCGCATTGAACGCTTCGTCGACAGCCTGCGTGAAGCTGCTGTAAGAGCGGGTGACACCCGGCAGGACTCCCGTAGCCGTCGAGAACTCGGTTTCATCGCCGAAATAAGCCGCGAGGACGCTTTTGGCTGACCGGCTGACGGTCGCGTGTCCCGACGGGTAATCCGGGTGAGCGGGCGTTGTGAGCAGCGGCGTCCACGTTGGATCTGGGGTCGTGCCGGGATTTCCGTCCGTGTCCGCCAGCCGAATCGCAGTGACCGGTCGCCAGAAGCTGTAATGATACTTCGCTTCCCAGCAGGCGATCACGGCGTCCGCTATCGCGACGTTAAGCAGCGCGAGAAGGCGCGAATTCTGCGAGAGAGTTAAATTTTTGCTCTCCGAAACCGAGACGGCGATCCGGTTCCAGTCGACCGGCGTGTTGCCGTTCCAAAAGCGCGCGATCTGGGTTTGATCGGCGGTTCGCGTCACGCTCGTCAGACTGCCGATGTCTTTGACTTCGTTGACGTCAGCCGCGTACTGCATGCTCGACAGTGCGGGCGGACCCGCTGCTCTGAACTGCGAAGGCGTGCTCAATGCCCAGGGCGTCATATACGAGAACTGAACGCCGACGCCGTTCCCAAGTCCCGGCGGTGTCGGTCGCCATTGACCGGGAAGCGTTCCGCCCGTGTACGGCGGCGGCGCGGGCGTAATGCCGTCGGTGCCGCGCCACTGGAAAATTTCGTCGGCGACCGTTTGTCCCCATTCGATCCCGCGCGCGATCGAGACGCTGTTTTCAGCCGCCGCTTCGGAGGCGATCGCCTTCAAAGATGCTTCTCGCTCGGCGCTCAAAAAGGCTTGCTGCGCCGGATACAGGTGAAGCAATGCGACGTAAGCGGCTTGGACGACGGCGGCTCGGCGCGAGGCTCCGGGAAGAGCGTTCGGTTCGACGCGGATCGGCTGGTAGCGGCGTTCGATACCGTTGAAGGCATCGAAAACCGACGCCTGAACGATCGCTAACGAGCGCGACGAAACGAACGGCGAGCTGCCCGCAGTAAGAATCGTCTGCTGCGCGATCTCGTTCCAGTCGGTTACCACATCGGCTTTCACCGGCGTGTTTCCGAGCACTAACATGAGCGCAAGAGCCGGCATAAATAAACTTATGATACTTTTCGTTTTAATCGCCGACACGCCGGTAAAAAGCGGCGAGACGAGGGCGATCAGCAATTGGGAGAATCTTTTTCGGGAAATTCGTTCAATTTTATTCATTTCTATTTTCTCCTTTTCTTTTTTTTATTTAAGCCCTTTCTACTGGGGCGGATTTATTCAAACTGCAAGGGCTTGATCGGGTGCAGTCAGTGGTAAATTTTTAGTTGTCTAATCTGGCGCCGGTTGCTATAATGCAGGTGATATTTGGCTAATCTAACCCGAGACATTAAAACAACCGACGTTTTGCGTTTTGTAGTATCAACGATAAACGACGGTAGTGAATGATGTCTTTGGAAAATCCTCCTAAATTTCTCCTAAATTTCTCGGAGACTGGGATGAGGAGCGAAACAAGACATTCCTACCGTTTTAAGGCATTTCGACTTGAAGTCGAAGAACGCCAACTCCTTCATCACGACCAACCCGTCGCGCTTACGCCGAAGGCATTCGACTTTTTAGTTGCGCTCGTCGAGCGGAGCGGGCATCTCGTCGAAAAAGAAGAAATTTTACAAATCGTCTGGTCTGATTCTTTTGTCGAAGAAGCGAACATTGCGCGAATCGTTCATACGCTCCGCAAAGCTTTGAGCGATAACGGCAATAAATTTATCGAAACGGTCGCCAAGAAAGGTTATCGTTTTGTCGCCGAAGTTCAACGTATTGAAGAAGGAGTCGAAAAGGTTTACGAAGAAATTGCCGTTCGTCCCGAGTCAAAACAAAATCCGCCGAAATTTTCGCAGCGTGCCAAACAAATCGAAACTCAAACATCCGGCAATGTCATTGCGCTGGCAAACTGGCGGCACGAAGCCGGTGAAGGTGAGACGGCAGCACCGGTTTTTACCTCGACAGATCCTGCGAAGTCAGCCGAACAAACTGCCGGACAGGGATCAGCTTCAACAAAGCCGATCAACAAGAATGCGGCAGTCAAAACACAAAGCGACGATTTCCCTCAAATCACAAAACGACGTCGAGGGCTGCGCCGGGGATTAAGATTTTTCCTTTATGGACTGGGCGTCGGATTTTTCTTCCTCATTTTGCAGCAGGTTCTGATGATTTCCAGTCTCCTGCTTTTAAATGACAAAAACGGTCTGCTTTTAGGAGCTTCAAAAGAACTCGCGGTTTTGACGGTAAAGCTTCTTATTCTGATACAGATACCGGTCGGCTTGGGCATTTTTGTCGGGATCGGTTTATTTTTATTCGGAATTGCCCGAATAGTTTACGCGCTTTTTGAAAAAGAAAACTCTAAGATAAATCCCGCACTAATCGAGCGTCTGATAGTTGCCGTCATCATCATCCTCCTGCTGGCGATTGCTATTCCAAATTTGATTTTCAGTTACCGGGAAGCGCACCGTCCAAAGCAATCGCCGCCAATACCGGTCGCCGGCATCGGATTGCGATAGAAGAAATTGACCGGATTATTCAAAGTTTCGCAAACAACCGAAAGTAAAAAGGCGGAAGCTGAAAATTCAACTTCCGCCTTTTCTTTTCCGTTTCGAGCAACAAGGAACTATGAACTAAAAACTCTTGCGGAAAAGATACGATGCGCGGATGAAAAACGTCCGGCTGTTGCGCTCGAAGCGCGGCTCTAATTGTCCGGTATACGGGCTGAAACCGTTGTAATTGAAGTTGTCGTTATAGCCGACGTAAAACGCGGTTCCGGGATTCGGGTTCCAGCCGAACAGAAATTGTCCGCCGACGCGTCGCGAAAGCGTGTCGTAATCGAGCCTTAAACGAGTATACGCAAACCGCGAAAACTGGTAAGTCGAGCGTAAGCTGAAGATGTTCGTGTCGAACGCCGTTTCGCCGTTGTCGCTGCGCCTGAGACGGCTTTTCGTGACGTCGAGCGAGATCCGCAGCGGGTCGATCGGTTTATATTCCGCGCCGGCATTAAAATCAAACTGCCAGCCCGTGCCGGGATCGAGTCCGGGTTCATTCGGCGGTTCCGGTCGATTGCCGACCGGATTCGCCTGCCACGCGGCAAGCGCCTGTAGATAACTCTGAAAAGCCGCGCTGCTCAGGTAAGTTCTGTATGCCGGACTGACGCGCAGGAATTTTCCGCCGCCGCCGAAATCGAAATCGTAGGAATTGAAAATCGAGCCGATAAAGCCGTAAACGGACAGCCTTTTGCTGACCGTCTTGTTTGCGTTGACGCTGAAATAAGGCTGGTACGTCGAACGCTCGGGCGCGCCGAAAAACGCGCCTTCGACATTTCGCGCCGGGTTGCGCTTAAAGCCGAATTCCTCTTCGAAAAGACGTTCGTAACCCAGTCCGCCCTCGGCGTAAATGAACAGATTGCCCTGCATCGAAAGATTGACGTTCGAGCCGATCAAAGCGCCCTGCGAGCGACCGTTCCAGTCGAAATTCATCCGCGCGAATTGATTCCAGCTAGCCCGGATGAGCGTCGCTTTCGGGTTCGATTTCGTGCTGAAACGATTGACGCCGAAAATCGTGTTCGTGTTCGTGCGGCGCGTAAAACCGGCATCGGCGCGGTAATCGCTCGTGCGCCCCAAAGCCTCGATAAAATAGCCGTGCCTGTCGGTCGTGTAATCCAGACTCCAGTAATAACCGAAGCCGTTGCCCGTACGATACGGCTCGGCGCCGCGCGAAAGGTCGTCGCGCAGGAAAAAGTTCGAGTCGAAAAATCTTTTCCGCGAGTGTGTCCCGAGCACCTGAAAGGTCATCACGGTTTTCGGATCGAGCTTGAACGTTCCGTCGAAACCGCCGACAAAATTGCGGTTCTGCGGGAAGACGCGCGCCGTCGCGAAAAATCCGACGTTGTTATTGACGCCGAAATCACGCTTGACGCGCAGGATGCCGAAAAGCGCGTTTTTATCAACGAATTCGTCGAGCCCGCAGACGCGCGACGGATCGTTTAGCTGTTGTTGCTGACAAATCGCGAGGTTTGTGCGCTCGTCTTCGGAATAATTTCCCGGCGCGTTGTCGGAAGCCGCGAGAAACCCGAACGAGACTTTGCCGATCTTGCCGGTCAGTTTTGCCGCCATGTCCGGGTCAACGATCGTGCGCGAGTAAAACGGCGACAGAGCCGATTCGAAAATCTCTTTGCCTTCGAGAAAAAACGGGCGTTTTTCCTGAAAGAAGATCGGAAAGCGCTGGTTTGCCGTGACGACCGGCGCGTCGGCTTCGATTTCGGCGTAATCCGGATTGATCGCCGCGTCGAAGGTCACGTTCGGCGTAATCGTATATTTAATGTTCACGCCGATGTCCTGTTTTGCCGGATCGTTCGTAAATTTGCCCGGTTCCTGAATGCCGAACGGGTTAAAAACCGGATCATAACGACCGCGCGGATTGTTAAATCCCGCCGCCGGAATCGTGCGCTTGCGGCTGCCGGTTTCGCTCAGAGTGATGCTCGGCACGATTTCCAATGTCCGCTCGGTTTTGATTTCGTCGAGCCCCGTGATCTTGCCGTGCTTGACCAGAAAACCCGAAATATTGCGGTCGTCGGGCAGCCATTGGTCGAATTCGTCGTTGAAACGGTCAATATTGCGCGCCGCGTTAAAGCCCCACATTTTGCCTTTGCCTGCCGTGTAGCGCAGCGATTTGAACGGAATCTTGATCTCGACCGACCAGCCCCAATCTTCGATCACGCCTTTCGATTCCATCACGATGTCAACCGAAAAATCCGCGCCTTGTCCTTCCGTAAAAATTCCGTCCTGCTGAATGCCGAACGGATTAAACGCTAACACGTATGCGCGGCGCTGGTCGTTGTATGTGTCGAGCCACAAACGCACGTTGTCTTCGCCCGTAACTTCATCGCGCTTGGCGACCGTCGCGCGGATTTTGTCCTTTTCGTCCCAGCACTTAAAGGCGATGTAGAGATGTTTTTCGTCATACATCATATAAGCCTCGGTCGGTTTCGAAGGCGCGATGTTGTCGCCCGGACTGGTTTGATAAAAATCCCTGAAGGCAGCCGCCTGTTTCCAGCTTTCCTCGTCGGGCTTGCCGTCTATGGTTATTGCGGTTTCGATCCTGGGAATTTTGATCGGCACGAGCTTTTCGGGCGGGACGACGATTCCTGACTTGTTGGCGGATTTCGTTTTCGAATCGTTCGGCTTTTCAGACTCGTTCTTTGCCAGATTAGTTGTTTGTCCGGTTATAAAAATCGTCAGAAATAAAACCGCTATAAATGCACGCAGAGCTTTCATACTTCACCTCTTTTTTATGAATAGAAAATAAACTTTATCGGGAAGGAGATATATATAAAATAATGACTTTCCTCTGACTAGAACGCCGTTTCAGTCAAAAGGTTTCAAAAGATTTGCGCCAAAAAGTACTTTTTTTATCAACGAAAAATGGATTTGAAGTTATTTTGACGACAAATGACTTTAAACTCTAAAAACATGCCGACCAGACATATTTTTAGAGTTTTCGAAAAATAGTTTGCGCCTTTAAGCGCGCGATTTTCGGCTTGCTGTCGATTAAAGAGCGGCTTTCAAATCGTTCATACTGCGAATAAAAATCTGCCCGTCGCCGACCGTGAAATTATACTCGGCTTTACTGCCGCCAATCCGCCAGACCGAAGATTTTTCTGAAATGTCCTCGGTTTTGACCTTCGACGGCAGAGTTCCGTCGAGTTTAACGGAATCGGTATTCGCGCGGATAATCGCCGAAACGTCGTCGGCGACGGTGACGACGATATTGCCGTTGCCGGTCGTCGCCGTGATTTTTTCAAAATCGCCTTCGAGACTCATATCGCCGTCGGCGGTTCTGGCAGTGATTTCGCCTGCGAAACCGATCACGCGGATTTTGCCGTCGCGCGCGGCAACGGTCAGTTTTCCGTCAACATTGCGAACGTTGATCGCTTCGTCGCTGCCCGTCAGATCAATTTCGCCCGAAACGTTTTCCAAGCGGATTTCCCGGTTACTGAGAATCCGCAGATTCGACTTTTTTGGGACGAATACCTCCACGCGAACGCGCTCCTGATCGCTGAAAACTTCCCTGTTCTGAGCGTCTTTCGAGCCGCTGATCGTGATTTTCACCTCGGAATCCGATTGATTAACGTTGTATGAAACAGGCTTTTGATTACGCGCTTTCGAGATTCGGGTGATGGAATATTGAACTTCCGGCTTATCCCAGCCGCGAACGCTGACATCGCAGCTTTTGGCGTCAACGATAATCCTCGGAGTTCCCTTAACGGTAAAACTGTCGCTTTTTTTTTCGATCACCGGCGCGCCCGAGAAAAAGTTTGCGTCCGCGAGCCGCATCGCTTCCGCCTGCCGACGCATGTCTTCACGGATTTGTGCTTGTATCTTTTCTTTATCAATCGTCACGATTTGGGGTTTTACTCTTTCCAATTCCCGCTGCGCGCGCTGCATATCGCGCTCGGCTCTGCGCATTTCGCGGTTCATTTTATCCATATCTACTTTAGCGTCAACATCTACGTCAACATCTACGTCAATATCGCCGTCGTCGTTCTTGTTTTTCGCCGGCAGCAGATTCGTTGCCGGGTTGACGGTTTTGCCGTCGTTTTTGCGTTTGATATGCAAGCCACCGTTGACGCTGTTGAGTTTTATCTGAACTTCGCCGCTGCCGATTCTGCCGTACAAATCGCGCCCGACGTATTCGCCCTTGCGCACCGGCAGACCGAAATCGTTGGTGATTTGTCCGTTCAGCGTATCGGCTCTGACGGTCGCGTTCGCATCCGACGGAATCACGAGATTGACCTGCCCGTTGACCGTGTTCAGATTGATCCGGCTCGACGACTGAAGCTGGTCGAAATTGGCTTCGATCGTGCCGTTGACGGTCGAAAGTTCAGCCGTGCCGCGCAGGTTCGTCGCAATGACCTGCCCGTTGACGGTCGAGGCTTTAGTTAAATTGTTGGAATTCGTAATATTTACCGAGCCGTTGACGGTTTCGACCTGGTCGAGAACAGCGTTGCGCGGAACCGTCAGGCGATAATCAACCGTCAGTTTGCCGTAATTCTTCCAGCTGCCGCCGTTGCTGCGTTTCCAGCTGTCGTAATTGGTTTCGATCACGATCGCATCCTTGCGCGCGTCGATTTTGATTTCGACTTCCGCCAATCTTTCCTTATCGTCGGCGGTTTTGACGGCTTCGAGCTTGACTTCGTTGCGATCCCACGTATCGATCGTGATCGAACCGTTGACGTTCGAGATGCTCACTTTGCCGTTCGCGCTCAAAGGGTAAGTTTGCTCGAACCGTTCGGTTTCGTCGAGCCGGACGACACGGGTCGTTGTTGTTTCGCTGTTTGTAAAATTATTCTGCCGCACTGGCACGGTCGTGTCGGATGAAAATACGACGCCCGCCAGAACCAGTGATATTAACCAAGACATAATTGCTTTGCTCCTCTAAATCGAGTTTTCTATTAATAATTATCGGAAAGTTTTTTCCGCTTGTTAAATGGAAAACACCGCGCATTTTCGATTTGTGACAAGTTTTTTTCTTTTTTTTTGATTTTATTAACAGGGCTGTAATTTTCGGCGTGTTATGGTAAAATTTTGAGGTTGAAAAGCGTAACCCGATAAGTTAAGTAAGACAAAAACAGACAACAGTTATCGATGGTCTGCCATCTGAGGAATTTACATCTCCGGCGAGATTTGATAGTTTTATACGTTTAGCTGCACCTAGGTGCAACTAAAACTTGGAGATAAATGATGAATCTAAAACAAACGCGACTGCATATTTTGCACGAGGCTGAGAATTTAGCCACGAAAGCCAAAACCGGCGTTTCTCTCCATTGTCATACCGAATATTCCAAGGAAATGCTCGATTTTATCCCGCATTATGCGGAAAAACTCCCGATTATTTCGTATTTCTGGAAGATGGAACGCGACAGATATTTAGAAAGAGAAGGCAAAGCAATTGATTTTTCGACCGCCTTCTGGTCGCCGCCGATGTCTCCGCACGATGTTTTTCGAATCGAAAGCGAACAAATCAACAAAGCGGGTCTCGAAGCCGTGGTTTCGATCTCCGATCACGACAGCATCAACGGAAATCTCGCGCTCAACGAAAAACAGGACAATTCGAAAGCCCCGATTTCGCTTGAATGGACGGTGCCTTTCGAGTACGGATTTTTTCACGTCGGCGTCCACAATCTGCCGAAAACGCGCGCCCTTGAGCTGACAAAAACGCTGGTTGATTTTTCGTTCAGCGAAAACCCGACGAACGAGCGTCTGCACGAGCTTTTCGCGATGCTCAACGAAATTCCGCAGATTCTGGTGGTTCTGAATCATCCGCTGTGGGACATCGAGATCGTCGGCAAAGAGCGTCACAAAGTTTTGATGAAAGGTTTCGTCAAGGAATTCGGACGCTGGATTCACGCTTTTGAGATCAACGGCTTCCGCGCGTGGTCGGAAAACAAAGCGGTGATCGAAATGGCGGAAGCGTTGGGTTTTCCGATCGTCACGGGCGGCGACCGCCACGGCTGCAAGCCGAATACGGTCATTAATCTGACGAACGCCGCAACGTTTGAAGAATTCGCCGAAGAAATCCGCGTTAACAAACGCTCGGAAGTCGCTTTAATGCCCGAATACAAACAGCCGCTTCACTCGCGCCAGCTTCAATCCTTTTCGGAAATTCTGAGAAATTACCCCGAATTTCCCGAAGGTCGCAGGCGCTGGTTTGATCGCGTTCAATTCGACCTCGGCAAGGGCGAAGGCTTAAATCCGCTTTCGGCTTACGGTTGGGTTAACGGCGGACCTTTATGGCTGAGAATGGCGATCAAAGTGCTCGCTCTTTCGGGCAGCGCGAGAATGCGCCCGTTTTTTTCAGCGGCGCGTAAAAAACAAGATCGCGTGCCGAGAGATGCGGCGAAAACACAGTTTGAAATTCCGAATCTGGAAGATATGACGCCGCAAACGTTTTCTTCCGATCCGGTTTAACGATTTTATTTTTACTTTATAATTTAGGCTTTATTTTAACGGCGGGCTTGCCCGCCAAACTTTTTGGTTAGCAAGTGAAAAAAATTCCCCGCGTCGCGTTTTTTCCGGACTCTTTTTTAGAAGTCAACGGCGTCGCGATGACCAGCAAACGTCTGATCGGTTATGCCAAGCGCCACGGCTATCCCTATCTTTGTATTCACGCCGGGAAAAAGACCGAAAGTTCGACGGACGAAACCATTGAATATCTTTCGCTCAAACGTTCGGCGGTTTCCCTGCCGATGGACGAAGATTTAAAGTACGACCCGTTTTTTCAGCGTCATACGAACCGCGTTCTGCGCGCGCTTGTGGATTTTAAGCCCGACGTGCTGCATATCACGGGTTTGAACGACGTGAGCATCGTCGGCGCTTACTTAGCGTGGAAGCTGCAAATTCCGATGGTCGGCTCGTGGCACACGAATCTGCACGAATTCGCGGCGCGCCGTTTAACGCGAATGCTCCGGTTTTTGCCGCAGAAAACTTTGGATTCGATGACCGGTTTTGCCGAGCGCAAGATTATGGACGGCGCGGTGCTCTATTACAAAATGCCGAAAGTTATTCTTTCACCGAACCGCGAGCTGGTTGATCTTTTGGGAAAAGGCACGAAGCGCGTTTCGCGCCTGATGACGCGCGGCGTTGACACCGATAAATTCTCGCCCGAAAAGCGAACTGTCCGGGACGACACGTTCCGCTTCGGTTTTGTCGGCAGATTACGCGCCGAGAAAAACGTCCGGCTGCTCGCCGATCTCGAGAAAAAACTGCTCGAAGCGGGCAAAACGAATTTTAAGATCGTCATCGTCGGCGAAGGCAACGAGCGCGAATGGCTCGAAAAGAACATGACGCGCGGCGAGTTTACGGGCTTTCTCGACGGCGAGAAATTATCCGAGGCTTATGCTAATATGGACGTATTCGTTTTCCCGTCCGAAACCGATGCCTTCGGCAACGTCGCGCAGGAAGCCAACGCTTCGGGCGTTCCGGCAATCGTAACCAATCAAGGCGGACCGAAATTTATCATCAAGCATCACGAATCGGGTTTTGTTTCGGAAAACGACGCTGATTTTCTGAAGTATTCGCTTCTTTTGATGGACGACGCGGAAAAGCTCGCGGAAATGAAAAAGCTGTCGCGCGCCGCCGCGATGTCGAGCTCGTGGGACGCGGTTTTCGAAGCCGTTTATGACGCCTATCGCGAAGCCATCGAGATTACCGAACGACAGAAGGCGGCAAAAGCGGAATCCGCAGCTTAAAAGAGTTTTAATTTTCACCCACGTTTTTTTATGACGAATGAAATGACATTTGAAGAAACGCCAGCCATTCCGCCGAAAGACACGATCGGCGAAGCGTGGGCGAATCTCCTGCGCAATCCTTCGCTCTTTATCCGCTACTGGAATTACAAAGGCGCGATCATGAGCGGGCTTTTGCGCGCGCCGATTTTTCTGATTACTTATCTGCTCGGCAAAGAAAGCATCAAAATCGCGATCGGCGCGGCGCTTGTTCAGTTTGCTTTTCGTTTTTTATTTGCCGGCGTCGGCGGCGCGCTGATTCAAGGGTTTCGCCGCGTCGAACCGCCGTGGAAAGCGCTTTTGACCATTCTGATGGTCGTTCCTTTGATTAGCCATCTGATCGAATTTCTTGTCCAGTTCGGTTTCGCATACGTCACCGCAACCAACGACCATACGGACGAAGCGATCATCCGCTCGATCTGCGTTTCGATCATCTCGGCGCTCTTTACCTTATTCATTATGCGCCGCAACGTTCTGATCGTCGGCGAAGCGGAAAGCAAATCGCTGTTAAACGACCTGACGCGCCTGCCGCTTTTGATCTTTCAATTCTGCGCGTTTATCCCGAACGAAATTTCGGCGATGATTCGCCGCGAAGCGTTTCTTTCGGCGGTTTTGAGTGTCGCCGGATTCGGCGTTTTCTCGCAGATGCTCGTCTGGGCGGTGACGAATAAGCCTGCCTGGACGTGGGGCGGCGGAAAATCGATTCCCTTTCTGAAATACTGGGGATTTGACGGCATTATTTTGATGGTCATCGCCGTCGCTTTATCGGCGCTTTATTTTCGCCGTCAGAGAAAACACCAGACAATATCGTGAGCCAGCCTTTGAAATCCGTACATATTACCAATTATTACCACAAAAATTCGGGCGGCATCAGCACGAGTTTTAACAATCTGCTCGCCGCCGCCGGACGACACAAGCGTTACGTCCGCCTGATCGTTCCGGGCGAAACGGAGAGCGTTGAGGAAATCAACGAGTTCGCCAAAATCTATTACATTCCCGCGAAATTCTCGCCGATTTTCGACAAGCGCTATCGTCTTATTCAGCCGTGGCAGTATATGCAGAACGATTCGCTGATTCGAAAAATTCTGGTTGACGAAAAGCCCGACATGGTCGAAGTGACCGATAAATATACGATCTCGATGTTCGGCGCGATGGTTCGGATGGGCAAGTTCAAACAGCTCGGACGCCCGATGCTCGTGCATTTCAGCGCCGAGCGGATGGACGACAACATCGCATCGTTTATGACAAAGAGCGCGGCGGGCGAATGGCTCGCGCGGCGTATTATCGGCAATTACACGCTCGCCGTTTTCGATTTTCACATCGCCAATTCGGTCTACACGGCGCAGGAATTTTACAAGGCTTACAAAAAAGAAGAAAACAAAAGCCGCAGCGATTGGTTTTTTAATAAAGCGTGGCAGCTTTTCAAAGCGCCGCGCGTTCCCGTAGAAGAGAGAATCTATGTCTGCCCGCGCGGCGTCAACGCCGAAGTTTTCCGCGCCGATAGAAAAAGCGACGCGGTCAAAAAACAGATGCGGACACGCGCCGGAATTCCTGCCGATTCGATCGTCCTGCTTTACGCCGGACGCATTTCGCCCGAAAAAAACATCGGTCTCCTGGTCGAGATGATGAAGTTTCTCGCGCAGGATTTGAAAAACGATTATCGTTTAATCGTCGCCGGTGCGGGACCGCAGGAAGATTTCTTAAAAGATGAAACGGCGAAGAATTTTCCGGGCAAGATCGTTCAATTAGGACATCTCGACAAAGAAACGCTCGCCGATTATTACGCGAACTGCGACGTGTTCGTGCACCCGAACCCGCGCGAACCGTTCGGCATCGCGCCCCTGGAAGCGATGGTTTCGGGCGCGCCGACCGTTGCGCCGGATTCGGGCGGAATTCTTTCTTACGCGACCGACGAAAATGCGTGGCTGATGAGTCCGACCGGCGCGGAATTCGCCAAAGCGGTGCGCGAAGTCGTCGAAAATCCCGACCTGCGCGCGCGAAAAGTAAATAACGCGATTCTCACCGCGCTCGACAATACGCGCGAGAAATCGACCGACAATCTGTTCGCCGCTTACGACAAGATGTTCGCCGATTTCGAGCGTCGCAAAGATTTGTTCACCGACACGGAAAAAGCGAAAAGCTTCGATTTCGTGAAGGAATTTATAAAATAGTGGTCAGTGGTCGGTAGTCAGTGGTCAGAAAAATCTGGCTTTAATTCTGACCACCGACCACCGACCACCGACCACTAAAATGCTTGAGTTAGTATTAGCAAATTTAAGAGTTCGCCCGTTTCGCACGCTGATAAGTATTATCGGCGTCGCGCTCGGCGTTGTTTTGGTCGTCCTGTTTACCGGTCTGGCGCGCGGGATGTCGAACGATATGGCGCGGCGCGCGTCGAACTGGAAGGCGGAAATCGTCTTTACCCGTCCCGGGGCGATGGAATTGACAAGCTCGAACGCCTCGGTTTCGACCGGCTATGTTCCGCGTCTTCAGCAGATCGAAGGCGTCCAGTCAACCGTTCCGGTCATTCGAAACATCATTCCGAACCCGAATCAGCGCTGGGGCGTGCAGCAGATCGACGGCGTCGAATGGCAGCCGTTCGCCGAGATGAACGAGATTCAGATCGTTTCGGGACGCGCCGCCGTCGCTAACGACGAAGTCGTGCTCGACGAACGCTATATCGATCAAGAAAACGTCAAACTCGGCGATAAAATCGAGCTTTTCGGCAGACAATACACATCTGTCGGGATATTTTCGCCGCCGTCCGGCGCGCGCATTAAAATGTCGCTTGCTGCGATGCAGAGCGCGCTCGGCGCAGAAAACAAATGCACGTATATTCTGGTCAAAATAAAAGAAGGCGCGAATGTTGAAGAAGTCGCGGCGCGCATCAACGAAGCTTTGCCCGGAAACAAGATCAACCTGACGCGCGATCTCGTGATCGACGCGCAGGAGCGGATTCCCGCCTTGAATACGTTTTTGCGCGTGCTTGTCGGGCTCGGCGCGTTCGTTTCGACGATCTTCGTTTTGCTTTCGATGTACACGACGATCACCGAACGACGCAAGGAAATCGGCATTTTGAAATCGCTCGGCGCATCGAAATCGTTTATTATCCGCGTCATCGAAGGCGAAGCGTTTATGATCGGCGTGCTCGGCGTCATATTGGGTTTCGCGGTTTCGTTTCTCGCTTCGTATATTATCGCGCAAGCCTTCGATCTACAGTTCGAATTTTCGCGCAACTGGATTTTAACGGCGATCGCGATCGCCGTCGGCGGCAGCCTTTTCGGCGCGCTCTATCCGGCGTGGAAGGCTTCGACGATTGACCCCGTAGAAGTAATGGTCAACGAATAATCGGATTTCGGATTTGGGATTTCGGATTTGCTCACGCCTTGATTTCGCGGATTAATTTTCGATTTAATCGTAAAATTACTCTTTAAAGCTTAGCGCCTTTGCGTCTTTGCGGGAGAAATTGTTTCCCCCAAAGACGCAAAGGCGCTCAGTTTATTTAGAAGCCAAGCATAATCATAATCACGAAAATCGCCAGAAATACCGAAATATTTCTGAGCAGATTCTTTAATTTTTTGTTACTCGTAAGCAGCATTACCGCCTGCATAAAGAGCAGAATTGATATAATCGTGCGGTCGAGATTGTAATAATCGAAATTATAAATCGCGATAAAAATGCATGCGATGGCAAGAATTACTTCGAACAGTTTCATAAAACCCCCTTTCTAAATGTAAAATTTACAATAAATATGAGTTCAGAACAAGACTTGGTTCTCGACGCGGTCAAACAAACCGATGCTTCAAAAAAGCAGAGCGTTTTGCAGAAGCTCTTTGCCGTCTGGTTCGACGCCTTTGTTTACAACCAAATCTGGGAAGACCCGCGCGTTGATTTGCAGGCGTTAAAACTAGACGAAAATTCGCGCGTGCTGACGATTTCTTCGGGCGGCTGCAACGCGCTCAATTATCTTCTGGCGAATCCGCAAAATGTCACGGCGGTTGATTTGAATCGCCATCACATTTACCTGCTCAACCTGAAAATTGCGGCTTTGAAATTTCTTCCGGCTTACGAAGATTTTTTCGCGTTTTTCGGTTACGGCAAATCTGAGCGGACGATTCAGAATTACGAAAAATTCATCGCGCCGAATTTGGATGCGGAAACGCGCAAATTCTGGGAGACGAGTTCGCTTTTAGGCAAAATAACGCACGGGCGGCGCATCAATTTCTTTCGCAAAGGCGGGCTGTATGAGCATTCGCGCAACGGCTATTTCCTGCGCTTTTTTCATAAATTCTCGCACATCTTAGGCTGCCGACCGGAAGAAGTTTTAAAGGCGAAAACGCCCGAGGAACAGGAAAAGCTTTACGAAGAATACATCGCGCCGTTTTTCGATTCGTTCGTTATCAAAGCGATCGGCAAAATGCCCGTGACGATGTTCGGTCTCGGAATTCCGCCGCAGCAATACGCCGAATTGAAAAAGGATTTGGACGAAAACGCGAATCTGATTGACGTTTACAAAGAACGAACAAAACGCCTCGCGGTCGAATATCCGATCTACGAAAATTATTTCGCGTGGCAGGCTTTTGCGCGCAAATACGACACGGAAAATCGCCGAGCCGTACCCGATTATCTAAAGGAGGAAAACTACGAGGCGCTCAAAGCAAACGCCGGAAATATCCGCACAAAAATCGGTTCGATCACCGAAGAACTGAAAAATCAGCCGGACGCGGCGTTTAACCGTTTCGTTTTTCTCGACGCGCAGGATTGGATGAACGCCGAGGCGATGACCGAGCTTTGGTCGGCAATCGCCGAAAAGGGCGAATCGGGCGCGCGAATAATTTTTCGCACCGCCGGCGCTTCGTCGCCGATCGAAACGAACCTGCCCGCGAATCTGCGCGAAAAATTCGTCTACGAAGAAAAATTCTCGAAGGAATTATTCAAACAAGACCGCGCTTCGATTTACGGCGGATTTCACTTATATATTTTGGAATAGATTGCAAAAATTATGGAAAACGAACAATTGATCCGGCAATTTTACGAATCCTTTGCCCGCAATGACGCTGACGGAATGACGGAGTGCTACGCGGACGAAATCGAATTTTCCGATCCGGCTTTCGGTTTATTAAAAGGCGCGGACGCGAAAAATATGTGGAATATGCTGGTCGAACGCGCGAAAGGAAATATCAGGATCGAGTTTTCCAACGTCCGAGCCGACGCGCAAAAAGGCTCGGCGGATTGGACGGCGGATTATCTTTTCAGCAAAACCGGCAGGCAGGTTTTCAACGAAATTCACGCCGAATTCGAATTCAAAGACGGCAAGATCATTCGCCACACGGACACGTTCGACATCTGGAAATGGTCGCGCCAAGCGCTCGGAACAAGCGGTCTGCTGCTCGGCTGGTCGTCGTTTATGCAGAACAAAATCCGTCAAACCGCGCTTGAATCTCTGCGCGAACACAGCGCGAAACAAAAATAAATCAATCGGCTAAATTAAACCAGTTCTGAAGATCGGAACGTCAAACGAGGGATAAAAATGTTCAAAGAATCGAATTCAAGCCAAATCCGAAATCCAAAATCCAAAATCCAAAATCGAGATGGTGCTTTTGAAAATATGGACAGAATGTATCGCCACCAGCGGTATTTCTACGATCTGACGCGCAAATATTATCTGCTCGGTCGCGACCGTCTGCTCCTGCGTGAAATGAAAATCGCGGACGGCGAAAACGTTTTGGAAATCGGCTGCGGAACGGCGCGAAATTTGATCGTTCTCGCGAAAAAACACGGCGGCGCGCATTTTTTCGGGCTTGACGCTTCATCGGAAATGCTCAAAACCGCGCAGCGCAAAGTTGACTCGAAACATCTCGAAAACATTTCGCTCAAAACGGCGCTCGCCGATGAATTCCGGTTTGACGAGACTTTCGGTTTGACAAACAAATTCGACGCCTGTTTTTTCAGCTATGCGGTTTCGATCATTCCGCCGTGGAAAGAATCGATCGAAAATGCGCTCGAAAACTTAAAAGCGGGGAAAAGCCTGTATATTGTGGATTTTTACGACCAGAAAAGTTTGCCCGTGTGGTTTCAAAAAACCTTGCAGAGCTGGCTTAAGCAGTTTCACGTCAAATACCCGAAGGAATTGATTCCGTTTCTCGAAAACTTAGAAAGAAAAGGTTTCGGAAAACTGAAAATCACGCCGCTTTTCCGGCGTTATTCGCTGATCGCCGAGTTTCGAAAAGCAATTTGAAAAGACGGCAATCTCTCGCAAAAAAGATTTTCCGTCTTTCGTATTCAAAAATAATTCCGTAAAAATTTACGTTTGTTTGGCTTCGGCGCGGCGGCGCATTTCCGCAACGACTTCGTCGTCGCTCAGCGCCGAAATTTGCGGCGCTGCCGGATTTGAAGCCAGCTGCTGCTTTTCTATTGCTTCTTTTTCGGCTTCTTCTTCCGCCTCGCGCATTCCGTCCTTAAAGGCTTTGCGCGATTGTCCGAGCGATTTCGCCAATTGCGGCAAACGACTCGCGCCGAACAACAAAAACAAAGCAGCACCGATGATTAACCATTCCCAACCCTGCGGCATAATATCTATTCCTCAATAAAACTCTAAAATTATTTGACGCGCGAAAAACTATAAAGTTTGCGCGTCAATTCGTTATCATATCGCTTATCGCGCGAATTTTCACGCGTTGAAGGAAAATTATCCGCCAATTCAGCAAAAATTTACTGCGGCTTGTTTTGCCATCTGCCGTAAATCCAATGAAAACCTTGATAATATACCGGACGGCTTTATCCGTTAATCAGCCGCGCTTTCAGGCTTTTTATTTTTAAATGCTTCAATTGGTCACGAGCGTCGAAGATTTTAATTCTTCGTAAACGATTTTCGCGCCGTCTTTAGTCATTTTGACTTCGATCACTTTCGGACCGAAATCGGCATAGCCGGTCGTGCTGAAATATTGGTCGAATTCGACGGTCGCGGTGTCGTTTTGAACCGAGATTCGCATTTTATCCATTCGAACGTCCATATATTTCGCCTTACTCATCATCTTTTGACGGTCGGCAAGCCATTGATTGTAATTATAACGACTGATGCTGCCGCTAACGGTTCGCTTCGTGCCTTTGAACGACACGTCGTAACAGGATTCATACAATGAAAAATTGCGCGTGTCCTGCGCTTTTTCCCAGATGTCCATTAAATCTCGGACGGCTTCGGCGGTTAACGGCTTTGGCGTCGGCTGATTCGGCGTCGGAGTTATTTTCGGCGGCTCGGAATTTTGAATTACGCTGTCGTTTTTTGGCGGATCAGCCGTTTTTCCATTCCATAAAATCATCGCCCCCGCCGCGCCGCCGATCACGAGCAATGCCAGCAAACCGACCGTCAGATAAGCAAAAATCTGGCTGACGCCTTGTTTTTGCGTCGGATTCGGCGCGGTGTTTTGAAAAAAGACGGTCGGTTCTTCCCCGGCGATCAGCAATGCGCTGCCGTCTTGCAGACAAAAAGCCATATCGTCTGCATAGACGGCTCTGCATTGCGGACATTTTTTCATCGCTATTTTGTTTTGAACTTATCCATCGCCTCGACAAGCGCCGACGTAATTCCCTTTTCGCTCACGGAATGTCCGGCGTCCGAGACGACGACAAATTCGGCTTCGGGAAACGCGCGGTGCAAATCCCACGCGCTCGTCATCGGACAAACGACGTCGTAGCGTCCCTGCACGATGACGGTCGGAATATGACGGATTTTATCGATGTTTTCGATCAGATAATTTTCCGTCGGGAAAAACGAATTGTTCATAAAATAATGACATTCGATGCGCGCCAGAGAGAGTGCTTCGTGCTCGCCTTCCCAGTGATTCATCAAATCGGCGTCCGGGTAAAGTTTCGAGGTCGAGCCTTCCCAGACGCTCCACGCGCGCGCGGCGGAAAGCTGCACCGCTTCGTCGTCGCTCGTCAGGCGGTTGTAATAAGCGGTCATAAAATCGCCGCGTTCCTCGAACGGGATTTCGTCGCGGTAGCGTTCCCAGAAATCGGGGAAAATCTCGCTCGCGCCGTATTGATAAAACCACAAAAGTTCTTTGCGGCGCGTCAGAAAAATTCCGCGCAGGATCAAACCGAGACAGCGATCGGGATGCGTTTCGCCGTAGGCTAACGAGAGCGTCGAGCCCCACGAACCGCCGAAAACATACCATTTATCAATTCCGAATTTTTCGCGCAAAGCTTCGATGTCGTGAATCAAATCCCACGTCGTATTTTCGCGCAGTTCGGCATGCGGCGTTGATTGCCCCGAACCGCGCTGGTCGAAAAGAATGATGTGATACGCTTCGGGGTCGAAGAATTGGCGATACATCGGAATCAACCCGCCGCCCGGACCGCCGTGCAGAAAGACGACCGGAATGCCGTCGGGATTGCCGCAGCGCTCGTAATAAACTTTATGGATTTCGGACGCGTCCAAAAATCCGGAATCAAAAGGTTCTATTTCAGGATACAGAGTTTTCATAGCGTCTTTATAATACGCCAGTTTGTTTTGTTCGTTCAAACCGCGTCGATTTTTTGGCAAATCCAAATTATTCAGCGCACGGCAGCGCAAAAATAAAAACTAAAACAGTCGAACTTAAGTGTTATAATTTTTCGTTGATGAGTTTATTCGGGGATTGATAAGATATTAAACGGCTGCAATTCAACTTTCTGGCATTGGAATTGCAACCAACAAAAACGGAACTTTTAACGTATTGTTTTAGTTCTGTATTAAAGGGGTTTTATGGTTAAGAAAGTTTTAATAGTTGAAGATTACGAAGATACACGCGAGTTTATGAAAATTTTACTCGAAAGCTACGGCTATAAGGTAATCGAAGCGGCAGACGGAATCGAGGCGATTGATCGAGTAAGACAACATCATCCCGACTTGATTCTGATGGATATTTCGCTGCCGGTCGTTGACGGATTAACGGCAACGCGCGCGATTCGCGAGTTTGACGAAGCATCGAGAACAGTGCCGATTATCGCGGTGACAGCTTTCGGGAAAAATTATTATAAAAAGGCGATCGAAGCCGGCTGCAATGATTTAATTGACAAACCGGTCGATTTTGACAGTCTCGAACCGATTCTGAGAAGTTATTTAGCGCACTAATTTTTTATTTTTTACTTACGTACAAGTTATTTTTCAACCAGAATCGCCACGGCTTATCGGCAAACTCTTCGGCATAATCAATTCCGACGCGTTTGCCGATTTCTATTTCAGCCTCTGAAAAAGTTTTAAAATCTTCCAGCCAAATATTTTCGCCAAGCAAATCCGCGCCGTTCAGCCTTCGATTAATGTCGAGCGCAATACAAAGTTTTCCCGGTCCCGAAGTCAGATTTTTGTCCGCCATTCGGGCAAGCGGATTTTTCACCAGCCGCCGCGCGCGCATTATTTCGATGTTTTCGACCGGTTCGACAGCGCGAACTAAAACAACGTGCGGCGAATCTTTCGCTCCGCAGACGACGTTAAACTGAAAATACATTCCGTAAATAAAAAAAACGTAAACGTGACCGCCCTCGGCGTAGGTGATTTCATTGCGCGTCGTCCGGCGATTATTGTAGGAATGCGCGGCTTTATCAATTTCGCCTAAATAAGCTTCGGTTTCGACGATCATTCCCGAAACCCGTTCGCCCGCTTCGGTCGGCACGACGAGCAGTTTTCCGATTAAATCCCGCGCTATTTGTAAAGTATCGGAACGCAGGTAAAATTCGCGTGAAAGTTTTTTCATAATTGTTTAGCCGCAGATAAACGCGGACTAGCGCGGATTAAGACTATGATTTTAGCAGAAATAGTTGTCTTTTCTTCTTAGCGACTTTGACGCCTTTGCGGGAAATAATTTCTCCCGCAAAGGCGCAAAGTCGCTAAGAAATCAATCATTAAAAATCCGCGAAATCCGCGTTTATCTGCGGCTAATTTAATTCCCGTAATTTTCGGGGTAATAAATCAGTTCGACGATATTGCCGTCAATTCCTTTCGTGTAAAACGACGAAGTTCCGTCGCGGTGCGGTTTGATCGGACGACCTTCTTTTTGGGCGGCGGCTTCGAGTTCGGCAAAAGTTTCGACGCGCATTCCGATGTGCGGCGGATGCTTTGAATCGGGCGGCAAAAGCGCGATGCCGAAACCTTTTGCGTCGCGCATCATCGCCCAATCTTCGTAAATCGTTTCGACCGCAAAGCCTAATTTTTTATATTCGTCAACCGATTTCGTCAAATCCTCGCATTTGAGCGCCAAGTGGTCAACCGTTCCCGTAAAACGTATGTCAGACATTTTTGTAAAAACCTCCACAAAGATTTTATCAAACTTGGTCGAGAGTCGAGAGTCACGAATCGTCAGTCTAAAATTTCTTCGACTCTTGACGCTCGACTCTCGACTCAAATTTGGGTAAATTTATTTGTTTATGAAAATTGTCTCGCTTTTGCCGTCGGCAACCGAAATCGTCTGCGCGCTCGGATTGGAAAAAAATTTGATCGGCATCACGCACGAATGCGATTATCCTTTGACCGCTGCGGGGAAACCCGCTTTAACGGCGAGCCGCATTTCGCACGAAACGATGACAAGCCGCGAAATTGACCACGCCGTCCGCTCGCAATTAGACGGACACGGCTCGATTTACGATCTTAACGAAAAGCTTTTGCACGAGCTGAATCCCGATCTGATAATCACGCAGGAATTATGCGACGTCTGCGCCGTTTCCTATAAAACGGTCGAAAAAGCCGCGCGAATCTACGCGGCAGGCGCGCAGGTCATATCCTTAGAACCGAACACGATCGCCGATATTTTCGACAATATACGGCTCATCGGCGAATTAACGAACACGACGGAAAAAGCCGACGAAGTCGTTAACGATTTACAAAAACGCCTCGATAATATTCAGGAAAAAATCGCTCACGCCGAAACAAATCCGAAATCCGAAATCACAAATTCCAAATCGAGAGCATTTATGCTCGAATGGCTCGATCCGCCGTTTTCGCCCGGTCACTGGGTGCCGGAACAGGTCGCGATTGCGGGCGGAATTTCGCTTTTGGGCGCGGCGGGCGAAAAGTCTGTCGCGACAACTTATCAGGCGATTTACGAATCGAAACCCGATATTATCGTGATGATTCCCTGCGGCTATTACACTTCGGATATTTTGCGGCAGCTCGAAAATACGTTTTTTCCGGCGAATTGGCGCGATATTCCGGCGATTGCGAACGGCGACGTTTGGGCGCTCGACGCGACGTCCTACTTTTCGCGTCCCGCGCCGCGCGTGGTTGACGGCGCGGAAATTCTCGCAAAAATCTTTCACCCGCAGATTTTCGGCGCGCCGACCGCGCGGGAAGCCGTCAGAGTTCCGCGAAATCTGATAAAATTTAGCGACGAAAGCTCTCCTGTGAACTGTTTGTAAAACTTTGCGAACTTTGCGGTTGAAATAATCAACCCGCAGAAACCGCGCCTGAGTTTTACGAACGGAGCGCGAAGAAAATTTATGAAATTTATTTTAGCTTGCCTTTGTTTAGTTGTTTTTTCGTTTTCATCCGCGGCGCAGACGCCGGAACAGGTTTTGGCGATCGCCGCCGGGCAGAAATTTACTGTTCGAGATTTGCCGGCAGAAGTTGCGCAAGCCTACGTCAATCTTTCGAAAAACATCGCCGCGACGCGCAAAGCATTGATCGAACAACAGATCATCGAAACGATTTTCAACCTTGAAGCGAAAGCGAGAAAGATCACGCTCGATAAATATCTCGAACAGATCAGAGCAAAAGTTCCCGCGCCGTCGGAAGCCGCAATTCAGAAGGTTTACGACGCGAACCGCGATAAGATCGGCGGCAGAACGCTCGCCGAAGTGCGCCCGCAGATCGTCGCGATGCTGCGCGACGAGCCGGAACAAAAAGCGATGGCGGCGGTTTTCAAAACTTTAGTCGTCAAATACAAGTTCGTTCCCGGCAAAAACATCAACGCGCTCAATTTGCGACCGGCGGACGTTTTGGCGACGATCGCGGGCAAGCCGATTCTGGTCAGAAATTTCGACGAACAGAACAAAGTTTTTCTTTACGAAGCGAAGGCGAAGGTTTTCGACGCCGTTAAATTCGCGCTCAACGAACTGATCTACAACGCGCTGATCGCGGTCGAAGCGAAGTCTCTAAGCATGCCGATCAGCGATTTGATCGCGCGTGAAGTGAGCGACAAAATGCGCGAATTCAGCGTCGCCGAGCGTTACGAACTGCAAACGAATTTGCGCAAACAGCTTTTTGTGAAATACAAAACGCAGATTCTCTTAAAAGAACCCGCGCCGCTCGTTCTGACGATCGGCGTCGAAAACGCGCCGTTCCGGGGCAGCGCAACAGCGCCCGTGACGATTGTGATGTTTTCTGATTTTCAATGTTCGGCGTGCGCGGCGACGCATCCGGTTTTGCAGAAGGTCTTTGCCGAATATCCGGCGGATAAAATTCGTCTCGTCGTGCGCAATTACCCGTTAATTACCATTCACGAAAACGCGTTTCAGGCGGCAATCGCCGCAAACGCGGCAAACGCGCAGGGAAAATTTTTCGAATACACCGAGATTTTATACCGCAATCAGCAGGCTTTAGACATCGAATCATTGAAAAGATACGCTTCGGAGGCAGGTTTGAATCTTCCGCAATTTGAGATAGACTTGCAAAGCGCGAAATCAGCCGACGCGGTTCGCAAAGATATGGCGGACGGCAGAACTTACGCCATTACGTCAACGCCGACGATCTTTGTTAACGGCGTCAAAGTTCGCGTAAATACGGCGGACGGCTTCCGCGAAGCGATTGATAAAGCAATGAAAAAGTAATGGTTAAGTGTTAATGGTTAAGTGTTAATCAAATTATTTATTTACCATTAACAATTAACCATTTACCATTAAAATTATGCGTTTTTACATTTTAATTTTATTTGTTTTTTTGTTTTCGACCTGTAACGGGACGTCGAACAACGTGAATAATACGATGAACGCGGGCGGCGGCAATACGAACCGCACCAATTCAACCACGCCGACGACGGCGAGCATTCCGGTCAGCACTTACGAAATCGTCAAGACCTACAAGCACGACGGTAATGCTTTTACGCAGGGGCTGGTCGTACAAAACGGCTTTTTCTATGAAAGCACGGGCGAATACGGCGATTCGAGCTTGCGCAAGGTCGAGATCGAAACCGGCAAGGTGTTGCAGAAAAAAGACATCGCCGAGGAATACTTCGCCGAAGGAATGACGATTTTTAACGACAAGATTTATCAGATAACGTGGCAGGAAAACGTCGCGTTCCAGTACGACATGAATTTTAATCTCGTCAAGGAATTTCGTTACGCGGGCGAAGGCTGGGGCTTGACGCATGACCAAACGAATTTGTTTTTGAGCGACGGAACGCACGTTATCCGCGTGCTCGATCCCGAAACGTTTGAAACCGTCCGCACGATCGTCGTCAAGGACGAGATGGGCAAGCCGATCTATAAATTGAACGAGCTTGAATACGTCAAAGGCGAAATTTGGGCGAATATCTGGCATTCCGAACAATCCGGCAAGCCGAACCACATCGCGCGCATCAATCCGGCGGACGGAAAACTGCTCGGATGGATCGATCTGCAAAATATTTCGCCCGACGATCAGAAGCGCGGCAGCGAAAACGTTTTGAACGGAATCGCCTACGACGCGGCGACCGACCGCATTTTCGTGACCGGCAAAAACTGGAAGAATCTTTTTGAAATCAAACTGAAACCTAAGCAGTAGAAGACAGAAGACAGAAAACGAAAGTCAGAATAAATTCTTTCTACCGTCTTCTGTCTTCTGTCTCCTGTCTTCTAAAAATGACAGAGCAAGACAAAGAATTTATGCGCCGCGCGATCGAACTGGCGCAGAAAGGCATTGACGACGGACAGGGCGGACCGTTCGGCGCAATCATTGTGCGCGACGGCGAGATCGTCGGCGAAGGCTGCAACCGCGTAACTTCGACCAACGACCCGACGGCACACGCCGAAATCGTCGC
Source organism: Acidobacteriota bacterium (assembly GCA_031411895.1). Lineage (GTDB taxonomy): Bacteria > Acidobacteriota > Blastocatellia > Pyrinomonadales > Pyrinomonadaceae > JAFDVJ01. Next base: position 4,759 of record JANOBZ010000169.1, on the reverse strand, counting down.
GATTCGCGCCGCCTGCGAAAAACTGAACAGTTTTCAGCTCGACAATTGTGTAATTTATACCAGCTGCGAGCCGTGCCCGATGTGTCTCGGCGCGATCTACTGGGCGCGTCCCGCGCGAATGTTTTTCGCCTGCAACCGCGAAGACGCCGCCGAAATCGGTTTTGACGACCATTTTATCTACAACGAAATCGAACGCCCGATCGAGCAGCGCCATATCGAAAGCATCAACTTCCTGCGCGAAGAAGGCTTAAAGGTTTTCGAAAACTGGGCGAATATGCCGGATAAAACTGAGTATTAATTAATGGTAAATGGTAAATGGTAAATGAAAAATATTTACCATTTACCATTTACTATTTACCATTAAAGTGAGTACTTTTTTCAACAATTATTTCTTTATCATTCTCGCGATTCTCGCGGGCATGGCGATGCCGACGCAGGCGACCGTCAACAGTAAACTGGCGGATTATACGGCAAGCCCGATTACCGCCGCGTTTATCTCGTTTGCGGTCGGAACGGTCGCGCTCTTTGTTTATATGCTTTTGACGGGCGTTCCGCTCGGCGGTTTAACTTCGTCAAAAGACGCGCCGCTCGTCGCTTGGATCGGCGGATTTTTGGGCGCGTTTTTCGTCTCGGTGATGGCGACGGTCGTGCCGAAGATCGGCGTCGCGCTCGCTTTTTCACTGGCAATCGGCGGACAGATGCTCGTCACGCTTCTGATCGACCATTTCGGCTGGCTCGGCGTCGAGCAGAAACCCGTGAATTTATACCGCGTCGCGGGCGCGGCGCTGATTACCGCCGGCGTCGTTTTGATTCGCAAGTTTTAATATTAGCCACGAATAACACGAATGACACGAATAAAACATTAAAATAATTCGTGTTATTCGTCTCATTCGTGGCAAAAACTTCTATGATTAAGTTTATTTTGAACAATCAGACGATAGAAACCGATTTGTCGAAGGGCACGACGGTTCTCGATTTCGCGCGTTATCAAAAGAACCTGAAAGGCACGAAAATCGGCTGTCGCGAAGGCGACTGCGGCGCGTGTACGATTCTGGTCGGCGAATTGTCGGGCGAAACCGTCAAATACCGCACGCAGACCTCGTGTCTGATGCCGATTGCCAATGCGCACGGCAAACACGTCGTGACGGTCGAAGGCATCAACCGCGACGACGGCGATTTAACCGCCGTGCAGCACGCGATGGTCGAAGAATCGGGAACGCAGTGCGGCTTTTGCACGGTCGGTTTCGTCATGTCGCTGACGAATTTCTGCATTGACGACGCGCCGAAAACCCTCGACGGCGCAATTTCCGCGATTGACGGCAACATCTGCCGCTGCACGGGCTACAAATCGATCGAGCGCGCTTGTGAAAAAATCGTCAGCAGTCAGCATTTGAAAACGGCTATCGAAAACGAGATCGTTCCTGAATATTTTTCAGGGATAAAAGAAAGACTATTAACTCTCGAAGCTGAGATTTTCAATCCGAAGTCCGAAATCCAAAATCCGAAATTCGTTGCCGGCGGCACTGATCTATACGTTCAGCGACCGGAAGAAATGGTTTTCTCGGACGCTGAAAATCTGTTCGACAATTCGCATCTGCGATTTATCAACGAATCGATTGAATTTGTCGAAATCGGCGCGTCGGTCGTCGTCACGGATCTGCTCGAATCCGAAGTTTTTCTGCGGCTTTTTCCGAATCTTTACAAACATTTGAAACTCGTTTCTTCGACGCCGATTCGCAATATGGCGACGATTGCCGGAAACTTCGTCAATGCCTCGCCGATCGGCGATATGACGGCGTGGTTTCTCGCGCTCGACGCCGAAATCGAATTGTCAATACCGCCTGCGTCAGCGGGCGGGTCAGCCGTCGCAGCTCGTACCGTCGCGCTCAAAGACTTTTATCTCGGCTACAAACAGTTGGCAAAAGCGTCTGACGAATTCATCACCAAGATCCGTTTTCGCAAAGATTTCACGCATTTCAATTTCGAAAAAGTCTGCAAACGAACCTATCTCGACATCGCGACCGTCAACACCGCAATCAGCCTGAAAATGTCGGGCGAAACAATCGAAACCGCGCACGTTTCGGCAGGCGGAGTTTTCGCGACGCCGCTTTATTTGCGAAAAACATCGGAATTTTTACACGGCAAGGAAATCAACGAAAGTTTAATCAAAGAAGCCGCCGAAATCCTGCAAACCGAAATCAGCCCGATCTCCGACGTACGCGGAACGGCGGAATATAAAAGACTGCTCGCGCGGCAACTTTTCACGGCGCATTTTGTCGAGTTATTTGAGATTTAAATCACCACAGAGACACAGAGACTTTAAATAACTCTGTGTCTCTGTGGTAAAAATGAATTTATGAAAAATCTGGATTCAAAATCGCACGTTCGCGGCGAATCGGTTTATTTGGACGATGTTCCGCTGCTGCAGGGAACGCTTTTCGCGTGTGTTTTCGATTCAACGGTTGCGCACGGAAAACTCGTCAGCGTTGATACGTCGGAAGCCGAAACGGCGGCGGGCGTCGTGCGAATTATTACGGCGAAGGATTTGATCGGCGAAAATCAGATCGGCGGAATTTTGCCCGATGAACCATTGCTTGCCGACGGCGAAGTGCATTTTTGCGGAATGCCGATCGCGCTCGTTTTAGCCGAAACCGAAAGCGCGGCGCACGCGGCGGCAAAACTGATAACGGCGGAAATCGAGCCGCTCAAAATCATCACCGACGCGCGCGCGGCGCAAGCCGCAAACGAGCTGATCGCGCCGCCGAAACATTTCAAATTGGGCGATGCGGCAAAGGCTTTTGCGGCTTGCGAACATTATTTCGAAGGTCGCGCCGACGTTAACGGGCAGGAACATCTCTACATCGAAACGCAGGGCGCATACGCGGTTCCGTCCGAGCACGGCGGCTTGAAAATCTATTCTTCGACGCAGGGACCGACCGCCGTTCAGCGCGCGGTCGCACGCGTGACGGGAATTCCGATGAATTTGATCGAAGTTGACGTCACGCGTCTCGGCGGCGGTTTCGGCGGCAAGGAAGACCAGGCAAACGCCTGGGCGGCACTCTGCGCAGTCGCTGCCCAGTTAACGCGGCGTCCGGTCAAATACGCGCTTCACCGCATGGAAGATATGCGCATGACCGGGAAACGCCATCCGTATTCGGCGGATTATAAGATCGGGCTCGATAAAGACCTGAAAATCGTCGCTTACGAAGCCGTGTTTTATCAAAATGCGGGCGCGGCTTGCGATCTGTCTTTGCCGGTTTTGGAACGCACTTTGTTTCACTGCACGAATTCATATTTTATCCCGAACGTTTCGGCGACCGCTTATTCGTGCAAGACGAATCTGCCGCCGAACACGGCTTTTCGCGGCTTCGGCGGACCGCAGGGAATGTTCGTCATCGAATCGGCGATCGCGCACGCGGCTGAAAAACTCGGCATCGCGCGCGACGAAATTCAGCGCCGGAATCTTCTGCGCGACGGCGACGAATTCCCTTACGGGCAAATCGCCGAATCGGACGCTGTCGAATCGTGGACGCAGGCTGACGAAAAATACGATTTCGCGAAATTGAAAAGCGAAGCCGAAGAATTTAATCGAAATAATAAGTTCGTCAAAAAAGGCGTCGCGCTGATGCCGGTTTGTTTCGGCATAAGTTTCACGAAAACGCCGATGAATCAGGCGCGCGCGCTGGTTCACGTTTACACGGACGGCTCGGTCGCGGTTTCGACCGGCGCGGTCGAGATGGGACAAGGCGTCAACACGAAGATCGCGCAGGTCGCCGCGCGCGTTTTTTCGCTGCCGATCGAACGCGTCAAAGTTCACACGACGAATACTCTGCGCATCGCCAACACAAGCCCGACCGCCGCTTCAGCCGCCGCCGATCTCAACGGCAAAGCGACCGAAATTGCCTGCGAAACGATTTTGCAGCGTTTGAAAGAGACGGCAGCGCCGCTCGTCGAAGCCCGAAGCGCCGACGACGTTTCATTTGAAAACGGATTTGTCTTCCGCAACGGCGAGGCGACGAATCTCGACTGGCTCGTACTCGTCAACGAAGCTTTTATGCAGCGCGTAAACTTAAGCGAACACGCGCATTACGCGACGCCCGGAATCCATTTCGACTGGGGGGCAGCAAGCGGTCACCCGTTCGCCTATCACGTTTACGGAACGGCGGTTCTCGGCGTGACGGTCGACTGCCTGCGCGGAATCTACGAAATTAATTATGTGAAATGCTGCCACGATTTCGGAACTTCGATGAACACTGCGGTTGACAATGGGCAGATCGAAGGCGGCATCGTGCAGGGTTTGGGCTGGATGACGATGGAAGAAATTTTTTACGATTCCGACGGCAGACTTCGCTCGAACGCGCTTTCGACTTATAAAATTCCTGATATTTATTCCGTCCCGAAAGAAATCGAGATTCTGCCGCTCGAAACCGAAAGAGAGAATCTCGCCGTTTTCAATTCAAAAGCCGTCGGCGAGCCGCCTTTGATGTACGGCATCGGCGCGTATTTCGCGATTCGCGAAGCCGTCAAAGCGTTTAATAACGAGCAGTTCATAAAATTCGACGCGCCGTTTACGCCCGAAAAGGTTTTGCAGAATTTGTACCGCGAAGATTTCGAAGCGATGAAAGCCGGAAGATAATTTTAGCCGCGGATCAACGCGGATTTCGCAGATTTCAATTTTTATAATTAAAAGCAGAATCTTATTTCTTACTTAGCGACTTTGCGGCTTTGCGGGAAATTCATTTTATCTCCCGCAAAGCCG
>JANOBZ010000168.1:0-20793 GCA_031411895.1 Acidobacteriota bacterium | reverse complement strand
GGCTATTTCATCAGCACGGTCGGCGCACATGGTAACGAACAAATGATCAAGAACTACGTTCAGCAACAAGGCAAGACAGATGAAAACGGTCAACTCCGTCTCTTTTAATACCCCGTCAGCTTGCTGCGGGGTTTTTTATTTAAATGCAATGGTTTTTCTATTCGCCGGTCTGAAATGCCACGAAATCGCCGTCAAAATCAGCAGCAAAATTGCGGGAAATATTTCGCTTGCGGAATCGCCCTTCGCGAGATGCGAAAACAGCGCTCCGGACATCGCAAAGAAAAAACCTGCGTAAGCCCATTCTTTAAGTCGCGGAAATTGTGGAATAAGCACGGCGATGACGCCCATAATTTTCCAGACGCCGAGGATTGTCAGAAAGTAAACCGGATAGCCCAAATGTGTAATTTTTGCGAGTTCTTCTTCCTGTTTGATTAACTGGACAATTCCGGTCGAGAACATTCCGAGCGCGAGCCAGAGAGTCGAAATCCAATAGATGATTTTATTTGTTTTTGTCATAATTATTTTAATTTGCCGACTATTTCCTGCAACCGGTTATGCGCCATATTCAAACCTTGCGCAAAGGGCAGCCGGAGCATTTGGTCACGCTCTGCAATTGATTTATAAACTATTTGCATTTCGAGTTTACTCGTGTCGCCGGTGAGTTTTTCAAACTCCAAAAATTCAAGCTGAACGGCAAAAGGCGTATTTTCCATTTCAAACGTTCGCGTGATTTTCACATTCGGTACAAACTCGTGGATTACGCCGTTAAACCCGTGTTTGTTTCCCTTCGGATCGGTCGTTTCAAATTGGTAACCGCCGTGAGTTTTATTTTCGAGTTTGAGCACCTTCGTTCCCATCCACTGCTCGACAATTTCCGGCTCGACATACGCTTTGAAAAGTAATTCCAGCGGCAGTTCAAACTCTCTTGTGATTAATATTTCCTGTTTTCCGTCTTCGGCATTGATCTGTGTTTTTCGTTCCATACAAAACTCTATTTTTCCGATTTGTAGTTTTTCATAACAGCTTCAAGTTTATTAAACCTTTCTTCCCACATTTCGCGAAACGGCTCGATAAAGTCGGCTATTTCCTTTATTTTTTCGGGATTCAAATGATAGTAAATTTCTCTCCCCATTTGCTCTTGTTCAAGAAGTTCGCACTCGGTGAGTATTTGCAGGTGTTTTGAAACCGTCGGTCGGGCGGTGTCGAAATTTGCGGCGATTGCGCCTGCTGTCATGGATTGTGCGGCGACGAGCAGAAGTATCGCTCTGCGAGTCGGGTCGGCTATGGCTTGAAATACGTCGCGTCTTAAATTCATTGCGTAGTTACTTGACTACGAATATAACATGAAGCCATTCGGCTACGCAAATGCTGCCGCGATTTTTCCAAAAGTCATTAAAGATAAAGCCGACTTAATCGCTTTTACATCAGCAAAGAATATAAAATAAACATTTTGCAACGTTCGGGCGTTTAATTCATCTGACAGAACAGTTGAAAAACCTTAGAAAACTAAACTAAACTGAGATATGCCAAAAAAAGATTCAGACAACAATTCGACCGCCGCCGTTGCCGAGCGCTACAGCGTGAGATGCCGCTACTGCGGTCAGAAAAATTCCGTCAAGGAAGATTACCAGAACAACCAGGCAAACTGCGGAAAATGTAAGCTGCCGCTCTCGAACGAGCCGCACAAAAAGTTTGCCGATCTCGACAAACACGATTATATTCATCCGGCTGACTCGAAAGCGCTCGCCGCGCTGCGGGCGATTCCCGGAATCGATACCGCACTTCGCCAGCTTTTAAAGGTCACGGGCGAATCGGCGATGCGCGTGATGTTTATGGCAAGCGCCGTTAAAATCACGCCGACGCAGTGCCCCGATCTTTACGCCAAACTGCAAGTCGCCTGCACGACGCTCGGCGTCGATATGCCGGACTTTTTTATCCAGCAGAATCCGATGGTCAATGCGTTTACGGGCGGCGTCGATAAATCGGTGATCGTGCTCTGGACGGGACTCGTCGAACGTTTGAACGACGAGGAACTCTTAGCCGTGATCGCGCACGAAGTCGGTCATATTCATGCCGAACACGTTCTTTACCTGACGGCGGCGCGTCTCATCGAAGCCTTAATGAACGCTTCGGTCGCCGCGCTCGTACCGGGCAAGGACATTATCAAGTTTATCGTTTCGACCGGCATCAGCAGCGCTTTGATGGCGTGGGCGCGCCGCGCCGAACTGTCGTGCGACCGCGCCGCTCTGCTCGTCACGCAAGACCCGCACGTGATCGGCAGAACGATGATGAAATTAGCCGGCGGAACATTTGCGTCGCGCATCGATTACGATCTGTTTTTAGAACAGGCGCGCGAATTCCAGAAGAATTACGACGAGAAAAAACTCGACCGTTTCTGGGCAGATTTGCTCAACGCCGGTCTGACGCACCCGTTCCCGATCTGGCGCGTCTCGGAAATCCTCAAATGGGTTGACGACGGGCAGTATCAGGCGTTGATGAACAAAGAAGCCTAGGTTTTAACGCGAAGTCGCAAAGACGCGGAGACGCAAAGTTTAAGAAATTACTTTGCGACTTCGCGTCTTTGCGTTAAAATTTTCCGAAATGATTATAGTTCTGACGACAACGCCGAACACAGAAGAAGCCGAAAATTTAGCGCGCAAAATAGTCGAAGCGCGGCTTGCCGCCTGCGTACAGGTTTTGCCGCCGATCAAATCTTTTTACTTCTGGGAAGGCGCGGTTCAGGCGGATTCCGAACAACTTCTGCTGATTAAAACTCTCGCCGAAAATTTCGATAAACTCGAAAAATTCATCAAATCGAATCACAGCTACACAGTGCCGGAAATCGTGGCGATCAAAGCCGAAGCGGTTTCGGACGATTACTTCAAATGGCTCAAAGCTTATCTTGATTAATGGAAAACGGAAAGTGGAAAATGGAAAATTATTAAATCTTTTTATTTTCCATTTTCCACTTTCCGTTTTTCATTTTTCTAGCTTTCCGTCGTGCTGCTTTTTTTCTCTTCCGGCGACGTGCAGGTTTTGATGATGAAATCTACCGCATCCTTCGGCGAATCGGTCAGGTAAATTAAGCCCAAATCTTCGGGATTGATGTTTTTTTCGTTGAGCATCGTCGAGGACAGCCAAGCGAGCAAACCCTGCCAGTATTGCGAGCCGAAGAGAACGACCGGGAAGTTGCGAATCTTGCGCGTCTGGATCAGCGTTAAAGCTTCGAAAAGCTCGTCCATCGTGCCGAAACCGCCGGGAAAGATGATGTATGCGTTCGAATATTTGATGAACAGTGTCTTGCGGACGAAGAAATATTTAAAGGTCAGAGATTTCGTCAGGTATGGATTAGCGAATTGTTCGAACGGCAGCTCGATATTCAAGCCGACCGAAACCTTTTTTGCGCCGAAAGCGCCGCGATTCGCCGCTTCCATAATGCCCGGACCGCCGCCCGTGATAACCTCGAAACCGGCTTCCGCCAGAAGCTTTCCGGTCTCGACCGCCGCGATGTAAAACTCGTCCGTCGGTTTCGTGCGCGCCGAACCGAACACGGAAACGCCGCGCGTGATCGTCGCCATATTGTCGAACCCGCCGACAAATTCGCCCATAATGCGGAAAACGCGCCACGAATCCGACGTTTTATAATCGTCTTCCGGTTCGGGCGAACGAAGCAGAACCTCGTCGTCGGTCAACTGCCAGTAAGCTTTTTCCTCAAGCTTTATCGCTTCGCCGACGGTTTTTGGTTCGCCGGGCTGCTCTTTAACTACTTTTGCTTTTTTCTTTTTCGGTTTATTTGCGTCTGCCATTTTGATTTGGGATTTGGGATTTGGGATTTCGGACTTTTCGGTTTTATTTTGTGAAGCTCTCGCGGTTTTCAAGACCGTCCGAAAAGATAAACAAAAATAAATCCGAAATCCGAAATCCGAAACCCCAAATCGCTTAGATTCCCATTATATTGTATCCGCAGTCAACGTAGATGATTTCGCCGGTGATGCCCGAGGCGAGGTCGCTGACTAAAAATAGAGCGGTGTTGCCGACTTCGCGGGCTTCGACATTGCGTTTCAACGGAGATTTTTCGCCGACGTAAGAGAGCAGCGTTCCCATGTTTTTGACGCCGCGCGCCGAAAGCGTGTTGATCGGTCCGGCGCTGATCGCGTTGACGCGGATGTTGTGTCTGCCAAGATCTGCCGCCAGATAACGCGTCGAAGATTCGAGCGCGGCTTTCGCGACGCCCATCACGTTGTAATTCATGACGACTTTTTCCGCGCCGTAATAGCTCATCGTGACGATGCTGCCGCCGTCTTTCATGAGCGGCATCGCGGCAAGCGAAACCTGCGTCAGTGAAAAAGTGCTGATTTCCATCGCGGTCAAAAACGCCTCGCGCGTCGTTGTTAAAAATTCGCCTTCGAGTGCCTCGCGCGGCGCAAAAGCGATCGAATGGATCAGAAAATCGAGCTTTCCGTATTTTTCGCCGACCGCCGCAAAAGCCGCGTCAACTTCCTGCTGATTCGTCACGTCGCACGGAACGACGAGCGTATCGGGAATGTCCTTCGTCAATTTTTCGACGTTTTCCTTCAAGCGTTCGCCCTGATACGTAAACGCCAGTTTCGCGCCCTGATTCAAACAAGCTTCGGCACACGCCCACGCGATCGAACGCTTGTTCGCGACACCGAAAATCATTCCAACTTTATTTTCCAACATAGTTTTATTAATGGTTAATTGTTAATGGTTAATTGTAAATTATTAATGCTTAATAGAGTAATCAGAATTTCTATTAACAATCAACAATTAACAATTAACCATTAATAATTAACCATTAACATGCTCAGTTCATTGCGTAAATTTTTTGCAAGCCTTCGAAATCCAAAAGGCGAATATCAACGTCAACCGGCGTCTGCCCGAATTTTTTGACGAGCGACGAGCGCAGCTGCGCTTCGGCGGATTGATCGAGCTGCGTGACGAGCACGAGCAGCAGGCGCATTTTCGCGCCGATTTTCAATTGGCTGAAAGCCTTTTTGGTCGAAGCCATCTTGTTCATGATGAGATTGATCTTTTCCTGGCTGATGTTCGGCGTGACGAGAAACGTAACTTCGATGCAGGTGACGACATCCTGTTTGACCAAAACGCCGTCAAACGGCACATTGCCGATCTGCACGTGGCGCATCACCGGTATTCGCGCCTCCTGCTGAATCTGCCGCAGCGCCAAATCTTCGGCGACGATGTATGCCGACATTAGATCGCTCAGTTGTTCCTGCGAAATATCGAGAATTTTGGCGAGCGCGATAACTTCGTGATTGAGCTTCCGGCGCTGGCTTTCGGGCAGGTCGATTTCCCACGCGAGATGCCGGTTGCCTTCGCCGACCGTGATGCGTTTCCATTGGTTAATATTTGTCCAGAGAAAAAACGCGAGTCCGAGAATCGAAAGCAGAAAAAGTCCCGCTAAACCGTAACTTTTCGCGCCGAGCGTCGAAATCAGTCCGATCAAGAGACAAATCAAAGCGATCGTCCCGGCGGCTAAAACCCAAAAGTTTGAAGCCGGACGCGCGAAATTCGCCAACGTGCGTTCGTTTTGTTTAATCATCAATTTTGAAAAAGGTTGAAAAGACTTCTAAAGGGGAACTTCAATTGATAATAAACCTAAAAACCGGCATTTACAAAATGAGCTCAAATCTTTGCGCCTTTGCGCCTTTGCGGGAGAAAAAGATTTATTTCCCGCAAAGGCGCAAAGGCGCTAAAGAAAGTCAGAAAAACATTTAAGCCGTGATGCTTTTTTCGAACGGGATTTCGTCGAAGTGCGTCATGCGTTTGAAATCGGCGAAACGCTTGTTGATTTCCGCGTATTCGAGGCGGTCGACGCGTTCGGTGCCGAATTCTTCGACGTTGAACGATGCCATCACCGAGCCGTAGATCATCGCGCGGCGCATCGTTTCGTCCGTAATTTCCGACTGCGATGCGAGATAGCCCATAAAGCCGCCCGCGAACGTGTCGCCCGCGCCGGTCGGATCGAAAACCGATTCCAAAGGATATGCCGGAACGACGAAGTACGAATCGCGCGTGAAAAGAGTCGCGCCGTATTCGCCGCGTTTGATGACGACGGCTTTCAAACCGTAATCTAAGATTGTTTTCGCGGCTTTGTGAATGTTCGGCTCGTCGGTCAGCTGGCGCGCTTCGGCGTCGTTGATGATGATGCAGTCGACGACCTTGATCGTTTCGATCAATGCTTCCTTCATCGAAGAAATCCAAAAATTCATCGTGTCCATCGCGACAAACTCCGCGCGTTCGCACTGTTCGCGGACTTCTTTTTGGAGCATCGGCAGAATATTCGCCAGAAAAACGAGCCGCGCGCGCTTAGATTCTTCTGACAATTTCGGCTGGAACGTTTCAAAAACGTTCAATTGCGTGTCGAGCGTGTGCGCCGTGTTCATATCGTAATCGTAGCGCCCGCTCCAGAAAAACGTCTTGCCGTCCGCCACGATTTCAATATCATTTGTATTGATATTGTGCCGCTCGAAAACCGCCCATTCCTCGTCGCCGAAATCGCCGCCGACGACGCCGACGACATTAACCTGCGTAAAAAAGCTCGCCGAAAGCGAAAAATGCGTGCCCGCGCCGCCTAAGATTTTATCGCGCTTGCCGAAAGGCGTTTCCAATGCGTCGAACGCGACCGAACCAACAACTGTTAAAGACATATTTTTATAATTTCCTGTTAAATGTTTATTTGAAATTCGGGTAAAACTTTTATTTTTAGATTTTTTACATCAATACGATTTTTCCGATTAATTCTTTTCGTTAAGTAATTGGAAGGAATTTAAGACTTTCAACGCCTCCTTTTCACTTTCTTCATCAACATATCCTGCAACTATTTGATAACCCATTGTCTTGACCAAATAGTTTCTCCCGACATATTTGACTCCGTTTGGCGTAATATAAATAAATTCTCTTCCCGGATATTTACCGAAAGAGATTTCTTTTTCGGAGACTAATTGAATTCCCGCTCCTAAGATTGCTTTGCGCATACCTGAATTCATATCGTTAAAAGCCTGAATCAATTCATTTTTATTAAATTCCGAATACGCAACGGTATAAAGCGTCTTTTCAAATTTCCAGAGAAATTGTTTTATGGTTTCTTTGCCTGCGCCGATATTCTGAGTTTGAAACGGAGCTTCGAAAATTCCGATCGAAAAATTTCCTTCTTTCAATTCAAACCTTTTGGCTTGGACGGTCGCTGCCGGTGAAGGATTCGGGACAGGTTTTTTCTGCGCCGCTGCAAAGCCGACGAGCAGACAACAAGACAAAAAAGAAAGCGCCAGAGTTCTTAAGTAGTACATAGTATATTTTGATTTATAAATTTTGATGCCTAAAAACAAAAACACAGATTAGCACAAAAAGAGGCGAAAAATTAAATGAGCAATTTGCGGTCGGTAAATTATTTCACTTTCCACGGCGGATTTTTGCGGATTTCGCCGCCGTAGAAAAGGCAGATGCGATTATTCGACGGGTCACGCAGGTAAGCTTCGCGCCAGAGCCATGTTTGGTCGATCGGGTCTTGTTCAAACTCCAATCCTTGTTTTTTCAACTCCGCAACGCGCGCGTCTAAATCTTCGCATTCGAAATAAAGCACGATGTTTGATCCGGCGGACGAACTGTCAGTTTCGTGAATCGAAAGCGTCGCGTCGCCGTCCGGACACGCGAGCCGCGCGTAACGCGGCAGTGTATCAACGATCAGTTTCAATCCTAATTTCCGATAAAATTCGACCAATTCGCGGGGCTTATTCGAATAGATCGTGACCTGGTTAAGATTCATACAAAATGGAAAACGGAAAATGGAAAATGGAAAATGGATTTTTGCGGGTTTAATTTTCCATTTTCCGTTTTCCGTTTTCCGGTAAAGAAATTTATTTCTTTTCGAGTTCTTTGAGAGTTTTCGCGGCGTCGGATTTGAATTTGCTGTTCGGATATTTTTGGACGAGCATCGTCAGATACATCGTCGCTTCTTCGCGCAGTCGTTCGGGCGCGAATCTTTCCTTTTCGCCGTCGGTCGAAGCGGCGGTCAGTTTTTGTTTGCCTTTATTCTGCGATAAGTAAAAGCTGCTCATACCCGCCATATAGAGAAATTCGTCCATTTTCGAATAGTTCGGATAGGCGGCGAAGGTTTCTTCGAAACGCATCAGGACGGCGCGGTAAGCCTTGCGCGTGCGGAAATACGTCTGCGCGGCTTCGAGATTAGCCTTCGCGTCGACTTCGAGAAGCGGGTCGCTCTGAATCTCGATTTGCGCCGGTGTCTGCTTCTCCTCCTGCGCGAAAGCGTCCTGCGCCGAAACTGCAAAAAATGTAACTAATAAACCGAATATTAAAAATGCTTTTTTCATAAAAATTTGAAGCTCCGCGAAGTTTGATGCAATTTGCCGAACGATAGTTTATCGAAGTCCAGACTTCGGATTACAAATAATTCGTAATTCGTAATTCGTAATTCGTAATTCGTAATTGCGGTTAGCCCTTCGCTTCGATCAACTGCGCGAGAATCGCGTCGACGTTTTTCTTCGCGTCGCCGAAGAGCATCCGGTTATTTTCCTTGAAAAAAAGCGGGTTTTCAACGCCCGCGTAACCGCTCGCCATGCCGCGTTTCATAACGATCGAAAACTGCGCTTTCCAGACTTCGAGCACGGGCATTCCGGCAATCGGGCTGTTCGGATCGTCGAGCGCCGCCGGGTTGACCGTATCGTTCGCGCCGATCACGAGCGCAACGTCGGTTTCGGGAAAATCGTGATTGATCTCGTCCATTTCGAGAACGATGTCGTAGGGAACCTTCGCCTCGGCTAAAAGCACGTTCATATGTCCGGGCAGCCGTCCGGCGACCGGATGAATTCCGAACCGGACATCGACGCCGCGAGCGCGTAAAAGTTTCGTGATTTCGGCAACCGCGTGCTGCGCCTGCGCGACCGCCATGCCGTAGCCGGGAACGATAATCACGTGGCGCGCGTCGGTTAAAAGATTAACGGTTTCCTCGATCGAGATCGGCGTTACCTCGCCTTCGGGCTGTTCGCCCGAAGACGGCGCGGTTCCGCTCGTCGTGCCGAATCCGCCCATGATGACGCTGAAAATCGAGCGGTTCATCGCCTTGCACATAATCGCCGAAAGAATCGCGCCGCTTGAGCCGACAAGCGCGCCGGTAACGATTAATAAATCGTTCGACAGCATAAAACCCGCCGCCGCCGCCGCCCAGCCCGAATAACTGTTGAGCATCGAAACGACGACCGGCATATCGCCGCCGCCGATCGCCGCGACGAGATGAATGCCCAGAACCGAAGCGATCGCCGTCATTATCAAGAGCGGCTGTAAACCGTCGCCGTTCGCCGTGACGAATTGATAACCGAGAAAGACGCAAGCCGCCAGCATTACGAGATTTAGAAGATGTCTGCCGGGAATCATCAAGGATGCGCTGCTGATTAATGCGCGAAGTTTTCCGAAAGCGACGATCGAACCCGTAAACGTGATCGCGCCGATGAATACGCCGATGAAAATCTCAATTTCGTGAATCGTTTTCTCGGCGACGGTCGGAAACGTCTGATGCTGCAAGTAACTTCCGATGCCGACAAGAACTGCCGCCGCGCCGACAAAACTGTGGAGAATCGCGACGAGTTCGGGCATCGAGGTCATCGCCACGCGCGCCGCCAAAATCGCGCCGATCACGACGCCGGGAATGATCACGGCGATCAGGATTCCATAACTTGAAACCTTCGGGCTCAAGAGAGCCGTCGCCAGAAAGGCGATCGACATTCCGATAATGCCGTAAATGTTTCCGCGCCGCGCCGTTTCGGGATTCGACAATCCGCTGAGACTTAAAATAAAAAACGCGCTGGCAACGATGTATGCGACTGTTAGTAAATTCTCTTGCATTTTTTTGTGTAAAAACAATAAATTTTGTCCACAGATGAACACAGATGGACACGGATATAAAACGATTTATTTTTTGCTCGGAATATGTTCCCTATTTCCTGAAATTTCTTTCAATTTATCATATTCCGTTTGCCAAATTTTCGTGTCTTTAAATTCGATGAACTCGGACGGCTGATAATTTTCTCGATCAGACAAAAGCGCGGAATTTTCGCATTGCTGCAATTGTTTTAACCGTGCAAGAAGCTGTTTGGTCGGCAAAGATTCTAACTCGCTTCTTTTCATCGAAGTTATTTTTCTGCGTTTCATTCCAAATTAAAAATCTGTGTGCATCTGTGTTTACCTGTGGATAAATAATCACCTCTGAAACATTTTGAGCATTCTTTGAGTGACGAGAAATCCGCCCGCGACGTTGATCGTGCCGATTAGAATGGCGATCGCGCCTAAAATCGTCGTTGCCGAAAAATCGGTGCCGCCGGAAAGTTGGAGCATTCCGCCGATGATGATGATGCCGCTGATCGCGTTCGTCACGCTCATTAAAGGCGTGTGCAGCGCGGGCGTGACGTTCCAGATAACCTGCCAGCCGACAAAACACGCGAGCACGAAAACCGTAAAATGCGAGATAAAGTTCGACGGCGCGGAAACGCCGATGCCGGTTAAAGCCAGAACGCCGACGATCACCAGAACCAAACTTCCGAAATTCTTAAATCCCGAAGCGGGTTTCGCCTCGGCGCTGTTTGCACTCGTCTGCGCTTTCGGCGTCTGCGAAGTATGAATCGCGGGCGCGGTGGGTTTCGGCAGTTCCCAGACGACTTCGCCGTTTTGCGCAACCAGCGCGCCGCGCACGACTTCGTCTTCCAAATCGATCTTGAAATTCTCGGATCCGCCCATGTCGTGCAGCAAATGCGAGAGATTCGTGCCGTAAAGCTGGCTCGATTGATTCGCCATGCGCGACGGTAAATCCGTGTAGCCGATGATCCGAACGCCTTTGTAGTCGTAAGATTCACCGGGTCGCGTGACTTCACAGTTGCCGCCCTGTTCAGCCGCCAGATCGACGACGACCGAGCCTTGTTTCATGCTTTCGACCATCTCCGTCGTAATCAAAATCGGCGCTTTTTTGCCGGGAATGAGCGCCGTCGTGACGATGATGTCAACGTCTTTCGCCTGCTGCGCGAAAAGCGCCATTTCGGCTTCGATAAATTCCTTCGACATCACTTTCGCATAGCCGCCGCCGCCGTCGCCTTCTTCCTCGAAATCGAGTTCGAGAAAATCCGCGCCCATGCTCTGCACCTGTTCTTTAACCGCTGGGCGCGTATCGAAAGCGCGGACAATCGCGCCAAGCGAACGCGCCGCGCCGATTGCCGCAAGCCCCGCGACACCCGCGCCGATAATCAGAACTTTCGCGGGCGGAACTTTGCCCGCCGCCGTGATTTGTCCCGTAAAAAATCGCCCGAAACCGTTTGCCGACTCGACGACCGCACGATATCCGGCGATATTCGCCATCGAGCTTAAAGCGTCCATCTTCTGCGCGCGCGAGATGCGCGGAATCGCGTCCATCGCAAAAACGTTCGCGCCGGTTTTTGCCAAAGTTTCTAAAAGCTCTTTATTTTGCGCCGGATAAATAAAGCTGATGAGCGTTTTGCCCGCCGAAAGATATTCGGCTTCGTGTTTGCCGGTGAGGGGATTTTCCATTGGTTGGCGGACTTTCAAAATAATATCGGCTTCTGTCCAAAGCGCTCCGGCATTGGCGACGATGCGGCAGCCGGCTTTTTCGTAAGCTTCGTCGGGAAAATTAGCGCCCGCGCCCGCGCCTGCTTCGAGCAATACGTCGAACCCAAGCTTTTGCAGCTTTTGCGCGGTGTCGGGCGTCGCCGCGACGCGCGATTCGCCTTCGTAAATTTCCTTCGGAACACCGATTTTCAATGGCGCGCGCTTTTCGGTCGCCTGCGCGTCGGCAGAGTTTTCAACTGTTTCAGTCATAAATTTTTGGTCGGTGGAAGCAGTTTGGAAAGTAGTCTATTGAAAAATAATACCTTGCCCGCGTTTTACGGTCAAAATAAAAAGGTTAGTTTCAAAAACTAACCTTTCTTTTGTGCAAATTTATTTCGCCGCGTATTTGCCGATAATCGCGTCGAGCTTTTTCGCCGTTTCCGGATTCCAATGATCGGGCGCGGTGAAAATCGCGCTGCGCGTTGCGCCAGCAAACGGGTTCGGCGTCGTTTTTGCCGCGACGCGTTTGACGGCTTCCTTTAAAACGAGCTGCGCGTTACGGACGTTTTTCGTTAAGTATTCGACGACCATATCGATCGAAACCGCGTCGTGATCTTCGTGCCAGCAGTCGTAATCGGTGACGAGCGCGAGCGTCGCGTAAGCGATTTCCGCCTCGCGAGCGAGCTTCGCTTCCTGCAAATTCGTCATTCCGATAATGTCCATGCCCCATTTTCGATAAACGTTCGATTCCGCTTTTGTCGAAAACGCCGGACCTTCCATACAGATATATGTTCCGCCGCGGTGAACTTTTAAGTCCTCGACCGTTTTACACGATGCTTCGAGAATGTCGCCGAGTTCCGCGCAGACCGGATGCGAAAACGTGATGTGCCCGACGATGCCTTCGCCGAAAAACGTCGATTCTTCGGCGCGCGCGCGGGTACGGTCGAAAAATTGGTCGGGAATACAAAAATCAGTCGGCGCGTAATCTTCGCGCAGAGAACCGACCGCCGAAACCGATAAAATATAATCCACGCCGAGCAGCTTCATAGCGTAGATATTGGCGCGATAGGGAAGTTCGGTCGGCGTCAATTTATGCCCGCGCCCGTGACGCGGCAAAAACGCGACGCGCTCGCCTTCCAAAGTTCCGATAATAAAAGCGTCCGAAGGTCGCCCGAACGGCGTTTCAACCTCGACTTCCGTAACATCCGTCAATTCCGGCATCTGATACAATCCAGAGCCGCCGATAATTCCTATTTTTACTTGTTCCATTTAATATTATTCGTCATCCTCAAAATTGCCTGTAATAGATAAATCAAATTCGTTCTCTCTCCAATCAAAAGAACATCTCGTTCCGTCTTCAAAATCAATTACAACCTCTTCCTTTCGGTCGCGCCTAATTTTTTTAATGATCTTTCCTTTCAAGAGTTTAGTTGCTCTTTCTTCTTCTTTTTTGAGCTGTTTCTTCGGATTCTTATCGTAAACCGCACTTGTTTCTCGCATACTATTTTGAAAACCTGATTTACGCAAAAACCAATTTGCCCTTCGGTTCGGGAATTTGTCTGCCTAAATTACGTGCCGTTTCAATCCACTCCTGGATAATAATTTCCGCGTTTGCGAGTGCTTCCTGATAAGTTGCGCCGTCAGCCATGCAGCCCGCGAGTTCGGGCACTTTGGCGATAAATGCGCCGACTTCTTCGCTCCAATAAATAATAATTTCGTATTTTACCAAAACAAATTAACCTAAAATTTCTTCGACCGAGATTTTAATTTGCGGCAGAACTGTTGATTCCGCCGTTTGTCCGCGATGAAGAACTTTTATCAGCGAATAGCCCATTTCGGTCGGCTCGCTGTGAATTTCAACGCGGTCGTTTTCCAAATCTATGAGCCACGATTCTTTGATTCCGTTTGCCGCGTAACGCGGAAATTTTATGTCGCGGTCGTATTTGACAGTCGAATCGGCGACTTCGATAACGAGTAAAGCGTCTTTTGCCGTCGCGCTTTCATAGCGGTAAAAATCTTCGCGTCTTTGCAAAATACAAACATCCGGCTGCGGTTCGCTGAAATCATTCAAAATAATCGGATTTTGCGTCCAAATGACAAATTGCTGGAAAAACAAATGATTCAGGTAAGCAGTTAGTCCGGCAACGATCCCGGCGTGTCTTTTTCCAATTGGGGACATTTCGATAAATTCTCCTTCCCAAAGCTCGATTCGTTCTTCGGGCTTGAAAACTCCTTGTTCGATGAAATAATGATATTCGTCAACCGTGAATTTTCGATGCGGCAATGTGCTTGGTAATGCTGACATAGTTTCACCTCATTAGAATTAACGTCGTCCAAATCAAAAAGTATAAAACAAAACAATAAAAAATCAGAGCGGTTAAACTCCGATTTCTATGAAGTGTGGAATATCCAAAAAATTAAATTGCGACGGCTCGGATTTTGCCGTCTGTTTCTTCGAGACGACAAAGCGGCACGGTAAAATCGTGGTAAAAAAGACAAATCCAATTTTCGCGAACGGCGCGCGGAATTAAGTTTTTCTTCGCTTCGAGCGTTTCGGTCGGAAAAAGGTCGTAGCTCATGATCCATGCCAAAGGCAGATGCGCGCGCGTCGGGATCAGATCGGCGAAACCGTAGAGCGTTTCGCCGCCGCGCCGCAAACAAACGGTCTGCATCGTTTCGGAATGCCCGCGAATTTTCTTTACGGTCAAGCCAGGGGCGACTTCGTATTCGTCGGGTTTCAGTTCGAGCTGTCCCGATTCAATAATCGGCTGCCAGTTTTCCACGAGATAACTGGCGCGGTCGCGCTCCGTCGGATTCGAAGCGTGTTCGAATTCGGATTTTGAAACAAAATAACGCGCGTTCGGAAATTGCGGGATCGGTTTTTGGTCTTCGGTCTTTGGTCTTTGATTTTCTTTTAACTGACCGCTGATTGCTGACTGCTGACTGCTCTCGAAAATCGTATTTCCGCCCGCGTGGTCGAAATGCAGATGCGTGTTGACGACGATCGTGATGTCTTCTGGAAGACAGGCAGTTTTCTCGAAAAGCGTTTCGGCGAAAGGCGCGCGGCGAAAAATGCCGTAATTTCGAAGCTGTTTTTCCGTCCATTTTTCGCCGATGCCGGTTTCGATGAGAATTTTCTCGGTCGCGGTTTCGACGAACAGGCAGTTCATATTCAGCCTTATCCGGTTCAGTTCGTCAGGCGGACAAACTTTTTCCCAGAGCACGCGCGGAACGACGCCGAACATCGCGCCGCCGTCGAGCCGAAACTCGGTATCGGGAATTATTTCGATCCGGTAATCGCCTATCTGCATAGTTGTCAGAAGTTTACAGAAAGTTACAGGAAGTTGCAGATAGTTTTTCAACTTTCCGCAACTTCCTGTAACTTTCTGCAACTTCCTGTGAACCGGCTATTTTTTCGGTTCGGGTTTTTTCGTGTCCGGTTTCTTCGTGTCCGGTTTTTTCGAGTCCTTGCTCGCCGGCGCATTCGGGTCGGCGACTTCGGGACCTTCCTGCTGCGGCATCTGCGGCATTTGCTGCTGCATCTGCTTTTTCATCATTTCCTGCATCTGTTCGTCCGAAACGGTCGGAATCACAAAATCTTCGGCGACCACAACATTGTTTCTGGCAACGATATCGTCGAGGACTTTCTTTTCCTTTTCTTCTTCGAGCTTCTGTTTCGCGTATTCCTTAAGCGGCATATCGCGCGACATCGGGTTTTCCGGGTCTCTGACCATCGTCGAGAAAAGAATGTGGCGCACGTCGTAAGACTGTTTAACCTGACCGCTCTGGTCTTTGGCTTCGCCCTTTCTTTCGAGCTTGATGATGTGGAATCCGAACGGTGTCGAAACCAATTCCTGCGTGAATTGTCCCGGCTGAAGCGCGAGCGCGGCTGATTCGAACGCTTTGTCAAAACCGCCGCCTTCCGTCACGCCTTCGTAAAGACCGCCTTTATCCTTGCTGCCCGGATCTTCCGAGAATTCTTTCGCCAAAGCCGCGAAATCTTCACCTTTTTTCAGGCGTTCGAGAACTTCGGTAGCTTTCGTTTTTTTCGCTTCTTCGGTGTTGAGTTCCGGATGTTCGGCAAGATATTTCTGAACGTCTTCGTCGGTTACTTCGGCTTTTTTCGCCAAAACTTCGGTCGAATACATGCGCGATAAAAACTGCGCCTGCTGGAGTTTGCTCTGAAGCTCGACCTTTTTCGCGAATTCCGCCCATTTTTTGCTTTCTTCTTCGTTGGCGTGCGGACCTTTGACCTTGGCTTTCGCTTCGATTTCGTAGATTTTAATCTTGGCAAATTCTTGTCGCATCTGCGTTTTTTCTTCTTCCGAAGGCTCGGTATTTTCCGGCACGGATTTGTTTTTGCGCGCGAAATTCAGCTGGACTTCGAGAAACTCGTCAAATTCCTTGCTGTGAGCTTTCTGCTCGGCATTCGCCGCGTCGCCTTCGCCGTAAAACGCTTTGATCTGGTCTTCGGTGATAAAGCCGAAAGGCGGCATCGGACCCTTGTCCTTGTTGATTTCCTGATCGTATGTCCGCGCCCAGATGACCGCGTCGATGATTGCCATCGCTTTCTGCGTGTTGGCGTCGTAAATGGTCGGGTCTTTACGCGCTTCGCTGGCGATTGCGAGGAGCTGCCGGATGCTGTCAAGCTGCTGTTTTTTCATCTCCGGGTCTTCCGCCATGCGTTTCAGCATCATCGGATTGGCGTCTTTCAACAGAAGCTCCATTTCTTCCTTCGTCATTTTATTGAAGGAGATTTCGGTGCTGCTGTGGCTGCCGCCGAACCCGCCGCCGTATCTTTGTTTCCAAACGACAAGCCCCGCGCCGATTGCCAGGATGACGCCTAATAAAATTAATGATTTTCCTAAACTACTCAAGATTTAAATCCTCACTTTTTGTTGTATTCAATTCGATTGGTGAAAAATGAATTTTAACTGATTATTTCAATAATTCAATTCAAAATTCGCGTTTTGCCCTTTTAGCGTTTATTTTCCTGCACCAATTCCAGTAAAACGCCGTTTGCCGAAGCCGGGTGGACGAACGCGACCAGACAGCCTTCTGCACCGATTCTCGGACTTTCGTCTATTAAACGCGCGCCTTCCTGTTTTAGTTTCGCCAATGCCGCTTCGATGTCTTCGACTTCGACCGCGATATGATGAATCCCGCCGCCGCGCTTTTCCAAAAATTTCGAGATCGGCGAATCTTCCGATGTCGGTTCTAAAAGCTCGATCCGCGATTCGCCGATCGGCAGCATCGCGACGCGCACTTTCTGGTCTTCGACAATTTCGGTATGCACATTTTCAAGCCCGAGCGCGTTTTCCCAAAACTTCAGCGCTTCGTCAATTCCTTTGGTCGCAATGCCGAGATGATTGATTTTCATAAATTATTTTAAGATTTCTTCGACCGCCGAATAAGGATTATTCTTCTTTTCGGCGATTTCCTGCGCTAATGTTTCTATTCGTTCAGCCGCGCCGTTTCGATTCAAAACGTCGGCGAGAAGTTTTTCCTGCAAGAGTTCGAGCAATCGCCATTTGGCGATCGCTTTGCGCCGTTCCAAATTTTCGCCGTTTTTCTGAAATTCGTAATAACTTTCGATGGCTTTCGCTAAATCTTCGATGCCTTTATTTTCGGTCGCGACGGTTTTTACGATCGGCGGATTCCAGAAATCCGGGCGATGCGCCAAAGATAATAGCGATTCGAGTTCTTTTACCGTTCGAAGAACGCCTTCGCGGTCGGCTTTGTTGATCGTAAAAACGTCGCCGATCTCCATAATTCCCGCCTTGATCGCCTGAATGTCGTCGCCCATTCCGGGAACCAGCACGACGACCGAAACGTCCGCCGTTTTGACGATCTCGACTTCGTCCTGCCCGACGCCGACCGTTTCGACGATCACTTTATCAAACCCGGCGGCATCGAGAATCGTCACGGCGTCAACGGTCGCGCGCGACAGACCGCCCAAGTTTCCGCGCGTCGCCATCGAGCGAATAAATACGTTCTTGTCCAAGCCGAGCGCTGACATGCGGATTCTGTCGCCTAAAATTGCGCCGCCCGAAAAAGGACTCGACGGGTCGACGCAGATAATTCCGATGCGTTCGCCCTGATCGCGATAATGCATCGCCAGTTTATCGACGAGCGAAGATTTTCCCGCTCCCGGCGCGCCCGTGATGCCGACGACGAGTGCTTTACCCGTGTGCGGATAGACGGCTTTCATCAGTTCCGCCGAATCCCGCGTTCCGTTTTCGACCGACGTTATCGCCCGCGCGACCGCGCGCGTTTCACCTCGAAGGAGTTTCTCAACCGAAATTTGGCTCTGGAGCATAAGTTTGTAATTTTCTCATCTTTCCCGGAAATTTTCCAAAGCGGCGGCGGAATTTGATTGGATTTAAAACAATACGCCTGATTGATTTTAATGCGTCGGTAAAACTTTTCCGGCGCTGCGTCTTTTACGAGGCTGCCGATTTTTTACAGTTAAATTATTGAAAAAACTTGCTTTAGTAAAACGGCAAATGGTTTGGCACAAGGTTTGCCAAATCATTTGCCGAGAGGTTTTGATGTTATGAAATACTTATACGATCTCATTAAACTCAATGCATTAATTATTATTCTGGCGCTGCTCGCCGCATTTGCGATGCAGGCAAACGCAAGCGTCAAAACCGACCGCTACAAAACGGCGATCGTTCAAAGCTTGACCGAAAAACTGCGCGCTGACCTGTCCGACCAAACGGTCGTGGTAAAGCTGAACGACGTTCGCGACAACGAAATTTCAAAAAGTGAGGCGGCTTTTAACGGCAAAGCATTAGCCGTCGTGACGAAAGACAAAACCGCGCTGCCGTTTCAATTTACGGCGCGAATCAATCTCAATAATCAGCAGATCGAAGACGTCAGTTATCAGTTTGTCGAAGCCGAAGAGGTTTTCGCGCCGAGCCTCGCGGAAAGCAATCTGATGCAGGAATTAATGACGAAAATCAGCAAGGATTACGACACGACGAACATCGTGATCTCGATCGACGGTTTCGATGCGGCGCAATTGACCGCAAACGAGACGAAATACGAAGGCATCGGCGAAGTAAGAATCGGTGATCTCGAATGGCGCAAAATCAAATTTAACGTCGTCCTCGATTCGCAGGGTAAAACCGCGACGCAGATTTTATACGAAGTTCAAAAATAGACGCGCCAATTTCGAAAAAGATAAGTTTTAGACTTGTCCTCATCCAAAACAGAAAGGCTGACTTTGCAAAGTCAGCCTCTTTGTTTGATTACTTGACGAATTCTCCGAAGTGCCAGAGAATACCGGACGGGTCGTGCAGAAAACATTCTCTGCCCCAATCGTATTCCCGAATCGGAGTAAGTTTGACGCCTTCATATTTACTTGAAAGGTCTAACGCCAAAAGCTCTTTCCAGTAACGACCGACATCTTCGACTTCTAAAAAGATCATCGTATTTTCTATCCAATCCTTCGCGTAATAGTCTTGCAGGTAAAACGCCAGTTCTTGTGTCTTAAAAACAGACATATCAGATGTTAAGACGTTTTCTTCAAAACCCAGATCGCGATAAAACCCGCGCGATAATTCAAAGTTCTTGGCTCCGATAAACGGTCGAATCGATTTGGCTTGATGGTTCATACAAGGGCTCATTTCGGCGGCAAAGAAAAGCTGATTTATTTCGCGACACCAACTTTTCTCAGCGTAATATTTCTGCCTGAATTCTTACATTGAGCCTTCATCAGCCGACGGACCGTACATCGCAGGAACCGGAATGTCGTTCAGGCGCAGATAAACCGAAAGCTGTCCGCGATGATGCCAGATGTGATTCAAACACATCGTGCGAATCGTGGCGATTTTCGTCATTGTAAAATAGGTTTCATCGCCATTTTTCAGCGACCACGGTTTGTGCATATCTTCGTCCGAAGTGTTTTTCAAAGCCTCGATCGCGGCAGCCGCCTTTTTATCGTGAAATTCGACCAATTCGGCAGTCGTTTGCGGCTCGACCGGTGTAAAATCCATTCCTGCAAAGTTGAGTTCGTCTTTCGTGCAAACTTCGTTCACCCAATCGACCATGTCCGCAACGTGCCATGCCAAACGAATCATTGTCATTGATTTTTCGTGCGGTTTGTAATCGAATGTTTCCGGCGGAATACGCTCCAAAATTTTGCGCGTCGTCGCGGCTTCGTGTTCCAATTCACCGATCAGTCCGGTGGCGATATTATACGATTTTGCGGTTGCTGTTTCCATTGTTTTTGCTCCTTATATTTTGGTTATGTCTTTAGAAAAATAAAATTTTTGCGAATTGCAAAATTCCATTGGGAAGGTTCGTTTTGAAATCATCGGAATTATAGCAATTCTGTTTCATTCGTGCAACATGAAACATTAAAAAGAAAACAATTGTTTCACGGGATGATTTTCACCAGGCATTAAAAAATTAGCCGCGGCTAAAAAATGATTTTTTACGCGACGCCGAACTCGGCGGTCGCGGTCGGGCAGCCCCATTTGGTCTGCAAAATTCCCGCGCCCGTATCCGCCGGCAGAAAATAGGCTTCGCGCGCCCACGGATCGCACACGACGCATTCGTCGCCCCATTTCGAAGGGTGGCTGTAAGTTCTCGACGGACGCCCGATAAGAACGAAGGCATGCCGTCGGTTGTCCATATACATCAACGCGAGCGGGCGAATGCCACGGTCGCACAAATCTATAAACGCGACGATCGCCTGCTCGAAACAGTTGCCCGCTTTCATCTTGACCGTCAGATTCGCGATCTGCCGGAAGCGTTCGAGTTTGTCCGGCGACGCATTACCCGCAATTTCGTCATAAATCTGCACCGCGCGGTTCGCGCCGGTCATAAGCGGCAAAAACGCCGTCATTCCGCCCATCACTTTATCAACCACACCCGGATTTGCGCCTTCGACCTTTTTGTGATGCCGGTCGTAGCTTTCGACAAAATCCGAGAGCCGGTTCGACGCTCCGAACGGAACTTTTTCCTTAACGCCGTAAACCACGTTGAGCGCGGCGGCAAGATAGTTTTCTTTGTTTCCCCACATAGTTTTCCTCTCCTTTAATTTCGCTGCTTCCGAAACCCTCTTAACCTTAAACGCGCAAATTTTTTGAAAAATGTCTCAGGCAAACAAAAAAGGCGAGATTTCTCTCACCTTATTAAATTGTTTTGATTTCTTAGCGAGCTTTGCGCCTTTGCGGG